>NZ_MSFI01000009.1 GCF_001975785.1 Domibacillus epiphyticus | reverse complement strand
AAAGTACAGCGAAATCGCATTATCCACTTTTTCGATTTCCCTCAGACTGGAATTTACATACTCCCGTTCAGTCGTTTCCCGGACCTTTCCGTTCGCAAAAAATGTAATAGTGGAAATGGGAATTAATAAAAGAAGGATCGAAAACAATATCAGCTTCTTCTTTACTGAAAACCATTTAACTTCCATGACAAACTCCTTTTATCGCTAACTGGATGCTTTAAAGTGAGGCCAATATCCAGGCATATTCTCCTATCTTAATATATTTGGCTGATAAAAACCTGTTTATTTCAAAATTATTTAAGAAAGTCATTACATTTGAAGCACTAACCTTGCTCCGTTAGTTTAACAAGAAAATCAACTCTATTTAATAGAGCCTAATATCGCTTCCGTCACAATTTCCATTCACTTGTACATTTATTAAGATAGGATTTTATATTTAACCATGAACAAATATTTAGAAAGCAAAAAGCCATACCAGTACAATAACTGATACGGCTAACTTATTGGTTACGGTTAAATTGAGTCAATCATATCACTACATCAAGTAATGCACCCTGCAGTTGAAGCAGGGCAATTTGAAAATGCGGCATCATTTTTATAGCCGCGCGGGTTGAGCCCTTACATGCACGCCTATCAAAAGGGAGTATTATAGTTTGTTTACATCAGCAATTTAGAAATTCAAACAAAATTTGTGTTATAATCATCAAAGTAAACGCTTACAAACAGAAATTAATCTGAAAATCAGGGGCTGATAAAAGTTGTTAATGGATAGTAAACACTCCACCATTAAAGAACAAACTATTTTTAATCACAACGGAAAAAATATCAAAACCGAAGATAGAGAAATTTGCATCATAGCCCGATTAGAAGAACCGTTAATAGTCCTTTTAGGGAATGTTTTGAGTGATGAAGAATGTGATGAGCTAATTACATTGTCAAAAGACAAAATGCAGCGTTCAAAAATTGGAGCTACACACGAATTAAATGAGATAAGAACAAGTAGTGGCATGTTTTTTCAAGAAAATGAAAATGATATAATTACCAAAGTTGAAAAAAGAATATCATCTATTATGAATATACCTATTGAACATGGGGATGGTATTCAAATCATTAAATATAATCCCGGCCAAGAGTATAAAGCTCATTTTGATTTTTTTTCACCAACAAGTAAAGCGGCAAAAAATAATAGAATTAGCACACTCCTGATGTACTTAAATGACGTAGAACAAGGTGGAGAAACCTTTTTTCCTAAGCTGAATTTTTCAGTATTACCACAAAAGGGAATGGCGGTGTATTTCGAATATTTCTATACTGATACAAGCGTAAACGAACTCACTTTGCATGGTGGAGCACCCGTTATAATGGGGGAAAAGTGGGTTGCAACACAATGGATGAGAAGGCAAAAATTAAGGTAAAAGGTTCTCTAATAAAGATCACTCAATGGAGTGATCTTTATTTTGCAAGCTCCACATTTTAACCAACCGTTTGATAAAACAGCGATTTCTTCTTCGATGACAATTTTAAATTACCCCCTTTCTCCATTTGGAACTTCAATTTAAAATAAATGATGCTATACACAGTATATATACAAGTCAACCTAATATTGTTTAAATAAAAAATACTACCTCGTAGAGATGGTCTAAGGAAAGATTAACAATGAGATAAATGTAGTCACAATTTTATACACACTTACTTCTTCAACTAAACTGCCCGTTAGCACAATAAGAAAAGCTGCCAAAATGACAGCTTCGTTCGATTTTATTATAAAGTTCTTTAACGATCGTCAACATTGTATAAACTAGTCTTCTATAAGCTCTAAGTCATTTTCTATTTCAATTAAAAATTTTAGAAGGGCTGTTTTCATCTGTTCCACACCCGGTTGTTCTATCGGAAAATGACCAGCCCCTTCTAAAATCACACAATTTTTCTCACATTGTAATCGGTTATAAAAAGATTCACTTAATCTATATGGTGTCATTGGATCTACTTCAGGATGAATGAGCAAAATAGGGCAAACATCGAAATATTCAGGCTCAATTACTGGTTTCATATTTAAGAATGTTCTCAAAAACCGTAAAGAAACTTTTGTCCCTGCAGCTCGAGGATCGTTCATAATAAGTTTTGTCAGATCCAAGTTATTTGTAATTAATTTCATTCTCGATATTTTTGAAACAGAAATTCGAAACGAATCCAGTACAAAAAAGAAATTATCTAACGTGAATTTACCCAAGCGGCTTATTAGCTTGTTTGGGGCAATTTGATCACGAACTTTCTGATTACTTGTATCCACGAAAGTCGTTACAATCAAACCTTTTACTTGTTTGCTCAGACTTGCCACATGATATGCAAGCATGCCTCCGATGCTCCCCCCCAATAAAACAATTGGCTTTCCGTCTCGATTAAATTCCTGTTCGATGAACTCAGTCATTATTTTTATCCACTGGTGGTAATCCATGGATTTTGGTGACTCCTTGTAACTGAGTCCATAAGGAGGGAGGTCTGGGGATACAATATCATATCCATGCATTTGTAGCATTCTTGCATATGGTGCGAATAGTCTACCATTTCCGCCTGCACCATGAATAAAAATAACTTTAATTTTCGCATTTAGAACAGACATTCTATCCAGATGGATATGATAATCTTTCCAACTCCACCATTCTTCAGTTGGTAGATTATTTTCTTTTATTCGCAGTTCTTCAGGAAAAAATCTCTGATATTTCTTCCAATAAATTTCGGTTTCATTGTATGTTAAATTTCTAGTGTTAGAATTCACTCTCTTTTCCCCCATACAATTATATTAATTACAGGCATTATGTAGCCTCCTTGAGAAAGTGTATGGAATAATAATTTCTTTGAAGGTTATCAAAAAACCTTTATTTTCCAAAAATTTATTTAACTATACTGCCCCGTTAGTACAACAAAAAAAACCGAAAACCTTTCTTTATAAGCTAAGTTATTTCGGTTCATGTTTTTTATAAACGATTCAACTTTCTTCAAAACAGTAAAACTTTATTATAAACGGTTAAACTTTGTTTTAAAGGCATGATAAAAAAAGCACCGCGCAAAACGGTGCTTTTCTTGTGCTTTTATAAAGTTTGCCACCCATTCACCACCCAAAAGGCTGTATTAGCCGATTTGAGTGTAAACTGTACTAATCAATATAGCGGCACAAATAATAGATATTAAAAGGTTTTTCACCTAACTGTATCATTGGCTATAAAATAAATCCTCTATTACTTCTCCATCCACTCTGTGTGGAATGTACCTTCTTTATCAAGGCGGCGGTATGTGTGAGCACCGAAGTAGTCACGCTGCGCTTGAATTAGATTCGCTGGCAGCACAGCGCTTCTGTAACTGTCGTAGTATGCCATTGCCGAGGATAATGTCGGTACAGGAACACCGTTCAGCACGGCATGTGAAATTGTTTCACGGAGAGCAGAATGGTACTCATTCGTCACACCGCTGAAGTAAGGATCAAGAAGCAGGTTATCGAGTGATGCATCACGGTCATACGCTTCCTTAATTTTTTGCAAAAACTGCGCGCGGATAATACAGCCGCCACGGAAAATCATCGCGATATCGCCGTATTTCAAATCCCATCCATATTCATCAGACGCAGCTTTCATTTGTGCAAAGCCCTGTGCATACGAGCAGATTTTGCCCATATAAAGCGCGCGGCGTACAGACTCGATAAACGCGTCACGGTCACCGTCAAACGTGCTATCCGGTCCATTTAACACATCCGCCGCTTTTACGCGCTCTTCTTTCAGCGCGGAAATGAAACGGGCAAATACTGACTCGGTAATAAGCGGCAGAGGAACGCCAAGGTCAAGGGCGCTCTGGCTCGTCCATTTCCCTGTTCCTTTTTGAGCAGCTTCATCTAATATAAGGTCAACAAGCGGTTTCCCTGTTTCATCGTCTTTTTTCGTGAAGATATCTGCCGTAATTTCAATCAAATAGCTGTCAAGTTCTCCTTTATTCCACTCAGAAAATACATTGTGAAGCTCTTCTGCAGAAAGTCCAAGCACGTTTTTCAACAGGGAGTATGCTTCTGCGATCAACTGCATGTCGCCATACTCAATGCCGTTATGAACCATTTTTACATAGTGTCCCGCACCGTCGCCGCCAATATATGTGCAGCATGCTTCGCCTTCTACTTTTGCGGAAATATCTTTTAAAATAGGCGCTACAAGCTCATACGCTTCTTTTTGGCCGCCCGGCATAATGGACGGGCCTGTTAACGCGCCTTCTTCTCCCCCTGAAACACCTGTACCGATAAAATGGAATCCGAGTTCTGCAAGCTCTGTATTGCGTCGTTGTGTATCTTTAAAGAACGTATTGCCGCCATCGATAATAATGTCGCCTTTTTCAAGATGAGGCTTTAATGAATCGATTGTTTTATCCGTTGCTTCACCGGCTTTTACCATGAGCAAGATTTTGCGCGGCACTTCAAGCGATGCAACAAATTCTTCCATTGTATAGGTTGGGACGATGTTCTTCCCTTCGCTTTCTTTCACCATTTCATCCGTTTTTTCAGATGAACGGTTAAAAACAGATACAGTATAGCCGCGGCTTTCAATGTTCCACGCTAAATTTTTACCCATTACGGCAAGACCGATGACTCCAATTTGCTGCTTTGTCATAAAACGAAATCCTTCTTTCTTCTGCTATTTTTATTCTGCTACAATCTCAACAATCGCTGTTGCCATTTCAGCGAGCTTTACGAGCTCTTTTACAGGCATTTTTTCATTGACTGTATGAATGTCTTCATAGCCGACAGCTAAATTTACTGTCGGTATGCCAAATCCAGCAATGACATTCGCATCGCTGCCTCCTCCGCTCGTTAACAGCTTGGATGAACGTCCAATTTTTGCTGCTGCCTTCTGAGCCACCTGCACGACATGATCGTCCTGACCGAATTTAAAGCCAGGATACATCACTTCCACATCCACTTCTGCCCTGCCGCCCATGCCAGCGGCGACTTCTTCAAATGCTGTTTTCATTTTCTTTGTCTGCACATCCATTTTTTCCGGATCAAGCGAGCGGGCTTCCGCTAAAATTTGCACATAATCGCAAACGATGTTCGTTGCCTGTCCGCCTTCAAACCGGCCGATATTGGCAGTCGTCTCTTCATCAATCCGTCCAAGCGGCATACGGGCAATTGATTTGGCGGCCATCGTAATCGCGGACACTCCTTTTTCAGGTGCGACGCCTGCATGGGCAGTTCTGCCGTATACATGCGCAGTGACTTTCGCCTGTGTCGGTGCAGCCACAATAATATTGCCAACATCACCGTCGCTGTCCAGTGCAAAGCCGTATTTCGCTTTCACAAGTGACCGGTCGAGCGCTTTTGCACCAACAAGGCCGGATTCTTCACCAACGGTAATGATAAATTGAATTAACCCGTGCGCGATGTTTTGCTCCTTCAATAAACGAATCATTTCAAACATCGCAGCAAGACCTGCTTTATCATCCGCGCCAAGAATTGTCGTTCCGTCTGTTTTAACATACCCATCTTCCACAATCGGGCTCACATTTTTTCCTGGAACCACTGTATCCATATGTGAGGTAAAATAAATCGGATCGACATCGTCTTTCACGGAAGAGAGCGTACAAATTAAATTCCCTGCACCGTGTCCGGTTTTGGACGCAGCATCATCTTCATACACATCGACGCCGAGTGCAGTAAATTTTTCTTTTAACGACTTGGCTATCGTTTGTTCGTGTTTCGTTTCGGAATCTATTTGAACGAGTTCCAAAAATTCATTCAATAAACGTTCTTCATTGACCACGCTGCACCTCCAAATGTTCTGCCTTCTATAGTATAAACTTTTCTGAATAAAAAATCAGCCGAGAGAGGTTGGTCTCCGGCTGATCTTCATTAAAGTGGAATATTTCCGTGTTTTTTCTTTGGCCGTTCTTCTTTTTTTGTGCGCATCATTTCAAGCGATTGAATAATCTTAATTCGAGTCTCCCGCGGATCGATTACATCATCGACCATGCCCCGTGCAGCGGCCACGTACGGGTTGGCAAATTTTTCACGGTATTCTTCAATTTTCGCCGCCCTTGTTGCTTCCGGATCGTCGCTTGCTGCAATTTCACGGGCAAAGATAATATTCGCCGCGCCCTGTGGTCCCATAACGGCAATTTCTGCATTCGGCCACGAAAACACAAGGTCTGCTCCGATTGATTTTGAATTAAGCGCCACATAAGCACCGCCGTAAGCTTTTCGTAAAATAACGGTAATTTTCGGCACTGTTGCTTCAGAATACGCATATAAAATTTTCGCACCGTGACGGATGATGCCACCCAATTCCTGTTTCACTCCAGGGAAAAATCCGGATACATCTTCAAACGTAATGATCGGAATGTTAAATGAATCGCAAAAACGTATGAACCGCGCGGCTTTATCAGAAGAATCAATATCCAATCCGCCGGCCATAAATTTCGGCTGATTACATACTAATCCGATTGTTTCCCCTTTGACTCTGGCAAAACCAACGACGATGTTTTTTGCAAATTCCTTTTGCACTTCCATAAACGATCCTTCATCGACGACATGCTCGAGTACTTTACGCACATCATATGGACGGAGCCCGTCAAAAGGCACGACATCCGTAATATCTTCCCGGTAATCGCTTTCATCAGCTAATTCAGGCAGAACCGGTGTTTTCTCTTCATTGTTCTGCGGCAAATACGACAAGAGCGCACGGACCATTTCTAAAATTTCTTCTTCCGTGCCAGCACGAAAATGCGCATTGCCGCTTACCGTATTATGTACTTTCGAACCGCCTAAATCTTCAGCAGAAATTTTTTCCCCTGTGACGGTTTCTATTACTTTTGGACCTGTAATAAACATCTGGCTCGTTTTGTCTACCATAAAGACAAAATCTGTTATGGCCGGGGAATATACGGCACCGCCTGCACAAGGCCCTAAAATGACAGATATTTGTGGAATAACGCCTGAATATATCGCATTCCGATAAAAAATGTGTCCGTATCCATCCAGTGATAAGACGCCCTCTTGAATACGTGCACCACCGGAATCATTCAAACCGATGAACGGCGCTCCGTTTTTCGCTGCGAGATCCATCACATTCGCAATTTTCTGTGCATGCATTTCGCCCAGCGCACCGCCAAAAACGGTAAAATCCTGTGAAAATAAATAGATGGGACGGCCGTTCACTTTTCCGTAACCGGTTACAACGCCATCACCCGGTCCTTTGACGCCGTCAAGACCAAAGTCAGTATTCCGATGTTCGATAAATGGATTTAGTTCAACAAATGTTCCTTCATCTACAAGCAAGTTAATGCGTTCACGTGCGGTCAATTTTCCTTTTTCGTGCTGCTTCTCGATTCTTTCATCACCGCCGCCAAGCTCGACTTCCTGCCGTCTATCTTGCAGCTCATGAATGCTGTCAAAAATGTCCGCCATTAGATTTCCTCCTTTTTCTCGCAAAGTTCCATTAACACGCCGCCTGTTGATTTTGGGTGCATAAAGGCAACATGGGCACCGCCTGCTCCCAGTTTTGGCGATTCGTTAATCATTTGAATGCCGCGTTCTTTCATTTCGGCAATGCGTGATTCAATGTTTTGAACACTGTACGCGATGTGATGAATTCCCTGGCCGCGCTTCTCTAAAAACTTGGCAATGGGACTGTCCGGACTAGTCGGTTCGAGCAATTCAATTTTCATATTCCCCGCATCGATAAAGGCGACGTTTACTCCTTGAGATTCAACCGTTTCGGTTTTCATATGCGTCATGCCAAGCTGTTCCGTGTAAAGCGCCATCGACTCTTCCAAAGACGCAACGGCAATGCCGATGTGATCTACTTTTTTCAATTCCCTCACCCCTTTGAAGAAAATATACGAAAACAGTATATTAATTCGACAAATTTTGAAGAAATCCTCTTTTTCATTTTTCTGTTCAGTTGCGATCAAGCTCTATTGCCGGTACAATAGTAGACAACAATAGAGCCTTCAAAGGAGACCTTTATGCGCAACAAAACGTTTCAAAAAATTATTGTGTATTTAATGCTTTTTGTGATGCTCATTTCAACCGTAATGTTCGGACTGACAATGTTTATGTGACAGAAGGGCGCGCCGTTTCAGCCGCGCTTTTTTTCATGCCGCGAAATCGGGCTTTTATGAGTAAATACCTTTCCATTTCCCTGACAAACTGGAAAAGAGCTGCCCGTGCTTCAAATTCTTCACGTGTTTTCGGAAGAGGCATTTCTTCAAAGGCATGCTTCATTTCATCCAGCCGGTCAAGATGCAAATAGGCTGTGTTGCCGGGATGGATATGCGTTTTTAATTCTTCTATGAAATCCGCAATCATGTCCGCCTGTTCCGGACGGTGGGAAATGGTCACGACGATTAATAAAATCCGTTCAATGATTTCAAACTGTTTTTCACGCATTGTAAAATATTGATAAAAAAAACTGTCATGTCTCGTAAAATGGTTTTGGACATCTTTAAAAGCAAGGGTCTTTGCTTTTTTGATGAGCTCCGCTGTTTCCGTCAGTTCTTTGCCATCCCACCGGTGGTCATTCGTCCGCAAATATAACACAATTTCTTCAAAAATTCGTTCAAATAACCGTTCCATTTGTTCCTGCATCTGCACTAAATTCCGCTCCACACTCGGCATGTATGAATTCAGTAAAAGCGCCACCCCAATCCCGATTAAAATTATTCCAATTTCGTTTAGAAGGAGCGCAGGTGTAATGTGCTCAGCCGTATACAAATGTAAAATGATGACCGTGCTCGACACGATGCCTTCCTGATACTTTAATGCGACAATGGTGGGAATAAAAAAGAGCATAATGATCCCGATGACAACCGGATGATGCGAAACAAGCTCAAAAAACAATACGGAATAAAACAGGGCTACAAGACAGGCAATAAACCGTGTCCACGCCGCTTGAAGAGACCGCTGCTTCGTATTTTGAATACATAATATTGTAATGATCCCCGCTGAAACCGCATGCTCAAGCCCGATCCATTCAGCTATTAGAATGGCGACAGCAATGCCTACTGCCGTTTTTGCTGTGCGGTAGCCGATTTTAAACATAGCTTCCACCCCTAGTAAGAAAGCCCTGCCGCAGAGGGCAAGGCTTTAGTTCACCATTCTTATACTTCTTCACAATGCTGATCGAAAAGCGATTGAAGTTGTTCAACGACTGACATCGGGTGATGCCCTTCTATTTGATGACGCTCGACCATTGCCTGCACCTCTCCATCTTTAATTAAGGCAAACGAAGGCGATGATGGCGGGTAGCCAGTAAAGAAACTGCGCGCCTGCGCTGTTGCTTCTTTATCCTGCCCGGCAAATACGGTTACTAAACGATCCGGGCGCTTATCATAATGAATCGCATGAGCCGCTGCCGGACGGGCAATGCCTCCAGCACATCCACAAACAGAGTTGACCATCACAAGCGTCGTCCCTTTCTCGTTTAACACTGAATCCACCTCACCAGGTGTCGTCAATTCTGTATATCCAGCCGCTCTAATTTCATCGCGAGCCTGACGAACTACATCATTCATGAAAAAATTAAAATCCATTCCCACGGTATTCTCTCCTTTATTGGTTGCTCCTTCTATCATAAGACAAAAATTTTTATATTTCAATCAAATGGACTACTTCCAATTGATTGTTTACTTTAATAAATCTTTATCCCAATTATTTATTATATTTTTAGAAAAAGAATAAAAGGAATGTTTATTTTTTTCAATCCCGGGTAGAATAATAAGGCAACTGGATCCATACCCCTAAACTCCCTGTCTTTGACCATTCGAATTTTATTCGGGTGGTCCTTTTTTTGCCCGAAAAAGATATGTGGACTACAAACGGAAAGCGGCGCAATGTACAGCCTTTCTTAAAAAGGTATTGCGCCGCTTCATTTATTTGTCCCCATATACCTCACGAAAGAGTGACTCTGTTGCCTGTGAAGGAGTAATATCTCCGTCCATTGCGGCCTGTTCGAGCTGACTAATTTGATCTTTTACGTACGGATGGCGGTAAAAATTATTTTTCAGCTGCTCCATAATCAGCGTGTGCAGCCATTCTTTTGTCTGACGGCGGCGGCGCTCGTTTAATACACCGCTTTTTTCAACTGTTTCTCGAAATTCGCCGATAACAGACCAGATCGAGTCCATGCCTTCATTCTTCAAAGCGGAGCACGTATAGGCTTTTGATATCCATCCTTTCGTTGCCGGCTGAAGAAAGTGCAAGATTTGGTTAAATTCATTTTTCGTTTTTTCAGCAAGCTGCTTGTTCACACCGTCCGCTTTATTGACAACAATTGCATCAGCGAGTTCCATAATCCCCTTTTTCATACCCTGCAGTTCATCGCCGGCTCCTGTCAGCGCAAGCAGCATAAAAAAATCAACCATGCTGCGGACGATAAATTCACTTTGACCGACACCGACTGTCTCAATTAGAATGACATCAAAGCCAGCAGCTTCACATAACAGCATCGTTTCTCTCGTTTTTCGGTGGACACCGCCGAGAGTACCCCCTGATGGAGATGGGCGGATGAACGCATTTGAATGCTTGGCAAGCTTTTCCATCCTTGTCTTATCCCCTAAAATGGACCCTCCTGAAATGGATGAACTTGGGTCAATCGCAAGTACAGCAACGCGGTGACCCGCGTCACACAGCATTGTCCCGAACGATTCAATAAATGTGCTTTTCCCCGCACCAGGTACACCCGTTATGCCAATCCGGATCGCCTTTCCAGTGGAGGGCAGCAATTCCTGCAATAATTTCTGACCATAAAGGTAGTGATCACCGGCATTGCTTTCAATAAACGTAATCGCCTTCGCCAATTCCCTCATTGATCCTTGCTTAACCTTTTCCGCAATGGCCGTCAAATTGGGTGGCTCAGCCGTCTTTTTTCGAAATGTTTTGCGCGGAGGGGCGATCATGCCGTCATGACTGGCCGCCACTCCTTTTCTTACATGAAGATGTTCTTCCGTCATTCCACCACTTCCTCGTAGCCGAGCCGCTCATAAATTTTCTCCAAAATGACTTGTGCCGAAACAGGAATGACAGTACCCGGTCCAAAAATAGCAGCTGCGCCTTTTTCTTTTAAGAAATCATAATCCTGCGCTGGAATTACGCCTCCGACAAACACAACGATATCTTCCCGGCCGAGCTTTTGAAGTTCATCAACAAGCGCAGGCAGAAGTGTTTTATGACCCGCTGCAAGCGAGCTGAATCCAACGGCATGAACATCGTTCTCCACAGCCTGTTTTGCCGTTTCTTCCGGTGTTTGAAATAAAGGACCGATATCTACGTCAAACCCGAGGTCAGCGTACGCAGTCGCAATGACTTTTGCGCCGCGGTCATGACCGTCCTGACCCATTTTCGCCACTAAAATACGAGGACGGCGCCCTTCCTGCTCTTCAAATTCTTTGGTCATTTTCTGTACCATTGTCATTTGTTCTGAATCGGAATAATTTGATCCATAAACGCCGCTCACCGACCTGATCACCGCCTTATGCCTGCCGCTCACCGCCTCTACAGCGTCGGAAATTTCGCCGAGTGTTGCACGATGTCTCGCGGCATTTACCGCAAGTTCAAGCAAGTTTCCTTCGCCAGACTCAGCGGATGCTGTAATCGCATCAAGCGCTTCTTTTACTTTCGATTCATCCCGTTTTGCCCGCATGTTTTCAATACGTTCAATTTGCTTTAACCGGACTGCCGTATTGTCAATATCGAGGATATCGATCGGATCCTCTTTCTCAAGCCGGTATTTGTTCATTCCAATAATAATTTCCTGGCCGGAATCAATTTTTGCCTGACGGCGTGCCGCTGCTTCCTCAATTTTCATTTTTGGCAAGCCCGTCTCAATGGCTTTCGTCATACCGCCGAGTGATTCAATTTCTTCAATATGGGTCCACGCTCGTTCCATTAATTCATTTGTAAGCGCCTCGACATAATACGAGCCGCCCCAAGGATCAATAACGTTCGTGATTCCCGTTTCTTCTTGTAAAAATAACTGTGTGTTACGTGCAATACGTGCGGAGAAATCCGTCGGAAGTGCAATGGCCTCATCCAGGGCGTTTGTATGGAGCGACTGCGTGTGCCCCATGGCAGCCGCATGGGCTTCAATGAGCGTCCGCGTCACGTTATTAAACGGGTCTTGCTCTGTCAAACTCCAGCCGGATGTTTGCGAATGGGTGCGGAGTGCCATTGACTTTTCATTGGACGGATTGAATGGCTTCATTAATTGAGCCCATATACGCCGTGCCGCTCTCATTTTCGCCACTTCCATAAAATAATTCATGCCGATCGCCCAGAAAAACGACAAGCGCGGTGCGAATGAATCAATGTCGATACCGGCAGCAAGACCAGTACGCACATATTCCAGCCCATCCGCAAGCGTATATGCAAGTTCAATATCAGCGGGCGCTCCTGCTTCCTGCATATGGTAGCCTGAAATGGAAATCGAGTTAAACTTCGGCATATGTTTTGACGTATAGTCAAAAATATCGGCAATGATGCGCATCGAAGTTTCGGGCGGATAAATGTATGTATTTCGTACCATGTATTCTTTTAAAATATCGTTTTGAATCGTTCCTGACAATTTTTCTTGGCTGACGCCCTGTTCTTCAGCCGAAACGATAAAAAACGCCATAATCGGCAAAACCGCACCGTTCATCGTCATCGAGACAGACATTTGATCCAGCGGAATGCCGTTAAATAAAATATTCGTATCCTCAACTGAATCAATGGCTACGCCTGCTTTTCCAACATCCCCCACTACACGAGGATGATCAGAATCGTAGCCGCGGTGAGTAGGAAGGTCAAATGCAACTGACAGCCCTTTTTGCCCCATTGCGAGGTTTCTACGATAAAATGCATTGCTTTCTTCAGCCGTTGAGAACCCAGCGTACTGACGGACCGTCCACGGACGGTTTACGTACATCGTTGGGTATGGACCCCGTGTATATGGAGCAATACCCGGATAATCGTTTACATGTTCAAGTGATTTTGTATCTTCAGCCGTATAAAGCGCTTTAAGGCGGATCGATTCATTTGTTTCAAAAGACAAATCATCAAACGTCTTTTTTACTTCCTGTTCCAGTTCTTTTTTTCGGTCATCGGCCGGTTTTACAGCCCCTGCTTTAAATGGATTGTAGTCTTTTAACTTCATTGAATCGTCCTCCCTTCAAATAGTGAAAGCAGTTCCGACAATTTTTCCACAATATTGTCACCCGCAGCAATCGAACCGTTTAGTCCATCTGCCTGCCATTTACCCGCGACATCAATCATCGCGCCATTTGCCGCCTTTTTCAACTCATCGACCAGCTCCTGGCCGAACTCTTCATACACCGCATCTGCCCCGCAAATACAGTAATAAGGCAGTTTGGTGTCTTTCACAAACTTTACAGCTTCTTCAATCTTATCTATATTCTCTGACTTTACAGCATGAATACCGCCGACCGCCAGAACACCCGTCACATAATCTACACGCGGTTTATTTGTTTTCAGCTCGCCCAGGCAAATAATTCCTCCTTCGACAGACTGTTCAGTTTGTTCAAGACGCACCGCTTTTTGACGAAGTTGTTCAAAAGGCTTTGCCAGACGTTTTGGCATTAGCGGATTGATTTTCTCACCTTCTATTTTTGCTTGCACTTGTGTTTCGTCTGAGAATCGATTTGTTTCATCTATGTTTGCATAAATGTTCGTCCCGATCAATTGATGTTTTCTTGTGGCAGCATCATGCTCGCGATTCGCTTGAACTTCCATAATTTCTTTTTGAAATACTCCTGTTCGCAAAGCTTGCTCAATTCCACCCTTATCTTCCATCAAGGCAAATTCATCCCATGCAAGCCGGCCGATTTCTTCTGTTAATGATTCGATATAATAAGAACCGCCTCCAGGGTCAATTACTTTATCAAGATGCGATTCATGCCGCAGAAGAAGCGGAATGTTTTGTGCGATACGTTCTGACAGCCCGGAGGTTTCGCCGGTCAATTGATCAAACGGAGTAACAGATAAATAATCAATATTTGCGAGAACGGCAGCAAACGCTGCACTTCCGGTACGCAAAATATTGACATGCGGGTCGAGGGACGATAACGTTAACTGGCTCGTTTCTACACTGATTTTGGGCTTCGCGTTTTCATCCAGTTCATATGCATCCATTAGAGCAGACCAGAGTGTCCGGAATGCGCGTATTTTTGCCAATTCCGTAAAAAACCGCGGTCCCGAAGCAAAATGAACAACCAATTTAGATGCCGCGTCACTTTTCTTTATCCCTTTCTTTTCTGCTTCCTTCATATAAAATACAGCTTCTGACAAGGCGGCCACAAGTTCTTGAACGGCATTCGCACCAGCCATATGATAAGGAACCGTATTGATTGTAATGAATTGTTGCGTATGTATGTTTTGGAGCATTGACACAGAAGGAAAAACTCCCACTGCGGCTCCTTCAGATAAGGGGTCCGTTTCTAATACAAATCCACTTGCTGGAAACGCTCCTTCTCCATAAAACCCCCTTGTAAATGGCTTATCACCTGGAAGCGAACGATAAATTCCTTCCACATCCTCTTTCGTATAAAGCGGCTTTAGTTCAATACTTTCCACTGTTTTCGTGAAAAGCTTAGATAGTGCTTTCCCCTTTAATGACGAATGTGCAGCCTGTTCCCAATCAGTATATGAGGCAGCTGGAAATGTCTGCTGTTTCATGTTCTCCACCCCTTTATTGAAATCGTTTTCAATTTGAAGCACATGCTTAAAAAACTCTGCCCGCTTCCTTTTCATTGTATTATAAAAAGGGGAAATAAGGCAATCAACATCCTTCAAAACGTGAAAAAATATTGAAGCCATGCTATTCTATTGTTAACTCTTTTTTCTAAGAGAGCCAATTTTTCATTCAGGAGAGAGATTATGAAAAAACTATTTAGCTTGCTCAGTATTGCGGTCTTCAGTTTAGGGACAGTTGTCTCTGCGGACAGCACACCTGGCGACATTATTGTGACACTTGGTGAAAATTTAACACCGGCGCAAAAAGAGCAGCTGCTGACAGAGATGGACGTTCCCGCTGATGTACAAACAATTACTGTATCAAACGCCGAAGAACATCAATATTTAGGTGACTATATTCCGAAAGCACAGATCGGCTCGAAAGCTATTTCTTCAAGCAAAATTACAACAGCTGAATCCGGTGCCGGCTTAAATGTTGAGACAAAAAATATTTCATGGGTTTCAAAAGAAATGTATACAAATGCCCTCACAACGGCAAGTGTGAAAGATGCAGAGATTTACATTACCGCTCCGTTCGAAGTATCTGGAACAGCCGCATTAACCGGCATCATTAAAGCTTATGAATCTACAACCGGTGAAGCGATTCCGGAAGAACAAAAGCAGGTGGCGAATGAAGAAATGGTCACAACGGCAAAACTCGGTGATCAAATCGGGCAGGAAGAAGCAACAAATTTAATTGAACGCATTAAAGAGGAAGTTGCAGCGCAAAATCCACAGAACTTGCAAGAAATTCAAGTCATCATTAACAACATTTCAAATGAGTTAAATATTCAACTGAGTGACGCCCAAGTTGATCAGCTGGCATCATTGTTTGATAAGATGCAAAACCTGGACATCAACTGGGATCAAGTAAACTCACAAATTGATAAAGCGAAAGAGCAATGGGATAGCTTTAAAAACTCTGAAGAAGGACAGGGGATTTTGCAGTCCATCATTGATTTCCTTCAATCCATCGTCGATGGGATCGCAGGATTATTTAAGTAATGAAAACGGGCGTCTCAAATTGAGACGCCCCTTTTTCATTACTTTTTATATTCGTTTTCCCAAAAGTCCGCATTTTTAATACCGAGTGCTTTCGGGTCAAAAACCGGATCAATTCCCTGCTTTTTCTGTTTTTCATAGTCTTTCAGCGCCAGAAGGGCTGGTTTCGCCAAAATAAGGATGGCGATGATATTCAGCCAGACCATGATACCGAGCCCGGCATCTCCAAATGCCCAGGCGAGTGCTGATTCATTTGTGGCCCCATAAAACGTCGTTGCGATCATAATCAACCGAAGCACGTTGATGGCAATTGGATTTGTTTTGCCTTGCATTAAATAAGAAATGTTCGTTTCTGCGATATAATAATACGCCATAATTGTTGTAAAGGCGAAGAAGAACAGCGCAATCGCCACAAACCCAGCGCCAAAACCAGGAATTACACTATCAATAGCCGCCTGCGTAAAGCCTGGTCCTACTTCAGTGCCTTTTAAGTTTTGAGCCAAAAATGTACCGTCTTCCGTCTGTGTATTGTACATACCCGTAATCAAAATCATGAACGCTGTTGCCGAGCAGACTAACAACGTATCAATGTAAACGGAAAATGCCTGAACAAGACCTTGCTTTGCCGGATGGGAGACTTCTGCTGCTGCAGCCGGGTGAGCGCCTGTTCCCTGTCCTGCTTCATTGGAATAAAGACCTCGTTTTACACCCCACAATATCGCCATACCGATTAGGCCGCCGAAAACTTGATCAACCCCAAATGCACTCCGGAAAATAAGGGAAATGACAGCTGGCAATTCCGTAATGTTCATGATCACGATAATCACGGACAGCAAAATGTAGCCGAGCGCCATAAACGGAACGATAATTTGTGCTGCATGGGCGATCCTCTTTACCCCGCCAAAAATAATAAATGCAAGCAATAAGGCAATCAGAATACCTGTTACAACCGGGCTAATGCCAAATGCATTCTCAATTCCTGCCGCTATTGAATTCGACTGAACACCCGGCATCAAAATGGCCATCGCGAGCAGCGCGGCAAAAGCAAACAACACCGCGAACCATTTCCAGCCGATTCCTTTTTCAATATAGTAGGCGGGGCCCCCCCGATATTGGCCGCCCTGCTTTGTCTTATATATTTGGGCAAGGGTAGATTCAACAAATGCACTCGATGCACCGATAAAAGCGATCATCCACATCCAGAATACCGCACCGGGACCTCCGTAGAATATCGCGGTCGCTACACCGGCAATATTCCCCGTTCCGACACGCCCGGACAGCGCGATCGACAATGCCTGAAACGATGAAACACCAGCTTCTGAACTTTTTCCCTGAAACATCAGCATGACCATATCTTTAATAAGCCTTACTTGCAAAAAACGAGTAAAAATGGAAAAAATAAGACCAACAGCCATTAATGCATAAACAACCGGTGTACTCCATAAAACTTCTGAATTTAACCAAGTAATAAACGCTTCCAAACACAACTCTCCTTTTCTCGTTATTAAATTACTTTATTTAATCAGAATAAAGGAAACCGGAACATAACACAACACTCATGTTATTTTTCCTAACATAGATTAGGTGCTTTTTTACCAAAAATAAAAAACCGCCTCTCCGGTATAGTGAGTGACCAAACCAGCAAACAGACTGAGGCGATTTCTATAAGCATCTTATATGCACTTTTCATTAATAAACGGGCAATGTTTCTTCCGAGGCATTTTCCAGTAATTCTTTGACCCGATTCATAAAACGGCCGCAAATAAGTCCATCGAGGACCCGATGATCAAGTGACAAACATAAGTTGACCATATCACGGACAGCGATCATTCCATCAATAATGACTGGCCGTTTTACAATGGATTCAACTTGCAAAATAGCTGCCTGAGGGTAATTAATGATTCCCATTGACTGAACAGAACCGAATGAACCCGTGTTGTTCACTGTAAAAGTGCCGCCAGTCACATCTTCTTGCCGGAGTGAACCAGACCGCGCTTTTTTCGCCAGGTCATTTACATCTCGCGCAATGCCTTTAACCGATTTTTCATCTGCTTGTTTGACTACAGGGACAAATAATTTTTCATCCGCAGCAACAGCAATCGAAATATTGATCTCCTTTTTGCGGACAATATGATCTCCTGCCCACATCGCATTCATTTCCGGAAATTCTTTTAATGCACGCGCCACAGCTTTTACAAAAAAGGCAAAATACGTAATATTAAACCCTTCGTTTTCTTTGAAAGGCTGTTTTATTGAATCTCGATACTGGACGAGCTTTGTCACATCGACTTCGATCATCATCCACGCATGGGGGACTTCCTGCTTTGTCCGCACCATATTCGCCGCAACTGTTTGTCTGATGCCGTCAAGTGGAATAATTGTATCGCCGCCGTTCGTTCGTACAACGTCCTGCTGGCTTTTTGTCTGTTGTTTCGTCTGCACGCCCGCATCTATAAGTGCCTGGATATCTTTGCGCGTAATACGGCCGCCTTTTCCTGTACCTTTTACGTTTGACAAATCAATCCCGTTTTGCTGTGAAAGCTTCAAAACGGCCGGTGAATAGCGGGCACGATGATCCGTTGATACGGCTGCTGCAGGCTGTACTGTTTCTTCCTGTTTTTCGACGACCTCGGCTATTTCTTCCGTATTGATCGTGCAGATGACGTCGTCGACAGACAACGTTTCATCTTCTTTTGCGATTATGTCTTGAATTACACCTGTAAAGGAAGAGGGGATTTCTGCGTTCACTTTGTCCGTCAACACTTCTGCAATCGGATCATACTTATTCACATAGTCGCCTACTTTTACAAGCCACTTTGTGATCGTTCCTTCTGTGACACTCTCACCGAGCTTTGGCATCGTCACACGCTGAATCGCCATAAAAAAACTCCTTTCTGTGAAACCATTAAAATTCAGCCAGCTCGCGCATCGCTTTCTCGACTTTTTCCGGATTCATCATAAAATATTTTTCCATCGTCGGTGCATAAGGCATTGCCGGTACATCAGGTCCTGCAAGCCGCTGGATCGGTGCATCGAGATCAAACAAGCAGTGCTCGGCAATAATCGCCGCCACTTCACTTATGATGCTTCCTTCTTTGTTATCTTCAGTTACGAGCAGGACTTTTCCTGTTTTCGATGCCGATTCAATGATCGCCTCTTTGTCGAGCGGGTACACTGTCCGTAAATCAACAACTTCGGCTTCAATCCCATCTTTTGCGAGCTTTTCCGCTGCCTGCAAGGCAAAGTGAACGCACAGTCCATACGTAATAACCGTGATGTCTTCACCTTTTCGCTTTACATCCGCTTTTCCGATCGGCAGTTCATAGTCTTCTTCTGGCACGTCCCCTTTTATTAACCGGTATGCTTTTTTATGTTCGAAAAACAGCACAGGATCGTCATCACGTATTGCCGCTTTTAACAGTCCCTTTACATCATATGGTGTCGATGGCATGACTATTTTTAAACCGGGCTGATTCGCAAATATCGCTTCAACGGACTGTGAGTGATATAACGCACCGTGAATGCCTCCGCCGTACGGTGCACGGATAACGAGCGGACAGTTCCAGTCGTTGTTTGACCGGTAACGGATTTTTGCCGCTTCAGAAATAATTTGATTGACAGCAGGCATAATAAAATCAGCGAACTGCATTTCAGCAACCGGCCGCTTTCCGACCATTGCGGCGCCGATCGCGACACCGGCAATCGCGGATTCAGCCAAAGGTGTATCAAGCACGCGTGACTCGCCAAACTGTTCATACAGCCCGGCTGTTGCTTTAAAAACACCGCCTTTTTTCCCAACGTCTTCCCCGAGAATAAATACGCTTTGATCTCGTTCCATTTCTTCCCGGAGAGCCATTGTGACTGCATCAATGTACGACATAACAGCCATTATACTGCACCCCCCTGTTCTTTTTCTGCGTAAACAAAGTCAAGCGTTTGCTCCTGTCTCGGATATGGTGCCTGTTCTGCATAGTCAGTCGCTTCGTTGATTATTTGCTGTATGGCGTGTTCCATCTGCTGTTCTTGTTCATCCGTTAACACTCCTGTTTCTTTCACATACTTCCGGAATGTTAGTAGAGGGTCGCTTAATTTTGCTTTCTCCACTTCCTCCATTTCACGGTACGAACGGTCATCGTCATCAGATGTGTGCGGTGTCAAACGGTACATCATCGTTTCAATGAGCGTTGGCCCTTCTCCCCGCCGCGCTCGATCTGCCGCTTCTTGTACATATCGGTACACTTCAATTGGATCATTCCCGTCAATTGTATATCCTGGCATACCATAGCCAATTGCACGATCAGATACTTTTACAGAAGCGAGCTGCTTGTCCGCTGGAACAGAAATCGCATATTGGTTGTTTTCACACAAAAAAATAACCGGCAGTTTATGAACGCCTGCAAAATTGGCTCCTTCGTGAAAATCCCCCTGATTGGAGGACCCTTCTCCAAATGTGACAAATGACACATACTCTTTTTTATCCATTTTTGCAGCCAGTGCAATGCCGACTGCATGCGGTACCTGCGTCGTGACAGGTGATGATCCTGTGACGATCCGGTTCTTTTTTTGTCCGAAATGACCCGGCATTTGCCGGCCCCCCGAATTCGGATCTTCTGCTTTCGCAAACGCCGCCAGCATTAAGTCTTTTACGGTCATGCCAAAAGCAAGTACTACGGCTGCATCCCGGTAATACGGTAATATGTAATCTTGATTGCGATCAAGTGCAAAAGCTGCTCCAACCTGTGCCGCTTCCTGCCCCTGTCCGGAGACGACGAAGGGAATTTTTCCGGAGCGGTTTAACAGCCACATACGCTCGTCCAGACGGCGTGCAAGCAGCATTGTTTCATACATTTTCCGTACGGTTTCATCTGTTAATCCGATTTTTTCATGTCTGTTTTCCATTTATTTTCTCCTTTCACATATGAATCGCTTTACCATCAACTAAAAGTGCCGCTTCTCCCATTGCTTCCGCCAATGTCGGATGAGGATGAATCATTGTACCGATTTCCCATGCCGATGCATCCAAAATTCGTGCAAGTGCCGCTTCCGAAATAAGCTCTGTCGCATTCGGGCCAATTATATGGATGCCTAGTATGTCATCTGTTTTTTGATCAGCAACGATTTTAACAAATCCGTCCTGTTCGCCAAAAACGAGCGCTTTTCCGACAGCTTGAAATGGAAATTTGCCTGTCTTCACTTCATATCCTTTTTCTCTTGCCTCTTTTTCGGTTAAACCGATACTTGCCGCTTCCGGACTTGAGTAGATACATTTTGGCACGGTTGTATAGTCGATCGGCTCCGAGTTGTCTCCGGCAATATGCTCAACAGCCAGTATTCCTTCGTGAGATGCCACATGAGCCAGCTGCAAACCACCGATGACGTCACCAATTGCGTAAATGTGAGATTCATTTGTTTGAAGCTTATCATTTACTTGAATGCATCCATTTTCAACGATAATCTCCGTATTTTCCAGTCCAATGTCCTCAATATTGGCAGAACGTCCAACGGAAACGAGCATTTTTTCTGCTTCGACGATTTCTGTTCCCTTATTCGTTTTTATTTCAACGCGTATAACGCCCGCATGTTTCTCCACAGTTTCGGGCTGAATTTTTACTCCAGTTAAAATGTTGACGCCACGTTTGGTTAAAAGCCGCGCCATTTCTGCTGAAATATCTTCATCTTCAGTCGGTATGATTCGGTCTGAATATTCAATAACCGTCACCTTGCTTCCGAAGTCTGCCAGCATAGAGGCCCATTCAATGCCAATGACACCGCCTCCGACAATTATCACAGATGACGGTACATCTTCAAGCATAAGTGCTTCATTTGATGATACTATCCATTCCCCATCCACTTCCAACCCCGGTAATACTTTTGGACGAGATCCAGTAGAGATGATCACATTTTTTGGAACAAGCATGAGATTGTCTGTTCCACCGTTCATTTCAACTGATATCGTGCCCGACTGAGGCGAGAAAATAGACGGACCCATAATTCGGCCAATTCCATGAAAAACATCAATTTTTCCTTTTTTCATTAATGACTGTACTCCGTTATACAGTGTATGTACAATTTTTTCTTTTCTTTCCTGTACTTCTTTAAATTGAAGCTTTGTATTTTCTGCCGATACACCGAACTTGGCCGCTTCTTTAACCGTTCTGAACACTTCCGCACTTCTAAGCAGGGCTTTTGTTGGAATGCAGCCTCTATGAAGACAAGTGCCGCCTAATTGTTCTTTTTCGACGACAGCTGTTTTGAGTCCAATCTGTGCGGCGCGTATTGCTGCTACATAGCCGCCTGTGCCGCCGCCTAAAACGACAAGATCATATTCTTCTGCCAAATTCGTTCTCTCCCTTTTTTATATTCCATTATTATTGTATACGGTTTTTAAAACTATGTCATGTGATAAGTAATATTTTTTGTTTCTTTTTTTATAACAGCAGGCATTCTTGACAAATAATGCATGTACGTTATGATTTGTGAAAGACGATATTTTTGAAAGAAGGTTTTGATCAATGATCCGGATCATTGCTTTGCTTATTCTCGTTATTCCCGGTTTTCTAGCCGGTGTGGGAATTAAATTGATGCGCGACATGCTGTTTGGAATATTACAGCCGCCGTTTCCAGTATTGTGGCTCCAATTTATAGCTGGATTGCTTCTTTTCCTCGGCGGCCTTGGCTTTGTTGGAGGATTTATTTTTAGACGTGACCGGAAGCTGAATAAAGTACAGCCAAAGTTTCAAGAGAAAAAATAGCGAAAAGCGGCCTCACTTCATTTTAGTTGAGGCCGCTGTCTTTTTATATAGTTTTCTTCTTGAGAAAATATATTCTAAATCATCTCTAACAAAACCTACTATGTATTTTATACTGCCTCATGCATAATAATCCCCTAACATTATTTATAATTATACTTTTAAGGGGATAAAGATACAACTACCATGATTTATACCTAATTCAACTTACTCAATCACTCCTTTCATTCTCCCACTACTTGCGCTTTCCGTTGCATATTCATTCCACTCGTAACCGTTCTGATTGTCCTTTACCTCTCCATGAATCTTGTCTTATTCCAAAAAGCGTAAAAATACTTATTCAAATACGTATTAAATGAAATCAGTACGCGTAATATATTTACGTACGTACCCATCATATGATAACACTTTAACTTTTAATACTTTACATAAAACAGAGGTATTATGCGCAGTTTTAATAAAAGGAGGGTTTCTAAATTTTGAGACGTTTTGTAGACGATACTTTTTTTGTTCACAATATGAAAAACGAATTAAAGCCTATACTTTCTGATAAACAGCAGGTGGTCTTTGTTTGTATTGGTTCAGACCGGTCTTCAGGCGACAGTTACGGTCCATTTGTCGGGTTAAAACTAAAAGAAACTTTCTCCATTAGAAAGTATCCCCATGTCTCAGTGCATGGCTGTTTGAATCAACCGGTTCACGCTAAAAACTTAGATGAGACAGTTCAACGAATCCAGCAAAACCACAGAGACATAACCGTTATTGCGATCGACGCCTGCCTCGGCTCTTCCGATCATATAGGATCCATTCAATTAGAAGAAGGACCATTAAAACCAGGATCAGGAGTTCAAAAGGACCTTTCTCCTATCGGCGATTACAATATTTCTGGCATTGTCAATGTTGGAGGGTTTCTTCCTCTACAAGTACTTCAGTGTACACGTCTTTCACTGGTTTATAAAATGGCCAATAAAACAGCTGATTTTATTGTGAGAGCTTTTCTTGAATTGGAATACGAGAAAAAGAAAACACAAGCCATATAAAACTGTAGAAAAGAAAATCCCAGATAAATTACGAAAGAAACAGATAAAAAAAGACTACAACGGTTGTAAGTTGTAGTCTGATCGGGGATTAGAAATGTCTTTTTTAGTTTATTCGGTATGGTAATAGACGGAGCGGCATTAGCCCGATATATACAGAAAGCAGAAACAAGATCTACTCCTGGATAGCCGCATATCCGGTTACCAAAGCGATGGACATACCGAAAATGAATCGATATTAGTTAAAATGCTGAAGACGCCATTGGTCATTGAAGAAGTCCTATAATGGCCGGTCAAACACTAGCGTCATTATTTTATTTTCGTCAATAATCTGAACCATTAGAAATGATTTCAGTAAACAGAAAAAAAACGTCTCCCTTTGCGATAAAGTGAGACGCAAGATTTACGTTATGAGTTCCGTCCGTTTATTGGGTTATGCGTGTGCATTGTCATGACACCTAAACCTGCGCCACGCCATCGTTATGATGCCATATACTCAATCCGTAATTTATCCGCCACCATAGCAATAAACTCTGAATTTGTCGGCTTCGCTTTTGTGACAGAGACGGTGTAGCCAAACATTGCTGCGATGGATTCCATGTTGCCACGGCTCCAGGCGACTTCAATCGCATGGCGAATCGCTCTCTCCACACGGCTAGGCGTTGTGTTGTATTTACGGGCAATTTCCGGATAAAGCACTTTTGTAATGGAACCGAGTAATTCAATGTCATTAAAGACCATTGTAATGGCTTCACGCAAATATAAATACCCCTTTATATGGGCTGGAACGCCAATTTCATGAATAACAGCCGTAATGCTCGCATCAATATTCCGCTTTGGTTTTTTTGGTTCTTCTCGTCTTTCTACACGGTGAACAGGAGCTTCGATCCCGCTTACCTGCCTGATTTGACCGACAAGGCTATCCATGTCAAATGGCTTTAACATGAAATAAGAAGCGCCCAGTTCGACTGCTTTTTTCGTCACATCTTCCTGTCCGAACGCCGTCAGCATAATCACTTGCGGCTGTTTTTGCTGTCCGTTGGCACGCAGCCGTTCAAGAACAGCTAGTCCATCCATATGCGGCATAATAATATCAAGAATCAACACATCTGGTTCAGCTTCCAAAAGCATCGATAAGCATTCCTGTCCGTTATATGCTGTTCCTGCTATCGTCATATCGTCCTGACTTGAAATTACTTCTTCAAGCAGCTGAACGAGTTGACGATTGTCGTCCACAACTGCTACTTTAATTTCCCCCACGTTGTTTCCTCCTCATTCGTCTAACCTTAAGGTTATTCTAAATGTTTTTTCGACAAAGAGAAATGAAATCCTTTAAAAAATTGAAAATATTTATTTTACACGCTTTTATGTCATTTTTCGACTTTTTTTTCATTTTTTTTCGTCAAAAAAAGAGGGTTTTTACCCTCTTTTTTACCCTCTACATAATCCCAGCATCTTTTAACATCCAATTTATATGAACACCGTACCCGGATAATGGATCATTTACGAACACATGCGTTACCGCTCCAATAATCCGTCCATTTTGAATAATCGGGCTTCCACTCATTCCTTGTACGATCCCCCCCGTTTTCCCAATTAAACGGGGATCGGTCATTTTAATGATCATTCCTTTAATACCCGGTTTGGTCTGCTGAATTGTTCTTGTCACGGATACCTTGAACGTTTCCACCTTTTCATTTTCAGTCACCGTCCATATTTCTGCCGGCCCCTCGACGACTTCATCCGGGTGTGCAGCCGGATACAGTCTGGTTCCTTGAAGATCTGCCTGAAGGCGGCCAAAAATGCCGAAAGGGGTATTAGCGGTCACTGTACCCCACTTATCTTCAGTAGGGATAACAGCTGTTTTTTCACCTGGAACGCCTTCTGTGGCTTTTTGAATGCCCGTAATACGTGCAGGATGAAGCGTGCCTTTTACCGGAGCAAACGGCTGTCCTGACTGTACATCACTAATGACATGGCCGAGCGCCCCATATTTTTTTGATTTCGGATCATAAAACGTCAGCGTTCCAATTCCAGCTGAACGGTTCTTGATGTATACACCAAGTTTGTACGTATTTGCTTCAGTATCTTTTACTGGTGTAACCGCAAGCTTAAGCGTTTTTTTACCGCGAAGAACGGATAACTGCAAAGGTTTGTTTTGTTCACCTGCAGACTGAACAAACGGCCGAATCGACTGGGGTTCGGTCACTTTTTCGTTATTGATGCTTACAATAACATCTCCCGGCAATAATCCAGATGATTCTCCCGGGGACTGCTTTTCATTGGCTGTACCGATAAAATGAAACCCTACAACGTATAATCCTTTTGTCTGAAGCTGAAGTCCGACTGACTGTCCACCGGGAACAACAAAGATGCGATCACGTTCTTCATGTTCTGCAGGAAATCCAGCTGACTGCAATAATTCATGTTCTGTCGTCTGCGCTTGAATGACTGTTCCATGTCCTGTACATACTGACAACAACAGTAAAAAAAAGAAAAGAAACCGATACGATGCGTGCCTGACCGTCATACCACTCCCTCCTTCTCCTCTTGCACTGTTACTTTGTCCGTCAGGAGGGATGATTATGACGGTAATATGGGGCGGAGATGGATGTCATTTCAAAACAGCTGATTGTTTTAATTTGGCTGAAAGGGCCAGCAGCTCTTTTGCATGTTCTTTCGTTAAATCAGTCATTTCCACACCGGAGATCATCCGGCCGATTTCTGAAGCTTTTTCATCATCATTTAGCGGCGTAACAAGGGTGCTTGTCCGCTTGCTGTCTTGATTTTTTTGAATGTATAGATGGGAATCTGCCATCGCAGCGACTTGTGGTAGATGGGAAATACAGAGCACTTGTGAATGTACGGCAATTTTATAAATTTTTTCGCCAATCGCCTGTGCAACACGGCCGCTTACACCGGTATCCACCTCATCAAAAATAATCGATGTGACGCCCTGGTGTTTGGAAAAAATCGTTTTCATCGCGAGCATGACACGCGACATTTCTCCACCTGACGCAACTTTCACAAGCGGCTTGAGCGGTTCACCAGGATTGGTTGTCATGTAAAATTCAACTTGATCAATACCATCTTTTTTATACTGTCCAGTCTCTGATTGAAAATGCACTTTAAAAACGGTTTTTTCCATATAAAGTTCTTTCAGTTCCCGATGAATCGCTTCTTCGAGATGTCCTGCTGCGGCACTGCGCAGCTTTGACAGTTTCTTTCCTTCTGTCATGACAGCTGCTTCCAATTCGACCATTTCTTTTTGCAGTCTGCTTATATGTGTTTCACGGTGGGTCAGCTGATCGATTTCTTCTGCAATTTTTTCGCCATATTGTAAAATATCCTCAATTGTTGAACCATATTTTCGTTTTAACTGGTTGATCTCATTTAACCGGCTTTCGATCTCATTTAACCTTGCTGGATCAAACTCGAGCGTATCTAAAATAGAACTGACATCCCGAACCGTATCTTCCAGCACGTAAAAACTATTTGCAGCTGCTTCATGAAGTGCTTTATATTGCCTGTTAATGCCGGCAGCTGATTCAAGTCCATTGACACTTATGCCGAGCCAATCTAATGCTTTACCATCTCCTGAAAGCGCCCCGTACGCTTCCGATAATGCGCCATACAGCTTTTCAAAGTTGGCAAGCTGCTGCCTTTCTGATTCCAATTTTTCTTCTTCGCCTGCTGTCAGTTCGGCTTTTTGTATTTCATTTAATTGAAATTGAATTAAGTCAAGCCGGTGGGCAAGATTTTGCTCATTTTCACTTAACCGCCGTATTTCTGTCTGTAAGTGTTCATATCGGCTGTATACTTCTTTATACTTTTCCTTTGCCTGATAAATCGCTGTCCCGCCGAAGTCATCAAGTAAACGCAGGTGGGTGCCGGCATTCATTAATTCCTGATGCTCGTGCTGTCCATGAATATCCATTAAGCGTGCGCCAATTTCGCGTAAAATGGATAGAGTGACCATTTTTCCGTTCGCACGGCAGACGCTTTTGCCATTTGATGAAATTTCGCGTCGTAAAATAATCGCTTCTTCTTCCACATCAATGCCAAATTCCCGGCATAATTGATGACAGGGGTGGTTTTCATGAATCGTAAACATCCCTTCAATTTCCGCCTTTTTCTCGCCGTGGCGGACGAATTCACCGGAGCCCCTGCCGCCGGTTAACAGCTGCAATGCATCGATAATAATCGATTTCCCTGCACCCGTTTCTCCTGTTAAAACAGTCAAACCTTTGTCAAATGATAATTCAAGCGAATCAATAATTGCAAAATGGCGTATTGATAATTCTTGAAGCACGATCGGTCACATCCTTATTAAAGCATTTCTAAAAAGCGGGCAGATACAATTTCCGTATGCTCCGGTGCCCGGCATATTAGCAGACATGTATCGTCGCCGCAAATCGTTCCCATGATTTCCTCCCAGTCCAAATTGTCGATTAATGCCCCTACCGCCTGCGCGTTTCCAGGCAGTGTTTTCATAACAACAAAGTGACCAGCGGAATCAATACTGACGAAACAGTCAACGAGTGAGCGTTTCAATTTTTGCAGTGGATTGAAGCGCTGATCTGCAGGCAAACTGTATTTGTAACGGCCGTCCATTAATGGTACTTTCACAAGGTGAAGTTCTTTTATATCCCTCGAGATCGTCGCCTGTGTGACGTTATAACCGGCTTCTCTAAGTAAATCCACTAGTTCATCCTGTGTTTCAATCTCATTATTGGCAATCATTTCTCTTATTTTAATATGCCGTTGACCTTTATTCATCAAGTTCACCTCATAATGTATAATTATACTTGTTTATACATTACCATACTGTATTTGTCTTGAAAAGTATACAAAAAGCGGCCGGACTCTTATTCATCGTTAGAGCCGGCCGTATAGCTGATCTTAAATAAATGATTAGCGTTTTTCTTTAAATTCATTATGTGCTGCATCCACAGCCTGTTCAGGCGTAATGGCCAGGTTAACTGAGCCGCCATTTTCACCTGGCCAGCGAATATGCAGCAAAAATTCAATGTTTCCATCGCCGCCTGTAATGGGCGAATGAGATAAATTCATCACATTATACCCAAGATCAGCGGATAGGTTAATTATTTTTTCGATCACTGCCTGATGAACTGCTTTATCGCGAACAATCCCTTTTTTGCCTACTTGTTCGCGCCCTGCTTCAAATTGTGGTTTTACAAGTGCTACCACATCACTTCCAGGCACCAGCAGAGATTTTAACACCGGCAATATAAGTGAGAGTGATATAAAGGAAACATCAATGACCGCAAAGTGCGGCATTCCTTTTGTTAAGTCTGCCGGTGTGACGTAACGGAAGTTTGTCCTCTCCATCACAACGACCCGCTCATCCTGCCTCAGTTTCCATGCAAGCTGGTTGTACCCTACGTCAAGTGCATAGGATATTTGTGCTCCATTTTGTAATGCGCAATCCGTAAATCCGCCTGTTGAGGCACCAATATCGAGTATTATTTTATCCGTAACGGATACGTCAAATACGTTCAATGCTTTTTCAAGCTTTAGTCCGCCCCGGCTGACATATGGCATTGTTTTCCCTTTTAATTCAATCGGTGCATCAACCGGTATTTTTTCACCCGGTTTATCAATTCGTTCTTCATTAGAATAAACGATACCCGCCATTACGGCCCGCTTCGCTTTTTCTCTTGTCTCGATTAATCCCCTCTCAACAAGCAATACATCTATTCGTTCTTTTTTCGCCATTGTTACGCTCTTTTCTCCTGTTTTTCAGGAACGAGTGTTGAGATGATGCGTATCGCTTCTTCCGTTGTTAAATCAATTTCTTCAAGTAGTTTATTCACACTGCCGTGCTCAATAAATTGATCCGGAATACCCATCCGCTCAATAACAGCCCCATGGTGGCCGGATTCATGCGCATATTCAAGTACCGCACTGCCAAATCCGCCTTCCAGTATGGCTTCTTCTATCGTCAAAATGGGTTTTTTCCAGGCTAGCAGCTCGTCCAACATCTCTTCGTCAAGCGGCTTAATGAAACGGGCATTGACGACTTTCACGCTGGTTCCCCGTTCTGAGAGTTTGGATGCCGCTTCAAGTGCCATTGGAATGGTTGTACCGAATGTCAAAATAACTGCATCCGATCCTTCTCTCAATACTTCCCAGGAACCTATCGGAATCGTCGTCATGTCAGGATCAATCTCCACCCCAATACCGTTTCCGCGCGGGAACCTCATCGCAATTGGACCGTCGTTATATTGAAGCGCTGTGTTTACCATATGACGTCCTTCATTTTCATCTTTTGGCATCATTAATACCATATTAGGCAAATGTCTCAAAAAAGCGATATCAAATACACCTTGATGTGTTTCGCCATCTGCACCGACAAGACCGGAGCGGTCAATACCAATGAATACATTTAAATTCGGGCGGCAAATGTCATGCACAACCTGGTCATACGCACGCTGAAGAAATGTTGAATAAATGGCCAGGAACGGTTTCATTCCCTGTGTCGCAAGACCGGCGGCCACTGTTGCTGCATGCTGTTCCGCAATTCCCACATCAAACATCCGATCTGGAAATTCTTCTGCAAATCCGAGGAGCTTTGATCCTACAGGCATTGCCGGTGTGATCGCGACGACTCGCTCATCCGCGCGTGCAATTTCACGTACCGTTTCACTAACGAGTGCACTCCAAGCCGGTGGTTCGTTTTTCGATTTAATAATATCCCCGGTTTCCATTTTATATGGACCTGTTCCGTGCCATGAACCGATTGTATCGGATTCAGCCGGTTTATAGCCTTTTCCCTTTTTCGTGATGACGTGAACAAGTACGGGACCTTCTGTTCGTTTCGCCTGTTCTAAACTCTTTATCAAATCGTCAAAACTATGGCCGTCAATCGGGCCGAGATAAGTGAAGCCGAGTTCCTCAAAAAACATACCGGGGACAAACAAATACTTTAAACTGTCTTTTAATCGTTCTGCGGTGCTCGCAACTTTGCCGCCAACCGCCGGAATGCGTTTTAAAATAAATTCAAGCTCATCTTTTAATTTGTTATATTTGCCGCCTGTTCTCATACGTCCCAACATATTATGGAGAGCACCGACGTTTGGAGCAATCGACATCTCGTTATCATTTAAAATGACAATCATATTTGTTTTTTCATGGCCAATATGGTTTAATGCCTCCAACGCCATGCCGCCGGTTAATGCCCCATCGCCAATGATTGGTACAATATGTGAATCTGTTTTTTTAAGATCACGGGCAATAGCCATACCCATTGCGGCGGAAAGAGACGTTGAACTGTGGCCAGTTTCCCATACGTCATGTTCGCTTTCGATCATTTTCGGGAATCCGCACAATCCTTTATACTGGCGGAGTGTATCAAACTTATCTGCACGGCCTGTTAAAATTTTATGGACATAAGATTGATGACCAACGTCCCACAGAAATTTATCTTTCGGGCTTGTGAAACAGTGATGAAGCGCGACAGTCAGTTCCACTACACCAAGGTTTGGACCAATGTGACCGCCTGTTACCGACAATTTTTCAATTAAAAATTTACGAATTTCTTCACTTAACTGTTCCATTTCATGGACGTTCATTTTTTTCACAAAAGACGGGTCTGATATGGATAAAAGATCCAAGTGGATCAACTCACTTTCATTGCTGTTTCAGATTATTGTTAAAAGGTATCGCTATTATAGCACACAGCTGCATTTACTAACAATTTTCGTCATTTAAGCCGTTCGTTCGGCAATTAAATTCGCAAATGACTCAAGAAGGGGAGCCGGCCGGCTCAGCGCATTAAGTGCATCGTGTGCTTGATTTAATTCATCTGCTAATTTTTCTTTTGCACCAGTCATTGTTAAAAGCGACGGATATGTACTCTTTTCATTAAATTCATCACTGCCGACTGGCTTCCCAATTTCTTCTTCTGTACCTTCTATATCGAGAATATCATCCCGAATTTGGAACGCAAGGCCAATATGACGGGCATATTTTTCAAGCAATTCTGTATCCCGCTCATCGGCACCGCCAATGTAGGCTCCTGCCATTACACTGAATACAAGCAATCTTCCTGTTTTATGAAGATGGATGTACTCCAATTCTGGAAGGGTTAACACCTTTTGTTCTCCTTCCATATCTGCCATCTGCCCGCCGACCATGCCCTCAGGACCGGCTGCTGATGCCAGCATTTGAATAAGCTTTACAGATTGTTCAGGAGAATGATTGGTTGAAGAAGCAATGAGCTCGAATGCATATGTTAACAATGCATCTCCTGATAAAATGGCTGTCGCTTCGCCGAACACTTTATGATTTGTCGGCTTTCCACGGCGTAAATCATCATCATCCATTGCCGGCAAGTCATCATGTATAAGCGAGTATGTGTGAATCATTTCAAGTGCGCAAGCCGTATCTAGACCCTTCTCCACTGGCTTCCCGTATGTCTCCAAAGCGGCAAATAAGAGCATTGGCCGAATACGTTTTCCTCCAGCTTTTAATGAATACGCCATAGATTCTTTAAGCGTGTCAGGTGCTAGAAGTGTCTCGACACGTTCCAGCATATACGATTCAAACATACTCCGCTTTTCTTGAATATAGTTCTTGATCGCTGTCATTATTCCTCTCCATCCAATCGAAACGGTTCGTCTCCCTGATTTGTGACGAGCTTTGCCAGTTCAGATTCTGCATTTCTTAGTTTTTCGTGACAGAGTGCGGATAATTCCATTCCAAGTTTGTATTCTGCGAGTGCTTCTTCAAGCGGAACATCTCCTTCTTCCAGACGAGCTGTAATTTTTTCAAGTCGTTCCATCGCCTGTTCAAAACTTAATTCATCAAGTTTCATCTCTATTCCCCCTGATTAATTGAACGTCTGTACAGAGTGTTCCATCTGCAAGACGAACACGGATTTGATCCCCTTTTTTGACGTCTTTCACCGATTTAATCAATGTATCATTTTCACTGTACGTTAAACTGTATCCTCGTTCCATTACTTTGAGCGGACTGAGTGCATGAAGCATCGAAATTGAATTTTGAAAACGAACCTTTTTGTCATCGACCGCAGATTCAGCTGAAAATCGAAGTCGCCGATTCAACTGCTCCAACTGTGATCGTTCCACTTGAATACGCCGCTGAGGACCTATACGCCGGAGCTGGATTGCTGTGTGATTTGCTGCTGTTTTTTTTCGGTCTAGAATCGATTTTACACTTCGGATTAACTGTTCAGTCTGTCTGTCTGTCTTCTCGGATTGCTGTCTGTACAATGCCTGCGGGTTTCGGATAATATACGAGTTCATGGCCGTTTGATGACGGTTTCTCGACACGCGTATCGTTTCGGCTGCCGCCCGTATTAGACGGTTTTGTTTTGACTGAAGACGTTCGAGAACTTCCTCTATATGCGGCACCGCCATTTCTGCAGCAGCGGTCGGTGTTGGAGCTCTCAGATCAGCCACAAAATCGGCAATTGTAAAGTCCGTTTCATGGCCAACGGCTGAAATAACGGGTATACGCGAGTCAAAAATCGCTCTGGCAACCGCTTCTTCGTTAAATGCCCACAATTCTTCAATCGACCCGCCGCCGCGTCCGGCAATCAATAGTTCTGCCCGTCCATCCGTATTGGCTTTCTGGATTTGTGAAACAATCGATTGAGCAGCCTTGTCTCCCTGAACAAGAGCCGGGTAAATCAATATGGCAACAGCGGGATAGCGGCGTTTGATCGTCGTGATAATATCACGAACAGCGGCACCGGTTGGCGAAGTAATCACAGCCACACATGTGGGGTACGCTGGAAGAGGACGTTTCCGTTCTGCTTGGAACAGGCCTTGCTGTTCCAATTTTTTTTTCAGCTGTTCATATGCAAAATAAAGATCACCGACACCGTCTGGCTGCATTGTTTTTACGTACATTTGATACTGGCCGCTTGATTCATAAACGGTAATCTCACCAGTCAGCACAACCTGCATTCCGTTTTCTGGACGAAATTTTAATGCGCGATTAGAAGCAGAAAACATAACAGCCAGAATGCGCGCACTGTCATCTTTTAGCGTAAAATACATATGCCCGCTTGAGTGATGCTTAAAGTTTGAAATTTCCCCTTTTACGGCGACATTTTTTAAATGTGGATCTGCATCAAATTTTCGTTTTATGTATTTTGTTAAAGCTTTTACAGTCAAGCATTGATTGGCTTCCATCTCTGTTCACCTTTTTCTTCAAATAAAAAAACTGTCTTTCCGATTATAGCATGATCGGAAAGACAGATTCATCAATCGGTTTCGCTGTTTATTTTACAGCAAATGCTTTTGCTGATTTCACTGTATTGTATAGAAGCATCGTGATCGTCATTGGACCAACGCCGCCTGGTACAGGTGTAATCGCTCCTGCAGCCTCTTTTACTTTTTCAAAGTCAACATCTCCGCACAATTTGCCGGCTTCATTACGGTTAATACCCACATCAATGACGATAGCACCCGGTTTTACATGATCAGCCGTAACGTAACTTGCTATCCCGACCGCAGCAATAATGACGTCCGCTTGACGTGTAATTGACGGTAGATCTTTTGTACGTGAGTGGCAAATTGTCACAGTTGCGTTGTTCATTAATGACAGAAGTGCTGCCGGTTTGCCGACAATATTACTGCGGCCGATTACCACTACATGTTTTCCTTCAAGTGAGATATTTTCGTGTTCAAGCATTTTTATGATTCCATATGGTGTGCATGAATAAAACGAATCTTTCCCGATTACCATTTTACCAACATTAACCGGGTGAAAACCGTCGACATCTTTCTCTGGTGCAATCGCATCAATTACTTTATCTTCAGAAATATGCTTTGGGAGCGGCAATTGGACGAGAATACCATGAATGCGGTTATCATTGTTCAATTCCTCTACTTTCTGAAGCAGTGCTTCTTCTGAAAAATCTGCTGGATAGCGGTGAACTTCAGAGTGGATGCCAATTTCTTTACTGCTTTTTTCTTTGCTATTCACATACGTATGTGACGCCTGGTCATCTCCCACAATGACAACGGCTAGGCCTGGAGTAATGCCAGACTTTATTAAAGCGTCTATTTCTTCTTTTAATTCAGCACGAATATCTTTTGCAATTGCTTTTCCATCAATAATTGTTGCTGTCATAAAAAAACCCCTCACTTATTTCATCGATTGATTTATTTTCGATAACACACCGTTAATAAATTTACCCGCGCGTTCATCACTGAAACGTTTTGCTAATTCGATCGCTTCATTCATTGCGACTTTCGATGGGACATCTTCAACATATGTCATTTCATATACAGCCAGCCGCAAAATATTCCGGTCCACTTTTGCAAGACGATCAAACGACCAATTTTCTAGATTTTCTTTTATGCTTTTGTCAATTTCTTCAAGATGGTCTTCCACCCCGAGAACAATGTTGTGTAAATAGCCGCTCTCACTGCTGTCACCGTTCAGAACGTTTTCAATTGCTTCTGCTGCTTCCGCTCCACTTAAATCCATTTGATAAAGTGCCTGGATGGCCTTTTCACGTGATGCCCGTCTATTCATTCATGTTAACTCCTTTTTATTTAATGCCCTTCTGATCATAGCATAAATCAAGACGGGGGAAAACATGAGAAAAACGCCCCGGCTTTGCCGGAGCGTCATTTTAAACTTCATCTTGATATTCAGGTTCCGGCTGCTTTGTTTCAAATTGAATGCCGACAATGTGAATGTTCACTTCATCCGCTTCGAGCGCTGTCATATTAAGAAGCGTCTGACGGATTCCTTCCTGCATTAACTTCGCAACACGAGGAATTGACACACCAAATTTCACGACACAGTAAACATCTACTTTAATGCCGTCCTCTGTGAGATGAACGCGCACACCTTTACCGTGATTTTTTTTCCCAAGACGTTCCACTACGCCCGATGCAAAACTTCCGCGCATTTTTTCAACGCCATCGACTTCTGATGCAGCAATACCAGCAATGACCTCTATCACTTCTGGAGCAATTTCAATGCGGCCATGACCATTTTCCCCGTCACTCATTTCAAGCACTTGATTTGTTACATCCTGTTCTGCCATGTTACAACACCTCCGAAATTAAGATTGGGATTTCATCACGTCATACGTTTCAAGAAACTTAGTGTTGAACTCGCCGTTGATAAACACGTCATGTTCAAGCAATTTTTGATGAAAAGGAATGGTCGTATGAACGCCCTCAACAACGAATTCAGACAGTGCCCGTTTCATGCGTGCAATAGCTTCCTCACGCGTTTTGCCATGAACAATCAGCTTCGCTACCATCGAATCATAAAAAGGCGGGATCATGTAACCCGGGTACACAGCTGAATCGATGCGTACGCCATAACCGCCCGGTGGCAAGTAGCCTTCCACGCGGCCGGGAGATGGCATAAAGTTTTTCTCCGGGTTCTCTGCATTGATCCTGCACTCAATTGCCCAGCCGTCAAATGTCACTTCATCTTGAGTAAGCGAAAGCTTTTCACCGGCTGCAACACGAATCTGTTCTTTTATCAAGTCAACTCCTGTAACCATTTCCGTTACGGGATGTTCTACCTGAATACGTGTGTTCATTTCCATAAAGTAGAATGAATTTTCGTTTGCATCATAAATAAATTCTACTGTACCAGCACCTGTATATTCAACCGCTTTAGCTGCTTTGACTGCTGCTTCGCCCATGGTCGCTCTCGTTTTAGAATCGAGTGCAGGTGAGGGCGTCTCCTCAAGAAGCTTTTGCATCCGCCGCTGGATTGTACAGTCACGCTCTCCGAGATGAATAACGTTTCCATACGTATCTGCAAGCACCTGAATTTCTACATGACGGAAGTCTTCAATAAATTTTTCTAAATATACACCCGGATTTCCAAATGCAGTTGCCGCTTCCTGCTGCGTCATATTCACGCCTTTTTCAAGCTCTCCAGGGTCCCGGGCAACACGGATTCCTTTCCCCCCGCCGCCTGCTGTCGCCTTAATGATTACCGGGTAACCAATTTGTTCAGCGATTTTCAGGCCTTCTTCCACGTCTTTAATGATACCGTCTGATCCTGGAACAATTGGGACACCCGCTTTTTCCATCGTATCCCGTGCTACATCTTTCGTTCCCATCTGTGTAATTGCTTCAGGAGATGGACCGATAAAAATGATATTACATTCACGGCATAGTTCCGCAAAATCGGCGTTTTCTGCAAGAAACCCATATCCCGGATGTATGGCATCCGCTTCTGTTAGTTTTGCGACACTGATGATATTCGTAAAGTTTAGATAGCTGTCTTTTGAAGCTGTTGGTCCAATGCAGTACGCTTCATCTGCTAGTTGAACGTGTAAAGCATCCCGATCTGCCTCAGAAAATACTGCAACTGTTTCGATATCGAGCTCTTTGCAGGCGCGAATAATGCGCACTGCAATTTCACCGCGATTGGCAATTAACACTTTTTTAATCATTCACATATCCTCCTTATTCGGGTTTCACTAAAAAGAGCGGCTGTCCGTATTCGACGAGCTGTCCATCTTTAACAAGGATTTCAACGATTTCGCCGTCTACTTCCGCTTCAATTTCGTTAAATAATTTCATTGCTTCAACAATACAGACTATGGAGTCTGAATTGATTTTATCACCTGGTTTTACGTACACATCAGCATCCGGTGATGGTGATTGATAAAATGTTCCTACCATTGGAGACGTAATTTTATGTAAATTAGAATCGTCTGCTGCTGATTTCGGTGCTTCCGGAGCCGGAGCATCTTGTATAGCCGGTGCCGCCGGTTTTGGTGCTTCTTGAACTGGTGCAGGCTGTGCAACCGGTGCTTCCGGTGCTGCAGCGTATGTAGTCGTGCCTGTTGATTTTTTCATTTTCAATTTGCTGCCTGCTGATTCAAAAACGAATTCCTCAATCCCCGATTGATCAACGAGTTTGATTAGTTCTCTAATTTCCTGTACTTTCATCTTTAAAACACCCCTTCAAAAATAAATGATTTCCGGAACATCTTCATTAGAAAATGAGGAAACTCCTTATCTCATTTTATCTTTTTTTCGTCAATTAGCAAATACGAATCAAAACGAAAAAGGGCTCACCCGTTCAAAGGCGAGCGTTTTTTACCTATTTGAAGGGCTGAAATTCAACAGAAACAGGCATTTTTTCGTCCATTTCTTCTTTTGCAAGCCGGATAATTTCATTCGCGGCTTCAGCTGAATGACTGTCCGCTTTCACCGTAATCCGAACTTCACCGTCACTCGTCCGCACAAGTGCATCTTCGTAGCCTTTCGATTTAATAAGCGTCTCTAACATTTGTTCTTTCGATGCCAGTGCATCAAGTTCCTGTATTTCGTCATAAGCTTCGTTTTTCGCTTCAGCGGATACGTCAGCAGATGCTACTTTTGCCGTTAATTCCTCTTTTAATCTACTGCGTTCATCTTCCGCTTCAAGCCGGATAAGCTCAAATACTTCATCACCCGCAGTTTCTTCTATCTTCACATCTACATCCTCTGCAGGAGCGTCCGGCATTGATTCTTCAAGTGTAGATGCTGGCAGAAGTTTCTCGGGGCCTGTCACATAATACACGCCTAAAACCGCCGTTAAACTTACCATTGTAAACAGCCAGACTGTTTGTTTTTTTGGCATCACTCATTCTCCTCCATTTTTTCCCGGCATAACGGCAACGCGATGTACTGGTACCCCAAGCACGCGTGTCACCGCTTCAATGATCCGTTTTTTCACTTGCACCTTTTCCGCTCCTTCTGCGACAATTAGAACGCCTTGAATCTCCGGCTTACGCACTTCTAAAATAACCGGATTTTCTGCGTCTCCTGACCGGACAACAGCCATCTGTTCCTCTTTTGTTTCATCATCACTTCCTTTTGACGATGAAGTATTTTTCTCCAGCACTTTCCGTTCAGATGATGCAAGATTTACAATGACTGATACATTTTTAGCTCCCGCAATTTCATTTAATGCCATAGTAAGCTCCCGCTCATATGCACTTTTTACGTCGACTTCCGAAGTGGTTTCTTTATCCGTTTTTTTTTCGTTTTCCGGTGGATCGGCTCCTTGTAAGTCCCCAAGTGCCATTAAGGCAATGCCGCCACCAAGCAGAATTGCCGCCCATTTTAACGGCTTGTCTGCTTTGCCTTTTTGCAGAAAGGAAAATAGACGCTTCCGCTCACTCACCTCCCGCATCCCCCTTTTGAATCACAATATTCAATTGACCGGCATCCATATTCCACTTTTGTGTCAACACATCCATTATTTTTTCTTCCGGACAGCCGCCCCTTTCAACTTCCTCAACCGTGACTTGTAGATGGTTAAGGTCATTTTGCTGAACGTCCGCTTCAACGTGTCCTATCAAACATGATGGATAGGATCGAAGAGCTGCTTCTGCTTCAGCATATACTTGCTGTTCCATATAAGGATTTGCTGTTAAGGATTCCGTTTCCATTAATTGATTAAGCTGGTCATCCGTTTGCTGCTGGAAAACATTTGTTCTTTGTTCGTTTTCCAGCTGTAATGAAAAATCAACATTAGTTAGGAGTGAAAAAACAGGTGAAACAATCGCCGTCATAATAACAAGACCAGTCACAAGGCGAACGTATTTTTGCATGACTGACTCTGGAATCAACATATCGATGGCTGCGGCGCATAACAATATGGCGAGTACACTGGTCAGCCAGTCAAAAATCGATTGCATATACTCACCTCATCATGTATGCTGCATTGCCAGCTGCCACGACGGCTGCCATCATTAAAAAATACATAAACGATACAAGTGCCAGCGCTGCAAGAACAAAAGACATCGTTTTCCCAATTATTTCCAGGCAGGATGCAGCCGCGGAGTCTCCAAGCGGCTGAAGGACTGCAGCTGCGACTTTATACAAAAAAACGAGTACCATAATTTTCACTACGGGAAACATTGCCGTTAATAAAAGCAGCCCGATGCCAGCGGCACCTGCAGTATTGTTAATCATTAAAGCTGCACCAGAAGCAGTATCGGCTGCGTCTGCCATCATTCGTCCAACAACCGGGACAAATGTGCCGCTTAAAAATTTAGCGGTTTTCACTGTCAATCCGTCCGCTGTTGCCGCAGCCATGCCTCTCATTGTGATAACAGCCAGAAAAACCGCCATAAATGCGCTGAGAAGTGATACACTGAGTGTCCTCAACAGACCAGCAATCCGGTCGGCCTTATAATGATCGGACAGAAGCCCGACTAAACTGAATAAAACCGAAAAAATAAGGCTTGGCAGTACAATTTGATCAATTAAAATACCCGAGGCATTCATCAAAAACAAAAGCAGTGGAGGAAACAGTGCAGCTGAGGCAACTGCTCCCGAAAGTGTAAGCAACGCAATCAATACCGGCATAAAAGCGGTCATAAAAACCGTCATATTTTCAATTGCACCGGATGCTGATTCGACCGCAAGGCGGAATGTATTCATCGCCAGAATGAAAACGGGAATCAATATGGCGGCCTCTGCTGTTTTACTCACAGTTTGATGTCCGAATGCATGTCCCATCGTTTTTAATACAGATGCTAAAACAGATAGCAAAAAAATGATCGATAAAAGCCTTATATGTTCTGTTACTTCAAAGAGAATATATGCTTGGATTGCATCAATCCATTTCTCTAATGAAAAAAAATCAGCTATGTTAAGATTATCTGTATCCATTTCAAATTGTTGAGGCAAAAACGAGCCATATGTTTGCTTTATTTCACGCCACCGTTGTTCAATTGCTGTTAAATCTACATTTTCCATTAGCGGCTGCATTACTTGTCCCATTTATTCACCGCCCCGGCAGCATTGCGATAACCGTTTCAATGAGCATTGCTAAAATTGGTAAAACGAGTGTCATAATGATGATTTTTCCTGCTATTTCCATTTTTGATGCAAGTGCATTTTGACCAGCATCTCTTGCGATATTTGCGATAAACTCAGAAATATAAGCAACTCCAACTGCTTTTAACACCGTTTCGACATAAATTTTTTCCGCTCCGGCATACGCAGCCATTTTTCGAATCGCTGCAATAAGTGATCCCATTTCTCCAGCGATACCGTATAAAAGCAGACCGCAGACGAGAAATACAAACAACAATGAATAACCCGCACTGTATTCACGCAGCAAAACAGCAAGAAAGACGGCAACGAGAATAATGGCGGCGATGTGTGTGATAGCAATGGTTTGACCGCTCCTGTCACTGGAATAAAAATACTGATTTTATTCTGTCAAACAGCTGTCCAACAATGGTTGCTGCCAGAAATAAAATGTACAAAAAGCCAAACAATGTCACCCACTGGGCATATTCTTTTTTGCCAAGCTGTTCCAAAATAGTATGCAAAAAAGCGGCGATGATCCCGATTCCTGCTATTTTAAAAATTAGATCTATGTCCACATTCATGTCATTCCCCGCCTTACATAAGCAAAATGGCTGTCAATAAACCCGATAGAACGCTGACAGCACGAACCATTCCCCCAAAACGTTGTTCTTCCGCAACCGCTTCTTCCCGCCTTTTTTCAAGCTGCTTGATCACATGTTTCAACCTTCGTTCTTCGGCTTCCTGTGTACAAGATCCAAGCATGTGACCCGCTTGTTCAAGAAGACGTATATCTGTCGGTTTGAGAGCCAGCAGGTCTTGGTTTTGCTGAAGGGTACTTGTCCATATATGATCCGCACTCGTTTCACTTGATGCCAGCCGATCTGCAAAGTCACGAAAAAATACCGAAGCCGGTTTTTCACCTGTTTCTGAAATAAAGCGGGCGGTCGTTTCAATTGAATCCGCCCCGAATAAAATAGCGGATTCCATCGTCAATAAAGCCGATTCAAATTGGCGAATGTTCCTCACCCGGTCCATATAGGTTTTTGATTTTTGCATGCCAATAAGAAAAGATGCGAAAATAATGAAGCAAGCGCCAATCCATTTCATGAGAATGTTGGAGCCGATTTTATCGCCCTGCCATGCAGGTCACGAACAACATATTCGTGCTTCGGCTTTATATCAATATATCTGCTGAACAATCCACTCTCTTTTATCTCACGAATGACCGGCCGGCGAATGGCCTCTTCATAAGAATGAGCATGAACCGTTGCAATGACGGCAATCCCCGCGTTAAGGGCTTCCGACATCGCGTATGCATCTTCCGTACGTCCAATTTCGTCCGCAATTAATAGTTCCGGGCTCATCGACCGAATCATCATCATCATACCTTCAGACTTGGGACATCCATCAAGAACATCCGCCCTTTGTCCGACATCCAGCTGTGGAACGCCATTCAGGCAGCCGGCAATTTCAGAACGTTCATCCACAATAGACGTTTTACTTGCCGGAATTCCATAATCCCCCTGTCCACTTGCTGCAATCCGGGCAATGTCACGGAGTAGTGTTGTTTTACCCGAACGCGGCGGACCAATTAAAAGTGTGCTTTCCCATCCATTTTCATATAGAAAAGGAAGCAAGTGACGTGCGATTCCTTTTTTTTCTCTCGCAATACGAATGTTAAAAAATGAGAGGTTTGTCATGGAGTGAATGAGACCTTTTTTTAACACGGCCTGTCCTGCCAGCCCGATGCGATGCCCGCCTTCAATCGTGATGTAGCCTTTTTTCATTTGTTCTTCTAGACGATAAAAGGAATGCTTCGTCAATTTATGAACGAATGCCAAACGTTCTTTTTCAGTAAAAATAACCTGGAGAAGATGTTGTCCCGTTCCCGTTAGTTCTACAGGCTGTCCAGTTCGAAGCCTAATTTCTTCTATGTTCGCATCCTTTTTTAAAATCGGTGCTACTGCCCGGGAAATCGTTTCAGGTAAATACGGCAAAATGGCTTCATACGGCATTTAGTAGTGTCGCCTCCTTCCTCTCTTTTCACACTGTATGAGAAAAAGTAAAAAAATATGAAAATAAGGAAGGATAAATGAGATGTAAATGAGTTTTGATTCAGAAAGAAAAAAACCCGCCGTTGGAAATGGCGGGCTGCTTTCCTATAATCGTGCAAGGGAGATGGCTTCCTGTGCTATTATCCGGTAAGCGATGTCGTCCATGGGCGGGTTATGCAGACCAGCCCGGACATGCTGCCAGTAGCGATGGAGTGGGTTTTTCTCAGAAAGACTGCGGGCCCCGACAATTCTCATTGCCATATCCGTTACCTCAATCGCCGTATTTGTGACGAAAGATTTCGAAGCGGCCATTTGCGTTTTAATCGACACATCAGGTTCACGGTCATACAACTCGGCTGTCCGATATAAAAACTGCCGTGCAGCCATTAACTTCATGTCCATTTCACCAATTAACTGTTCTGTGACAGGCAATGTGCCGATCGGCTGATCAAGAGAGGCTGGTGTATAATCGGCCGCAAATTGAATGGCATAATCTCGCGCTGCACCGGCAATGCCGATGTAACACGCGGGAATATGCAAAAGCGATCCTTTTCTGCGGAGTTTTGCCCCTTGGTCCAGCTTTTCTACAATATAATGTTCTGGAATACGGACATTTTCCAGAAGCAGATCATGGCTTGCAGTCCCACGCATCGCGACGCTGTCCCATGTTTCACGAATCGTTACACCTGCATTGGCTGCTGGAACGAGAAATACTGCAGATTCTTCCGATCCTTGAATAGTCGCAGACACAAAAATATAATCCAAAACGGGCGCAGCCGAGGTGAATGTTTTTTCACCGTTTACTATATATTCTTTACCATCGAGTACAGCGGTCGTTTTAAATGCAGCCCCCCGAAGCGGACTGCCGGCATTTCTTTCGCTCGCTGCTGCATTTATAAGCTTACCTTTTTGTATTTCTTCCCGTAAAAACTCTTCAACATCCGGATTCCAATGCCCGTGTTCCACAAACTCCATAAGCAGACCTGTATGCCAGCCGATCGAGAGCGCAGTTGCACCGCATCCTTTTGCAATCGTCTCCTGACATTGAACATATTCGATTAGCGACATTCCACCATTTTCCGTCAGCATCGCTTTCGTATAGCCAATTTTTTTCAAGTCTTCTATATTTTCAAACGGAAATGAATTCAGTTGATCGAGAGCCGGTTCTCTCTTTTGAAATACCGGTATAAGTGTTTGTAATTTCTCTAACATTTCCATGAATTGTCCCCTTCTTTCTTTTGTCTTCTTGTATCGTACGAAGAACAGCCTCATAACGCAAATAAAAAGGAGCGCACCCACAGTAGGGTACACTCCAACTTATTACGCGCGAGAAACGTAGGATCCATCCGTTGTATTGATGATAAGGACATCACCTTCGTTAACAAAGAATGGAACGTTAACAGAAAGGCCTGTTTCAACGATTGCCGGTTTTGTACCGCCTGAAGCTGTATCGCCTTTAATGCCTGGTTCCGTTTCCGTTACTTTCAACTCAACCGTGTTTGGAAGCTCAACACCAAGTGTTTCTGTTCCATACATCATAATAGATACTTCCATGTTTTCTTTCAAGAACTTCAATTCGTACTCGATTTGAGTTGCCGGAAGTTCGATCTGATCGTATGATTCATTGTCCATGAAGACATGTTGATCGCCATTCGCGTACAAGTATTGCATACGACGGTTATCAATTTGTGCTTTTCCTACTTTTTCACCGGCACGGAATGTTTTTTCCTGAATCGCGCCTGTCCGCAAATTGCGCAGTTTAGAACGGACAAACGCTGCACCTTTACCTGGTTTTACGTGCTGAAAATCAACAACGCGCCAGATTCCGCCGTCCGTTTCAATTGTTAAACCTGTACGAAAATCATTTACTGAAATCATGTGTTGTCCTCCTGAAAATTACAAAATAATAAGTTCTTTTGCGGAATGTGTGAGCAGTTCGTTTCCGCTCTCAGTCAGTAGAATATCGTCTTCGATCCGTACACCGCCAATTCCCGGCAAATAAATGCCCGGTTCAACCGTTACGACCATGCCGCATTCAAGCGGCTTATCGTTTCGGAATGAAAGTGTCGGGTTTTCGTGAACTTCAAGTCCGAGCCCATGTCCGGTCGAGTGACCAAACGCCTCACCGTATCCTTTTGCTTTGATGATGTTACGCGTTACAGCGTCCGCTTCCTTTCCAGTCATACCCGGTCGAATTTGATCGACAGCAGCCATCTGTGCTTCTAGAACAATTTCATAAATTTCTTTCAGTTGTGATGATGGTTCACCCACAGCCACAGTGCGCGTTATGTCAGACGCATACCCTTTATGAAAGGCACCGAAATCAAGTGTGACAAAATCCCCTGATTCAATTATTTTATCAGTCGCTACACCGTGAGGCAGAGCCGATCGCACACCTGAAGCAACAATTATATCAAAAGAAGAGGATGCAGCTCCGCATTTTCTCATGAAAAACTCAAGTTCATTGGCCACATCAATTTCCTTTACCCCCGGTTGAAGAAAATCTAGAATGTGTTTGAACGCTGTATCCGCAATATCACACGCTTCCTTTAATATCTTAATCTCTGAATCCGTCTTAATCAAGCGCAAGTTTTCTACGATTCCAGCTACCGGCTTGAGCGAGCCATTAAATTGTGCGTTTATGAGTTCATACTCTTGGTACGTCATGTACTCCTTTTCAAACCCGAGCCTGTTAACACCAAGCTTTTCAGCATATTCCATTGCCTCCTGCAGAAGAGGTTTCGTATGCTTGACAATTGTAAATTCAACTGCCTGCTTGGCAGCTTGCTCAGTGTAGCGAAAATCTGTAAAGAAAACGGCATCATTCTGCGTAACAAGTGCCGCGCCTGCTGTGCCTGTAAATCCCGTTACATAACGGCGGTTATATGGACTCATAATGAACAGACCATCGATGGAATCTTCCGTTAGCTGAACACGGATTCTTTCAAGTAAAGACATGTTTATTCCCCCCGATTGATTAAAAAGTCAAGCGCCATTTCGTACCCGTACAGACCAAAACCACAAAGTTGACCGGCCGCATGAGGAGCTACAACAGAATGATGCCGAAATTCTTCACGCGCATGAATGTTTGAGATATGTACTTCTACGACCGGCACATTAATGCCCGCAACCGCGTCGCCAATAGCGTGGCTATAGTGTGTGAATGCTCCAGGGTTAAAGATAATTCCGTCCATGCCTTCATCTTCTGCCTTATGAAGCCGTTCCACAATCTCACCTTCGAAATTGGAATGGAATGGTATAATTTCCACTCCCGCTTTTTTGCCGCGCGCAACCACCCGTTCTTCCAGTTCCTTAAGTGTCGTATAACCGTAAATTTGCGGCTCACGCTTACCAAGCCTGTTTAAATTAACACCATTCATCAATAAAAACTTCATTCGTCCATGTCTCCCGCCTATTCCATTTTCCCGAATATTTTACCATATTCAACTGTTAAAATACTACCTGCCCCGTTCATGAATCCATGAGATAGACATACTGATGAACACACAATAACATAAAAGAAGACAAAAGACTGTTATCATATTAAGCGTACTATGAGAAATGAATGAATATAACAGTAAAAAAAGGACGAAGCCGAAAACGATTCCCGTAATGAAAGGCTTTCTTTTCCTAAGCAGTGCATAGTATAATAAAGAAAGAATGATGGAAATTAATACAATACCAATTATAGCAATGATATCTTGAATGACCGCTGAGCGATGCAAGGATAGAACAGGGGACGCTGGATCAAATTTGGAAAAATGAAATGTATTCGCAAGCCAGCTGAAGAAAAAAAATAGAATACCGGCCACAATGCCCGTTTGTATCGTTTTTCCAATAAAATAATCTGAATGTTTAGAATCGTTTTGTTTGCCCATTCTTGTTCCTCCATCTGATAAGTCTCGCTTTTATTTTTGCCTCATTCTCGATAAAATATGATTACTACCTGTCTTGTTTTGCCAAGATGAATGAAAGAAGGAACTAATGAATGAGTAATGAAAAGCCGGTTTATGGAGGTCAGGCCGTTGTTGAAGGCGTGATGTTTGGCGGCAAAAAACATACGGTAACAGCAATCCGGCGCAATGACGGATCGATTGAATACTTTCATTTGCCCCGTGTTGTTCGCCCCGCGCTTCAAACGATTAAAAAAATCCCTTTTATACGCGGCATTGTGGCAATTTTAGATGCAGCAGCTACTGGTTCAAAACACTTAAATTTCGCCAATGATCGATATGATGTTAAGCCGGGTGAAGAAGAAAATGAGCCAGCAGAAGAACCATCCAAACTGACGCTTATTTTAGGTGTGGCTCTTGTGGGGATTTTATCGTTTTTATTCGGCAAGTTCGTTTTTACGCTTGTGCCTGTCTTTCTGGCCGAACTAACACGCCCCGTTTTCACTGGTGATTTTGCCCAAATTTTAGTCGAGGGAGCATTTAAGCTTTTGCTGCTGCTCGTCTATATTTATTTTATCTCGATGACGCCGATTATTAAACGGGTATTTCAATACCATGGAGCGGAGCATAAAGTGATTAATGCGTATGAAAACGGTCTGCCGTTAACGGTTGAAAACGTACAGAAGTCATCACGCCTTCACTACCGCTGCGGATCGAGTTTTATTTTATTTACAGTAATCGTCGGTGTGTTTGTGTATATGTTTGTCCCGCTTGAACCGCTTTATGTCCGCGTCTTAAACCGGATTGCGCTTATTCCAGTCGTACTCGGTATTTCATTTGAAGTATTACAGCTGACAAATAAAGTCCGAGATATACCTGTATTGAAATTTCTTGGCTATCCTGGGCTATGGCTTCAGCTTCTGACAACGAAAGAACCATCCGATGATCAAGTCGAAGTAGCCATTGCATCTTTTGAGAAATTAATTTCCATCGAAGAAAGTGTTGAAAAGGGGTTAAAATCAGACGAAATTGTCTAATATGTAAGTAACACTATTTCCGGGAGGTGGCTTTAATGAATATTCGTACTGTTGTAACGTCCGTGATTGTCGCGTTTGCTGCCATTGGTCTTCTATCTATGCTGATCACCTCTCCCGGGCAGCTCATGCGGCAGCTTATTTTCACCGTTGTTTCCGTTGCCATTGTGATCTTTTTGTTCCGTCTGTTTATGAGAAAACGCACCGGCAGCATCAACGAGGACCGCGCGTATTCAAAAGCTGTCAAGCAGTCAAAAAAACGGCACAGCCCGAAAACAAAATATGCGCCGTTCCGTGCTTCTTCTCTTTCACCTAAGCAAAAAAAGAAGCCGGTCCGACGCAAAAAACCTTCTCACTTAACAGTTATAGAAGGCAATAAAGGGAAACGCGGCACACGCGCTTCGTCTGAATGATTCCGCCAGAAAAACTGGTGGTTTTTTTTATGTTAAGTCTAAAAAGGAGCCGCTCCATACCAGGAGCGGCTCTTTCGTTTTTATTTATAGTCCACATTTTAACTGGGCGCCGCAGTTTGTGCATGTGTTGCAGCCACCTAGTTCTTCTACTGTACCTTTACGGCAGACCGGGCACGTATTCCCAACCTCACTGCCGATTGTAACGTCTGTTGAACGAAGATCCTGAATCGTATCAACAAGCACGACATGGTTTTCAAATTCTTTTGTTTCTTGTTTTGATTCAGCATCAAAGTCGTTTTCTTCCGCTTTAAGCGTCAATACTTGAGCGTCACGGCTTCCGTCAACATATACGGTACCACCTTTTGCTCCGCCTTTATACAGACGCTCATAAACGTCCTGTACTTGATCAACAGTGTAACCGCGTGGAGCGTTTACCGTTTTTGAAATAGAACTGTCAATCCAGCGCTGGATGACACATTGAACATCCGCATGCGCTTCTGGAGCAAGACTCATTGCTGTAACAAAGTACTCTGGCAATTGTTCCGGATCCGCCTCCGGATTACGTGCAAGATAATCGGTTACGATATCTGCTTTTACCTCGATAAATTTACCGAGACGTCCGCTGCGGTAATACGTGAATGAGAAATAAGGTTCGAGTCCCGTTGACACGCCTACCATTGTACCAGTACTGCCTGTTGGCGCAACTGTCAATAAATGAGAGTTGCGAATACCATTTTCGACGATTGCCGCGCGAACATCTTCAGGCATTTTCTTCATATAACCTGTGTTAATGAAAGCATTGCGAAGGCGATTTGTCTCCTCAAGGGTTTCTCCTTCAAGGAATGGGAAGCTGCCCTTTTCTTTTGCAAGCTCAACAGACGTTTCATACGCTGTTACAGCGATTGCTTCAAATACTTGGTCGACAAGTTCGTTGCCTTCCGGCGAGCCATACTCTTTTTCACAATAAATGAGCAAGTCCGCAAGACCCATCACCCCAAGTCCGACACGTCGTTCGCCAAGCGCCTGCTTTTGGTTCTCTTCAAGAAAATAAGGCGTCGCGTCGATTACGTTGTCCTGCATACGTACACCAGTGCGGACCGTTTCTTTCAGCTTTTCGAAATTCACTGTTTTCGACTCTTTATTCGCCATCTCAGCAAGATTTACCGCTGCAAGATTACACACAGAGAATGGTGCAAGCGGCTGTTCTCCACACGGATTTGTTGCAACAACTTGTTGTCCGTATGCTTTAGCGTTCGTCATTTCGTTTGCATTGTCAATAAAGAAAATGCCCGGTTCTGCAGAGTATGTCGCGCAGACGTTAATCAAGTTCCATAATTCGCGCGCGCGGATTTTTCGATACGTGCGGATTTCATGACCCTGTTTTTCCCATTCACGAACGTCGCCTACTTTGTGCCAGTTTTTATTATAATTGTCCATTTCCTCTTTGCTGTATTTTTCAACAGCCGGAAAACGGAGAGCATATTCAGCATCGTTTTCGACCGCTGCCATGAACTCTTTCGTTAAGCAAATCGAAATGTTCGCACCGGTTAAAAATTCAGGGTTGTGTACACTGTACGTGCCTCCTGTGCGAAGCTTTTCTTCTGCTTCTTTAAAGATTTCAGGGCTGAAACCGCCATAGCCTGGTATGTTTTTGTAGTTTACAACGCCCTGGTACATTTGCTCTTCACGTTCTGTTAACGGTTTAAAGTTAAGCTTATCTTTCGCCGCTTTTTTAATTTGTTCGTCTTCTGTATTTTCAAGCAAGTACCGCAAAATACGCGGATTTTGCATTTTTGAAATAATGAATTCAACAATGTCTGGGTGCCAGTCCGCAAGCATGATCATTTGAGCTCCGCGTCTTGACCCTCCTTGTTCAACTAGATGTGTCAATTTCGCTATATCATCAAGCCATGAAACAGAACCGGATGATTTCCCGTTCACACCCTTAGCGAGCGTGTTGCGTGGACGAAGTGTAGATCCGTTTGTGCCGACACCGCCGCCACGGCTCATGATTTCCATCACCTGTTTGCGGTGTTCAGAAATGCCTTCGCGTGAATCAGCGACAAATGGCATTACGTAGCAGTTAAAGTACGTTACATCTGTCTCAGCACCCGCTCCGTACAAGACGCGTCCAGCCGGAATAAAATTCAAGTTTACAAGTTCGTTGTAAAACTTATCGAACCATTCTTTACGCTTTTCTTCTGTTTTTTCAACAGAAGAAAGACCGTATGCATTTCGTTTCGCAATTTGCTCGTAGAATACTTCAAGCGGTTTTTCAATGACATCAAGATTACGCTCAACAATGCCTGTTTCAGCTTCCTCTGGGTCATCAATCGCACTTCTATACTCTTCGTCAATCAATATAGAAGCTTTTTTGGCTTCACGGTCTATTGATGTAATAAAGCCAGTACCACGAGCCGGAAATTTCGGATCTTCTTTAATCGTCAGCACGACAAAATCACCTTCAGTGAGCGTGATTTTTTCCGTATCTTTAAACGAATAACGGTCAATCATGACAAGACGGGAAACACCTTTGTGTGTGATATTCATATCAGGTGTTATTGGGTGAACCTGAGGAAAAATGCTGATGTCCTTATTTAAATTGTCGACATTAATCGACATTTGTTTCGTGGACGCAACAGACATATAAAACAACTCCTTTATCATACTGTTTCATTAACCTATACCCATGTTTGAGAAAAAAAAACGAAAACAAACACAATATATTGTGTTTGTTTTATTATTTACATTCTATATATTGATTGAGAAACATAGTTTTGTCAAGGTGCCTGCTCATGAAAAAAGCCGCGAAAACGCACGCTTCCTGTAAAATATACGTAAAAATATATTTTTTTGGACCGTAAAAAATTCCCGGCAAAAGCCGGGAACATTATCTCCGGAGATTCCAATCATTATTTTCATAACGTTCTTTTTGAATCACTTCAATTTGATAAAGTTGCTTCTCCGTTAAAACAAGCGGCTTCAAATTGACGTTCAAACCTATTTCAAATCCATTTTTAAACGCAGCACGAGCCTCATCCAGCGTTACACGACGCGGACTGATTGCATTGATCGCTACTGCTTTGTCTTTGAATGCCCGCTGCATCCTTTCTTTCACCCGGTCGTTCGCATAATGGAAAAGGCTAAATAGCTTGTCTTCATCAATATCAAGTAATATTGAGCCGTGCTGCAAGATTACCCCTTTTTGTCTTGTTTGCGCACTTCCGGCTACTTTTCGTCCTTCAACAACAAGTTCATACCAGCTCGGTGCATCAAAACAGACACTTGAGCGCGGATTTTTCAAACTGGCTTTTTCCTCTTCCGTTCTCGGAATGGCAAATTCAGCATCAAGACCAAGCAAACGAAATCCTTGCAGTACGCCTTCCGAAATGACGCGGTACGCTTCTGTTACACCATCTGGCATTTCAGGATGCTCTTCACTGACGATGACGCTGTATGTAAGTTCATGTTCATGTAATACGCCTCTGCCGCCGGTCGGACGCCGTACAAAACCAAGTCCGTGCTCCTGAAGCGCATGAAAGTTCACTTCTTTTTCTGCTTTTTGAAAATAACCAATCGACAGCGCCGCAGGCTCCCATCCGTAAAAACGGACAACTGGCGGGATTTCCCCTTTGCTATGCCAGTCCAGCAACGCTTCATCTACAGCCATATTATAGGCGGCACCATGGTTTCCAGTATCAAGAAATGCCCACGTTTCTTTCTTCACTTTAAACGCCTTCTTTTCGTTGTGAATTCCCTCATACAGTCTAACAAATCATGCGAAAAAATCATAGCCTTGAACACTTCTTTTTTAAAGAGAATTTTCTTTTCATCTGATATCGGGATAGATATAATATAAGGAGCAGTTTATTCGAAAGGGGAACACCACATTGCTTTACTCTATCGCCGCAGTGCTCGGAGCGATTATTTTTTACGCTCTATTTATGTATTTTTCCCAGAAACGCGCGGTTAAGCCGCTTAGCCAGGAAGAATTTGTGCAAGGGTACCGGAAAGCGCAGCTCATCGATGTGCGCGAACCGAATGAATATAATGGCGGGCACATTCTCGGTGCACGCAATATTCCCGTCACGCAAATGAAACAGCGCATGAAGGAGATTCGTTCTGACAAACCTGTTTATTTGTATTGCCAGAGCGGACTTCGGAGCGGAAGAGCAGCGCAAATGCTGTATCGAAAAGGGTACCGCGACATTTACCATCTGCAGGGCGGTTTCAAAAAATGGACAGGAAAAATCAAAACGAAATAATAAAAAAGCAGCCTGATATTTCAGTGCTGCTTTTTTATTATTCATCCAAACCGATCTTCTCTGCCGGTATGAAATTCATTCATATAATCTGCTCAATCGGGCATACTGTTCCCATCAATCTCTTTTAGTAAGCATCATCATATGGTTCAGAAACTAGATTGGAAAGGAGGCAATGTAAATTGAAACCACCGATAATTTATGATGATTCATGGGAACAACAGCTGCCTGAGCGTGTACAATCTTCAAATATTATCAGCAGCTGGCCGCTTTTCAAATTAACCGTAGAAACGAAAAAGCAAATCATCCCTGATGATTTCCATGGATTGCTTACGCCTTCTTTTCTTCCTTCTATCGATTTTCTCCCGCATCAAACAGCTGCAGCTCGCACCGTTATGGAAGAAATGAACGGAACAGCTATTTTAGCTGATGAGGTTGGACTCGGGAAAACGATTGAAGCTGGACTAATATTAAAAGAGTATATGCTTCGCGGTCTCGTATCCCGCGCCCTTATTTTGACGCCAGCCTCACTTGTAAATCAGTGGGCAAGGGAACTAAGAGAAAAATGCCAAATATATTCACTCATTCAAAAGAAGAATCCGGACTGGTCATGGAACGGCGTGCAAATAGCGTCTATCGATTCTGCCAAACAGCCGAAAAATGCGGAAATGATTGCCGATCTTTTATTTGACATGGTCATTATCGATGAAGCGCATCGTTTGAAAAATCCGGCTACATTAAACTATCGATTCGTCCGCCGATTGAACAAAACATATTGCCTTTTGTTAACTGCGACACCTGTACAGAATAATGTTGACGAACTATTTCATCTTGTTTCATTGTTAAAACCAGGACACTTTGGCAGCAATGTGTCCTTTAACACTCGTTTTAAAAGCGGGAAGCGTTCCATTCAGGATCAGGAATCATTTAAGGCATTATTACAGAAAGTGATGATCCGAAACCGGCGTGATGAAACGGAACAGCAGCCTGTCAAACGCTTCGTTGAAACAATCAGGATTAACCCGTCTCCAGAAGAAAAAATATTTTATGACGCACTCGCCCGCCTAAAAGATGCTGTTCCAAATGCGATGACATTGTTAACACTGCAACGTGAAGCATGCAGCAGTAAATTTGCAGCACTCAGCACCATTCAGAAACTGCCTGGGCAAGAACGGGAAGAAGTTTCAAAGCTCGCCGAAGACATTACAGTGAATTCGAAAGCGGAAAAAGCGATGTCTATCATAAAAAAGCAGCCTGAAAAAACCATCATTTTTACACAATATCGGGCTACACAGCGCTATCTGGAACATTATTTTCACGAACAGGGAATACCGGCGGTTTCATTTCAGGGTAATTTTAAAAAAGGGAAAAAAGACTGGATGGTTGAACTGTTTAAAGGACCGGCTCAAGTCTTAATTGCAACAGAATCAGGCAGTGAAGGTCTTAATTTGCAATTTTGCCGCCGCCTGATAAACTTTGACCTACCCTGGAATCCGATGAAGCTTGAACAGCGGATTGGCCGGATTCACCGATTCGGGCAGGATCAGGATGTACACATCTATCATTTGGCGTATGAACAGTCAGTGGAAGATCGGATGCTTACACTCCTTCATGAAAAAATTCATTTATTCCAGTCAGCGATTGGCAAGCTGGATGATATTCTTGATCAGAACTGGATTGAAGATCATTTACACGACGCATTTCATAATTCAAAAAGTATTCGTGAGTGGGAAATAAAAGTTCATAATCTTGCTGCCGCACTGGAGTGATTACCATGATGTCTTTTCTCAAACAGTTTTTTAACGCCTGTCACTGCCAAATCATCAGCCATGATGATCAATCCATAACTGTAGAATTAACAGAAGAAGCGGACCGTGCCTTCATGAACCGCCCCTTTTACTGGTATTATAAGGATCGGCTGAACGAAAAGGGAGTACCAATGACCATTTCGTTTTTTGTAAAGAACACAGGTAAATCATTTCGTCCGCCTGAGGAGTACATTAATTTCGGCTCTCCTAGATTTCACCAGCTGCTCGATTATGCAAAAAAACAATCTTCATTTGTTCGCTTATATGAACAATGCAGCTCAGTAAAACCGATGAAACTGGAGCCGTGGCTATTCGTTCACTTTTTAGTTTCGTATGAAGCAAACGGAAAGAAAGAGCGTATCGAATCGCTAGCGATTCATTTAATCAGTGGCGTTATTTATCGTGACTTTTTATCAAAAATTTCCGAACTGCCTTTTGATCATACGATCCCTTCGTTTCATTACGTTCTTTCTCCGTTCATAACACCTGTAAGCGGCCTAAAGCGCCTTCGTCAACTTTTAGAGAATGAACTCGAGCAAGAAGACAACGACTGGTCAATACAGGCCAAAGAAAAACAAGAAAAAGAACTTGAACTTCTTCATTCATTTTACGAAGATTCTGAGAAGGACAACGAACTATATCAAAAGGAAAAAGAAGCAATCATGAGGCGGTTTGAACCTGCTATCCGCCTTTCTATATTAAACGGAGGACTTTTTTATTTATCTTCAGACCATTTTCATTCTTTTAAAAATGCTCAGTCCTTTTCGTAATTTGGCCTTCTGCTTTGTTATAAAAAAATGTTGAATAAAATGGCCTTCCCGTTCTATATGTCGTAATACGAATTCTCCGCTCCGTTGCTGAGCTATCTGTTATTTGCACCATTGTTGTCCCTTTATTTGTTTCCATCGAAAAAGAAGGAGCATCAGGATTTTCAAGCATATTCCGAATCGCCATTAATTCAATAATTCTCAACTCATAATACTCCGTTAGCTGGTTCGCTGTATTTATTTTTGTAACTGACGCTTCTGCTGCAATGACGGCGGCCGCACTCACCAGAAAAAGCAGTAAAAGCACATGCGGGTATATCATTCCCTTCTCATTTTTACGGAGTCTCTCTGTTAAAATGATAAAAAGAGGCTTCTTCTTCTTCTCCGTTTTGAAATGTGGCATGAATATATAGTTTCCCTCCTTCAAAAGAAAACACCGCCGTTTTAATATGCTGAAGCATGACCTCGTGGCCTCTCCCATTTATTTGCCGCCTCAGCTTGTCCTGATACTGGCTAATCGAAGTGAGGGCATCCGCCTCCCCGTAATACAATTTCCCGCCTGAAACATGCCAATTTTTAGACATTTGCATTTCATTACGAAGCTGTACAACAAATATTTCCCATTCCATATTTTTTTCGGCTTTACTTGTCTCTATTGCACGGTATGCTGCATCGTACAAAAGTGGAAATGAGGCTGCACAAGCTAAAAAAACGATCAGAGCAATTAGTGCTTCTATAAGTGTAAAACCTCTATTGCTCTGAAACACATTTTGTTTTCGCCGGGGTTGACACACACGCCTGGTCTTTTCCATTCTTTGTCTCCCAATAAATTCTGCCAGTAAAATTCGAACCATCCATTTCTTTCGAGAAAGAAGCCTGCTCGTCAATCCGTGATTCTGCTTTTTCATATAACATTCTCATTCCTTCCTGCTGCTCCCACCTGTATGAAGTTTCAGCGGTCATCTTCATACAAAAAGGAAGGATAACCGAAGCTGCGATTAATAGTGCTGACAATGAGAGAATACTTTCAGCGAGAGTAAATCCACTTTCATTCTTCCAGAAAATAAAACCGTCCCCTTCCAATTAAAAAGATCAACTTTGTTCTTTTCTTATTTGTTTTAAAATAAACGGTCCCAAACTTGTTTGTCATACCCGATTTTAGGAACATAATATCTGGCATGCTTCCTTTTACCGGAATAAAATGATCCGGAATAGTCCGTTCAGCTAGTATCTGGCGATTAGACTCATACGTAGAAATACTGTATTTATGTTGTCCTGCTTCAAAAAAGTAGACGATAACGCCCACATTATTTACAATGGCATACGACTGCGCCTCCAATAAATCACGCTCAAGTTGATTGAAAAATTGCTGATCATTTACTTCATCAACTATATTTAATAGCGGAATAAGCGCTGCGCCAAAGCAAACCATAAACACAGTTAAAACAAGCATCATCTCGAGCAGCGTAAATCCTCCTTCATTACGAACCACTTACCTTTACTTCTCCTTCGCCATTAATCGTAATTGCAGCACCACCGGGACATTTTGTTTCATCCTTTCGCAAATACCCATCTGCTACCATCGTATCAATTGAATCAGGGTATTTATTATTATCAATACGATACGCCTGCACCTGACCTTGCACCATATGCTTAAATGCATCACAACCTTTGTTGTTAATATTTTTGCTTTGTTTTGCAACATTTGGAATGGCAATAAAAAGCAGTACAGTAATAACGAGCAGAACGATCATCATTTCTATTAAGGTAAAAGCCTGGTTATTTTTCAGCCAATTTTTCATTACCCGCTCCTCCTTTTTATACCGAGCCGATCATTTCGAACATTGGCAGCATAACTGATAAGTACACTGCCATAACAACTGTGCCTATAAACAAAAAGACGGCTGGCTGAATAATACCTGTCAACTTTTTAATTTTTTCTTCAACCAATTCATCACAAAATTCTGCATAAATGAGCAGCTCTTCTCCAAGACGCCCATTCGCGCCCCCATGTCCAATTAAAACCGACAGCTTATGATCAAACCACGGAATCTGTTTGATGGATTCCTGCAAAGACTCACCGTTCATTAACCGTTCATCAATCATTGTAGAAGCTGCAGTGAGCATCGGATAAATCGTCTGACGCTCAAATACTTCAAGCATTTCATTTACCGCAAAACCACTGTTTAATAGCTGTGCAGATTCCCGTGCAAAGAGCCGTGTAAAAAAAAGTTGAAAAAAAATTCGAACATACGGTATGCGGCTGAGCATATCTGCCCGTTTTTTCGGAGAAAGCATGCGATATCTTCCATACAAAAACATCGAAACGCCTATTACCCCAGGTATTAGCAGGAGTGTGAGCGGCGGCGCCCATTCTAGAAAGAAGAGAAGGACTAAAATCAGTCCAGCAGGCCTGTACCCCATTGATGCATGCAAATCATGAAACTGCGGGAGCACAAATGTATTTAAAACAGTCAGAAGGATAACTAATAAAAATAAAAGAAAGAGCGGATATTGAAGCAATTTCAACAATTTTTCCTTTGACTGTTCTGATTTTTTCCACTGCAAACCTGCGTGAAGAAGTGTGTCCTGAACATTCCCATGCTTTTCAGAGAAATATACTTGAAGACAAATAAGCGATGGTACGTGAAGGGTTTGAAGAATTTCATGCAGAGGTGTGCCAGTCTGAAGGATTTGCCGAACATGTTCCATTTGTTTCCGATTTAATCCAGGTATATTCATCATTAAAAAATCAATTGATTCACCAATTGTAAATCCTTTTTTCATCATTTCACCAAGCCGGTATATAAAGTCAGCCCCATTTTTCGCTGACATCCGCTTCCTCAAAAACCCAGCGAACCCACTCTTCTTGAGAGAGAAATCCATAGGCTATCCCCTTCCCAATTTCGTCTTTTAGCTTTTTGTACAATATTTTCCGCTCTCCAGTTCTCACCTCATTTAATATAGATTCAAGAATTGCCCCGGATAACAATTCACAAACAATTGCCTGTCTGGCTCCTTTATCACAATTAGGCTCACACTTTCCCTTACACAACGGACAATGAATACGGACAAGCCTTTGCGCTGTAATACCTGCGAGTGTCTGCCTGATTTCATGATGAGAAACACCAAATTCAAGAAGACGGCCAATTACACCGGCCGCATCACGCGCATGAATGGTTGATAAAACCAAATGACCGGTCAATGAACTTCTAACTGCCATTCGGGCCGTTTCTTCATCACGTATTTCTCCTACCATAATGACGTCCGGGTCGTGGCGCAAAATCGCCTTTAATCCGGTTGCGTACGTAATGCCTGCTTTTTCATTTACTTGTATTTGCAATAAAGAGTCATGTTGTTTTTCAACAGGATCCTCAAGGGTAATGACATGTTTGTTTAACTTTGAGGCACATTGCTGGATCATCGAGTAAAGCGTGGTGGATTTGCCGCTTCCAGTTGGACCGCTAAGCAAAATAAGCCCTGTTGAATGGTTCAATAAAGAAGTTAATTTTTTGGCAGTATGAGGGAAAAGAGTTAAATGAGAAAGAGCAGGTACCAGTTCTTGAGGAAGGAGCCGGATGACAAGACTCTCTTTTTGAGGAACAGCTGGGAGTGTTGAGATACGGAGTGATGTAGGTATGCCATTAATCGTTTGTTTAAACGATCCACTTTGGGGTTTACGTTTTTCACCTATGTCCATTGACGCTGTGAACTTTAAATACGAAATCATCTTTTCACCTTCACGAATTGAAAACGAATCAAAGACGGTTAGTATGCCCCCTGTCCGCATTTTCATTTTATAGCCGTTTACTTTCGGCGTTAAATGAATATCAGTTGCCTTCATTTGCACGGCAGTCTTTAATATGTGATCAATTCTTTGTTCAACTTGCAATCTATCACCTTCCCTCTTTTATTACACGATACTATATTTATCAGAAAATTTCATTACTTATTGACAACATTTACAAATTTTTAACAAAAAAAGCCTTTAAAGCAATTTGCTTTAAAGGCAGGAAGCGCTTTTAATGACCGCCGCTTCCAGGAGTCATCATAAATGTTGACCAGTATGTAAAACCTGCAAAAGCAACAGTCAAATACGCTCCGAAAACATAAATATACATGCGTTCAGAAAGACGTAAATAACCTAATAACAAGAAAAATCCAGTTTGACCTAAGAAAAGCAACGCTGTTTTATCCATGTGTCCGAGATAAAACATTAAAGCGAAGACCCCCGTCCAGAATGCCATTACGCGAAACATGCGATCCATTATGTATCCCTCCTCTATTCGTATACTACATCAATTCATATTATATAGGAATGAATATGAAATTGTAAATATTTCTTTAAATCAGTTAAAAAATGATAAAAAGAGAGGACCGGCCATTCGGCACCTCTCTTTTAATTAAAATCCATTTAAAAATGGATTGCTGTCCATTTCACTGATGATAGACGTAGCAGGTCCATGCCCAGGCAATACTATTGTTTCTTCTGGCAGTGCCAGCAGTTTGTTATGAATGCTATTAAGAAGTTCCTGATGATTTCCTCCTGGAAGATCCGTCCGTCCGATGCTTCCCATAAAAAGAGTGTCTCCCGCAAATAATGCACCGCCCTCTTCAAAATAAAACGAGAGGCTTCCTGGAGAATGACCGGGTGTATGATACAGCTTAAATTGAAACGGGCCGATTTCAAGCTCTTCTTCCAAATGCAAAATAAAGTCAGCGGGAGATGCTGTAATCGCACCCAGCCCAAACCGATTCGAACCGTTTAATTCAGGATTTTCCAGCCATTGCTCTTCTGCTTTGTGAACATAAACCGGGATGTTAAACGTCTGCCTAATATGTTCAACTGCACCGATGTGGTCAAAGTGAGCATGTGTCAGCAAAATAGCCAGCGGTCGTAAACTATTTTCATCCAGCCACTTAGCAAGCGTTTCACCTTCTGATCCAGGATCAAAAATGACGCATTCTTTTCCATGTGAAAGTACGTAGCAATTCGTCGCAAGCGGACCAAGCGGTAATTGTGTCCAATCCAAAAGAAAATCTCCACCTTTCCTTTTCCATACCTAATCATAACAGGAAATCTTGTATGTTAAAAGAACAATCCTTTTTCACTCTCGACAAAAATGGAAAAACAATATACAATATTTGTGTATGTACTGAATCTTTACATAGTTTTTATTGAGTTATTATAGAAAGGGGTTTCATGAAATGAACGGTTTAACGATTATATTCGCTTTAGTTACAATTCTTGCTGTTTTCAGTACGATCAGTGCTTTGAAAAACAAAAACCCTCTTGGTATTTTCTTTGGTCTCGGCACCGCCGGCGTGATCGGCTGGTTCACAATCATGACGATTATCAACCACGGTTATCCAGCAGCCCACTAAAAAAATTGGCATCTGTCAGAAATGACAGATGCTTTTTTTATGCAAAAAAACTGCCCCGAAAGGCAGTTTTTTATTCTTCTTTTTTTGCAGAATCCGGATCATAGAAACGAAGTAAATCTCCGTAAATAACACGGTCGGAATAGCTCAACTCTGTTGCTGCTTTTTCGATATAAGGCTCACAGTAACTATTATCTGTTGGCTGTTCCGTTTCTTTATCCCAACACTTATTGTCGGCGTACACATAGTCTTCTGTTATAAATCGGCCATCGCGGAATGCCGCGAAGCTTTCATGTTCTTCTGACAGTAAATCCTGACCGAATTGAATATCACCTTTCGTTTCAATTCCGAGCAAGTGTAACAATGTCGGACGTACGTCAACCTGACCACCGACAGTTGAAATTTCCTTTCCATCTACACCTGGAATATGAATCATAAAAGGTACTTTTTGCAGCTCTGCAGAAACAAATGGTGTCACTTCTTTCCCTAAATACTGCGACATGGCTTCATTATGGTTTTCAGAAATACCGTAATGGTCACCGTATAAAACGATGACAGAATCCTCATATAAACCTGATGCTTTCAATTCTTCTACAAAACGTTTGAGTGACTCATCTGTATAGCGGACCGTTACAAAATAACGATTGAGTGTGCCACTGTTTGAATTGTATTCATCGATCATTTTATCTTCTTCATCATAATAAAATGGATGATGGTTTGTAAGAGTGATCATTTTTGAGTAAAAAGGCTGTGGCATGTCTTTCATTAACCCGACAGACTGTTCAAAAAACGGAACGTCTTTCATCCCCCAGTTAACACTGTTGTCTTCAGTTACATTGTAATCAGATACTTCATAAAACCGCTCGTATCCAAGTGATTTGTACATGATGTCGCGGTTCCAGAAACTTTTATTATTTGCGTGCATCGCATTAGAATAGTAGCCGTTCTCTGCAAGCTTTTCCGCCATTGAAGTAAATTCGTTTCCAGAGTGCGTAAAGAATACAGCACCGCGGCTTAGCGGGTAAATCGAGTTCTCTGTTAAAAATTCTGCATCGGACGTTTTCCCTTGTCCGGTCTGATGATAAAAGTTTGTAAAGTTCAAGCTTTCTTTTGCAAAATCGTTTAAGAACGGTGTAATTTCCTGACCGTTCACTTCATTATTTAAAACAAAAGCTTGAGTGGATTCAACAGACACCATAATTAAGTTTTTGCCTTTTGCAATACCAAACAACTCATCATCCTGTTCAGCAAATTTTGCATCCGCAAAGTTCTCAATTTCTGTCAGTTCACTTCCATCTGCGAGTGCTCGCTGTGCAGAAGATTTTGACTGTAAAAACACGTCATAAATATGGTAATTGAATGTACCAATATTTTTAACAAGCATTTCGCGGTCAAAAGTCCTCGTTAAGAGTTGCGGACGTTCTACTTCTGCAAGGCCAAGGTTTAAAAACATAATGGCAACAGCTGATAGAAAGTATGCACGGCGGTTCATTTTTGACATTGGGCGGAATTTCACAATTGATGGCTTGAATTTTAACAAGAGGAATAAAATAATGACATCTGCAAAATATAAAATGTCAAATAAATTAAATTCTTCTGTTACGCTATTTCCAAGATCGGCAAAGTTGCTTGTTTGAAACAATAGCGGCATCGTAATGAAATCGTTGAAAAAACGGTAAAAAACGACGTTTGCATAAAGCAAAAACGTTAATAGGAAGCTCGTAAAAAGCAAATAGCGGTTGCGCGTTTTATCCGTTTTAAATAAAAAACCGATCCCCATTGCCAGCATAATGAAGCTTAGCGGGTTAATCAGCAAAATAAACTCTTGAAGCGCATTTTCAATGTCCATGTTAAAACTTGTTTTATAGACGATATATGTTTTCATCCATAAGAACAAAACGGCTACAGCAATTAGCGAAATGTTGCTGCGAATTGTTCTTTTCATCTTTCTAACCTCCTCGTTACATCTGTAACATTGTTCCGGGGTCGAACTGATCTTTCAACCTTTGTAAATTGCCTTCCACAATCTTAATACTTTTTTTACAAAAAATCAAACGGAATAAAACAGAAAATCAATATACTAGACCCATGACGGTTCTATATTAAATGAATACGTGTAGATTGCTAAAAAGTTTCAAAAAAAGTTCCAGCCCAGTAAACGCGGCTGGATTTTTTTATTAAACTGTCATCACTTTTGCCAGATAAGCTGCTCCAATTACACCGGCATCATTACCCAGCTTTGCTTTTTCAATTGAAAGAACATCCATCGCACGTGGAAAAGTAAATTGGCGCACATATCGTTCAAGCGGAATAAGGATTGCATCCCCCGCTTCAGATACGCCCCCTCCTACAACCACTTTGGCCGGGTTCATTACATTTGCAATATTTCCGATTGCAAGGCCAAGATAAAATGCACACCGGTCAATAACTCGTTTACCCGCTTCATCGCCTTCTGCTGCCCTTTCGAATACGGTCCGGGCATCAGGAGCATCTTTTCCCTCCATTTTGTAAAGGTTAACAATACCTGTCGCCGACGCCACTGTCTCCAAGCAGCCTCTTTTTCCACAATTGCACAATAACCCATTTTCTGGCATAACGGTTATATGGCCGATTTCACCCGCTGCTCCATTTACACCGGTAATAATCATCCCTTTGGACACAACACCGCCGCCAACCCCTGTACCGAGTGTTACGCACACAACATCGCCTGTACCGTTTCCGGCACCTCGCCACATTTCACCGAGTGCGGCACAGTTTGCATCATTTTCAACAAATACAGGCAATTCAAGCTCCTCTTCCAGCAATTTCTTCAAAGGGTAGCCATTCGCCCAGCCGATATTAACTGCGCCAGAAATCGTTCCTGTAACTGGATCAGCAGGACCAGGTGCACCAACTCCAACAGCTGATACATTTGCTGTTGTCAATCCTTCTGAATCGAGCTCGTTGTAAAAAGAACGTGAGATATGTGACACAATGTGTGCACCGCTGTCTGTCCGATCCGTCGGAATCGACCATTTACGAATTATATCACCGTCCGCTGTTAAAAATGCCATTTTAATGGATGTTCCACCAATATCACATGCTGCAAGCCATTTTTCTCCCATTATCCATTCTCCTGTTCCTTCTCTTTTTCAAGTGCAGTTTGCTGACGCAGAAGTAACAACGCCATTTGATATTCCTTTGTTTCAACAAGTTGGGACTGATAAAGTTCTTTCAGCTCAACTTCCATCATCTGCAGATCAGCTACTCGGTTGCCAATATACACAAATACGCCGTAACGTTTTAATAACTGCTGTACATCATAAATCGTTCTCATGTTTGTTCACCCGACCCATTAATCAAGTTTTTTCAAGAGTTTCTCATATTGCTTTTCATCAGGAGCATATCGATGCGCTTCAGCTATGGATTGCTTTGCTTTATCAAGCTCCCCGCTTTCAATATATATAAGTGTCAAGTTATAATGTGCTTCATGAAAATTTGCCCTTTCTTTAACTGCTTCTTTTAAATGGTTTTCCGCTTCATCTAAGCGGCCGTCCCTCATCTCAAAAAGCGAAAGAAAAAAATACGTTTCAGCAGAAGGGGTACCGCCATTCTCTATAAACGATTTTAACATTTGCTCTGCTTGTGCTTCATTACCAGCATTCATTTCATGCTGTACATGCAAATTAATTGAATTGGCATCAAGTGCTGCATAGCCGCTTTGAAAACCAATGAAGAGACCTGCTGCTACTGATAATACAGCAGCAACGCTAAACGCAAATTGCTGAAGGGCACGCCGCTTTTTCGGAAAATGAACGACGCCTGTTGCAAGAAATCCACCGATTAGCCCGCCTATATGACCAGCGTTGTCTACTCCTGGTACAGAGAAGCCGAATATTAGATTAATACCAACCACAACAAGTACGTTCATACCCATTGTACGAAAAAAAAGTTTCGGCTTAGTAACACCAAAATACAGCAGCGCGCCGAATAAGCCAAAAATCGCACCGCTCGCACCGGCTGAGAGGTTAGGTGTCAGTAAAAAACTAAGCAGGCTTCCGGTGAATCCTGAAAACAAATAAATCCATAAAAAACGGAGACGTCCATATATTTGTTCCACGGCCGTACCAAGATAATATAAAGCGAAAGAGTTCATGACGAGATGCAGTAATCCAATGTGTAGAAACACTGGTGTAATAAAACGCCACCACTCCCCCTCTAAAATTAGCGGATTAAATTTGGCACCATATTCAATCAATACTGCCATATTCGTACTGCCGCCTGTTAATGTCATCATCATAAACAAAATAAGGTTAATCGCTGTGAAGAAGTAGGTGAAGAATGGTTTTCCATAATGAAAAAAGCGCTGTTCTTCTTCTTTTCGCTTTACTTCATGTGATAAAACAGCTCTTTCATAAGCGGTTGCTTCGTCCTCTCCCCCATTGAAATCAAGACGCTCGGGAACAGGGGATAAAATCGTTTCAAGACGTTCAAGCGAGCCGTCCAGATCATTATCTGTAAAAAGCAGTGTCACCGCTTTTGTTTTACCACCTTTGGGCGATAAAACTGGCTTTAAGTATTGGGTGTAATCATCGACCGGTGGGTGAGGAGACACTACGATATTCAATAAAGACAATTTTCTTCCACCTATTTTTTTGCGAATTTGGTCAGCGTTCCAAACAATTCTTTCAATATCCCTCCGCAGTCCTGCTGCCCATCCGAGGTTTTGATTTGACAGCCGAACAAGAGAGGCGTGCTTAATTGACCGATTTTCAAGCCACATTTCCTGTCGGTCCGGGCTTAAGCGGGCAATTGTATATTCTTGCTCAACGACGAAAAAAAAGGCTAATCGCCAGAAGATCACATTTGTTTGTACATTCATTTCATCACTACTTTCGTACATCCTGTTGTTCTCACTATAGCGGAACACACTAAGCCGGTAAAGTACGAAGAATCAATTCGAACAATTTATGATACATGAGTCGGTTACAATTTTTTGAACAGGGAAATCATGGAGTTCAATAGGCACAGTATCACGCAGCTGGAACGAGCAGGCAAGTGACACCGTATCCCCTTTATATCCGGCTAAAAAACGATCGTAATAACCCCCGCCAAATCCGATTCTGTAGCCCTTTTTATTAAACAGAAGTCCAGGAACAACGACAAGATCAATCTTATCGCATGGAACAAGTTTTGTTTTACAAGGTGACGGTTCGTATAAACCAGCATACACTTTTTCAAGTTCCAAAAAATCAGACAGCATATAAAATTTCATTTCTTTCGTTTCCGGCAGACATTTTGGGACACACACTTTTTTCTCACTCATCCACGCCTGACGAATAATCGCCCATGTATCAACTTCAAACGGCGCTGACACTGTTATGGCAATGGTATCGGCAGCCTTCCATTCCGAAAGCGTATACAAACGTTGAGCAATTAAATAGCATCGTTGTTCGTATTCCGGTTTTTCAAGTGCAGATAATTGTGCTTTTATCTCTATTCGCATTTGTTTTTTATTCATCAGTACCTCCAGACAAAAGAAAAAACAGCAGGAGGTCTCCTGCTGCTTACTTTGTTTCGCGGTGCAATGTAACTTTTTTCAATCGCGGGCTATATTTTTTCAACTCGAGACGATCCGGGTTGTTACGTTTGTTTTTAGTTGTGATATAGTTGCGATCACCGCTCTCAGTGCAAGCTAATGTAATATTTACACGCATGATTCATTTCCCTCCAAACTTAGTCTCGCTTATTCTTTTCATTGCGACTTAATTATAATAGCACCTTTTCATCATAAATGCCAGCCTGTTTTTTCAAGATCGGTGAATATGAATCTGCCAGTGCAGCATGCTGTATTTTTTCATGAAAAAACGGTGCTGAAAAACTACTTGATAACGGATAAAATTGTTTCAGAACGGTAATTCCCGGGATTCCTCGTTTTAACCTCTTTTCAGCAAGAGAATATTGCCTCATAGTTCCCACATCCTGCCAATATGCGTTTGTTTCATATACAAAAACAGGTTCTCCGTTCGAAAGCAGTAATGGAAAAACATCTCTTGCAAAATCAACTTCTCCAATAAATTCATAATCAGAAAAGAGGGAGGATTCGATTAAATAAATACCTGTACTCACTTGATTTGTCAACAAGCGTGGTTCATCCGGTTTTTCCAGAATGGACAAAAGACGTCCTTCACGATCTGCCAAACAGACGCCAAATTGTTCCGGCCTTTCTGACGGTGCGGTAACGATAGTAACTCGCGCTTTTTTTGCTCGATGAAATGCATAGACATCGCGAAGTGGCACGTTTGTTAAAGCATCCCCGCTCAAAATAGCAACTGTTTCTTCCAACAAGTCACTTGAGGCAAAAAGGCTTCCTGCTGTCCCAAGTGGTGTGATCTCTTCTATATACTGTATGTTCATTCCAGATTCTTTTCCCGATCCAGCATATTGTTTGATCATTTCTTTTTTATAACAAATAGTCATAATAACTCTGCGAATTTCGTTCACTTTAAATACGTTCAAATTGTAATCAAGCAAAGGTCTGTTCAACAAAGGCACCATCGGCTTTGGAATATGATCTGTCATTGGCCGGAGACGTTTCCCTCTTCCTCCTGCAAGCAATACTCCTATCATGTGCGAACACCTTCCATTTTTTTGATGAAAACGGTTTGATCGTACACTTTTTCTGTCTGCTCACTAATATGTTTCCAGCTATAAAGTGATTTTGCGATTTCATGTCCATTTGCACCGAGTTCTTTTGCAAGCTCAGGACGGTCTAAAATCGTGGTAATTTTTTCCGATAAATCACCTGCATTTCCCGGCTCGAATAAAAGACCTGTTTGCTCGTGAAGAACAAATGACTTTAATCCACCTGTCGCAGAAGCAATAACAGGCTTATGAAACGCCATTGCTTCAAGCGCTACTATCCCGAATGGTTCGTAGAGACTTGGAAAAACGGCTGCTTCACACGACTGAAACAATGCCCTCCTCTCATTATCACTCACATACCCAACAAAATGAATACAATCTTCAATACCGCGTTTCTTCACTTCCGATCGCCACTTTTCTAAAAGTGGTCCCTTACCGGCTATAATAAACTGAATATTCTTTTTTTTCAAGCTTTTTAAATCAATATCAAAAAATGTTTGAAAGCCTTTTTCGAATACAATTCGTCCAATGGAAAAAATAAACGGTTTTATTTTGTTAAAACGCCCTTCTATCATCACATGCTCTTCAAATTCAACACCATTTGGAATAACAAAGATGTCTTTTTTTCCTGCATCGTAAAAAACACGGAGTTCTTCTTTCATAGGCTGACTGCAAACGATTACTGTATTGGACGCGGAAATTAGTTTTTTTTCTTTTGATGCAATTGAGTATTGAAGGTCATTATGAATTCCATTGTTACGGCCAAATTCAGTTGCATGTATGGTTGAAACAAGAGGGAGCCGGTAATTTTCTGCCAACAGGACGGCTGCGTCGCCTGTCAGCCAGTCATGGGTATGAATAACTGATATATCATGGTTTTGTAATAATTCTTCACCTTTCTGATATAAACACAAATTCAAGTCGGCTACTCTGTGCATAAAGTCGTATTCTCCTTCATGAAGAGGACCGGAGCGGTATATGTGTACACCGTTGACACATTCGTATTCTGGAGCCCCTTGATAGGAAGATGTAAGTACAATGACATCACGCCCGGAATGGGCCAGGGCCTCAGCAAGTCCATGCACATGCCTAGCCATTCCACCTATAATGTTTGGTGGATACTCCCACGTTAACATAAAAACAGCCCCATCCATTCCAGACAATTCTTCACATAATAACGTTGGAATAAGTTCTACACCATAGTGAAGCCGCATTCTTTGATGGGCATAATCAAAGTCAGGAAAGCCTTTACGTGCTCCGTCAAGCAGGTAGTTAAGCGAGTCAACTGCACTTTCTAGTTCTGTTTTAAGATCATTTAAACAAGCATATAAACAGAAAGTCCATTCTAAATCGAGCACACCGCCTGTTTCGCTCATTTGAAACGCCACACTATCATCCCATTCGTGTTTCATTTGAAAAACGGCTTCACATCGGTTCAACTCTTCAACGGTTAGTAATGGCTTCCCTTCATTCATACGATTATATATAAGTGGAATATGAATGATCCGCTCATAAAATTGTTTGGGGGAATGATTAACTGCTAGTACCTCAACCTGTTCAAAAAAACGCCAGACATTCTCATTTGTTAACTGAATAACAGGTGGAACAGTCAGCTCATTTTGCCCATTTAACTGCCCGTACTGATACGGCAAAATGGGTAAGCCGTGCGGGGAAATCCAGTGAAATTTATCCCGTTCATGCGCAGGAAAAGCATCACTTTGAATCAAGACAAATAGGCAGTCTTCCTGTTGAAGGATTTTATCTATTCCTGGCATATAGGCACCACGTGGAAGCCAAATAGATAGCGGTCCTTCCCCGAAAATCCCTTTCCACATTTTAACTGTTCTTTTAATATCTTCAGAGGCAGCTCCTTTTAAAGGATACGACGTGAGTGGAAACTGACTTAGCGCCATCGGTACAAGCATAAGCCGGTTTTCTCTCATTAACATTTGGCACAATTCAATAAACGACCCATTATATTCACGTAATAAGGCAGCAGCAGGGTGATTCGGGTGCTGCTGTAAAAACGAGTGAACAGCCATCTTGCCCCGTACACCATTTAACCATCCAAGTGTAAATAAATTGACAACTGCAGCGACCGGTTTCTCCGCTGTCGATTTTTTGGCAGCAGCGATGATATAACCGTATAGATCCATAACTTTTGTTATTTCTTCACTGTTCATGCTTGAACCGGCAAGAACGAGAGGTCGAAACGAACTGTCCGCCAGCACCATAACAGAAAACGGATATTCCATTTTAGGTTAACCTCCAATTCATTTTCGTTCAAGAATCAACAACGGCGTCTGGATGCTCTATCCAAGGAAGAAAACATGCTGGGAGTTGGTAATATTGTTCTACATCGGGCAGCCTTTGAACATAATCCTCGGTGCTTTGAAATGGAGTGTGAATAGGGTGTGATTGCAGGATTGGGAAAAATCGATAATCTTCCGTTAAAAATCCCAGTTCACAAATATACGAACGATTTCTCTTCAACCCTTTTATCGTCCAAAACTGATCGTCCTTACTTACTTTTATACATGTAACGGAGTGGGCATTCACACCATTAAAATAAATATCAGTAATATCAAATATTCGCAAATCCAATATCTCTGAATTGAGTGGTTTCCCGCAATGAAAAGCTGCTTTTAATGTAGAGGGTGCGAGACTCCATCGACAATACAAAAGATCATCAGATAAAAAAACAGCATACAAGTCATGACCGGATTTTTTCATGGCAGATTTTCGAACATTTAATTTTGCTATATTAATGGACTGATTCATCTGATCGGCATTCTGTTTCCAGAATATATTTCGATTTTGCAAATGGACAATGTCTTTAATCAATATGTATCACCCCGCTCTCCAGCAGATTTTTCTTATTTAATTTTATATAAATATCGTATCACTTTCGATACAGCACAGCAATCTGCAGTCCCCTCACTTTACACTGCTAAAATGTGGTATAATAGGCTAACGAGTATCAAGGAGGGACTATCAATGAACGGACTGATTATCGGACTAGCTGCTTCAGGTGCTGGATTTATTATTTTGTCTTTTTTTATGAAAGACAAACAGCGGAAGCTTGAAAAAGATCTAGAAGAATTGTCTATGCAAGTTTTGCAGGAACATTACCAATTAAACAAAAAATTAAAAATTATTGAAGAAGAGCTGTTAATAAGTGACCCCACTCCATCAACAATTAAAACATCCCCTGTTAATCAAATCATTCAAAATCAGGTGGTGGCTCTTTACAATCAGGGTATTGATCTGCAGCAAATCGCCGGACAGTCTTCTTTAACGGTTGATCAAGTGAAAAAAATATTGGCTGTTTATCAGTCAAAGCGAAAGGAATCCGGTGTATGACGAAGCAATCCTTGCGTTCATTTGGTTTCGGTCTGCTAGCTGCTTCAGCCGCTCTTTTCGTATTTGATTACACATCAACTGAAAAGACATTGACAGAAGAAGAAATGATAAGTGCGTTAGAAGAAAATAACTATTCAGTACAAATTGAGGAAGAAAAAAATGAAAAGCTTGAAAAAAAACCGGTGGAAGCGGAACCTGTAAATACAGAGGCACCTGTTAAAGGTGAATCACCCGAACAGGAACAGCAAAATGTTGAAAAAAATAAAATTAAGGTCACCATTGAAACCGGTATGTCCTCTAAAGATGTTGTAAATGAACTAGCAGAAGCTGGTGTGATTGATGACGCTGAATCATTTAATACATACTTAACAGAAAATGATTTTGCTTCCGATCTTCAGATAGGCACATTCACCTTTTCTCCAAATATGTCCGATGAAGAAATCGCAAAAACTTTAACTAAATAAATAGAAAAGCCGGTGCTTGCAGCACCGGCTTTTTTCTTATCCGAATCGACCTGAAATATAATCGTTTGTACGACTGTCAGCAGGGTTGTTAAAGATCGTATCCGTCGCATCAAACTCAACAACTTCTCCGTTTAAGAAAAATGCTGTTTTGTCCGAAATACGTGCAGCCTGCTGCATGTTATGCGTTACGATAATGATAGAATACTGTTCTTTTAACTCCTGGATCAACTCTTCAATTTTGAGTGTTGATACTGGATCAAGAGCGGACGTCGGTTCATCCATTAAAATGACATCCGGCTCAAGAGCAAGGCAGCGTGCGATACAAAGACGTTGTTGCTGACCACCTGAAAGTCCGTAAGCAGGCTCATGAATACGGTCTTTTACTTCATCCCAAAGAGCTGCGCCACGCAAACTTTTTTCAACCGTTTCGTTAATAATTTGCTTATTTTTTATCCCATGAATTTTCAAACCGAATGCGATGTTTTCGTAAATTGATTTTGGAAAAGGATTTGGCTTTTGAAACACCATTCCCACCCGCGTACGTAGTTCTTCAACAAGAAAATCTTTATTAAAAATGTCCCGGCCGCGGTATTCGATACTACCGTTTGTTTTAACACCAGGCACAAGGTCAATCATACGGTTTAATGTTTTAATGTATGTTGATTTCCCGCAACCTGAAGGACCAATAATTGCCGTGACATCTTTTTCTTTAATTTCAAGGTTAATGTTTTTCAATGCGTGATGATCGCCATACCACAAATTGCAATTTTTTGTATTATAGACAAGCACTTCTTCTGACTGTGTGCTTTGATTATCTTTCTTTGAATTAACTGCTGTTAATGCCATTTTAGGTTCCCTCCAAATATAAAATCAGATTTCCTTAAAACAAACAACTTATCTGCTCTGGAATCGGTTTCGAATCCATACCGCTACTGAGTTCATTAATATAAGCACGACGAGAAGAACAATGATTCCCGCAGCAGCAAGATTGTGGAACTCAATTTGAGGACGACTGGTCCAGTTGTAAATTTGCATTGGCAATGCAGTAAATGAATCGAAAATCCCTGATGGTAAAAATGCAACAAATGTCGGAATTCCGATTACTACTAGTGGTGCTGTTTCCCCAACAGCCCGTGAAAAAGCAAGAATACTTCCCGTTAATATACCTGGAAGTGCATATGGAAGAACAACGCGAGAAATTGTCTGCCATTTCGTTGCACCAAGTCCATAAGAAGCTTCTTTTATCTCTCCTGGAACCGCACGAATCGCTTCCTGTGCAGCAACAATGATCACGGGGAGCACAAGTAATGCCATTGTAAACCCTGCTGCAAGAATACTGTTGCCAAAACCAAATAACCGAACAAAAATTGTCAAACCGAGCAAACCGAATACGACAGATGGAACGCCAGCCAGATTCGAGATGTTCATTTGAATCCAACGTGTTACAGCGTTTTTCTTCGCGTATTCTTCCAGATAAATTGCAGTGCCGACACCGAAAATCGCGGCAGAAGGGATCACAACAGCCATCATCCAAATCGTTCCGATGACTGCTGCTTTAATACCCGCCTGCTCTGGACGGCGTGAAGCAAAGTTTTGAAGGAAGTCCCATGATAAATAAGGAGCACCCTGCGAAATGATACGTACAAGCAGTACAATAAGAATAATCGATGTGAATGCTGTCGCAGCAAAAAAGAGACCTTTTACGACTTTATTTTTAGCAAGCCGGCCATCTATACGGCCGACCATTTCTTCTGAGTTAATACGTTCCACCTTCTCCATCAGTATTCCTCCCTAAAGCGCTTCGAGATGAATTGGGCCAATACATTCATTGACAATGTAAAGATAAACAATGTGAACCCGACAGCATAAATGCTGTAATAAATCGTTGTTCCAAAACCGGCATCACCTGTCGTTACCTGTACAATGTATGAAGTCATCGTTTGTAAAGATGATGTTAAGTCAAGTGCGGCAGAAGGTGTTGAACCTGCTGCAATTGAGACGATCATCGTTTCACCGATGGCACGGGATACCCCAAGAACAATCGAAGCAAGAATACCTGATAGAGCTGCAGGAAATATAACTTTTGATGCTGTCTCCCATTTTGTGGCACCTATCGCAAGTGCGCCATTACGTACCGGTTCGGGTACTGAAGACATTGCATCTTCCGATAAGGATACGATTGTTGGAATAATCATGATTCCCACTACAATCCCGGGGCTGATCGCGTTAAACATTTCAACTGTTGGAAATAAATCACGTAATAGTGGTGTCACAAATGTAAGGGCAAAAAATCCGTAAACAATTGTTGGGACACCCGCAAGCACTTCAAGAATCGGCTTCATAATTTTTCGTGTCCGGCTGCTAGCATATTCGCTTAAATATAACGCTACAGCAAGACCGATCGGAACAGCAAACAATGAAGCAATCAATGTAATTTTCAGCGTACCGAGCACCAGCGGCCAGATGCCGTACACGGCTTCTGTTTCAGAGAATGGATACCATTCAGTTTTTGTTAAAAACTCAACAATTGATACATCTCCAAAAAAGATAAATGTTTCAAAAATCAAGGTTAAAACAATGCCTATGGTTGTTAAAACTGATACCGCCGCCATTAAAAAGAGAACGACCGGTATCACTTTTTCACTTCTGTTCAAAAAGCCGCCGTTATATTTTTTTTCGAGCAGCTGCTGAACCGGACTTAGTTCTTTTTGTGTATTTTTCAACCCAAATACTCCTTTCAACCCGAGTACACCAATGAAGGTATAAAACCCTCATTGGTGTACGTCATTTCCTTTATCCGCTTTTTTTATTTTGGACTTATTTCAAACCTTCAAGTGTTGAAATTTGTTCGTCATACTTCTCTTGTGGAAGCGATACATAACCTACATCTTCAGAAAGGACACCTGCATTTTCAAGCAAGAATTGGACATATCCTGCAACTGCTTCATCTTCTTTAATCGCTTTATTGCTTACATAAGTGAAGAGTGGGCGTGAAAGTGGCGCATATTCTCCGCTTTCAATTGTTTCGTGTGTTGGCTCTACTGCTTCACCACTCTCACCAACGATCGGAACAACTTTCATGCTATCTTTATTTTCAAGGTAGTATGCATATCCGAAGTAAGCAATCGCGTTTTTATCACCTGTTACACCTTGGACAAGTACGTTGTCATCTTCTGACAATGTAGCGGACTTATCAATTTGCGCTTCTTCAAGAATCACTTCATTAAAGTAATCGTACGTTCCTGAATCTGTACCTGGTGAGTAGAATTTAATTTCTTCTTCCGGCCATCCTTCGCGAATGTCAGACCATTTTTTTGCTTTACCGTTATCAACCCACATTTTCTTTAATTCGTCTACCGTTAATTGATCAACCCAGTCATTATCTTTATTTACAGCAACCGACAAACCATCATATGCAAGTTCTAATTCAGTGTATTCAATCCCTGCTTCTTTTAGCGCCGCTGCTTCTTCATCTTTAATAGGGCGGGATGCATTACTCATTACTGTTTCACCAGCGACAAACTTTTCAAAACCGCCGCCTGTTCCAGATAAACCAACAGTTACTTTTACATCAGGCTGTTCCATCATGAATTCTTCGGAAACAGCTTCCATAATAGGATAAACAGTTGAAGAACCATCAACCGAGATTTCGCCTTGAAGCTGCGCATCGCCTGTTTCAGCCTGCTCAGTATCTTCTTTTCCTGGTTCTGCGTCTGCTCCGCCGTTACAAGCCCCGAGCACAAGCGCCGATCCAAGTAATGCTGATAAAGTAAGGACTTTGACTGGTTTCATTTCTTCATTTCCCCCTGCAATTTTGTTTTTTGTTATTTGCTACAATACATACAATAACGGAACAGTATTAATAAGGTTTTAATGAAATGTTAAGGTTTTGTAAAAACCAGAAAAGACGTCCATAACGAACGTCTTTTTTCTTCATTATTCCGATTCAGTTTCTTTTTTATTCACAATATCTTGTTCAATAATAGCATTTACTGGCTTGTCAATTGACTTTTGTTTTTTCAATTCAAAATACTTATCCATTGCCTTTCTGCCGATATGGTGATTAATCGGAATGGAGTTTCCGCTGCTTTCATATGCCCATGGCACAACAACTGCCATTGCAACTTCCGGATTGTCATATGGTGCATATCCGATGAGCGTTACGTTCCAGGTCAATTTATTTTTATAATTTTCCCTTAATGGCCCATCATAAACCCCTTCTGCTGTTCCTGTTTTCGCTGCCATTTTATATGGCGCATCACCAAAATAACTTGAAGCTGTTCCTTCCGAAGCTTGTGCCACAAGGCGGAACCCTTCCTGTACACGTTCAATCCAGCCCGGTTCCAAGTCGAGTGTATTCAATACTTTCGGTTTAATTTCTTTTGAAACCGGTCCAATTTTATTTGTATCCGACATTGGCTGGCGAATTTCTTTTACGATATGCGGCTCCATGCGGTAGCCGCCGTTCGCAATCGTCGAGACGTACTGCGCCAGCTGAAGCGGGGTATACGTATCAAACTGTCCAATTGAAAAATCGAGTATTTTCCCTGGTTCTTTCGGGTCGACAATCCCCTGATAGCCCGCCTGTTCATTAGGCAAATCAATTCCTGTTTTCACACCGAGGCCAAATTGATTAAAATGCTTTCTCATCGTGCTGAAAGCTTCTAAATCAATTTTCAAGCCTCCATTTGGAACATACTTTGCTCCGCCAATTTCCATGGCCGTTTTAAACATATACACGTTTGAAGAACGCATCAATGCATATGTGTCGCTAATGCCAAACGCGCCGCCACGGTTAAACCATGAGCTTTTAGGAGGAGTATCAGCTAAACGGATCGGCTCATCAACAATATATTCTCCAGGTTCATTTACCCCCGTCATATACCCTGTCAAAATAGTCGCTCCTTTAACAGTAGACCCCATTGCATAAGACGTCGTCATATTGCCGAGCGCAAAATCGAGCATTGCAGCTTTGCCGTCATCCACTTCATATTTTTTACCGGCCATCGCTAAAATTTCACCTGTATTCGGATCCATCATTGTGACGAAGGCGCGGTCAAGCAGAGGATGACTACCCGTTCTTTTAGCCTGGCCAAGCTCTTCTTCAATGATTTTTTCGACAGCTATTTGTAAATCCATATCGATGGATAGAACGAGGTCATTGCCCCGCTTGCCTTCAGTAATTATTTCCGACTCCAGCAAGTTGCCTGATTTATCGGTAATATTTTTCATTTTTGTTTTCTGACCACGGAGCACATCTTCATACTGATACTCAAGATAACTTTTCCCTACACGGTCATTGCGGCTGTAGTCGCGGGATAAATAATAATCAACCATTTCTTTCGGAAGTCCTTCTTTAGAAGAAGAGATATTGCCCAGGACAGTCTTTAATGTATTATTATAGGAATATGCACGTTCCCAATCTGTCGCCGTATTCACCCCAGGAAGCGATGATAGGTTTTCACTGACCACCGCGTATTCAACATCTGTCACATTTTTATTTTTTACAATTTGTGGAGTCATCGCATAGCCGGCTGTAAATTCCCGATATATAGCAAGTACTTCAAGTTCGTCAGCTGTCAGTTCACGTAAATCTTCTTCTGTAATACGTTCCAGCTGCATATCATAAATCTCATCTTCTGTGATTTCATCGTTTTCATAAGCTTCCCATTCTTTGTCTTTTATTTTCATCTTTGCTTTTTCTTCATTTTTTCCGATCCAGAAATCTTTTTTATCACGCTCAGTTACTTGATCTGTTTCCTTCTCAATAAGCTGAGCCAGCTTTTCAGCAGTTTTCATCATTTCATCCGGATCCGGACTTTGCGCCCTTGTATACGTAATGGCATTCTGGGGCATATTATCAACAACAATTTGTCCGTCACGGTCAAAAATCTTTCCGCGTGGGACGCTCGCATTTACAGTGATATCTTCTGTTCGTTCAATTTTCCGCTGGTAATCTTCACCCTGTACAATCTGCACAATCCCAAGACGGAAAATCAGCGCAGAAAACAGTACAAATACAATGAAAAACAACATATTCATCCGAAACGGAACGTGTGTTCTTTTCTTCTTTTTATTTGCTTTTTTCAACCGTCTGTTCCTCTCTAAACTCTTTTTTGTTTATTTTCATTGTAACGAACCAGCCGGTTTTTTTCCACAAAAAAACCGGCCCAAAATATGGACCGGTTTAATAGAACTAAGTATTAAAGAGCTGCTTCGTAACGTTTTGATACCTCATCCCAGTTTACTACATTCCAGAAAGCCGCAATGTAATCCGGACGACGATTTTGATAGTTCAAGTAATAAGCATGTTCCCAAACATCAAGACCCAGAATAGGTGTTTTACCTTCCATGATCGGTGAATCCTGATTTGGCGTGCTTGAAAGTTCAAGTTCGCCATTTGCAACAGAAAGCCATGCCCAGCCAGAACCGAAACGAGTCGCGCCTGCTTTTGCAAATTCTTCTTTGAATGAATCAAAGCTGCCGAATTTTGCATCAATTGCTTCCGCAAGCTTGCCTGAAGGAGCACCGCCGCCATTTGGAGAAAGAAGCTGCCAGAACAAGCTGTGATTTGCATGACCGCCGCCATTGTTGCGAACCGCATTACGTGCAGATTCAGGAACTGCATCAAGGTTCGCAATCACTTCTTCTACCGATTTAGAAAGAAGTTCTTCGTTGCCTTCAAGTGCAGCGTTCAAGTTTGTTACGTACGTGTTGTGATGTTTTGTGTGATGGATGTTCATTGTTTCTTTGTCAATGTGGGGCTCAAGTGCGTCGTACGCGTAAGGTAGTTGTGGTAGTTCAAATGCCATTGTGTAATTCCTCCCAAAAATAAGTTAAATCAACTGCTTTCATTAACAAGATTAACAAAATTGTGAACATGGCGCAATAATTATGCCTGCAAAAAAAGAAGCAGCCAATCATGGCTGCTTCGTTTATATATCACGAATCCCAAGGACAGTTTCAGCAAGGTTAACAGCATGGTCGCCCATTCTTTCCAGATTAGAAATAATATCGACAAATACTATGCCTGCCTGCCCTGTACACTTACCATTGTTTAAACGTAAAATATGCTGCTTTCGAAGTTTTCGTTCCATTTTGTCAATCTGTTCTTCCTGCTCTGCAACTTCCCTTGCTAAATCCCTATCGTTTGAATCAAATGCATGAATCGACTTTGTTACCGTTTCAATCGTCAAAATAAACATTTCATCTAAATCAGCGGCTGCTTGATCAGTCATTTGCACTCTATTAGTTTGTTGATAATCAACTAGCTCACAAATATTTTCAGCGTGATCACCAATCCGTTCAATATTGCGAACTGCATCTATTAATATTGCATGCCGCTCTGATTCTAGGCCAGTCAGTTGTGTTGTCCCAACCTTCACAAGATAATCAGTAATTTTTTGATCAAGGTTATTAATCGCTTCCTCTAATTGATTCGCCTTTTCTGCATTTTTTTGATGCTTTGTTTTCAAATACTTGTGTGATTCCTCCATTTCTTGAATTGCAAAATGGCCCATTCGAATAATCTCCTCTTTTGACTGACTCAGCGCAATAGATGAAGATTGTTCAATAAAAATTGGATCAAGATATTTCGGTTTATATTCTATATATGAATCATCACCAGGAATTAATTTTGTTACGATCATGGCCAGCACCGCCACAAAAGGGAGTTGTATGATCGTATTCGTAACAGTAAATGTTCCATGTGCAAATGCAATTGTCATTTCCGGATTCAAATTCATGGATTCCTGCAAAAATGCGATGAATGTCATATAGACCGGTAAAAAAATTAAGAAAATAACCGTGCCGATAATATTAAACAAAACATGTGTTGCAGCTGCACGCTTTGCCGCAACGGTTGCACCAAGAGAAGCAAGGACTGCTGTAATCGTTGCGCCAATGTTGTCACCGAATAAAACTGGGAGCGCTGCATGTAAATCGAGCAATCCTTCTGAAAATAAGCCTTGAAGAATTCCAATTGTTACACTAGAACTTTGAACAATCATTGTAAATATGGTTCCGACGAAAACACTAAGAATCGGGCTGTTTGACATATTTAATGACAAATCATGGAACGATTGAAAATCAAGAAGCGGGTTCATACCAGCACTCATTAATTCAAGTCCATAGAAGAGCGCACCAAATCCATAAATAATCCGGCCAAAATTATTTGATTTCTTATTTTTAAAGAAGAAAATAAACATTGATCCAAGCGCTAAAATGAGAAGCGAATAATCACCGATATCGATCCCGATAATAAACGCCGTGACGGTCGTTCCGATATTTGCCCCCATAATGACACCAATTGCTTGCTTAAGCGTCATAAATCCAGCACTTACAAGTCCAACTGTTATAACAGTCGTACCGGAACTGCTTTGAATAAGAATGGTTACAAGAATACCTGCAAAAACCCCCATGACCGGGTTGGTTGTAAATCGATCCAGAATCTCACGAAGACGGTCACCCGCAGAAGCTTGTAATCCATCTCCCATTTGCTTAACACCATATAAAAATATTCCAAGTCCGCCTAAAAATTGAAACAGCACTTCTTGGAGATTGATTTCCATTTTTTCAGCTCCAGTCACTAATCTTCGGCAAAATTCATTCCAATTATGAAGATATAGTAAGGACAAAGTAAATACTTATAAAGAAAATTTACATTGGATTAATATTAGGGGTTTTATGTTACGAAAGTGTTACAATAGGTCGTTATGATCATTTGTAATCCTTGATGAGAAGGCGTAACAGAACTACAATGAAAGAAGGCTTGTTTTACAATGAAAGGAATGATTTACTATATCTATTTTCAAGCAATTATTCAAAAGTTTATATTCACCAAAATATATCGCTGCATTTCGAATGCAGGGGATTGGAAAAACGATCAATTACCTTTTTTTCCTTGCACTACTTATGTGTGTCCCAATGATTGTTTACTTATTTTTCTATATAACATCCGGGAATGAATCAATGAGATCGATCATTGATACGAAATTACCCGTACTTGCCATCCTAGAAGGTTTCATAGCGGACAATTTAATTACTATACCGATTGTGCTCATAATATACTATTTGCTGGTTTCTTTCCTATTATTTGTGAAAGTGTCTATCTTTGGCGCCATCGGGTTATGGATGACCCGATTTATGAAAAAACGTGCAGAATACAGACATATATTCCGAATGGCTGCATATGCTGTTACGCTGCCATCTCTTCTTATTGTCATAATTGAACTGGCAGGTTTTACTTTGCCGGCGGGTTATTTATTTGACTGGCTGCTGACTTTAACAATACTGGCTGCCGCCACACGTCTTTTACCAAGCAGACCAAAGTAAACGCAATTGTTGTCTGATCGGTCTTTCCTCTGATAGAATGGGAAAAGAAATATATTTAGATTAATTTTAAAGGAGCGAATCACCATTGAGTGAAATCACCCACCGCACGAAGACCCGTCCCGTCAAAGTTGGCAACTTGACCATAGGCGGCAACGATGAAGTCGTGATTCAAAGCATGACCACAACAAAAACACACGATGTAGAAGCAACAGTAGCGGAAATTAACCGACTTGAAGAAGCCGGCTGCCAGATCGTCCGTGTTGCCTGTCCGGATGAGCGCGCGGCTGATGCCCTTGCTGAAATTAAAAGCCGGATTAACATTCCTCTCGTTGCGGATATTCATTTTGATTATAAACTTGCATTAAAAGCAATCGAAGCGGGCGTCGACAAAATTCGGATTAACCCGGGTAACATCGGCCGGCGGGAAAAAGTAGAAGCTGTTGTCAACGCAGCAAAAGCGAAAGGTGTGCCGATCCGTATTGGCGTTAACGCCGGAAGCTTGGAACGCAAAATTTTAGAGAAATATGGATATCCTACTGCGGATGGCATGGTTGAAAGCGCCCTGCACCATATTAAAATTTTAGAAGACCTCGATTTCCATGACATTATCGTCTCAATGAAAGCGTCCGATGTGAATTTGGCCATTGAAGCTTATGAAAAAGCTGCACAGGCTTTCGATTACCCTCTTCATCTAGGCATCACTGAATCCGGCACGTTATTTGCTGGAACAGTAAAAAGTGCCGCCGGACTTGGAGCTATTTTAAGCAAAGGAATCGGGAACACACTTCGTATTTCATTAAGTGCCGATCCTGTAGAAGAAGTGAAAGTCGCTAGAGAGTTGTTAAAGTCATTCGGGCTTGCTGCAAATGCTGCCACGCTGATTTCCTGTCCTACATGCGGCCGGATTGAAATTGATTTAATTTCGATTGCGAACGAAGTGGAGGACTACATTTCTACAATTAAAGCACCGATTAAGGTTGCCGTACTCGGTTGTGCCGTTAATGGCCCTGGTGAAGCTCGTGAAGCGGATATCGGAATTGCCGGTGCCCGTGGGGAAGGTCTTTTGTTCCGCAAAGGAAAAACGGTACGAAAAGTGCCGGAAGAAACAATGGTCGAAGAACTAAAGAAAGAAATTGACTTGATTGCGGAAGAACATTACCGTAAGCAGGCACTTGCTGTTGAATAGTGAAAAAATTGAAAGAAAAGCGGTTTGGCATTGATATCGATGGAACGGTAACGTGTCCGACCAGCCTCGTTCCATTTATCAATGATGCGTTTTCCTTAAACATTACCTTAGAGGATATAAAAAAGTACGACTTGTCTGAAGCACTCAATATTCCCCCGGATAAAATGCGAGACTGGTTTGATAAAACAGAACCTGAAATTTATGCGTCTTCTCCTCTGGCAGAAGGTGCTGGCGCGGTTTTATCAAAATGGCAGCATCAATTTCATTTGTTGTTTATCAGCGCTCGTCGGCAGCATTTATTTGACATTACCGAAACGTGGTTTAAAGATAAGAGCATCCATTATGATCATATCGAATTAATCGGTTCCCACAATAAATTGGAAGCCGCAAAACAATATGAAGTCGATATCTTTTTTGAAGATAAACATGATAATGCCGTAATGCTCGCCGAAGAGTTGTGTATCCCAGTTATTTTGTTTAACACACCGTATAACCAGGATCCGATCCCGAAAAATGTGATTCGGGTGAATAACTGGTATGAAGCGGATTCTTGGGTAAATCAATGGTGCAAAACAAAAGAAATTGTCCCACTAGCGCGTACGTAAAAAACCGTGATCAAGATTTATCTTGATCACGGTTTTATACATTCCTTACATTGTCCATACACTTCAAATTTATGACCCGTAATTTCACAGCCAGACAATTCCTCCATCTCATTCATTGGGCACATATATATTTCTTTCGTTTTCCCGCATGCTAAGCAGATAAAATGATGATGATGATGGTTGTGAGAGCAGGCAAAGCGGAAATGACGCTCCCCTGACAATTCTGTTTCTTCTAAAATATCCATTTCAGCAAACAACGCCAAATTCCGATAGATTGTATCGAAGCTCAGACCAGGATAATCTTCTTTCATTTCTTCAAGCACATCTTTTGCTGTTAAATATTTATCATGACGAGCAAAAAGTGCCAGCATCTCTTCTCTTTTTCCCGTTTGTTTATAGCCTTTTTCTTTTAATATTTCAATGGCTTTTGTCATATTCATGATGCAGTCTCCTTCCGTTCAGTTCAGTTCCTCTCTTTTTTCCACATAATAATAACAAGCAGCAAAATGATCGATGTGACCACAATTGTGCCACCCGGTGCAAGATCAAGATAAAAAGCACTGAAGAGCCCGACGAGAACAGCTGTTTCACCGAACAGGACAGACAGCCAGATTGTCTGCTTAAACCCTTTGGCAATCCGCATCGCTGCTGCCACTGGAAGCGTCATAAGGGACGAGACGAGCAGGATTCCTACGATCCTCATCGACACTGCAATGACCAGTGCAGTTAAAATGATAAATGCAAAGTGAACAGCCTTTGATGGAATGCCGGATGCTTTAGCGTATTCCTCGTCAAACGATAAAATAAACAGCTCTTTGTATAAAAGAAAGACTGTCAATAGTACAATGACACTAATGGCCATGACTGCAAATAAGTCTCCCCTGCTTACCGCGCTGACACTGCCAAATAAATAACTAAATAGATCAGTATTAAATCCGTCAGCAAGAGAAATAAAAATAACACCAGCACCAATTCCGCCCGACATCATAATAGGAATCGCGAGCTCCTGATAGTGTTTATAGACACTTCTAAGCCGCTCAATTAAAAGGGATCCTCCGATTGAAAAGATCATTCCGAAATAAAGAGGATTAACCGCACCAAATGAAGGCACTGCTTGTCCAAGGTATAGACCTGCAGCAATACCTGACAGTGTGACATGGCTTAATGCATCCGCAATGAGCGATAGCCGCCGGACGACAATAAAAGCGCCTAGAAGTGGAGCAATGATCCCAATAATTGCTCCTGCTAAAAATGCATTTTGTAAAAATTCGTATTGAAAAATTGCTTCAATCATATCTATTTTCCCTTCAATGATCGTGATGATGATCGAGCAGCCGGATCCCGTGCCCGTACAAATGAGATAACTCCTGCTCATCCAGCTGAATAAATTTCTTCATACTTCCGTGAAAATGCAAATACTTATTCAAACAAGCTACATGTGTAACTTTGTCGGAAATCGTGCCGATATCGTGCGTCACGAGCAGTAATGTCATCCCCAGTTCTTTATTTAAATACGTAAGCATATGATAAAAAGACTCGACATTTTGGCTGTCCACTCCAACTGTGGGCTCATCCAAAATTAATATGGACGGATTGGAGACGATCGCCCTTGCAATAAAAACACGCTGCTGCTGTCCGCCGGATAAATCTCCGATATTTCGTTTTAAATAGGGTTCCATGCCAACAGCTTTTACCGCTTTTTCAACCGCTTCTCTTTCGTTTTGACGAGGACGCCGGAAAATGCCTATTTTTTTTGCCAATCCACCCATGACGACCTCAAAAACGGTCGCCGGGAAGCCAGTATTGAATGAGTTTGCTTTTTGCGAAACGAAACCAATCTGGTCCCAGTCTTTAAATTTATGCTGCGGGATGCCAAATAACTCAACTTTCCCTTCCTTTACTTTTAATAATCCAAGAATAATTTTTAAGAGTGTTGATTTTCCCGACCCATTAGGACCAACGAGACCGACAAACGCTCCCTGCGGCACTGACAAGTTAATGTGCTCCAGAACATTTTCGCGGTCATACCTGAAACTCACGTCGCGAATGTTGATGACGGTCTTTTGTTCCATTTTAATGTGACTCCTTTAACAGTAAGAATGATTACGATTTAAATATAGTAAAGTATACAGGATGAAGGCTGTCAAGTAAATGAAGTTGAGTAAAGAAAGGAGAATGAGAATGCAGCCACTTCATGATTTGGTAAATAAGCGCGTCCAAAACATCACGAAAAAAGAACTTCTTGAGCAAGCCGCGAGATTTCGGGTGGCGGTTAACGATAGGCAAGCAGATGAATTCATTGAATGGCTTTCAACCCATCAAGTAGATATCTTTTCTGAACAAAAACGGACAGAGCTGTTCCAAACAGCTGAACGCATTCTTGGCAAGAAAGAAGCGGCTGTTCTGGAAGACATACTCCGTCCATATAAACACTTTCTTAAACTGTAATACCTGCCTGAATTTTTCCCCGCACTCCTTCATCAAATGTCTTCGCTTTCAGCATCGCGATTTCATGAAGGTATGGCGGTTTTTTTGTGTTTTTATCTTCACCGATGTACGGCGTTTCAAGTATTTTCGGTATGTTTGTGAGCTGTGGATGGTGCACAATATAATTTAACGCGTCAAAACCGATATGACCGAACCCAATGTTTTCATGACGATCCTTCCCGGCGCCGCGCTCATTTTTGCTGTCGTTAATATGCAGAACTTTCAAGCGTTCAATGCCGATAATACGGTCAAATTGATCCAGTACACCGTCAAAATCCTCTTTAATATTATACCCTGCATCATGTGTATGACATGTATCAAAGCAAACAGATAATTTGTCGTTTTCGTGAACCATATCCATGATCATGGCAATCTCTTCAAATCTCCGGCCGCATTCAGTTCCTTTACCGGCCATCGTTTCAAGCGCGATTTGAATCGTTTGATCATTCGACAAGACTTCATTCAGGCCTTCGGCTATCTTTTTAAGCCCGGCTTCTGTGCCCGCTCCAACATGGGCACCAGGATGGAGTACAATTTGATGCGCACCGACCGCGCTAGATCGTTCAATTTCCATTTTTAAAAAATCGACGCCAAGTTTGAACGTTTCTGGCTTCGTTGTATTCCCAAGGTTAATAATATACGGTGCATGAACGACAATATCCTGAATACCGTTCAATTCCATATGGCGAAGCCCCGCTTCAATATTTAAGTCTTCAATCGGTTTTCGGCGCGTGTTTTGAGGTGCGCCAGTATAGACCATAAATGTCGTTGCACCGTATGAAACAGCTTCTTCACTTGCTCCGAGCAGCATTTTTTTACCACTCATTGATACATGAGATCCAATTTTTAACATTCTATAAACTCCCTGTTACTTTTTATTCCGGGCATCAATGCGGCGCTGCCGCTTTTCAATCTTCGCTACTTCTGCTTTACGCTTTTTCTTGTAACCCGGCTTTACTTTTTGTGGACGGCTCGTCAAAGCCCTTACTTTAGGGTTTACGACGTCGTCTTTTTTCTCTCTCTTTTTACGGCGGTTCCGGTCAGCTGTTTTAACCATTTCGCCGTTCTGAACATCTCCGTTGCTGAATGTAATGTCACGTTTTTCAAGCTTTGCCAGTGAATCCTCATCGGAAGGCATATACACTGTTGCGCAAATTCCCGATGCCCCGGCACGCGCTGTCCGCCCAGCTCTATGAATATAAAAGTCAAGATCAGATGGAAGCTCATAGTTGATCACATGACTTACTCCTTCTATATCAATTCCCCGTGCAGCTAGATCTGTCGCGACAATGTATCGGTACTCTAAATCGTGAATTTGCTTCATCATTTTTTTTCGTTCACGTGGCGCTAAATCACCGTGGATACGGCCCGTTTTCAATCCTTTTTCAGAAAGTTTGTCGGCTACTTCATCCGCTTTTTGCTTCGTGTTTGTGAACACAACAGCAAGATATGGATTAAATGCCAGAAGCAATTCATGCACCACATCGATTTTGTCCCTGCTTTTCGCCGGGATGAGTAAATGATCGATATTCGCCGCGGAGACACGTTTCGGTTCAATATGAACGTATTCCGGGTTTTCCATATACTTTTTCAAGAATGGTTTAAGCTTTTCTGGTATTGTCGCTGAGAAAACGAACATTCCAAGTTTTTCCGGCATTCCTGATGCGATCCGGTCAACATCATTAATAAAGCCCATATCAAGCATCAAATCCGCTTCATCGACGATGAGCATCTCTGCCTTATGAACTGAAACCGCGTTGTCATGTATTAAATCAGCGATGCGCCCTGGTGTTCCGATCATAATATGTGGAGGGGTTTTTAAACGCTCAACGTCTCGCTTTTTATCTGTTCCTCCGACAAAATGACGTACCGTAATTTCTTCTTCTGATTCTTTAGCGATTTTTTGAAACGCCTGATAAATTTGAGTTGCAAGTTCACGTGTCGGTGCTGTAACGACAGCCTGAACATCTTTTCTATTCACATCAATTCGGTTTAAAATAGGCAATACGTAGGAATGTGTTTTACCTGTTCCTGTCTGAGACTGTCCAATGGCACTCTCCCCTTTTAAGATAAGAGGGATCATATTGCGCTGAATCGGTGTCGGTTCAGTAAAACGAAGTGCCTCTATTCCTTTATAAATAAACGGTTTTAATCCGTATTGTTCAAATGTATGGTTTGCCACGGGGCTTCTCCACCCTTTCATGATCAAAAGTTTATGCACGTTATGATGATATACTAAATGAAGCGATAAAGCAAAGTCTCCTTCCCTTCACAGCCACGTCCACTTTTGAATATGATAGAGAAAAAGGAAAGGGTGACTGTTTTGTTGCATCGACATGCTCCAAATTTTGGCCGGCGTCCTTATTACCCATATCCTCCCCGACGATCTGTTCCGACTATTCCATCTATTCCAACGGCTTCACCGAAGTCAACAGGGAACTGGCTTGAACAGGCTCGCCAGGTAATGGTTGCGGCCGAGCAGATGAAGCCGCTTATAGAACAATATGGTCCGTACGTGAAAAATTTGCCCGCTATGTGGAAACTGTACCGTGCTGTTCGATCATCACCGGACTCTGAGGATCAAGATGAACGGCCTTCCCGGGAGCCGAATGAAACGAAAAGCGTTGTAAAAAGAGAAGTGAAAAAAGAAATCAAAAGTGAAGAAAAAAGAAAAGCAAGAAGAGAAGAGACATTTGAATCGACACCATGGTTTCCCGGACGCGATCGTTGAATACTTTGTTTTCTAGGATTCCTCCTTTATAATAGAAAAGAGAAGAACGAGGAGGCTTATTACATGGAAATTATAAAGATTTCACCACGCGGTTACTGTTACGGTGTCGTTGATGCGATGGTTATTGCCCGGAACGCCGCTCTCGATAAAACACTCCCGCGACCGATTTATATTCTCGGTATGATCGTCCATAACAAACATGTGACAGATGCATTTGAAGCAGAAGGCATCATAACGTTGGATGGAAAAAATCGGAAAGAAATCATCGAACAGGTCAATGAAGGGACAATTATATATACAGCGCATGGTGTCTCACCGGAAATAAGGGAAATCGCCCGGAAAAAAAACTTAACCACGATTGATGCCACTTGTCCGGATGTAACGGTAACACACGATTTAATCCGCACGAAAAAAGCGGAAGGCTATCACGTGATTTATATCGGAAAAAAAGGGCATCCCGAACCGGAAGGCGCCGTCGGAGTCGCACCTGAAATTGTCCATCTCGTAGAAAATACGGCAGATGTACAGGCATTAACAATCGATAGCGACCACATAATCGTGACGAATCAGACAACAATGAGCCAGTGGGATGTCATGGATATTATGGAAGCGATCCAGAAAAAATATCCCCATGCTGAAATGCATAAAGAGATATGTCTCGCAACACAAGTCAGGCAGGAAGCTGTTGCCGAGCAGGCCGGTGATGCAGATGTGTTAATTGTTGTCGGGGATCCGAAAAGCAACAACTCAAACCGTCTGGCGCAAGTATCAATTGAAATTGCAGGAACGACGGCATACCGTGTATCTGATGTTTCAGAAATCGAAATAGATTGGCTGAAAAATGCAAAAACAGTTGCGGTGACTGCCGGTGCCTCTACCCCGACGCCGATTGTGAAAGAAGTCATTCAATTTTTAGAAGCATTTAATCTAGATGACGAATCTACGTGGATGCGTGAACGGAAAGTACCGCTTAATAAAATATTGCCGAAAGTAAAAAAATCAACTTTAACATCACGTTAAAAAGCAGATCCGGCAAACCGGATCTGCTTTTTATATAAATTGAAAGGGATCAGTCGGTGTCGTTGAGGCAAAGAATTTTACATCGAACTTTTTCGCTTTTGCCATCTCACTTAAATAGACCGCCGTTCCTTTTTTCATGATTTTCTCTACATTATGCCCTGGATCAACGACTGCCAGTCCTTCTGCATCGGCGTCTTGTGCTGTATGATAGTAAAAATCACCAGTTACATACACATCTGCCCCTTGCCTTTGTGCATCACGCCAGTATTTATTGCCGTCTCCACCAAGCACCGCTACTTTTTTTACAGATCGAGTAAGGTCACCGACAACTCGCACACCGCCAGATTCAAGGCTCTCTTTCACATGACGGGCAAATTGCTCAAGCGTCATCTCTTCAGGCAAATAACCGATCCGGCCAAGACCAAGCGACTCGCCTTTATTATGGAGCGGTAATATGTCATAAGCTACTTCATCATAAGGGTGTGTTTTCAACATGGCGGACAATATTTTTTTCTCCAAGCGAGCCGGATAGATTGTTTCAATCCGCTCTTCAGAAACAGCTTCTACTATACCAATATTGCCTATAAACGGATCAGCCCCTTCCTCCGGCTGAAAACGTCCTGTTCCTGAGTGTGAAAACGAGCAATGGCTATAATTTCCGAGGAAACCGGCACCTGCTTTTCCGAGCGCATTACGAAGCGTATCGGCATGGCTTTCCGGTACAAAAACGACGAGTTTTTTCAAAGATTCCTCATAAGTTGGCACAAGCACATTTGTTTTTTCAAGACCGAGCGCGCCTGCCAGCATATCATTAACACCGCCTTTCGCCACATCAAGATTCGTATGCGCTGCATAAACGGCGATATCATGTTTTATGAGCTTTTCAATGAGACGTCCTGCAGGCTGTTCTGTTAACACTGAAGCAAGTGGACGATAAATGATTGGATGATGGGCAATGATTAAATCAATTTGTTCGGCAATTGCTTCATCAACGACACTTTCCAGTACATCAAGCGCAACCATAACCCGTTTGCAAGGCTTATTCAGACGTCCAACCTGCAGCCCAATTTTGTCTCCTTCTACAGCATATGATTTAGGGGAAAATTGTTCAAATAATTGGATAACCTCATGACCGTTCGGTGTTTTCAATTTCCAGCACATCCTTTATCCATTGCTTTTTTTTCAGCATTTCTTCTTTTTTACGTGCCGCACTTTCACTGTCTTTTGCCTCTGACAGCTGTTTGAGCACCTGTTCAATTTGTTCAAGTTCACGCTGCCATTTTAACCGGAATGCATCGTTTTGATTATCTATTAAAATCGGACCGAAATAGATTTCTTGTTCTGTCAGCCTCCCTTTTAATCCGGATATAGCAGAAATCACTTCATATAGCTGACCGTCTTCTTCCAAAATGGCTTCGTCATCAATCATCCAGCCATTTGAATCAAGCCATGTTCGGACAGAATGTGATGCGATATTTGGCTGCAGAACGAGTTTGGTAACACCTTGCAGCTTATCCACACCATCTTCTAAAATCGAGGCAATTAGGGGACCGCCCATACCAGCAATCGTAACACATTCTACTTCCCCCGGCTCAAGTACCGCCAGGCCATTTCCTTTTCTTACATCGATATGTTTTGAAAGACCTTCTGACGCCACCTGGCGCTTAGCTGACTTAAAAGGGCCGTCTACTACTTCACCAGCTACTGCACGGCTCACAATGCCCTTTTTCACGGCATAGCACGGCAAATAAGCATGGTCAGATCCAATATCGGCAAATGAGTCTGCCGGTTGAATGAAAGAAGCCACTATTTCTAATCGCTTCGATAATTGATTACTGTTCATTTTTTTCACCGCTTTTTTTATAATTTCCCGTTCATTTTACCATAACGAATGAAATAAGAGGTCTTTGCAGTGTGCAAAGACCTCTTTTATTGATTATTTAATTTCCGCTACCCATGCAGCCATTGCTTCAGCGTTTTCAGCTGGAACTAGACCCGGCGGCATTGAGCCACGCCCATTCACAAGAACATCTTGAATTTCTTCTTGAGAAAGCTTTTCACCAACTCCTTTAAGAGCCGGACCTGCGCCGCCCTCATAGCTGCTGCCATGACAGCCGATGCACGAAGATTGATAATGACCTTCAGGATCAAATTCTCCACCTGCAGCTGATTCTCCGCCTTCTTCACCCTGTTTTTCCTCTTCTGCCACTTCTTTAGCGTTGTCTAGTCCATCAAGTGACAGGAAGAACATCAAACCGAGGCCGAATACCGCGATCAGTAAAAATGGAATGATCGGATTACGATTCATTGTTTACCCTCCCTTTATGTATACATATCAAGCTAAAAGTATAAACACCTATTATTTTACCTGACAAATGAGTTCACGAAAAGGCTTACGTACAAGATTTTTCCTGTCTGTCGCAATTTAGACACATTTATCCCCTAATTAAAAAGAAAAGAATGACAATAAAACCGAATACAGCAGAAATCGAAAAATATAGAAGCCTTAACTTCATTCCGGTATAAAACCAAAGGAGGCAATTAAAAAATAAAATCCCGTATAATGAAATGGCATTTCCTTCAAAAAAATGTGTATTTAACTCCAATGATAGCAGTAATAGCAGAACAGCAGCGCCTAAAAACAACAACGGGGCGAGTATTTTTTTTCGGGAAAAATACATAGCTAGCAGCAACAGCAATCCGACAAAACTTGTCAAAATCACTGTTTGCAAAATGAATGACAATTCCGTAAAATAAAGGACAAATACAGCGATTGGCAAGAGCATAGCGGCAATCAATGCGGCTGTTAAGTGGACTCGCCGGGTTCTTGCTCGCCTTCCTGACTCTGTATATTCTTCACCCTGTGTGTATAGTGCCAGCAAATAATCGCAATAATGCGGCGGCAGCATATGATTATCTTTCCAGACCAATATTTCATTAATGATAATTTCTTTTTTTTCTTTTTTCATCTTGCGTCACACCTCAATTTATTAATATTCGTGACGAAAGAACAATGTCCTTCTTTTTTACAACATAAAAATAAGCCGGGACATAGCCCGGCGTTCATTTATTCGAGAAAATCTTTTAGTCGTTTACTACGGCTCGGATGACGCAATTTCCGAAGTGCTTTCGCTTCAATTTGGCGGATCCGCTCGCGGGTAACACCAAATACTTTCCCTACTTCTTCAAGTGTTCGGGTCCGTCCATCATCAAGGCCAAAGCGGAGGCGAAGAACGTTCTCTTCCCGATCAGTCAATGTATCCAGAACGTCTTCCAGCTGTTCTTTTAACAGTTCATACGCTGCGTGTTCAGAAGGTGAAGTCGCTTCTTGATCTTCAATAAAGTCGCCAAGATGGGAATCGTCCTCTTCACCAATTGGCGTTTCAAGTGAAACCGGCTCCTGGGCAATCTTTAAAATTTCCCGTACCTTTTCCGGCGTTAAGTCCATCTCTTCAGCAATTTCTTCCGGTGCCGGTTCACGGCCTAAGTCTTGTAGAAGCTGGCGTTGCACCCGGATCAGCTTATTAATTGTTTCGACCATATGAACAGGAATACGGATGGTCCGTGCCTGATCGGCTATCGCACGTGTAATGGCCTGGCGAATCCACCAAGTTGCGTACGTACTGAATTTAAATCCTTTACGGTAGTCGAATTTTTCAACGGCTTTAATTAAACCCATGTTCCCTTCCTGAATTAAATCAAGGAACAGCATCCCACGGCCAACGTAGCGTTTAGCAATGCTGACCACCAGACGCAGGTTTGCTTCTGCAAGACGCCGCTTTGCTTCTTCATCGCCTTCTTCTATACGATGGGCAAGTTCAATTTCTTCCTGGGCTGACAATAAATCAACACGGCCGATTTCCTTCAAGTACATACGGACGGGATCGTTTATTTTCACCCCTGGCGGCACACTCAAATCATTTAAATCGAACTCTTCACTTTCCTTTTCGAGTTCTTGAATATTTGGATCGCCTTCACTGCTTTCTTCTTCATCAACCAGGTCAATGCCCTGTTCGGTAAGCGATTCATAAAATTCATCAATTTGCCCGGAGTCCACTTCAAATGAAGCCAGTTTATCCGCCACATAATTGTATGTTAATTCACCGCGCTTTTTACCGGTTTCAATAATGAGTTCTTTTGCTTTATCAAGTGTCAATTCAGTTTCTTTGGAACGTGTTGACTTTTCAGTCATAAGTCCCCCTCCTTCCAGCATCCTGGCCGTAACTTTTAACGGGTAAGCGATTTTTCAATCGCTATAATGTCATTTAAAATACGTGCAGCACCTACATAATCATGTCGTTTTTCAGCTTCATCCCGCTCTCTTTTTTTCTCTTCAATTTCAAAGCGGCGGCGCTGTTTATTTATTTCTTTTACATAATCCAGTAACTCTTCTTCGCCTGGCTCGCCGTTTACCGTCATCAAACTGATATCAACGGCAAGCCTGCGCAGCTGCTCATCAGTCAGCACGGTTAAAAATGATGCGGTATCTGGTTCATCCGCTTGTTCATAATACCCTAATAGGTACGTATAAAGTGCCTGATGCTCATCAATCGTAAACGATTCACCCTGCATCATGACACGGACACGCTCAGCGACATCCGGGCTGTTCAGCATATGAGCAAGCAGCCGCCGCTCCGCTGTTTCATGTCGGGGATACTGCTTTACCGGTCTTGCCTTCAAAACGACGCCATGTTTATTCAGTTCTTCTTTACGGCCGGGCTGGTCTGCTCTTTTTTTCAAGAATAACGCTTTTTCCTGCTCCTGCAATGCCTGCAGTGATAAGGAAAACTCATCCGCCAGCCTCCGTAAATAATGATCGCGCTCTACAGCTTTTTTTAAACCAGCAATTTCCACAAGAACATCTTCAATATAGCGGAATTTCTGCGAGTCCTCCCGCAAATTTTTCCCACGCTTGAAATATTCCATCTTAAATGCCATTAATGTTAGCGAAGCATCTTTCACATATGCCGCAAATGATTCGTGCCCATTTCGTTTTATAAACTCATCAGGGTCCAGACCATCTGGCAGCATTGTTACATTTACAGATATGCCGTTTTTATCTAGCATGTCAGCAGCTTTATATGCTGCATTTAATCCGGCATTATCACCGTCATAACAAATAATTGCTTCATTTGCAATTTTTTTTAACAGACGGACATGTTCCTCTGTAAGTGAAGTTCCCATCACGGCAACAGACTGATCAAAGCCGGCACGTACAGCGGCAATTACATCCGCAAATCCTTCAAACAAAATAAACTGTTTTTGCCGCTTAATTGCTGTTTTGGCAACGTGAAAGTTGTACAGAAGACTACTTTTATGGAACAACGCGGTTTCCGGAGAATTAAGGTACTTTGGCTGCACATTCTCGAGGCCGCGTCCTGAAAAGCCGACGACGTTCCCTCTTTCATCATGAATTGGAAACATGATCCGCCCGCGAAAACGATCATAATAACGACCGGTTTCTTCTTTTTTCAGCAAAAGCCCAGCCTCTTCCATTCGAGCAGGATCAAAGCCGCGTTTTTGTAATACATTTAGGCTAAATTCGTTCTGCGGCAATGACCAGCCGATTTGAAAACGGTCAATGTCTTCATCAGTAAATCCGCGTTCATGCAAGTAGTGAAGCGCCTCATTGCCTTCATTTGTATTCAATAAAAGATGCCGATAAAACTTCGCCATAAGCGCATGAGCTTCTAGAAAGTCAGCATACTCATTCGATTTTGACGGCTGAATGGTTTGTGAAGGAGAAATATCAAGTGTGACACCCGCAAGATCGGCAAGTCTGGCGGCGGCTTCTTGAAAAGGAATTTGATCAATTTCCATTAAAAAAGTAAACGCATTTCCACCTGCACCACACCCGAAGCAATGATAAATTTGCTTTTCAGGCGAGACAGAAAAAGAAGGCGAATTTTCTCCATGAAATGGACAGAGACCAAAATAGTTTCGCCCCTGCTTTTTTAGCTGTACATAATCGCCAATTACATCGGCAATGTCAACTCCCTGTTTAATTTGCTGAATTGTTTCTTCGGGAATTCTTCCTGCCATGTTTTTATCACCAGCTGTAAAATCGTATTTTTTATTTATTCTACACGCTTAATTATAATCCTTCTTTCAAACGAAAGTTCGTTTAAAAAAAGAACATTTCGTGCAAAATAGACCCCATCAATATCGATTTACATACTTAGTTTATTCTTTTGAAGGGGGGTCTAAACCTGTTTTGATCACATTTTTATCACAATTTTTTATTATAGAACATTTTTATGAAAATGAAAAGTACATAATCGAATGATTATGTACTTTTTCGACCGCGATACATGCTCATAATAATGTTGGCCGTCTCTTCGACGGCTTTGTTCGTGACATCAATGACTTCACAATCGATACGGGCTGTTATATCCTCAAAATATGTCAGTTCTTTTTCTATTCGCTCAAGATCTGCATAACTCGCACTGTCATCAAGACCGAGCGAAATAAGTCGTTCTCGGCGGATTTGATTTAGTTTATCCGGACTGATTTTAAGTCCGATGCATTTTTCTTTCGGCACTGAAAACAACTCTTCTGGCGGATCAACTTCCGGCACGATCGGTACATTCGCCACTTTCACCCTTTTATGGGCAAGAAATTGTGACAATGGTGTTTTCGATGTGCGGGACACGCCGATTAAAATGATGTCAGCCTTCAACAAACCACGTGGATCACGTCCATCATCGTATTTTACTGCAAACTCAATCGCATCCACTTTTTTGAAATACTCTTCATCAAGACGCCGGACAAGACCTGGTTCAAAAAATGGTTCCATCGAATACATAGATTCAAGCTGATCCATTAGCGGGCCGATCAAATCGAACACTTTTATATTTTCCGAACCCGCAGCTTCGACCATATAACGTCGGATTTCTGGTTTAACGAGCGTGTAAACCACAATTCCTTTATCTTCCTTCGCCATACTAACGACTTCATCAATATGTGACGGATCTTCTACATAAGGAAAACGCTTAATGACCGCGTGTGGGCCGCTAAACTGGCTGAGTGCTGCTTTTGTTACGAGCTCAGCTGTTTCACCAACCGAGTCGGATACGATATAAATAATTGGATCGTTCACGTATTTTTTGCCGCCTTCCTGTTAATGATCATCATCTGTTAATGACACAAACGCTCTAGAGATCGTTGTTTTCGTTACACGCCCTGTTACCTCAAACCCTTTAGCTGTCTTTTTGATAACTGGTACACAGTCGATTTGTCTTTCGAGCAAATTTTTCGCCACATCTATAAGCAAATCATCTTTTTCGCACACTGCAATATTTGGCATACGCGTCATAATGACATTGACCGGCAATGTATTTAAATCCTGCTGGCCGATGCTGGCACGAAGTAAATCTTTCCGCGATAAAACACCCGATAAACAAACGGAATCATCGACCACAAAAAGTGTACCGACATCTTCCAGAAACATTGTCACGATTGCTTCGTACACGGTTGACTGCTCTTTTACGACAACAGGCACTGCCTGAAAATCACGCACGTACAGCTTCATTAAATTTTCTGTAAGGAGCTGTGTCCCGGATTTTCCTGTATAAAAATAGCCAACGCGGGGACGTGCATCCAAAAACCCTGCCATTGTAAGAATAGCCAGGTCAGGACGCAAAGTCGCCCGGGTTAAATTGAGTTGTTCCGCTATATTTTCACCGGTAATCGGTCCATTTCCTTTAACGATTTCCAGTATTTTTTCCTGCCGTTTATTCAGCTCGATTGTCCTCACCACCCTGTCAAAATAAATCCTGTTTCCAATGTGTTATACGATTTATTCATTATTATATACTATTTTAGCAAAATACACACCGGGCAGTGCAGGAAGAGCCGTTTTATTTTACTAAAACTGCCGGAACATCAGCGAACTTCAGAATATAATGTGCCAGATGGCTCATGAAAGCCAGACGGTTTTGCTTCACTTTTTCATCTTCTGCCATAACCATTGTGTTATCAAAATATTGTTCAATCATTGGTTTTAGTCCTTCAAGAAGAACATATCGTGCTTCCATAGAATCAGCTTTATTCCATGATTTTTCAAGTTCTGTGTATGCAAGGTGCAGCTGCTTTTCTTCGTCATTTTCAAAAAGTGAAGTATCTACATTATGGCTGCCTTCTGCCTTTTTAGAAATATTCACGACGCGGCTGAGTGCTTCAATCGTTTCTTTAAAATCATCGTCCTCTTTGTGGTTCATTAATACTGAAGCAGCTTCTTCTGTTTCTTTTAACGTTCCGCCATTTTTTGCAAGAACGGCATCAATGATGTCATAGCGGATCCCTTTTTCCTGCAGGATGTGTTTTACACGAAGCATAAAGAATGCAATCATTTCCTTTTGCAATGTATCCGTGTCTTTCTCTCCAACACCGTCTTGTAGAATTTCTTTTACTGCTGTCCCAATCACGTCTTCAAGCGGAACGTTCCAGTTATGTTCCATCATTGTCTGTACTACTCCGGCTGCCTGGCGGCGAAGTGCATTCGGATCTTGTGACCCCGTTGGAATAATCCCGACTGCAAAGCATGCCGTTATCGTATCCAGCTTGTCCGCCAGACTGACAAGGGCTCCTGTTTCAGACGATGGAACCGTGTCTTCTGCAAAGCGGGGTTTGTAATGTTCGTTTATCGCTGCAGCCACTTCTTCTTTTTCGCCTTTTTGACGTGCATACTTTTCGCCCATCACTCCTTGTAGTTCAGGGAATTCGTATACCATTTGCGTCACAAGGTCAAATTTACATATTTGCGCCGCACGGTCTGCCGCTGCTTTTACTTCTTCTGACACATGAGTCAAGTTACCAAGTGCAGCAGAAATACGGCGTATACGGGCTACTTTCTCAGAAAGTGTTCCGATTTTTTCATGATAAACGATTTTTTCAAGCTTTTTCACGAGATCATCTATGTTTGCTTTTTGATCCTCTTTATAAAAGAAATCGGCATCCGCAAGACGGGCACGCAAGACTTTTTCATTTCCACGTGCTACTTTGTCAATCTCGTAGTCATTCCCGTTGCGCACCGTCACAAAATACGGCAGTAATGTACCATCCGCATCTTTCACCGGGAAATACCGCTGATGTTCTTTCATGGATGTAATAAGAACCTCTTCAGGCAGCGCAAGAAACTCTTCGTTAAAAGAACCGAATAAAGCCGTTGGAAATTCAACGAGATTGTTTACTTCTTCCAGAAGAGATTCATCCACAGGAATGGCCCAATTGTTTTCTGTTTCAAGTTTCTTTAAACCATCTAAAATTAATTTGCGGCGTTCATCGGGATTTGCAATAACAAATTGCTTCCGCAGCGTGTCCTCATATGAAGAAGCGTCTAAAACATTCGCCGTCTTCCCGAGAAAACGATGCCCTGTCGTCACGTTTCCTGTTTGTACACCCGCAAGCTCGAACGGAATCACGTTTGAACCAAACAGCGCAACTACCCATTTGATTGGGCGGACGTAGCGAATGTCGCTGCTGCCCCAGCGCATATTTTTACCAAATGTTAAATTCAGGACAACTTCTTTTAATAAAGGCAATAGATCTGCTGTGTGACGGCCTTTTACAAACTTATTAACGTAAGCATATTCAATTCCGTTCAATTCCTTAAAGAATATATCCTCAACAGACATTCCCTGTCCTTTGGCAAAGCCGGCAGCTGCTTTTGACCAATCTCCATTTTCTGATAGAGCAATTTTTTTAGCTGGGCCTTTTGCTTCTTCGTTAATGTCTTTTTGAGCTTCTGAAACGTCCTTGACAATGACTGCAAGGCGGCGGGGTGTAGAGTAAAGTTGTATGCCGCCGAATTCAATGTTTTGTTCCGTTAAAAATTTGCCGACTTTTTCGCCAAGCTGATTCATTGACTGCGTGACAAAACGAGCCGGCATTTCTTCCAATCCAATTTCAAGCAATAAATGCTGGTTATTCATGGTCTGCATCCCCTTTCCGATTTAAAATCGGGAAGCCTAATTTTTCCCGCTCATCATAAAATGTTTTTGCAACCTGACGGGCAAGATTACGCATCCGGCCAATATAAGCTGTGCGCTCTGTGACAGAAATTGCTCCCCGTGCATCCAGAACATTAAAGACATGGGAACATTTCAATACGTAATCATATGCCGGGTGAACGAGCCCTTCATCCATTTGGCGTTTTGCTTCTTTTTCATAAACACCAAATAGGTTAAATAGCATGTCTGGGTCAGATGTTTCAAATGTATATTTAGAATGTTCAAATTCCGGCTGATAAAAAATGTCATGCACCGTAAATCCGTTCGTCCACTCTAATTCAAAGACGTTTTCTTTTTCTTGGATATAAGAAGCAAGTCGTTCGATACCATATGTAATTTCAACAGATACCGGCTTGCACTCAAGGCCTCCAACTTGCTGGAAGTATGTGAACTGGGTAATTTCCATACCGTCAAGCCACACTTCCCAGCCTAAGCCTGCACAGCCGAGTGATGGATTTTCCCAGTTGTCTTCAACAAAGCGGATATCGTGCTCTAAAGGATCAATCCCAAGTGCTTTTAATGAATCAAGGTAAAGCTCCTGAATGTTGTCAGGCGATGGCTTCATGATAACCTGGAACTGATGATGCTGATAAAGACGGTTTGGATTATCACCATAGCGTCCATCTGCCGGACGACGGCTTGGTTCCACGTATGCCACATTCCATGGCTCAGGTCCAATCGCGCGTAGAAATGTATAAGGACTCATTGTCCCCGCGCCTTTTTCTACATCATACGCCTGCATTAAGATACAGCCTTGATCAGACCAGTGCTTTTGCAGCGTCAAAATCATGTCTTGAATATTCATGTCTTTTTCCTCCTTTTTTTCAACAAAAAACCCGTCCCTATGTACAACAATGTTGTGTACATAGGGACGGGTCATATTTGCCCGCGGTTCCACCCTACTTGCCTGAAAACCGGCCGCTTTTTTTACATTGATCTGCTCCAGAGTGCCTATTCAGCGCTGTTCTTTCCCCGGCTTCCACTATCCCGGGTTCGCTAAGAAAGAATACATCGCGTACTTTTTTCCTTCATTGCAGTGACTATTTGCTTTTATCTATTAAAAAGTAATCCAAAAATGAACTTTTGTCAATCATCATCCGACTCTTCCTTCACACTAAAAACGTGATCCATTCGTTCCATCTGCTCCAAAAAACGGCGCGATTTTAAATACAGGCCGGCATATTCATCATAATACATGGAAATCGCAGCACGGAGTTCTTTTTTTGTCGCTTCCTTTACATCAATATTTCCGAGCCGTTCAAGGTCAAAAAAATAAAATAAACGTAGGAGACGAAGCGAGACTTGTGACAGCGGCAAAAAGTGTGGATCGTGCTCAAAGCAGCGGTGGCAAATTAGTCCGTTTTCCCGGATTGAAAAGCCAAACTTCCCTTCCGTTTCCCCGCACACCGCACAGGCAGACATCTCTGGACGCAAACCAACTTGCGAGAGCATTTTCATTTCAAATATGTTCGTCACAATCGCCGCGTCGGCACCTTCATTTATGTAATCAAGGCTTTTTTGGAGCAAATGAAATAAATATGGATTTGTTTCACCGTCTTCTGTCGTTCTGTCTGTCAATTCAACGATATAGGCTGCATAAGCTGTTTTCGTTAAATCTTCTCGAATGTGCCGCATCGATGAAAGGGCTTCCCCTTGCTGCATCGTGCCGAGGCCGCGGCCTCCCTGCACAAGAAAAAATCCATGGGTAAACGGCTGCGTTACACCAGATAAGCGGCTGTTTGTTTTCTTTGCGCCTCTTGCTACAGCCGCTTTTTTTCCTTTTTCACGTGTAAACATGGTCACGATCTTATTCGTTTCACCATAGTCATTTGTCCGAAGTACAATGCCTTCCCATTTTTCAAGCATGATCTCAACCCCTCATGCGGACCATTAATACTCGTCTTCTTTAAAGCCAAAGTCTCGTAAATTGGATGCTTTATTGCGCCAGTCTTTTTGCACCTTCACCCACAGCTCAAGGAACACTTTAGATCCAAGCAAGTTTTCAATGTCATGACGCGACCGTTTCCCAACCTCTTTAAGAAGGGAACCCCCTCGGCCAATGACGATTCCTTTTTGAGAATCACGCTCAACAACAATTGTAGCCATTACATCAATCACGTCTTTTTCATCACGTTTTGCAATTTTGTCGATTACAACAGCAATGGAGTGAGGCACTTCCTCCCTTGTTAAGTGAAGGACCTTTTCACGGATTAATTCCGATACAATAAACCGCTCTGGATGATCGGTTACTTGATCAGCCGGATAATATTGTGGCCCTTCCGGAAGGAGTTTTTCTATTTGATCAAGTAAACGGTCAACGTTATTGCCTTCTAGTGCAGAGATTGGAACAATTTCCGCAAAATCAAGCAAGTCCTTATACTGTTCAATAAGCTGCATTAATTTGTCCGGATGGATCCGGTCTATTTTATTAATGACGAGAAAAATTGGTGTTTTTACGCCTTTCAGCTTTTCAATAATAAATTCGTCTCCGCGGCCAAATCCTTCTTCCGCGTTGATCATAAACAAAACAAGATCGACTTCTTTTAATGTGTTCGTTGCGGTTTTCATCATGAAATCACCGAGCTTATGCTTCGGCTTATGAATACCAGGTGTATCAATGAAAATTAACTGCGATGCATCCGTAGTGTACACACCTTGTACTTTATTACGTGTTGTTTGCGGTTTATCGCTCATAATGGCAATTTTCTGGCCGATTACACGGTTTAAAAAGGTTGATTTGCCGACATTTGGACGGCCAATTATCGAAATAAATCCTGATTTATACGCTGTATTACTCATTCAAATCCTCCGGTGAAAAAGCACCCGGCAGTAGTTCCGCTACGGTGAGCGTCTGCACGTCGCCTTCTAAATTAGTTAAAATAACGGTCATATCTGGCGGACAAAGTTCTGATAGAACTTGGCGGCACGCACCGCAAGGCGGTACAGGCCGTTTTGTATCTGCCACTACTGCAACAGCCGCATATTCTGTTACTCCTTCTGACCACGCTTTAAAGATAGCCGTCCGTTCGGCACAGTTTACTACGCTATATGCTGCATTTTCAATATTGCACCCGCCAAAAATACGGCCGTCTTTTGAAAGCAGCGCGGCACCCACTTTAAATTTTGAATAAGGGACATAAGCACGTTCACGCGCTCTTTTCGCTTCTTCAATTAATCGCTGCTGATCCATACCGATCACCTCTATTATAATTTCGGGATAAATATAAACAATCCGATTACGACTGCTGCACAGGCATATAACAGAACAGCACCGGCAGCAAGATCTTTCGCCATACCAGCGAGCGGCTTGTATTCTTCTGTGACGAGATCAACGGTTTTCTCAATCGCTGTATTAACGATTTCAAGAGCCATCATTCCTGCCATAACGAGAATGATGATGCACCATTCTATACGGGTGAGCGAGAAAATAAAACCAGCTGCCGATACAAAGGCACCGGCAGCGATATGAATACGCAAATTCGGCTCTAAACAAGCCCATTTCAATCCGTTTCCGGCAAACCGGAATGAAGACTTGAGCCTTCCTACGCTAAGCGTTCGTTTATCTTTCGAGTCCAAACGCATCAAGAATCTCTTTTTGCCGGCCAAACATTTCTTTTTCGTCTTCTTCAGTCATATGGTCATATCCAAGCAAATGAAGAAATCCGTGTACCGTTAAAAAGCCCAGCTCCCTCTCAAATGAGTGTCCGTAATCCTCAGCCTGTTCCTTTGCGCGTTCAATTGAAATGATAATATCACCAAGGACACGCGGCATATCGGCTCCTGTAATGGCCACTTCGTCTTCACCCATTTCCTCCAAAGCAAAGGAGATGACATCTGTAGGTGCGTCTTTATCGCGATATTCACGGTTAATTTCTTGAATACGGTCATTGGTTACGAACGTTACGGAAATTTCACTGCCATCCGGAATGTTTTCTTTTTCTGCTGCAAGCTGGAGGAGAGTCTCTGACAGCTTCGCCGCGTCCTCTGCCAGACTGTTCGTTTCATCGAGAAAATCAACGTCGAGTGCCATTCTTGTCGTCTCCTTTTTCCGCTTTTTCATATGCATTAATGACTTTCGCCACGAGTGGATGCCGGACAACATCATTTTGATTAAGATAAATAAAAGAAATACCGCTCGTGTTTTCCAATATCCGCTCTGCCGAAACAAGCCCTGATACTGCTCCTTTCGGCAAATCAATTTGCGTCCGGTCACCGGTAATGACCATCTTTGATCCGAAACCAAGCCGTGTTAAAAACATTTTCATTTGTGCATTCGTCGTATTTTGTGCCTCGTCAAGAATAACAAATGCATCATCAAGTGTCCTGCCGCGCATGTATGCAAGAGGTGCAACTTCAATTGTACCCCGTTCAATCATCCGTTCCGTATGTTCTGCACCAAGAACGTCATGTAATGCATCATATAGCGGACGTAAGTACGGATCAACTTTTTCTTTTAAATCACCTGGCAAAAAACCAAGACTTTCGCCTGCTTCTACGGCCGGGCGTGTTAATATAATACGTTTTACCCGGCTGTTCTTAAGTGCACGGACGGCCATGACAACTGCAAGATACGTTTTCCCTGTGCCGGCTGGACCGATTCCGAAGACTAGATCATGGCTGCGAATCGCTTCTATATAATCACGCTGTCCGAGTGTTTTAATACGAATCGATTTTCCTTTGGCATTTTTCGTAATTTCTTCTTCGTATAACTCATCAAGATATTCAATCGTACCGTTTTTTGCCATTTGAACGGCGTTGATCACATCACGTTCACTAATGTTTATTTGCTTGCGAATGACTGCCAGAAGCTGCTCGACCACAATACGGGCCTTTTCAACGTTATCCGCCGGTCCGGAGATATGAACCGCTTCCCCGCGTGTGACAATGGAGACATGAAATTCTTCTTCCATAATCGTTAAATTACGGTCGGATACTCCGAATAATAATATCGTTTCATTTTGGTCGCCAATTGCGACGGCTGCTGACTTTATTTCTTCCTGCATTCACTGATTCTCCTTAGTTGACAGGTTAGTTTGCAATATTTTCAAGTACTTGGAAGTGTATAATCATTTTAACTTTACCATTATCAACCCGCTTCTGTAAAACGTTTTCGCCTTGAATACGAGCCTTTTCAGGGAGGCGCATCATCATAGCTGTCCGGGCTGTCTGAATTGCTCTTCTTTGCATTTCCTCCTCTGTTTCCACCGTGTTTATTTTCTCTACCTCATAATCAGTCACCGTAAGGATCGAGAAGGGCAATGTATAAGAGAAAAAATGAAGCTCATATCGGTGCTCCTCGGACTGAAATGGCTTGCGCAATGAAGATGGTTTCCACAGGACATATTCTTTATCACCCAATGAAACATACACATTCAGTCTTTTTTTACCGCTCCTTGTCAACAGCTTGTCATTCCCCGCTGTTACTGTTACTTTATACCACGTCTCCGCTGTTACGGTGCCGCGTGCCGGATGTTTTTTTGAGCCTTTAATCAGCCTTTCACCTTTTTCAACAAATTCTCCTCGTCTCGCTTTTGTTTCACCATACTCAACAAACAAGTCGTGAATGACACCCGCTTTAGAAGCATATAAATGACGTCTGTCTGAGGCCGTTTCTTTTTGTTGTTTACTCAAAGAAACGTCTGCTTTGTAAACGACGCCGCTTTTTTTAAGTGAAAATCGAGTGACATTCGGTACGTGTAATAAAATGTTTTGTGACAACTCCTGTTCATTGACCCGCTCAAACCGTATGGCACCTTCACGAATTCCTTCTTTTTTTAAAAAAGCTCTGATCTGCTTTTCTGTCTGTACATCAGCTCCTGTTACATCAATCCGAATAATCATTGCTGAAAGGAGAACGATAATGAAAAAAAAGCAAATACTACACAACAAAAAAGTATAGTTTTCTATCATCCTACGCAAAAGAAACGGCAAGCCCGTCCCTTTTTCCAGACGAACTTTTCCTTTAAAATGACGTGCTTCTTTTCGCAGCAGACCGAGATGACGAACAGGCATTTGAAAGCGAATGATGTCTTCTTTTTCGTAATGAATGTGAACAAGGACAGCTCCGCACTCATGCAGCCTGCCGGGAAACAATGAAGCTTCCGGACCTGAAACAACAACTGTCACTGCACCCGACAAAAAAAGATTAGCCAAAACATTTCCCCTGTTTCGTCTCAAATTGAACATTTGTAATGGTTCCTTCAACGACAATTTCTGAAGGCATTAACTCTTTTACTTCTAGTAATTTACCTGTTATTCTTATCTTCGCTTCAGGCAGTTTAATGAGGACATCCTGATCCGTAAATTGTTCCAGTCTTTCAGGATGATGAATCAATATCTGCTTATTTCCGATTATCGTCATTCGTGGCACATGGCCGGTCACATCTTCAGGAAGCCCGGCCAATTTGCTGATAAACGCAGCACCATCTCTCCTTCTCATAAAAAACGCCCCTTTCTTTTCATATCGTATGAAAAGAAAGAGGCATTCATCACTTTTTGCGCTTTGATTTTGGCGGACCAAGTACTTCAGATAATATAATCCCTCTCAAGAAATCTTGATCGGACCATTCTTCAGCACCTTTTATTGGAGGTGATACCGGTTTGCGCGGACGCGGCTGTCTTTGTTCGCTTATTTGAACCGGTTTTGGGATAGGAGGATGATCGGACAGCTCTTTTACTTTCTTTTCTGCTTTTTCCGCCAACTTTTTTTCATGCTGCTCCCCTTTTTTTGGGGCCCGTTTTTTATCTTTATTTTTTTCTTTATTAAAAAACATAGAGATCAAGCCGGCAATGATGGCTAATATAAGTCCTTCCATTGCAAATGACCTCCTATTTACTGTCGTCTTCTTTTTTCTTTCCTGTCATACCACCGATCGCACCCCGCATATCCGTATCGGCTGATACGTTCTGGATATTTAAATAATCCATAACGCCGATATTTCCGGATCGAAGGGCTTCACCCATCGCCCGCGGTACATCCGCTTCCGCTTCCACTACTTTCGCCCTCATTTCCTGAACGCGGGCTTTCATTTCCTGCTCATTAGCAACTGCCATTGCACGGCGTTCTTCCGCTTTTGCCTGGGCGATGTTTTTATCGGCTTCTGCCTGTTCTGTTTGCAGCTCTGCACCGATATTTTTGCCGATATCAACATCCGCAATATCAATGGAAAGAATTTCAAAAGCCGTACCGGAATCCAGACCTTTGTTTAAAACAGTTTGTGAAATCATATCCGGATTTTCCAGAACTTTTTTGTGATGATCACTTGAACCAATGGTGGAAACAATCCCTTCCCCTACACGAGCAACAATGGTTTCTTCACCAGCACCACCGACTAGACGGTCAATATTCGCCCGAACCGTTATACGCGCTTTTGCTTTTACTTCAATTCCGTTCATCGCTACACCGGAAATAAACGGTGTTTCGATTACTTTTGGATTAACTGACATCTGTACCGCTTCTAACACATCACGCCCCGCTAGGTCAATTGCGGCTGCACGTTCAAATGATAAATCAATATTTGCACGGTGTGCGGCAATTAGCGCATTGACAACACGGTCAACGTTCCCCCCCGCTAAATAATGGCTTTCTAGTTGATTAATTGATACATTTAGTCCCGCTTTTGATGCTTTTATGAGCGGGTTTACAACTCGGCTCGGAATTACCCGGCGGAGACGCATCCCGATAAGGGTAAAGATGCTGATCTTTACACCTGCTGCAAGGGCCGATACCCAGAGCATTACAGGAACGAACGTAAGTAAAACACTAAGTAATATAATCGCCGCCACAATCGCGACGATAAGCAAAATTGTACTGCTGACTACCATAATATTTCCTCCTCTATTCGAGTTCTCTTACAACAATGCGGGCGCCTTCTGTTTTTACAACCGCAACTTCCTTGCCAGTTAATATAAAAACGCCTTCTGCGACGGCATCGATTCGCTCGCCGTCTATGTCAACTGTGCCAGACGGACGAAGGGGTGTTTTTGTAATCCCTTTTTTCCCAATTAAGTCTGAGCGATTTTCGTTCGACACGTACCCATGCTCTGTATTCGTCGAATCATTTAAAATGAATTTTTTGAAAAATTTCATTTCTTTTCCCAACACCTTTACCATCAAAATCAATGCTGCTGTTGAAATGGAAAAAGCGATTAAGAGTGAAATCGCCATCCAGTGCATACTTGCTCCAGCAAACAGAACACCGGCGGAAAATAGGATAAATCCAATTAAGCCGACAATTCCGCCTGGCAGAATTACTTCTGCCAGAATAAAGAGAATACCAAATAAAATAAGCAACACTGTCATAATATCAGCGTCTCCAGACATAACATGACCTGTTATAAACAAAATGAGTGCCAATGTGCCTGCTGCGCCGGGAAATCCGAAACCAGGTGTAAATAATTCCAGAACAAAACCCGTCAACATAACCGACAATAAGACTATCACAACAAAAGGATTTGTCGCAAATTGAACAAATGGTCCCCCTCCGTCATTTGCTGGAAGCATCGTCCCGGCTGCCAATATGCCGCTCCATTTAATGAATTGAATCGTTCTCACCGCCCTTCCTGCCGGCTCTTTTTTATTAATACGGAAAAGACATAAAAAGGTTTCAAAAAAGTATGGGTGTAAAAGATGTTTTTAAAATAAAACTAACCCCTATTTCATTCAAAGAGCGACTGAAACATAAAAAAACTGCCGTCCTAATGGTCGGCAGTTTTTTTTCATTACAACAGCTTTTGCTGGACAAGGCGGTTGACAAGTGATCCGTCTGCTTTACCTTTTACTTTTGGCATAAGAGCACCCATTACCTTCCCAATATCCGCTTTAACAGAAGCACCTGTTTCTGCGATTGTTTCATCAACAATGGCAGAAACTTCTTCTTCTGAAAGCTGCTCAGGCATATATTCGTTCACGTAAGTTAGTTCAGTCTGAATTTTCGCCACAAGATCCTCGCGGCCGGCTTTTTCAAACTCATGGAGGGAGTCTTTGCGCTGTTTCACTTCGCGAGAAAGGACTGTCAGTTCTTCCTCTTCCGTCAGGTCGCGGCCGCCTGCCTTAATGCCTTCATTTTGCAATGCAGCTTTAAGCATACGGATGACTGTCAGCTTTTCTTTCTCTTTGCTCTTCATCGCTTGCTTCATGTCGTCGTTAAGACGTCCGAGAAGACTCATAGTAAAACCTCCTCTTAGAACTTACGTTTGCGAGCTGCTTCTGATTTCTTTTTGCGTTTCACGCTTGGTTTTTCATAAAATTCACGCTTTCTGTATTCCTGCAGGGTACCTGTTTTAGAAACAGTACGTTTGAAACGGCGCAGTGCATCTTCAAGCGATTCGTTTTTGCGAACAACAGTTTTTGACATTTCTTTTTCCCTCCCTCCGAACACATTACGATGGAAATTCCATGTACTGAACTATTATAATACAACGAAAGTACATGGTCAAGAAACTTTCTTTACAAAAAAAGCGCGGTTAATAAGCACTTTCCCCTTTTAGACCTGTTACAATACTGACACCGGAGCTGGCACCGATTCGGGTTGCACCGGCTTTTATCATGGCCATCGCGTCTTGCATCGTTCGAACGCCTCCAGACGCTTTCACACCAATTTTTGGGCCCACTGTATCACGCATTAGTCTGATGTCGTCTTCTGTAGCACCGCCGGTAGAAAAACCAGTCGATGTTTTCACATAATCTGCACCCGCTGCCACTGCAAGTTCACACGCTTTCTTCTTTTCTTTCTCCGTTAAAAGGCTCGTTTCAATAATGACTTTCAAAAGCGCTTTCCCCTTTGCGGAAGCAGCTACCGCTTTAATGTCTTTTTCAACTGTATCAAAATCAGCGTCTTTTAATGCGCCAATGTTAATGACCATGTCCACTTCGGCTGCTCCGTGATCAATCGCTGTTTTCGTTTCAAATGCTTTCACTTCAGCCACCACAGCCCCGAGCGGGAAGCCGATCACTGTACATACTTTCACCTCTGATTCACGGAGTATTTCCGCAGCCTGTTTCACACGTGACGGGTTGACACATACAGATGCGAAGCCATAACGTTTTGCTTCTTCACATAGTTTTTCAATTTCTTCTTTTGTAGCATCAGCTTTTAATAACGTATGATCAATCGTTTTTGCAATATCTCCAAATGTATCCGAGATCATAGACAGCGCCCCTTCACAATAGTTATCCGAACGTTTTTATCATATCATCATTATGTATACCCCGCGAGAAAATTGACGTAAAAAAGCCGGCAATATGCCAGCTTTTTACCAATTAATATCCTATTGCTTCGATTTAAACAGCCGCGTGAGGTCTCCCTCAATTTTTCTGATAAACATCTCAGCTATATGTTAAGCGTGAAGCGCATCCAACACCCGGACAAATTGGCCTTCGTTGTACGGGTAGCCTGCTTTTGTAATTTTTACTTTCACAATTTTCCCAACCATGTCTTCTGTTACTGGGAAAACGACTTTCAAATAATTATCTGTATAGCCGCTATATAGACCCTCTCCGCCTTCTTTAAACGGCTCTTCCGGAATCACTTCAAGTACTTCGTTTTCAAAATCTGCAGCGTATTCTTTTGCAAGCTGATCAGAAAGAGCAATCAGTTTGTGAACACGTTCATTTTTCACGTCCTCGTCAACCTGGTCATCCATACGCGCTGCCGGTGTTCCTGTTCGTTTTGAGTAAGGAAAAACATGCAGTTCAGAAAAGCGGTGTTCTTTAATAAAGTTGTATGTTTCCATAAATTCTTCTTCTGTTTCACCAGGGAATCCTACGATAACATCAGAAGTTACAGCAAGGCCTGGAAGTGCTTTTTTCAAGCGATTCAGGCGATCTGCAAAAAAGTCCATCGTATATTTGCGGCGCATCCGTTTTAACACCGTATCCGATCCGGATTGAAGCGGAATATGCAAATGACGTACAACGATGTTGGATTTATCAATAACGTCAATGACTTCATCCGTTAATTGACTTGCTTCAATCGATGAAATGCGAATTCGTTTCAATCCTGGCACTTTCGCTTCGAGATCACGCAAAAGCATGGCAAGGTTGTAATCTTTGAAGTCAGAACCGTAACCACCTGTATGAATCCCCGTCAGCACGATTTCCTGATAGCCCGATTGAACAAGCTGATTTGCTTGACGTATAACCTCTTCCGGATTTCGTGAACGCATTAAACCACGGGCCCACGGAATAATACAAAACGTGCAAAAGTTATTGCAGCCTTCCTGGATTTTCAAAGATGCCCTTGTCCGATCTGTGAATGCCGGTACATCAAGCTCTTCATATACCCGATTTTTCATTATGTTTCCGACTGCGTTGATTGGCTGACGTTCCTGTTTATACTGCTCGATGTATTCAAGCATTTTTACACGATCTTGTGTACCGACGACAACGTCCACACCGGGAATGGCCATAATTTCAGCCGGGGACGTCTGAGCGTAACAGCCGGTTACACAAATAACAGCATCTGGGTTTTTCCGGACAGCACGGCGAATGACCTGCCTGCTTTTTTTGTCTCCTGTATTCGTTACGGTACACGTATTGATCACATACACGTCCGATGTCTTTTCGAAATCGGTCCGTTCGTACCCATTTTGTTCAAACAACTGCCAGATCGCTTCAGTTTCATAATGGTTAACCTTGCAGCCTAATGTATGAAATGCCACTGTTGGCATTGTAATCACCTCATCAATTCTGTATAAAACGAAATAGCGGAAAGCACATATAGTGGCGCTGTTTCGGCTCGCATAATTCTGGGTCCCAACGCACACGCTGTAAATCCGCCAGCTGTAAGCTGCTCCGCTTCTCTATCCGACAATCCGCCTTCAGGTCCACTGACAACAATTACTCTTTTTCCTGCAGTCAACCCATGTAGAGCTTCATAAAATGCAGACATGTCTCCCGCTTTCGCTGTTTCCTCATACGCATACAGCTTTATATCAAAGTCTTTTCCACTTTCAATCACCTTAGCAATAGAAAGAGGCTCTGAAACAGCTGGTATACGGGTCCGATGGGACTGTTCCGCTGCTTCCTTTGCAATTTTTTGCCACCGCTCTGTTTTTTTAGCACCTTTTTTCTGGTCCCACTTCACAACAGAACGGCTTGCTTCAAATGGAATAAACCCGGCTGCGCCGAGTTCGGTTCCTTTCTGTATAATATAATCGAATTTATCACCTTTCACAAGACCACACGAAATGACAACGTCCGCCGGCAGTTCAACTGATTTTTCCACCCATTCTGTCACTTCCGCTTCAGCAGAAACTTCATGAATGGCCGTAATTGTTGCTATAGCTGTCCGTCCGTCCGGAAAAACTGTATAAATGCGGCTGCCTGCTTCCATCCTCATGACACGGCTAATATGATGAAAATCTTCGCCGGAAATGGTGACCAATTTGTCTACAGGCATATCCGGTAAAAAATATCGCTGCATTTTAGCACCTCATTTAATTATTTTTTGGCTACAATGCATACCCAGTCTTCCATCACAACAGTCTCTTCGACAATGAGTCCTGCATCGGTCATTGCCTGTTTCACGTCTTCTTTTTTCTGACCAATAATACCGGATGCAATAAAGTAACCGCCAGGCCGCATAATTGTTTCGACATCCTTCGTAAACGATATAATCACTTCCGCCAAAATGTTTGCTACAACGACATCTGCATGATCATCGAGCCCATCGATTAAGTTATTTTTCGATACAGATACGATATTCTCTACTTTGTTAAGAGCTGTGTTTTGACGGGCAGCAGACACCGCAACTTCATCAAGATCGAGTGCGGTGACTTTGCTTGAACCTAGAAGCGCAGCTCCAATCGCAAGAACACCTGATCCGGTTCCAACATCCACCACATGATCGCCCGCTTTTACAAACCGTTCAAGCGCCTGTAAACACATAACTGTTGTCGGATGTGTTCCGGTTCCAAACGCCATGCCGGGGTCTAGTTCAATAATTAATTCATCGGTAGAAAAAGGTTCATAGTCCTCCCACGTTGGGACGATCGTAAATTTTTCTGATATTTTGACGGGGTTGTAATACTGTTTCCACGCTGTAGCCCAATCTTCTTCATGCACTTCATTTACCGACACACGCAAATTGCCGGTGTCAATTTGATAAGCAGCTAGATTTTTTACGGCTTCCGTAATATCCTCAACCGTTTCCTGCAAAAAGCTGTTAACTGGTAAATACGCTTTGACGGCTACGCCTTCATCCGGATAATCATCAGGATTTAACTCATATAATTCGCCGAACAAGCCGCCTTCCCGCTTTTTATCCAGTTCCGCTCGGTCTTCTATCACCACACCGCTCGCTCCTGCTTCATGCAAAATATTCGAAATCGGTTCCACTGCATCATTGACTGTTTCAATGCATATTTCAGACCACTTCATTCGTGCCAGCTCCCATCATGCAATTAGTCACGCTTTAATGCGCGCTTTACTTTATCAAAAAAACCATCTTCTTCACTAGGCTGTTCACCGCTTACTTCTGCAAATTCCCGAAGAAGCTGTTTTTGTTTTTCATTCAATTTCACCGGTGTAATGACTTTAACGTGTACATGCTGATCACCTGTACCATATCCTCGTACATTTGCCACACCTTTGCCGCGCAGACGGAATGTTGTACCACTTTGTGTCCCAGCCGGCACCTTTAATTTCACTTTCCCATGAATGGTCGGTACTTCGATCTCATCGCCAAGCGAAGCCTGGACGAATGTAACTGGCATTTCGCAGTAAATATCGTCGCCGTCCCGCTCAAACAGCTCATGCCGCATTACGCGAAAAACAATGTACAAATCCCCAGCAGGACCGCCATTTATACCGGCTTCCCCCTGGCCGGAAAGTCGAATTTGCTGACCCTCATCAATACCAGCTGGCACTTTCACATTAATTTTTTTATTTTTCGTAACGCGTCCTTGACCCGAACATGTTGAACATCTTTCTTTAATTACTTTACCCGAACCGCTGCACTGCGGGCATGTACGACGATTGACCACACGGCCAAATGGCGTATTTTGTTCTACACTAATCTGGCCGCTTCCTGCACAATGTGAACATGTTTCCGGCGATGAGCCCGGTTTTGCTCCATTTCCACCGCATGTAGAACAGTTTTCTTCTTTTGGGATGGTAATATCTTTTTCTACTCCAAATACCGCTTCTTCAAAAGTCAATGTCATCGTATATTGAAGATCATCACCTTGCCGTGGAGCGTTCGGGTCACGACGGCGCCCTCCGCCGCCACCGAAAAAGGTGCTGAAAATATCCTCAAAACCTCCGCCGAAGCCGCTGAAGCCTCCACCGCCAAAACCGCCTTGGTTCGGTCCTTCATGACCAAATTGATCGTACTGGGCTTTTTTAGCATCATCACTAAGCACTTCATATGCTTCCGTTATTTCTTTAAACTTTTCGTCTGAACCAGGTTCTTTGTTAATATCCGGATGATATTTTTTCGACAATTTCCGGTACGCTTTTTTAATTTCATCTTTTGTGGCGCTTTTTGCAACACCTAAAACGTCATAATAATCCCGCTTGCTCAACATTCCTCACTCCCGTTTCATTCACATAACCGCTATTTTAACACAGATCAATAAAAATATGGTGAATTGTTTCACGAAAAAAGCCAAAGCCGGAAAACGCTGACTTTGACTTTTTCGTGTAGCACTAACTTAGTTTTTATCTTTCGAGTCGTCGACTTCTTCAAATTCAGCGTCTACAACACTGTCATCTTTCGGTGTGCCTTCTGCACCTTGCTGTTCCTGCGCTTGTTTCGCTGCTTCTTCATACAATTTCATGGATAACTGTTGAACGATCTCGTTTAATGCATCGCGTTTAGTGCGGATGTCTTCGATGTCGCCTTTTTCTACTGCATCTTTCAACGCATCTTTTGCTTCTGTTGCTTTTTGCAATTCCGCTTCTTCTACTTTGCCTTCCAGTTCTTTTACTGTTTTTTCAGTTGTGAAAACAAGCTGATCCGCTTCGTTTTTCAATTCAACTTCTTCTTTTAGCTTTTTATCGGATTCAGCATTTTCTTCCGCTTCTTTTACCATGCGTTCGATCTCTTCATCAGAAAGACCTGAAGAAGACTGGATCGTAATGTTTTGCTCTTTTTGTGTACCTAGATCTTTCGCTTTTACATTTACGATACCGTTTTTGTCGATGTCAAATGTCACTTCAATTTGCGGAATACCGCGTGGTGCTGGCGGAATATCCGTTAATTGGAAACGGCCGAGTGTTTTATTGTCTGCTGACATCGGGCGTTCGCCTTGAAGGACGTGGATATCAACAGCCGGCTGGTTGTCAGCAGCAGTCGAGAACACTTGTGATTTTGATGTTGGAATCGTCGTGTTGCGTTCAATCAACTTAGTAAACACGCCGCCCATCGTTTCAATACCTAATGAAAGTGGTGTCACATCAAGAAGTACGACATCTTTCACATCACCTGTTAACACACCGCCTTGAATCGCTGCTCCCATCGCAACAACTTCGTCAGGGTTAACTCCTTTATGCGGCTCTTTCCCTGTTTGTTTGCGAATTGCTTCTTGTACAGCTGGAATACGAGTAGATCCGCCGACTAGAATAATTTTATCGATTTCAGAAGCCGATTTGCCCGCATCTTGAAGAGCTTGACGGACAGGCCCCATTGTACGCTCAACAAGGTTTGATGAAAGTTCATCAAATTTCGCACGTGATAACGTTGTTTCTAAGTGGAGCGGTCCTGCTTCACCTGCTGTAATGAACGGAAGCGAGATTTGTGTTGATGTAACGCCAGACAAATCTTTTTTCGCTTTTTCCGCTGCATCTTTCAAGCGCTGCATCGCCATTTTGTCTTTTGACAAATCGATGCCGTTTTCTTTTTTAAATTCTTGAATGAGGTACTCGATAATTACTTCGTCAAAATCATCGCCGCCTAAACGGTTATCTCCGGCTGTTGAAAGCACTTCAAATACGCCGTCACCCAGTTCAAGAATGGATACGTCAAATGTACCGCCCCCAAGATCGTAAACAAGAATTGTTTGATCTTCGTCCGTTTTATCCATGCCATATGCAAGTGCAGCGGCAGTCGGCTCGTTAATAATACGTTCCACTTCTAAACCGGCAATTTTACCAGCATCTTTTGTCGCCTGGCGTTCTGCATCATTAAAGTATGCAGGAACGGTGATAACAGCTTTGTTTACTGTTTCTCCAAGATAGTCTTCTGCATAAGCTTTCAAATGCTGTAATATCATTGCGGAAATTTCTTGTGGTGAATATTCTTTACCGTCAATTTTTTCTTTATGAGTTGTACCCATATGACGCTTAATTGAAATAATCGTGTTCGGATTTGTAATGGCCTGACGCTTAGCAACTTCCCCAACTTGACGCTCTTCGTTTTTAAAAGCGACAACAGATGGTGTTGTGCGGTTGCCTTCTGGATTTGGAATAACTTTCGCTTCTCCACCTTCAAGTACAGCTACACAAGAGTTTGTTGTACCAAGGTCAATACCGATAATTTTGCTCATTTTTAAATTCCCTCCTGAAATCATTTGCCTATAAAATTTATTCCACCTTAACGGACAGTAAGGCTCCCTATTTAGGGAAATGCCCCTTAAGGACCGATTCATTCAACTAAATAATAATGAAAATGAGAATACTCCCATTCATTGAAGGATCCGTTTATTGGTTTACTTTCACCATCGAGGCCCGGATCACCCGGTCCTTCAATTTATAACCTTTTTGAAGTTCGGCTAAAACCGTATTTGGTTCTGCGTTTTCATCTGTTTCCGTCATAACGGCTTGATGTATGTTTGGATCAAATGGGTGGCCAACTGTATCAATCGGTTCTACCCCTTCGCTCTCAAGAGCAGTTAAGAGTGTTTTATACACCATTTCGATCCCTTGCAGAACCGATTTTGTTTCTTCATGTTCCGGTGTTACCTGAAGTGCCCGCTCAAAGTTATCAAGCACCGGTAAAAGGTCCGTGACCAATTTTTGCGCGCGGTATTTCTCTTGCGCTTCACGGTCAAGGTTTGCGCGGCGTCTAAAGTTATCAAAATCCGCGCGAAGGCGCAAATACCTGTCTTCGGCTTCATCAAGCTGTTTTTGAAGAAGCTCTTCTTTACTTTCTGTTGCTTCCTCTATTACTACTTCATCATTTACTTCTTCTTTTTCTTTTTCATCAGTAGGCAATTCAGTTTTATGAATCTCCTCTTCTGTCAATGGCTTTTGTTCTTCTGCCACTGATTCCACCTCCAGACCTGTTCATTCAAGTGCGCTATAAACGCGTATTGTATAGCCGTGTCAGCACATTTGTCATATCGTGACTTAAAAAGTCAACAAGCGTAATAACACGGGAATATTCCATCCGTTTTGGACCAAGAATAGCAATCGTTCCAACCGGTTCGTCACCGACAGAATACGAAGCCGTAATTAAACTGCAGTCTTCCATTGCTTGTTCCGCGTTTTCAGTGCCAATTTTGACCTGAATTCCTGCTTCTGTGGGCCTGACCAACTCGTAAATGTCGCTTTCTTTTTCCATCATATCCATCACAAGCCGTACTTTTTCAATATCACGGAATTCTGGCTGGTTAAAAATATTTGTCTTCCCGCCGATAAAGAGCTTTCCTAGTTCCGGTCCACCCGCTGCATCCGCAAACATTTTCAGCACAGCTTCATAATTTTGAATGTGACGTTTCATCAATTCGGCTGTTTCCTGATATATTTTCCGCTGCAGCTCGGATAAAGGCAAACCAGTCAATCGGTCGTTCAAAATGTTGACCATTTTTTCAATGTCTGCCGCTTCAATCCCTTCCGGCAGAGAAAAAAGGCGGTTTTCAACATGACCGGTATCGGTGACAATGATGGCGACTGCTGTATCATCATCAATTGGGATAATTTGTAAGTTTTTCACTTTATGATCATTAAACTTTGGACCGAGCACGATCGATGTGTAGCTTGTCAGCTCCGATAATATGGTTGCGACATTTTGCACCGCTTTTTCAATACCATGCTGCCTGTCAGTAAAAATAGAATGAATCGCTGTTTTTTCACTTCGGGCAAGCGAACCAGGTGCCAGTAAATGATCGACGTAATAACGGTACCCTTTTTCCGATGGAACCCGCCCTGAAGACGTATGTGTTTTTTCTAAAAACCCCATTTCTTCAAGATCTGCCATTTCATTTCGAATTGTAGCCGGGCTGTAAGACACGTCCTCTTTTTTGGCAAGGTTTCGCGATCCAACCGGCTGTGCGGAACGAATAAAATCATCAATAATAATCTGCAAGATGAAAAGTTGGCGATCTGTCAGCACGATTCATCACCTCTGTTAGCACTCTTTATACCCGAGTGCTAAATCTACATTTAAATTATCAAAAACAATGCTTGCTGTCAACGAGTACGCTCACAATTCCGGACCTATTAAAAAAGATTGAAATACTTCGTTTCCAAGAAATTTCCCTTCATGTGTCAGCCGAATCGAATCGTCGTTTACTTCAAGCAAATTCCGATCCGTCATTTGTTTCAAAGCACCTTGAAACAATGACAGAGGATCTTCATTATACTTTTCTTGAAAATCTGTAATGGATACACCAGACATCTTTCTTAAGCCAAGAAACATTTCTTCTTCCATTTGTTCTTTCTTTGTCGGTTTCTGACTGGTCATGCGGGGCCAATGTCCTTTTTCTATCGGCTCCATATATTTTTTAAGCGGACCATAATTTGCATAACGAATTCCTTTTACATATCCATGTGCACCTGCACCAAATCCGTAATACTCTTCATTATTCCAGTATGTTAAGTTATGAATACTCTCAAAGCCAGGCTTCGCAAAGTTGCTGATTTCATACTGTTCTAATCCGGCCTCAGCCATCTGCTGCATGACCGCTTCGTACATTTCCGCTTCTGCTTCTTCTTTTGGCAGCGGCAGCTTGCCTTTGGTCATTAAATTGTAAAAGACCGTTTTCGGTTCAATAATTAATGAATAGGCTGAATAGTGCGGCAAGCGAAGTGCAAGTGCCTGTCGCGTTGTTTCAACAGCATCATCCACCGTCTGCTCCGGCAAACCGTAAATTAAATCGATGCTCAAATTGTCAAAACCAGCCTTTTCAGCATTTCGAACTGTTTGAAGCACATCCTCTTTCGTGTGGGTCCGGCCGATTCTTTTCAAATGGTCATTATTAAAAGATTGGACACCGATGCTAAGACGGTTCACGCCGCCTTCCTTTAAAATGCGCATTTTTTCCGGTGTTAAATCTCCGGGATTCGCTTCGAATGTATATTCCACTTCTGCTGCGGGCGGCAAATTCCGGGCAATGGATTCAACAAAATCGTGCAGCTGCTTTTCATCAAGAGACGTCGGTGTCCCGCCTCCGACAAAAATCGACTTGTATCCGGATATGTTCTCCGCCATTCCCATTTCTTTGTCCAGACTATGCAAATATTTTTCCACGGGCTGGTTTTTCATAAACACTTTATTAAAATCACAATAATGACATATGTGATGGCAAAACGGGATATGAATGTATGCTGCATTTGTCATGCTGTTCACGCCTTCCTTTTAAATAAAGGAAAGGTGCCCGAAAACCGGACACCTTTTCATTATTTTATTTCGATTGGTCATCCATTTTTAGGACAGCCATAAACGCTTCCTGCGGCACTTCAACTGATCCAACCTGCTTCATCCGCTTTTTCCCTTCTTTTTGCTTTTCAAGAAGCTTTCGTTTTCGGGAAATGTCACCGCCGTAACATTTGGCAAGGACATTTTTACGCATCGCTTTAATTGTAGAACGTGCGACAATTTTATTCCCGATAGCCGCTTGAATCGGTACTTCGAATTGCTGGCGCGGAATCAATTCTTTTAATTTCTCAACAATTACTTTTCCACGATCATATGCAAAATCGCGGTGAACGATAAAGCTTAGCGCATCTACTTGCTCACCGTTCAATAAAATATCCATTTTCACAAGTTTCGATTGTTTGTATCCAATAAGCTCGTAATCAAATGATGCATAACCTTTTGTACTTGATTTCAACTGGTCAAAGAAATCATAAACAATTTCAGATAGCGGCATTTCGTATATTACGCTGACACGATTCGTATCAAGATATTGCATGTCGATAAAAATTCCGCGTTTTCCCTGGGCCAGTTCCATAACTGCACCAACGTAATCGTTCGGCACAATAATAGATGCTTTCACGTAAGGTTCTTCCACGTGAGCGATTTTTTGTGGATCCGGCATATCCGACGGATTATCGATTCTAAGCTCTTCACCATCAGTCATCGTTACTTGATAAATAACGCTCGGTGCAGTCGTGATTAAATCAATTTTAAATTCACGTTCAATACGCTCCTGAATAATTTCCATGTGCAATAGGCCAAGGAAGCCGCAGCGGAACCCAAAGCCGAGTGCCTGTGATGTTTCGGGTTCATATTGCAAAGCGGAGTCATTCAATTCGAGCTTTTCAAGTGCTTCACGCAAATCGTTATATTTCGATGAATCAATCGGGTACAGGCCACAGTAAACCATCGGGTTCAATTTACGGTAACCCGCCAATGCTTCCGGCGCACTGTTTTTCGATGATGTTATCGTATCACCTACCTGAGTATCACCAACGTTTTTAATTGCCGCAGCTAAGTAGCCAACGTCCCCTACTGTTAGTTCATTACGAGGTGTCGTTTTGGGTGTGAAAACACCGACTTCTGTGACATCGAATTCTTTTCCAGTTGCCATCATTTTAATTTTATCGCCGACTTTTACCGTTCCATCGACAACGCGTATGTACGCAATAACACCACGATAAGGATCGTACAACGAGTCAAAAATCAGCGCTTTTAGCGGCGCATCAGGGTCTCCAGTCGGCGCTGGCACTTTTTCAACAACCTGTTCTAAAATTTCCTCAATCCCAATTCCTGCTTTTGCAGAGGCAAGCACCGCTTCAGATGCGTCCAGACCGATCACATCTTCCACTTCCTGGCGAACACGTTCCGGTTCCGCAGCCGGCAAGTCGATTTTATTAATGACAGGCAATATTTCCAGATCATTATCGAGTGCAAGATATACATTCGCGAGTGTTTGCGCTTCAATGCCCTGAGCAGCATCAACGACGAGAATCGCTCCTTCACACGCTGCAAGACTGCGAGACACTTCATACGTAAAATCAACGTGTCCCGGTGTATCAATAAGATGGAATATATATTCATTTCCGTCTTTCGCTGTATACGTAAGCTGGACAGCATTTAATTTAATTGTAATGCCGCGTTCCCGTTCTAGATCCATTGAATCAAGAAGCTGACTTTTCATTTCACGCGCGCTAAGCGCCTGTGTTTTTTCTAAGATGCGGTCCGCAAGTGTCGATTTGCCATGGTCGATGTGGGCAATAATCGAGAAATTGCGAATTCGCGTCTGCCGTTCTATTCTTTCGTTACCATTCATTATCATTGTTCACTCCTGTTATCGGCACATGTATACTAATGTGATTATATCAGCGTGCTATGCAATTGACAACGAACATTGAAAGGGAGCTTATTCCTTTTGTTCCGCTTTTACATATTGAGATAAGATATCGGCAAAAGCATGCGCGCTGCGTTCAAGTTCTTCGAGTGTGTTTTCTACCCCGCCCATTTCAATTAAGATCGCTCTTTTAGATAAGTCCTGATTAAACTTTCCATTCGTTTGACTGCCTGATTTTACAATGACACCACGGGACAGTCCCGGGTAGTGCTTTTCAAATAACCCATGGAGTGCTGCAGCAAAACGGGCGTTTTCTTCGTACCCCCTGTGTTCACCCCCCACAACAAAAACCGTTTTCGCCATTGATTTCCCATTGATAATGGCGGTTGTCACGTCCTTCGGCTGTGAATCACGGTGAATATCAATCAAATATTCAAGTGATGGGATCTCTTTTTGTGCGGAAGCAACAACCGTTCTTGATTCTTCGTAAGACGCGCTGTATCTTTTCCCTTTTTCATTTAAAATCTCCCCGATATCTGTTTTATTGACCGAAACTCCAATTTTATTTTCTTGAAGTTTTTTCGCAATCATGTCTCCTACTTCAACAATGTTTACAGGGGCTTGTCCATTTTTGGGCGTAAATGCTTCAGACGTATGCGTAAAATAAAGAAGAATCTTTTTTTTATATAAAGCCGGTGTCGGCTCTGGCGTTTCCTTCACAGGCGGCTGTGTAATGGACTTCGGATCAGGTTCGGCTGATTCAACCGGCATATTCGTATAGTTTGTCCCCTCACCGGCAATTAAAATGCGGCCATCATAAATTGAAAACCCAGGCAATTCCTTCCCTAGAAACGTCCGCGGATCCCGTAGGCTGATACTGGCGGCTGCGTTAAACGCTGCATCCACCCACTGCATCGTGTCCACTTGTTTCATATGTGATGACTGTTGAAACGTTTTGTTTTCAAAAGCCAGCAGCCGGTAAAAAGAAGCGACAGGTATTTCAGCCGCTGCCTTGCTCATGGACTCGGAAGAAAGGTGATAAGAAAAAGGCATTACGTTAAACAAACCCGCTGTCCAAAAAGGCATGGCAATAAGCGCCGCACACGCCGGGGCGATCCAGACAGCAGCATTTGATTTTTTTTGCAGAAGGATACGCGCCATCCCCTTTTCACGTCTTTCCCCTATACATATGCACAAAAGAAAAAAGCAGACCGAATTTCAGCCTGCAAAAAAAGAACGCGTTTCCTCTGGAGGACGGTTGTGAAGTGCTTCATTTAATGCGCTAGAAATAACAGCGGCTGCCCCATGAATAAATGAATCTGCTTCCTTCGGTGTTACGATCATATTCAATCCTGCAGGTGAAAGAACTTCGTGAATCAACTGCCGTTTTTCCTCTTCAGAGAGCATGCCAATGTTCCCTAAAAAAGCACGCTTCCAATTATCATCCACTCTGCCGCTTTTTTCTTCGAGATGCTTCATGACAAACTCGACCGCATCCCGCGTAACTGTTGCTGCGTCAATGACCGTCGGAATGCCTATTGCGATTACAGGTATCCCTGCCGTCCTGCGGCTTATTTCTTTTCGTCTGTTGCCAATACCGGCTCCTGGTTGAATACCCGAATCGGTCATTTGAACTGTCGCATTTAATCGTTCAATTGAACGGGATGCCAACGCATCAACAACAATTAAAAAGTCTGGTTTCTCACGTTCAATCAGCCCAAGCAGAATGTCTCCTGTTTCAATCCCGGTCATCCCCATCACCCCTGGCGAAATCGCACTGACAGGGCGATAACCTTTCTGCACATGCTCCGGGTGCAATTTAAACAAGTGATTTGTGACAATGAGCCGGTCCGTGACTCGCGGGCCAAGTGAATCCGGAGTTACTAGATCGTTTCCGAGACCGGCAACTAAACACGATGCATCCTTACTAATACCTGCAGAATCAATAAACGTTCTGATCTCTTCTGCCACAATACGGCTGATGGATGCGTGCCGTGAAGAATCCGTCCCCCGCAAATCGGTGGATTCAACTGTCACGTATAGTCCTTCCCTTTTTCCGGTGATCCGTTCACCATCTTCATTAATTTTTACAGTGGTGACAATTGTATTGTCCCGCTGTCTTTCAGTAGACACAATTCCATCTAATTTGCCTCCATGCTCCTGTTCTGCTATAAGCGCTGATTCAAGAGCTAAATCCGTTCTTACTGAAAAATTTTCCATTCGGCACACACCTCTTTTTTTCATGTAGTATGTGCGCTAGTGTAAAAGTTTATTCCTTTACACAGGATTGCTATTGCAATTATCTATTACCTTTGCTAAAATATCACTTGTTCTTTACTACAATAAATGAATGATAATAGGGTACGAATAAAACTTCGATCCATTTTAGGAGGTGACAGGAATGCCAAATATTAAATCTGCCATCAAACGCACAAAAACTGCACAAACTCGCACTGCCCGCAACGCACATGTGAAATCTTCAATGCGTACTGCTGTGAAAAAGTTCGAAACTGCAGTTGCTAATAACGATGAAAACGCAAAAGTATTGCTTGTTGAAGCAGTCAGCAAACTTGATAAAGCAGCTGCAAAAGGTCTTATCCACAAAAATGCTGCCAACCGTCAAAAGAGCCGTCTTATGAAGAAGCTCGCTAACTAATAAAAAAAAGTGTCCATAAACGGACACTTTTTTTATTTAAGTTTCATCATAGTCTGCAGCCGGAAGAAAAACATCTCAATGATCATTTTTTTCTCCATTCCACTGCTTTTCATTTCATAATCACTTTCTGCCAACAGCTGCACAATTGAAGACAGTTGGTTTTCTGAAAAAGAAAGGCTCTGACCGGAGGCAATTTTCACTCGAAATGGGTGTACTTTGAGCTGGCCAGCAATTTGCTGCTGTCCATACCCTTTTTTTGACAACTCTTTCACTTGGTAAATAAGCCTAAATTGACCGGCAATCACTGCTAATATTTTAAGAGGTTCTTCGTTTAATCGAATTAAATCATAATAAATACGAAAAGCAGCCTGCCATTTTCCAGTGACGATTTGATCAACAAGACGGAAAATATCACTTTCTAGTGTTCGTGCAGTTAATTTCGTGACGTCTTCTTCCGTTATTTCGCCACCAACACCCGCATGAACGGCAAGTTTTGCTATCTCCATTGCCAGAACAGACAAATTAAAGCCCGCTATATTTAACAATTGATGAATGGCAGCTTCTTCTATTGACGCCCCTTCTTCAGCCGCTTTGCTTTTAATCCAGCCTGACAACTCTCTTTCGGCCGGTCTCTTTGCTTCCAGGACACCCGCTTGCTTTTTAATTAGTTTCGTAATTTTTTTTCGTTCATCCATTTTTTCAAAACGAGCCAGAAACACGAGAATGGAATACGGCGACGGATCTTGTAAATATTGCTCCAGCTTTTTAAGATCATGATCGATCTTTGATTTTTCTGCGGTGAAAAATAACGGATTTTGAACGAAAACTAATTTTCGTTCTCCTAAAAAAGGGAGTGTCTCCGCTTCTTCAATCGCCGCATCAATCGGCACTTCTGTCATATCAAATGATGTTACATTTAAATCTGCCGCATCTCCGTCCAAGACGTTTTTAATCAATAGATTCCGAGCTTCCTCAATAAAATATTGCTCGGGTCCGTAAAGTAAATACAATGAGCGGAACCGGCCGTTTTTTAATTCCTTTAACACATCCATTCATTCTTCTCCCATCATTAATCTTTCTTCATTTTAGAAAAACAACAATCATTTCGCAAGGTCAGTGAAAATTGTGAACATTATTTGTCTTAAAAAATGGAAATACACAGCAGAGTCTGGATTTTTTATCATTGATTGTCTATACTTAAATTGAAATAGGAGGGGTAGTTGTGAACGAATTCGAAAAAAATGTACAATCTAAACGCAACGATGCAGTTGACTCCGCAGTTGGCTTTGTTGTCTCATTCGGCTTCTTTGCTACAATGTTTATCCTTGCCACTGTTATTCAACTCGTCGGTTGATTATCGTTTAGAAAAAGCCACCTGCCCATGCAGGCGGCTTTTTTATTCTGGCTGGATTGCGGTTGAAACTATACCATGTTCCCCTTTAAATGTATAGGAAATGCTTCCATGCTGATCCGTTCTATAAACGTATACCCCGGATAAATTTTCGAGCACTTCTTTATGGGGATGGCCATACCGGTTGTCTACTCCGGCTGATATAACCGCAAACTCTGGCTTGATCGATTTTACAAACCCATCAGAAGTTGATGTGCGGCTGCCATGATGGCCAACTTTTAGCCAGTCTACGTCGATCTTATATTTTTTCTGAAATTCTTGTTCCCCCGGCTCCTCAAAATCACCCGTAAAAAGCCAATTCTCTCCGCCTATGGATGCATACAGAACGAGTGAATCGTTGTTTCCTTCATAATTGCGGTCATTCGGAGATAGAAAGTGAAAAAATGAGCCTCCTGCCGTCCATTGCTCTCCTTCAAATCCTTCACGCACCCTGATCTTTTTATCCGAAGCGGCGGCTAAGATTTCTTTCATCACGTCCACATTTGCTGAACCGGGTGAAATAATGATCTCGTCAGCAGAAATGTATGACAGTACCTCTGCCGCAGCACCTGCATGATCATAATCCGCATGCGTTAAAATTAGCTTGTCCAGTTTTGTTACACCTTTCCTTTTTAAGAATGGAACCACTGTGTCCTTCCCAACAGAAAAACCGCCAGACCTGTCAGCCCACGCCTCTTTTTCAAATGGCAAACGACCGCCTGTATCAATCAAATACGTTCCCTTTCCATATGGAAGCCGAATAAAGATACTATCTCCCTGGCCGACGTCAATAAATGTCACTTCCCCTTCTGAGGAAAAACGGCTTAAACCTGTTAAAACCCCAATGAGCAACCCGCACAAAATTAGACTGTACCATATTGTTTCTTTTTTTTCCCACAAAATAAAAGATGAAATCGCAACCGTACATGCAATCAAAATCCATTCCATATCAGGTTGTCCGGTGACGACAACAGCAAAAGGTAAATCAGCCATCTTTGCGGCTAAGCTGTCCATCATTTTCAGAAATAAATTCGCTAGATCAGTCAGAAGATTCACCGGCATGAAAAAAGATAGGACAAAAGCGGCGAACAAAGCAGGCATCATAATAACAGAATAAAACGGTACGAACAGCAAATTTGCGAATGGCGCAATGATCGACAACTCAGAAAAATGGTAAATCAAAAATGGAAGGGCAGCCATTTGCGATATAACAGATACAGCCAATGACAGTTCAATGACATTCCGGGATCGTTTTAAAATAACTCCCGAGCTTAAGACAAGTGCCAAAGTAACGACATATGACAATTGAAAACCCGCCTGAAAAACTAGATAAGGGTCAAAGGCGAGCATAACAAGAAATGCCGCTCCAAGTGCCGATGCAGGTGTAAGGAGAACGTGTGACGAAATTGCCGCAATGATTGATCCCGTCATGAAGCAAGCACGGACAACAGGCGGAGAGGCGCCAGTCAGCAAAGCATAAAGAGGAAGAAAAATCAAAATAATAAATCGTGCCTGTTCACGTGTAATCCCGGCCCGGATCAGGACAAAAAAAATCAAACCCGTCATCATTGTGACATGCAGTCCGGAGATCGACAAAATGTGAACGATCCCGAGCTGTTCGTAATCCTCATTGACACTTTCACTGCTAGAAGTTCGGTCACCAAATAAAAGTGCGGCTGCAGTGGAATTAAGTGGTTCTGGAAACAAGTTGTAAACATGTTGAAGTGCGGCAATACGCCATCTGGCAGGCGCATAGTGGATGGAATCATTTATCGTGCAATGCTCCTTGGAGATGGATTCAGGAGATAAAATATAAAATGTGTGAATCGTAGATAAATACGTCCGGTAATTAAATTCCCCCGTATTTCTAGCTTCATTCGGTTTCACAGCTTCTGCTCTTATTCTGCACGTCAATCCGGGAGAAATCATAGACGCCAGCTGCTGTTTTTCTTCTTCTGATTTCATTCGATAAGAAAGACGTAAATTTTCACCAGTGAATACTTCATCAACACCTGCATTTAACCGATCGCCGTCCATTTTCAGATCATCTGAAAAGACAACTGTCCATTCGGTTTCGTCACCGGTGAAATGAGACATATGATGTGTCTGATGAAACAGTCCTATTCCATAAAAAACAACAAGTGCGCCGGTCATTAACATGCGATGATGACGACCGGCACCAATCCAAAGTAAACACGATAATGCAAACAGGAAGAATATAATCAAATACGGTGCCTCAAGAGCAGCTAGAGTTGAAGTAAGCGCGGCTGCACCCATTCTGAGAAGCTGCATTCACAACACCCTTTCGTTAAGACGAAGGTAAATGCATAACATCAATATCTTTCAGAAAATGACTATTCCATTTATTAGGATAGGCATTGCGGTATACAATTTTTGAGACACCAGCCTGCGCCAAAGTTTTCGCACAGTTTTCACACGGTTCATGTGTTACGTATGCGGCTGCACCTTTTAGTTTGTCACGTTCCGCATGAAGTACGGCATTTAGTTCAGCGTGCAGGCAGCGAATACAGCGCCCTTGATCAGACAATAGGCAGCCTGCTTCATTACAATGCTCATGCCCGTGTATGGACCCGTTATAGCCCGTTGATACAATGTGCTTGTCCTTTACAATAACACAGCCGACATTTAATCGATTACATGTTGATCGAGTGGCAACCACCTCGGCAATGTTTAAAAAATATTCATCCCAGCTTTTTCTCTCCATGAAAAAAACCTCTTTTCTGTCTTTCCCGATCGGTACCGGTTTCTCATAATAGTTTATCGACAACCTTTAAAGTACGTCAAATCCATTTTTACTTTACTGTAATATGTGATGCAAGCTTTTCAAATGTTTTGTCACCAATTCCGGATACATTCTTTAAGTCCTCCACCGCCTTAAAAGGTCCATCAGATTCCCTGTAGTCAAGAATCGCCTGCGCTTTCGCTTCGCCAATACCAGGCAACTCCTGCAGGCCCGATAAATCAGCGGTGTTTAGGTTAATCAATGGATGATCCACTCCTTCAGGCGTACCAGCACTACCAGCACTACTTCCCGCCTGGGTAGAAGAAGTAGTGACAGGCGGAGCTTCTTCGCCAATCGTTGGTACATAAATAACCATTTCATCGTGCACTTTTTGTGCAAGATTCACCGCTGCCGGATCTGCTTGTTCTGTTAAACCGCCCGCTTTCTTAATGGCATCGTTTACCCGATTATCGCTCGTAATTGTATAAATGCCAGGCATTTTCACAGCTCCTTTCACATCAATCGCGACTTCGACCGGAACCGGATCTTCTTCTTTCTGAATCTCTTCCGAAGCGGTTTCAACCACTGCTTCTGCTTCTTCTACTTGTACAGGCTCAGGCGGCAATTCTTCCTTTTCTGTTAATCCATACAACCAGAAGACCAAAACGACAAGACCCCCTGCGGCCGGAATCTTATACTTGTTAACTATCTGTTTTACATCCATCTTTCATCCTCTCTTTCAAATGGAATAATTGTTTATTTTGTACGTACAGTTAAAGGATGAACAGGAAAGGAGAATGCATCATGAATATTGGCATAATCGGGACAGGGAGTATCGGGACCGTGTTGACGGAATCACTGATCACGTCAAAAGCCGTAGCACCAGAAAAGATTTACGTGTATAACCGTTCACCAGAAAAAGCATATCAGTTGCAAAAATCATTTCCAGGCATTCACGTTGCAAGAAATATAAATGAAATAGCAGAAGAAGCTTATCTGCTATTCGTTTCTGTCCGTCAGCCGGATATGAAGCCTCTCCTTGAAACACTTTCAAAGTCGACAACGGTTCATCACTGTGTTATATCAACAGCTAGCGCCGTGTCCACCACTCAAATGGAATCGGTTCTTCCCTGTTCATGTGCGCGTGTGATTCCTTCTGTCACGAATACCATTTCATCAGGTGGAATTCTTTATTCATTTGGTGATTCATGCGGAATTGATTGGCAGAAAAAAGTAACAGGTCTACTTGATAAAATAGCGGGTGCTGCATTTAAAGTGGACGATGAAACCATTCGGGCCGCATCTGATTTAACAGGATGTGGACCTGCTTTTTTTTCAAAAATGGCCAAAATGTATGCTCAGCAGACGGTTAAATACGGGCTGGAAAACGAGCAGGCGGAAGAAATGGCGTTTCATATGATGATTGGACTTGGCGAGATGTTAAAAAAGAAAGAGTGGTCACTGGAAACATTGACAGAACGGACAACGGCTAAAGGTGGTGTTACGGAACGCGGTATGGTTGTCATTGAAGAATACGCGGTTGATCTGTTTTCATCGCTGTGCAGGATGACGCAGAAAAAAGCAGCTGAGGACAGAAAAGAGGCATCTGCCGCATTTGGCATTACTGAATCATTTCGACGGAACTAATCAATCCCCTTCTTATTTACAAAATCTTCACAAAAAAAGAGCGGCTTATTTGAACTGCACCTCCAAATTTTAGACACAATCTAAAATTTGGAGGTGTTTTTCTTTTGGCTACATTTACGAATAAAGAAAAAATAAAAAACGTGAAACGATATTTAAAAGAAAATGATGGTTGTCCAACAATAGATATTCGGAGAGAAGCTGTATGTATCGCCGGCGCTGACTGTTTAATGGGGAGATTATCACCTGCACGACCGGCTCAAGACCAGCCTATTCGCTTGTCCTTATATCGAGTACTATAACAAACAGCGCATTAAGGCAAAATTAAAGGGCATGAGCCCGGTACAATACCGGACTCATGCCCAACAAGCTGCCGAATGAAATAACCTGTCTATCTTTATGGGGTCACTTCAACTCAGCTGCTCTTTTTCGCTTTAAGAAAGATTCGTTCACTTGTCTCGGAAGGTGGATGTTCAGTAAAATCAGCGGTGATCGCTTCAATCGTAAAACCCGCTTCCACCAACCACTTTCCATACAATTCAGGGGAAAACGTGCGCTGATGATGCAGCTCATCAAACCGTTCATACAGGCCGTTTTCCAGCTGAACAAAAAAGGTCAATTCATGTTCTATACTGTTCTGTTTCTCCCCGGGAAATGCGTTCCAAATAAATGAAATGTCATCACGTGCATCTGCAAACGTTTGTGATTGAAACACATGGCTTATTTTATATACGGAATGGACATCAAATAAAAACAACCCGTCATCTTCAAGATGTTTATATACTGATTGAAATGTTTTTTTTACATCCTCTTCTGTTTCGAGGTAATTTAACGAGTCACAAAAAATCACCGCTGTTTGAAAACGGCCAATGCCGTCAAGCTCTCTCATATCCTGCTGAAAGAGCGGTATATTCAAGTTCTGGATATCTGCTTTTTCACGGGCAATCGAAAGCATTTCATCCGATAAATCTACACCGGTCACATCATATCCTGCTTGTGAAAATCGGATAGCAAGCTCTCCAGTCCCGCAGCCTATATCAAGGACACGCCCTCTTGGTGCTTCAGCCTGTAATAGAGCCGTCCATTCATCGTATGGGGCGTCCTGCATAAGGGCATCATACACAGACGCAAACCGGTTGTAACTCATGACGTTATAATATCGACGTGTGGTGCATCGCCCCATAAACGTTCTAAATTGTAGTACACACGTTCATCACGGTGGAATACATGAACGACAACGTCTCCAATATCTATTAGTACCCAGCGGGCTTCGTCAAAGCCTTCCATACGCTTAATGTCTGCACCAAGCTCTTCTGCTTTTTCTTTTACTTCACGGGCAATCGCCTGTACTTGCTTATCAGAATTACCATGGCAAATAACGAAAAAATCAGCCACAGGGGAAATGCCGTTCATATCAAGCGCGGTAATATTTTCCGCCCGCTTATCATCCGCTGCTTTCGTCACTGCATGTAAAATCGTTTTTTGTTCCGTCAATTAAACATCTTCTCCATTCTGAATATAATCATTGTACGTATCCAGGGTCACCGGAAATACAGGCTGTTGTTTGCTCATCAAAAACATAATTGAATTCTTCACAGCAGCAAGTACTGCTTTGTTCAAGCTTTGTGCTGCGATCTGACGTACTTCATCAACCCCTGGAAAACGGCGTCCTGGTTCTATATAATCCGCCAGATACACAATTTTTTCAAGCGTTGTCATGTTCGGACGGCCGGTTGTATGCCAGCGGATGGCTGACAGGATCACTTCATCTGTTATTCCCGCTTCTTTTTGAACTAGAAACGCTCCAACAGGCGCATGCCACAGTTCATGATGAAATTGAAGAAGCCGCTTATCCATCTGTTCGTCGATTAAGATCTGTCTCATTTCTTCTTTTTTACGAAATTTAGCATAATCGTGAAAAATAGCAGCAAGTTCTGCTTTCTTCACATCCGCCCCGTATTTTTCAGCCAAGCGGATCGCTGTCTCCGCGACACCTAATGTATGTGTATATCGTTTTTCCGTAAGCTGTTTCTCCACTATTTGAAGTGCTTCATACCGCTCCATAAAGACCGTTCTCCTTAATATACCGAATCACACCATCAGGCAGTAAGTATAACAACGGCTCCCCATTCGCTGCTTTTTTGCGAAGAACAGTGGAAGACAAATGAATTTCAGGGGTTTGAATAAGTGTAATTGGGTACGGTGTATCGCTCGAATAACCAGGCCGGTTTACACCAACAAACGTAATCATCTTACTCAATTCATCAATCCCGCGCCAGTTTGGTAAATACTCAATCATATCTGCACCGATGATAAAATAAAAAGATGCATCCGGTTCTTTATTCATTAATTCCCTCATCGTATCAACAGTATACGAAATGCCAGAACGATTCATTTCCGCCTTTTCTATTAAAAAGGAGTCATTTCCTTCAATCGCCAGTTCGGTCATGCGCAGTCGCGATTCATCACTCACATTCCCTTCCAGCTTTTTATGGGGCGGTGCAGCATTTGGCATAAACCTTACTTCTTCAAGACCCAGTGCGTGCTTCACTTCATTTGCCATGACTAAATGTCCGATATGAGGTGGATTAAATGTGCCGCCCAGTATCCCGATTTTTCTCATTTTGGCAGGACGATTTTTTTATTTTCTTTTGATTCTTTATATAATACAACCGTATGGCCGATTAACTGAACGAGCTCTGCTTTAGAACCTCTGGCAAGAGCTTCTGCCACCTCATGTTTGTCATCTTCGTTATTTTGTAAAATGCTTACTTTAATTAATTCACGCACTTCAAGCGCTTCAGAAATTTGCGTTGTCATATTTTCATTTACGCCGCCTTTTCCAACTTGAAAAATGGGTGTTAAATGATGAGCTTCCGCTCGCAAAAATCGTTTTTGTTTTCCCGTTAGCATGTTTTTCCTCCAAGTTTGTCAATAACTATTTTCTCCATCCGATCCGGATCGGCCAGTTTGCCTGTCCATTTTTCAAAAGCAAGAGCACCTTGATAGACAAACATTCTTAAACCATTTTGAACTCTGGCACCTCGCTGTTTTGCTTCTTTCATAATCGCCGTTTCAAATGGGTTATAAATTATATCCGATAAAAAAGCATCTGTGCGGATAGTGCTGAGACGAAGCGGTAAATCTTCCACTTTCGGCGACATGCCAATGGAGGTTGTTTGAATAATAATATCATATTCAGCAAGCTTCGCTTCCGCCTCTTCCATTGTCAGAATCGCTGTATTAACCGGATACGGGCAGCGTGCTTTTAACTGTTGAGCGTTATCGAGCGTACGGTTCGCGATATCGACATGCACAGCTCCCTGCTGGCTAAGCGTATAATAAATTGCCCGTGCAGCACCACCGGCTCCTATGATTAAAATATGTTTATCCAGCACCGGCTTTCCATACTCCTCATGCAGTCCCCGAATAAAACCTTCACCGTCTGTATTATATCCAATAAACTTTCCTTTTTCATTCACGACAGTATTGACGGCGCCGATAGCAGCCGCAAGTGGATCAATTTCGTCAAGCAATGGTAAAATAGCCGTCTTGTGGGGTACTGTTACGTTAAAGCCCGCAACCCCGATCACTTTCATTCCTGCAATTGCCACAGGTAAATCTTCTCTCGTAATATGAAATGGCTGGTAGTGCGCATCCAGCCCTAGCGCCGCGAATGCATCATTATGCATTGCAGGAGACATTGAATGCGCAATCGGATCGCCAATTACACCGTATAGTTTTTTCATCAAGCTTCCCCCAACATCATATTAACGACTTGCGTAGTGTTACAGCTGCTCCTTTTGGGACATACGCTGCGACCTTAGCTCCCGCTTCATTCACCGTTATCCAGCCAAGTCCAGAAAATACAATGTCTGTTTTCGCTTCTTTTATCGTCCATTCCTGACGGACCAATTCAAGCGCCTTTCCATCTTTCCCAGCCGGCTTTAATAGTTCGCCTGCATGATTTTCATACAAATCATCCGCTTTTTCAATTTTTGTACGGTGAATGTCAATCTCGTTGGACACGTGGCAAATAAATGAACGACGTCCCCCGCTTATATAATCAAAGCGTGCAAGCCCGCCAAAAAATAACGTTTGCCCTTCATTTAATTGAAATACTTTCGGCTTAATTTCTTTTTTCGGTAGAAGTACTTTTAAATCCTCTTTCTCAACAAAATGCGCCATTTGATGATGGTTAATGATTCCAGGTGTATCAATAAGTGCACGTCCATCAGATAGAGGGATTGCAATCATATCAAGCGTTGTACCCGGAAAATGCGACGTTGTAATAATATCGCCTTCACCAGTGATTTCTTTAATAATTCGGTTAATAAACGTTGATTTACCGACATTTGTACAGCCGACAACGTATACATCTTTACCATTTCTGTAATGCTCAATGGCATCAGCCGCTTCATGCACTTCATTCCCCTTAGCTGCACTTGTTAAGAGAACGTCCACCGGTTTTAGACCGAGCTGACTTGCTTCATGACGCATCCAATGAATAAGCTTTTCCCGCTTCACTGATTTTGGAAGCAAATCTGATTTATTACCGATTAAAAGTACGGGGTTTTTTCCGGCAAACCGGTGAAGACCAGGCAGCCAGCTTCCATTAAAGTCAAAAATATCGACAATTTTTACGATTAATGATTCTGTATCGCCAATCGTATTTAAGATTTTTAAAAAGTCATCGTCCGTCAATTCAACGTCCTGTACTTCATTATAATGTTTCAGTCTAAAGCAGCGTTTGCATACGACCACTTCTTTTTCAAGTGCTGATGCCGGGGCATATCCAAGACTATCCGGATTTGCTGTTTGTATGGCAACACCGCATCCATCACATGTTATTTGTTCATTGTTCACTGTCGTTCCTCCCATTGAATCATTCCTTTGCGGCGGAAGAAATTCATTAACCTGCGTTCAATTTTACGGTTAATTCTTGTCCAGAAACCATCTGTCGCCGCAATCGGAATGACCAAGATTGTATAAATACCGCTCCGGTTGCCGCCAAATACATCGGTCAATAGCTGGTCGCCAATCACAACCGTTTCATTTTTTTTTACGTTTAACAGTTTAATCGCCTTTCTGAATGCACGCCCCATTGGTTTACGCGCTTCAAAAATAAACGGCAAGTCAAGCGGTGTTGAAAACGAACTGACCCGCTTTTGATTATTATTGGAAACGATGAGCACTTTGATGCCAGCATTCTTCATTTTATTAAACCAGCTTAACAGCTCTGGCGTTGCATCCGGACGATCCCAGGCAACTAGCGTATTATCAAGATCAGTAATAATCGCCTTAATCCCCTTTTGCTTTAAGCGTTCTGGTTCAATCTCCAGGATGCTTTTCACTTGCTCATTTGGCAAAAATAATTTCAGCACAATTTACACCTCTAATTTCAGTCTGCTTACCTTATCATAGCCGATTTTTTCTTATGTGACAAAATAATAATCAGAACAAAAACTTTTCGACAAATTTTTCATTTTCTCCCTGTGGATAACGTTATACACAAATTCACACCATATAAATAAAGGTTTACCGCTATTTTTCAATGTACCATACGAAGTTATCCACGATACCTTGTGGAAAAACGAACGGTTGTTCTGATGTTAATTTTTTGGTACACTGTAAAAAAGATAACTATTACTTTCTGGAGATGAATGTTTATGCATACACTATCCGACAAACTGCTTCTTTCTTCTTATAAAAAAGCAAACGAGCTTAAATTGAACGATGAATTTATTGCATTAATAGAGAAAGAAATGAAACGACGAGCTATTCGTCATCAAAAATACACGACAAAGTAATATTGGAAGATCTCCCGCATACGATAAGCGATAAAGGGGGGATCACCATGATTGAACTTGCCGCCGCTCTCTCTTTTTTATTGAAAGAAGCGGTTTTTTTCGTTTCTTACGTAAAGCACAATGCCTTTCCGCATCCACTTTCGTCTGAAGATGAAAAAAAGTATCTTGCACTTCTTGAGCAAGGGGACCGTCACGCTCGTACAAAACTTATTGAACATAATCTCCGCCTTGTTGCCCATATCGTCAAAAAATTTGAAAAGACAAACGAAGATACAGAAGATCTCATTTCTATCGGTACAATTGGACTAATCAAAGGTATAGAAAGCTATTCCGGCAAGAAAGGAACAAAACTTGCCACCTATGCAGCGCGCTGTATCGAAAATGAAATTCTCATGTATTTTCGCGCACTAAAGAAAACAAAAAAAGATGTATCTCTATATGATCCTGTAGGACGTGACAAAGAAGGAAATGAAATCAGTCTCCTTGATTTGCTGAAAACAGAAGATGAAGATGTTGCAGCCCGTCTATCACTCGAAATGGACATTGAACAGATGAAAAGCTGTCTCTCTGTTTTAGACGACCGTGAAATGGCGGTCATTGCAGCAAGGTACGGTATTGGCGCCGGCAGCGATAAAACACAACGTGAAATAGCAGCTGAGATGAATATTTCACGCAGCTATGTGTCCCGCATCGAAAAACGAGCCTTGGCAAAAATGATGCAGGAATTTAAAAGGCTTTCGGCCAAACAAAAAAGGGGTCCAAAAGAAACCCTTCTGGAGCACCCTTCTTCACGTATGCCATCAGTCGATTGATGCAGAAATCATAACACCTGTCACTGTCGCCAACAGCAAACCTAAAATCATCATGACCATCCTTGCAACACTCCCTTTAAGTTCACTTCAATCGTTACTTCTACTTTATCATAAAAAGGAGTGCCTTGTTATCGTTTTCTTATCCTTTTCCCAGCTCTTCTGTCATTTTCATCACGAGGTTTGCTGAGTGAAGACCTGCTTTTGGCAAAAACTGCTCGAAGGAAATGTTTGATTTCTTTCCAGCAATGTCGGAAAGGGCACGAATGATCACAAATGGTATGTTAAACTGATGCGCCACTTGAGCAATCGCAGCCGCTTCCATTTCAACTGCCTGTAAATCAATAAACTTTTCAGCAATCGACTGTACACGCACCGGGTCACTCATGAATGAATCGCCGGTTGCAATCAGTCCTTTCACTGTTTTAACATCATCGCCTTCCGCACAAGCTGCTGCGATTTGAACGAGGCGCTCATCAGCTTGAAACGCAGGTGGGAGCTGCGGCACCTGTCCATACTCGTATCCGAATGCTGTAACGTCTACGTCGTGATGACGCACTTCTGTAGAAATGACCACATCCCCGACTTGAAGCTCAGGAGAAAGTCCGCCCGCAGACCCTGTATTAATAATAACATCGGGTTTGAATTCGTGAATTAATACAGCTGTAGTCATCGCCGCATTTACTTTGCCTATTCCCGATCTGAGCAATACCGCATCGACACCTCGTAATGTGCCAGCCGTAAATTCACTTCCCGCAATCGTTCTAACTTCTTTGTTTTCCATTTGTTCACGTAAAATGAGCACCTCTTCTTCCATGGCACCAATAATTGCTACTTTCATATTTTTCGCTCCCTTGTGTTTTTTTCTCTTTCAGCCGCAAAAAAACCCGCCGTCAAAAGCGGGAATATGCATTAACGCCCTTTGTCATTTTGTTCGAGCTTTTGTACCTTGACCGGTTTCCAGCCTTCACCATCCACCCATTCAATGTAAACACGGTATGCATCATTTTGATCCGTTTTAGGCGATACGGTACCGATCGCTCCCTGAGGACCGTTTCCGCTTATAAACCAGACTGTCATATTATCCTCGGGTATCCCCGTTGCATATGAGAGAGCATTAACTTTTTCCTGCCAGTCTGTGGAGTCTGTTTCAAAAGAGGATGTGTGATCCCCAGTTTGTGAAGTACCTACGCCTTTCCAATTCGGGTCGACAATATCCTGCTCCACATTCGGATCTGTTCCTTCTGTTATCACTACTTCTTCATCAGAATTTTCCTCTTCTTCAACTGGTTTTTCTGTTTCAGTCAAATCTTCTTCAGATTCTTCTTCCGTCACAGTTGCTTCCTGCTCTTGAGCAGGCTTCGATTCTTCAGGAGCTATTGCTTCTTCGTCATTCCCGCCTGCAAAAATTGTAAATCCAACAATAATAATAAGCAGGACCACAACTGCGATCGCTGTATTTAAAATGCGGTTCGTTTTTCTCCGCTTCGTTTTGCGCTCGGCACGCGACGTATGTTCCATAGCTTTCTCCTCCTCGTTACGCATCCATTTTAACATGTCTTCTTTACATGAAGAAAGGATTTACATAAAAAAAGCGCAAAAGGCTCATTCGCCTTAAGCGCTTTTTACTTACCCGATTGAAATAATTTTGACGTTCATTTCGCCTGCCGGTGTTTGTACTATGACTTTATCACCAACACGTTTACCAATCATGCTTTTAGCGATTGGAGAATCATTTGAAATTTTCCCTTCAAACGGATCCGCTTCAGCACTGCCGACAATTGTATAACTTTCTTCTTCACCGTCTGGAAGTTCAATAAAAGTAACTGTTTTTCCAAGTGACACCATATCGGAATTCAATGAATCTTCTTCAATGATCTTCGCGTTGCGAATCATTGTTTCAATTGTGCCAATCCGTCCTTCTACAAACGCCTGCTCTTCTTTCGCTGAGTCATACTCAGAGTTTTCTGACAGATCGCCGAAGCTGCGTGCGATTTTAATCCGCTCCACTACTTCTTTACGTTTTACTGATTTTAAATGTTCTAATTCTTGTTCAAGCTTTTCTTTTCCTTCCCGGGTCATCGGGTAAACTTTTTCGTTCGACAACTTCTTCCACTCCTTTAAATTCAAAAAAAACACTAAAATATGAGCGCGCGACCTCTTAATGAGGGCGCGCGTTTTCCCAATTATATGCCTGTTTCATAAAAACATACTATAAAATGTCTTTTTGTTCAAGAATTGTTTGTATTTTTGCAATTAATAAATCAATCGCGACTTTATTTTCTCCGCCAATCGGAATGATGACATCCGCATAGCGCTTAGTCGGCTCTATAAACTGATTATGCATAGGCCGTACAACGGATGTATACTGCTCCACAACGGAATCAAGCGACCTTCCTCGCTCCTGAATATCCCGCGTCAACCGGCGGATAAAGCGCAGGTCTGCGTCTGTATCTACATATAATTTAATATCCATTAAATCTCGAAGACGCTTATCCTCGAGTACAAGAATGCCTTCCAGGATGATTACATCTTTCGGATCAAGCAGAATGGTTTCATTCGATCGTGTATGCTGTGCGTAATCGTACACGGGCATTTCAACCGGACGACCGTTCATCAACTCTGTCATCTGCTCAATTAAAAGATCATTATCAAACGCAAAAGGATGATCGTAATTTTGCTTTAACCGTTCTTCAAACGTAAGGTGAGACTGATTTTTATAATAATAATCCTGCTCGATCATCATTATGGATCCGCCTTGAAAAAAATCATATATAGCACGCGCTACACTCGTCTTGCCCGAGCCTGATCCGCCGGCTACTCCGATCACAACCGGCTTTTTGTTCATAGGTGTCACAAACCTTTCCGCATCATATCGTCTTTAGAGACAGGATGGTCTACTTTAAATTGAACAATTTGAAGTGGATGGCGGGCTGCATCCAATTCATTGCCGTCTTCATCAACAACGGTTCCAACAACCTGAGAAAATGTATCCATGTTTGGACCAAAAAATTCAACCGTATCACCCGGACGGAAAAAGTTGCGCTGCTGAAGCGTCACAATTTGAGTCTCTTCGTCATAATCCACAACAAGCCCGGTAAAATCATGCGAAGCTTTTTTACCATGCACACCGAATAACTGTTCATCAGCACCAGGTGTCCCTTCGAAGAAAGCAGGCGCGGCCGGACGGTTTGCACACTTCTCAAGTTCCTCTAACCATTCAGGTTGAATTGAGAAGTTTTCCGGATCAGCGCAATACGCATCAATGACTTTCCGGTATACGCCAACAACTGTCGCAATGTAATGAATCGATTTCATGCGTCCTTCAATTTTCAAGCTGTCAATTCCGAGTTCAATCATGCCAGGGATAGACTGAAGCAAACGCAAATCTTTCGGACTCATCGCAAATGGTGAATCGCCTTCTTGGGTGATCGCTGTCTCAATACCATCTTCCATTTCCACAAGGTTGTAATCCCAGCGGCACGACTGGCAGCACCCTCCGCGGTTTGAATCACGGGCGGTCATATGGTTGCTGAGCACACAGCGGCCAGAATAAGCAATACACATCGCACCGTGAATAAATGTTTCGATTTCGATATCTACCTTTTCTTTCATTAACCGCATTTCTTCCCCTGTTGTTTCTCGTGCTAACACTACACGATCGAGGCCCTCTTCTTTCCAATACTGTACGGCACGCCAGTTAGACAACGACTGCTGTGTGCTTAAATGTACTTCCACATCGGGCGCAACACGTCGGCATGTTTCAATAATGAGCGGGTCAGCGACGATAATGCCTGTCACACCGACTTCACCAAGACCACGCAAATACTTTTCCAGTCCGTCAATATTTTCATTATGGGCATAAATATTCGTTGTGACGTACACTTTCGCACCATATTCCCGGGCAAACTCGACCCCTTCCTTCATTTCGTCAAATGTGAAATTCCCGGCATTCGATCGCAGCCCATATTCCTGGCCGCCAATATATACCGCATCCGCTCCGTAACGGACCGCGATTTTCAATTTTTCGAGTGTCCCCGCAGGCGCCAGCAGCTCCGGTTTTTTCACGATGACCCGTTTACCATCGACAATTGTTGAAATGTTGTCGTTTTTCAATGCTTCCATCATCGTTCCTCCTTATTTAATAAACTGTTTCTTTAAAGAAAAAGCCTGAATCAAGCGGTCTGTGGTCCTGTTGAAGTGCTTCTGCCGCTTCAAGCAGTTCTTCCTTCTCTTCTTCATATTGATCCGGGTATTCTACACACATATCTATTGCTTTTCGGTATAATTTTGTCACAGCAACACGGTAGTCTTCCGTTTGCAGGACTCCGTCAATTTTAAATGAATCAACACCTGCTTCGATCATATCCAATAATTCATCAATGATGCACATGTCGTTCGGGCTCATAATATGCGTCCCGTTTTGATCTTCATAAATCGGATATTTATTATTTCTTTCCTCGTCATGAAGAAGCATATTTTGCGCACCCTGCCGCTCTTCGATTTCCATGTTTTTTCCCATATATTCAAAGTAATGCCCAAGGAGCGGCCGCTTCGATTGAAACATGCACGTCATGCCATGCACCTGCACTTCAATCGCCACTTCTGCATTTTCTTTTGTTTCAATAATAGCATCCATGCTCAGTTCACGCGCCAGCACAACCCGGACAGCACCGCGTTTTCCCCAGTAGTTTGCTGTATACCAATTGGTTGCAGTAGTTTCGGGGTTCCAATGCAGAGGGAAGCCTGGCACCGCAGCGCGTACGGCCATTAAAACTGCCGGATCGCCAAATACAATCGCGTCTGCACCTGCTTCTTTTACAAACGACACATATTCATCAAGTTCCCCCGCAATTTTATTATGAAAAATGGCGTTTACAGCCACATATACTTTTTTACCGTATTCATGCGAGATTTTGATCGCTTCTTTTATTTGCTCCCGGTCGAATTCACCAGCAAGGCGAAGCCCATACCGCTGTTCACCAATGATAAACGCATCTGCACCAGCTTCGATTTGACGTTTGATTTCACTGACGCTGCCCGGCGTCACTAACAATTCTGGTTTTTTCACTTTTCTTCACTCCGTTTTAAGCTGACGGCAATTCCGTCTCCAGACGGCAAGATAATCGTCTGAAAATGATCGTGTGCCATCAGCCATTCATTGTAATCCGTTATCTTTTTAACCATTTTTTCTATTCTTTTTGATGGCGCCTCTATACCTGCCGCATACCCTTTAAACAAAACATTATCGGAATAAACCACTCCATCGTCCGTAAGCATTGGCGCATATAAATCAAAAAAACGCTTGTATTGTCCTTTTGCTGCATCAATAAAAATGGCATCATACGGTCCGTTCTTTTCGGCTTCTTCTGCCAGTTCAAGCGCATCACCTAATAATACACGTACTCGATCTGTATAGTTTGATCGTTCTATATAATGAATTGCCTGAGCGTGCCGTTCCACGTCCCGCTCCATCGTTATAATTTGGACGCCCGGAACCGCATCCGCTATACGAAGCGCGGAGTAGCCAATGGCCGTTCCTATTTCTAATATTCGGACCGGTTTTTGCAGCTTCAGCATGGTGAGAAGCGTTTCCATTCCAACCGGTTCCATAATCGGCACTTGATATTCCATCGCATACTGTTCCATTTCCGCAAACAATTCGTTTCGCGCCGGCAGCAACGATTCAATGTAGCGGTGTATATCGTCTTTCATTAAAAATAACCTCTTTTCTAAGAAAAAGAGAAAGCTGCAATAGCTTTCCCGAGTCTTCAGTGCCCGCATTATTCTACCATAGAAAAGAAAGAAAATCCATGCACGCATCTTATTGATTGTTCGTAATATATTTCCGTTTTAATGCATTATGTTCATCAAGTGTTTTCGCATAATATACATCTCCAGCCGGCGATGCAAGGAAGTAAAGAAAATCGGTTTGTTCCGGATCTAGTACCGCTTCCATAGAATCAATTCCACTGTTGCCGATTGGTCCAGGTGTCAACCCCTTTACCTGATACGTGTTATAAGGGGATTTAAACTCCAGGTCTTCATACAGCACACGGTCTTTATGTTCACCCTGCGCATACAAAACCGTTGGATCCGTTTGTAGTGGCATGTCGATCTTCAGTCGATTATAAAACACACTCGCAATTTTTTTTCGATCCGTTTTACCAGTTGCTTCCTCTTCCACAAGTGAAGCAAATGTTAAAAATTCATGAACAGTCATCCCGGATGCTTTAATTTGATCTGCGTACGGTTTCACCACTTCATCCGTTTTCGCAATCATTTCTTCCGCGATATCTTCTATTGGACGCGATGGATCAGTGATTTCATATGTCGCTGGATACAAGTACCCTTCAAGTGGATAACGAACGTTTTCATTCCACACCTCTTCTGTAATAAGTGCGGGGTGGTTACCCATCATTCTCTTTACAAAAGCTTCATTATTTAAAGCTTTCAGTACATCGTCTGCACTATGATCCGTTTCTGACGCAATGACATCGGCAATTTGGTTCAGTTGAAATCCTTCCGGAATCACAAGCCTGCCGTCTACAGCACCCGTTACTTTTCCTTCTTTTAATGAAGCGATTATATCATCCGGTGTCATGGAAGGAGAAAGTGCATAATGGCCCGCCTGAAAATCTGATTCTCCTTTATATTTCACATAATATTTAAAAAGTGCTGCATTTTTAACAACTCCATTTTCTTCAAGTATCCGGGCGATCGATGATAAACTTGACCCTAATGGAATGGATACAGCTACTTTTTCTATACTGTCCGCATCAGCCGGTTTCGCGGCACTTTGCCAGATGTAATACACTCCCGCTGCCCCTCCAGCCATCATAAGAAGGAACAAAACAAGCACTAATAAAACAGCCCGTTTCAGGCGCCCTTTTTTTCGGGCAGCCGGCGGATATAATTTATTCGACATAAAAATCCCCTTTCGACAACATCCTGCACTTTTCTTTATTATACAAGAAGGATGTCAAAAGAAAAAGGACAGGTGCTAAAGCGTCACCTGTCCGTCAAAATTATTCCTGTTCTTCATCATCGAGAAACGTATTGAGCATTTCTTCAATCATTTCCCACTCTTCATCCGACTCGATCGGCTGAAGTTCGCCGTCTTCTCCATCTTCGCCTGGAAGGAAAGATGACGCGTGGATTTCAATTTCTTCATTCTCGTCTTCTTCTGCTCCTACCGGAAAATAAAGCACGTATGATTTTTCGAATTCATCAGAATCGAAGGTGAAAAGCACTTCACAAAGCTGCTCGTTGCCATTCTCATCAATTACTGTTATTTGTTTTTCTCCATGTTCCATTATTGGTCACCTCGTTATTTTTGACTGTCGAGATATCCTTGAAGGATCATCACTGCAGCCATTTTATCGATCACTTTTTTTCTTTTCTTCCTGCTGACATCCGCTTCAAGCAATACGCGTTCCGCTGCCATTGTCGACAGCCGTTCATCCCAAAGAACAACGGGGAACCCAAACGTTTCCTCAAGCAGCGCCGCAAAACGCTGCGCCGCTTCACCGCGGGGACCTACTGTATTGTTCATATTTTTTGGAAACCCGACAACAAATTTGCTTACCTCATGCTCCCGGCACAGTTCACCGATACGCTCCATGCCAAAGATGCCAGCTTCTTCATCAATCTTTATTGTTTCTATGCCTTGCGCTGTCCAGCCAAAGGCATCACTGATGGCAATGCCTACTGTTTTCGTGCCGGCGTCAAGGCCCATTGTTCTCATGATGTCAAATCCTCCTGCTGTCCTTTCAAGTACGTTTTGACAAGTTCTTCAATGATTTCATCCCGTTCGAGCCGCCGGATTAAATTGCGTGCATCGTTATGACGCGGAATGTACGCTGGGTCACCGGATAGTAAATAGCCGACAATTTGGTTAATTGGATTATAGCCTTTTTCTTCCAGAGCCCTATGCACTTTAAACAATACTTCTTTTACATTTTCGTCATACGGTTCTTCAGGAAAGTTAAACCGCATTGTCTTGTCAAAAGAACTCACTGTCAGCACCTCACTTCATGCGGGGAGAATTCTGCCCGCTCCCGTACGTTATGTTCATTGTACAACAAATGGCGACATATTCAAATGGATTTCACCCATTCTTCCGCACTTTGTAGTGCTTCCTCTATTTTAGACGGATCTTTGCCGCCGGCCTGTGCCATATCCGCACGTCCTCCGCCGCCTCCTCCGAGACGTCCTGCTACTTCTTTGACAAGTTTCCCAGCATGATAGCCTTTCTCTGTCAAATCTCCTGTTACCGCCGTCACAACATTCACTTTGCCATCTGCAGGCGCCGCAAGAACGATGATACCAGGTGTCACTTTTTGTTTTAGTTCGTCCGCCATCGTACGGAGTGAATTCATATCTGCTGCCTGAACGCTTGCAGCAAGAAGCTGGACGCCATTAATCGTTTTAATTTGATCTGTCAAACTGCCTGCTTCTATATTTGACAACTTTTTCGAAAGTGATTCATTTTCACGCTGTAATTCTTTTAGATCCGCTTGAAGGCTGTCCGCTTTTGCTAAAATATCTTTCGTGTTTGTTTTTAATTTTGCTGCAGCCTCTTTTAATACTTCCGCCTGTTCGTTCAAATAGCGGAACGCGCCTTCACCTGTAACAGCTTCAATACGCCGAGTCCCCGCACCAATTCCACTTTCAGACAACACTTTAAACAACCCGATTTCTGCCGTACTTACGACGTGGCAGCCGCCGCAAAGCTCCAGGCTGTAATCCCCGATTGAGACGACTCGGACAATATCACCATATTTTTCGCCGAACAGTGCCATCGCCCCCATTGCTTTCGCTTCCGCAATTGGTTTAAGAGCGGTTTCCACAGCAATCCCCTGCCAAATTTTTTCATTGACGATCGCTTCAACCCGAGAGATTTCCTCAGCTGTAACCTGTCCGAAGTGTGAGAAATCAAAACGGAGACGATCCGGTTCTACAAGTGATCCCGCCTGATTGACGTGGGTGCCAAGCACATCTTTTAACGCTTGATGCATCAAATGTGTTGCAGTATGGTTTTTAACGATTTTCCCACGTGACACGACATCTACCTTTGCTGTCACACTGCTGTTTACTTTCAATATACCGCTTTCGACCACCGCGCTGTGAACATTTTGTCCATTCGGCGCTTTTTGTACGTCTTTTACTGCAACTCGCACCTCATCGGATTCAAGAACGCCTTTATCGGCAATCTGTCCGCCGCTTTCTGCATAAAACGGGGTTTCCGTTAAAATAAATTGAATTTCTTCTCCTTCATGCGCTTCATCGACCAGGGTACCATCTTTTATGATGACAGCTGCTGTTGTATCTACAGTAAGGCGGTCATATGTGAACGTGCTTTCAGTTGTGATAGATGATAAAACACCACCTTGCACTTGCATCGAATCTGTATCCTGACGCGCTGCACGTGCACGATCGCGCTGCTGTTTCATTTCCTCTTCGAAGCCTTCTCGGTCTGCTTTCATACCTTCTTCTTCCGCATATTCTTCCGTCAATTCAACCGGGAATCCGTACGTATCATATAAACGGAAAACATCCGCGCCATCAATTGTACCGGATCCGGCATCTTTGGCTTTTTTAATAACAGATGACAAAATGGCAAGTCCATCATTCAACGTTTCATGGAATCGTACTTCCTCGTTTTTGATTACTTTTTGAATGAACGATTGTTTATCGTTTACTTCCGGATAGTAGTCTTTCATGACGTCTCCAACAACCGGGACAAGCTCATACATAAATGGACGGTTAATGCCGATTTGTTTCGCATACCGTACTGCTCGGCGAAGCAGCCGTCTCAATACATAACCGCGGCCTTCATTTGATGGCAGTGCACCGTCACCGATGGCAAATGCAACCGTACGAATGTGGTCGGCAATTACTTTAAAAGCCGTATCTTTTTCTGCATCCACACGGTATTGCTCACTTGAAATACGTTCTGTTTCACGAATAATCGGCATAAATAAATCTGTGTCAAAATTTGTTGGTACATTTTGGACGACTGAAGCCATTCGCTCAAGGCCCATCCCTGTATCAATGTTTTTCTTTGGCAGCGGGGTGTACGTGCCATCCGGGTTATGGTTAAATTCTGAGAATACGAGGTTCCATACTTCAAGATAACGGTCATTTTCCCCGCCAGGGAACAATTCTGGATCGTTTTCATCATCACCATACTCCGATCCCCGGTCGTAAAAAATTTCTGTATTTGGTCCGCTTGGTCCTTCGCCTATGTCCCAGAAGTTCCCTTCCAAGCGAATAATACGCTCATCCGGTACTCCGACTTCATTCTTCCAAATTAAATATGCTTCTTCATCTTCCGGGTGAATCGTTACAGACAACTTGTCCGCATCAAAACCAATCCACTTTTCATCCGTCAGGAATTCCCAAGCCCAGTGAATCGCTTCTTTTTTAAAATATTCACCGATCGAAAAGTTCCCGAGCATTTCAAAAAATGTATGGTGACGTGCCGTTTTTCCTACGTTTTCGATATCGTTCGTCCGGATTGATTTTTGTGCATTCGTAATCCGGGGATTATCTGGAATAATACGGCCATCAAAATATTTCTTTAATGTCGCTACACCGCTGTTAATCCAAAGCAAGCTCGGATCGTCAATTGGCACAAGCGGTGCACTTGGTTCTACCCTGTGGCCTTTCTCCTGGAAAAATTCTAAATACAGGCGGCGAATGTCAGCGCCAGTTAATGCTTTCATAAAAAAATTCCTCCTTTAACTTATTTTATGTAAGATGTGGGAAAGGACGAAAAGACAGCAAAAAAAGCCCCATCCCCATAACAGGGACGAAGCTTCTTCGCGGTACCACCCTGATTGCGAATCAAATGGATTCGCCTCTCAAACGCCTTAACGCGGCATACGGCAGTGATTGCTGCACTCGGGACCCAGCTTTCTATCATTCTTCATCCAGAATTCCTTTCAGCCTTAGGGAATTCTTCTCTAATCGAATGGGCTATGATGTACTTTTGTCCTTCTCCGATTTGTCAAAATAAATTGATACCCGAATTATAAAAAGGATTAGACTGTTTGTCAATGCAGCAAGCACGCTTTACGACCATTCATCAATTGGACTAAGTGAACCGTCTTCTTCCACTTGGTGGATGACAAGGCCGCCTTCAAGTTCTGACATTTCCACACAGCAGTCACGGCAAAAAAATTGACCGGTGCCGATTTTCCCGATTTCGCGACTTCCACAGTTCGGACAAGTTGTCATTTATGGTCACCCCATCTTTTTTTAACAGTATGTCCGCCTGCCCTGTTCCTTATGCTTTACGCATGTAAAAAATCGAATGGCGTGATGCCTTCCATACCAATCATGGGATCAACTGTCATCCAGGTTTCTTCTGTCAGCTTTTGGTCAGATGATACAACGAGTGCTGAACCTTCTTCTGCAAGGCGCTCCGCCAGTGCCGTTTTACGGATCAGATCATCGTTTCTTTCGATCCCGATGTTAAATGCCTCTTCTTCGCCGCACAAAATAAGAAATTGCTTGCTGCGTGTAATCGCCGTGTACAGCAAATTGCGCCGCAGCATCCGATAATATGATTTCACAACCGGCAAAATGACAATTGGAAATTCACTCCCCTGCGATTTATGAATGGAGCAGCAGAACGCATGTGTAATTTGATTTAAATCATTACGCGTATACGTCACTTCGTTGCCTTCATAAGACACAATGACCATGTCCTCTTTTTCCGTGTTTTCTTTTGCAAAAAAGATTGAAATAATTTCACCAATATCACCGTTAAACACATTTTGTTCCGGCTGATTGACGAGCTGAAGCACTTTGTCACCGATGCGGTATGTAACCGAACCAAATGGAAGTTCTTTTCGCCGGTCGTCCGTGTTCGGATTGAGCACTTGCTGCAGCACTGCATTTAATTTATCGATTCCTGCCGGTCCTTTATACATGGGTGCGAGCACTTGTATATCTCGTGATTCGTATCCTTTCCCTGCCGCATTTTTAACGACTTTTTCTATCACCTCGGGAATTTGTTCCGTCCGGCAGCGTAGAAATGACCGATCTTTCTGCGGCTGTGTAAGCGCATCCGGTACATATCCGTCTTTTATGCTGTGTGCAAGGCTGATGATGGATGAACCTTCTTCCTGCCGATATATATCCGTTAACCGGACGGAAGGAATTACGGAAGATGCAAGCATATCTTTTAGGACTTGCCCAGGGCCCACCGACGGAAGCTGATCTTCATCACCGACGAGGACAATCTGCATGTCGTCTGGCACTGCTTTAAACAATTGATGAGCAAGCCAGATGTCCACCATTGACATTTCATCAACAATAAGAAGGCGGCCGCCAATTTCACGTCCATCCTCTTCCGGCTCTTCCTGACCGTTAAATCCGAGCAGCCGGTGAATTGTCACTGCCGGTAGACCGGTCGACTCCATCATCCGCTTCGCAGCCCGTCCGGTTGGTGCACAAAGTTTAATCGGAAACGGCTCTTCTTTGTCATATTGTTTCGGATCAAGCGACAATCCGTGCAATTCGCCATATAGTTCAACGATTCCTTTGATAACCGTCGTTTTCCCCGTACCCGGTCCTCCTGTTAAAATCATAAGTGGAGAAGAAAGAGCCGTTTGAATGGCGTGCTTTTGCGAAGGTGCATACGAAATACCCGTACGATCCTCGAGTTCACCGAGCGCCAATAAAAATTCAGATTCCGGAAACGTATTTGATTCTTGATCCAGCACTCGCTTTACGTTTGTAACGAGCCCTTTTTCAGAAAAATAAAGAGACGGCATGTACACACGTTTATGTTCTCCGGCTACTTTTCCGCTTTCTTCAAGTTCAATAAGGCGGGTTGCAATGTCGTCAAATTCAGCGGTGCCATTCGCACTTTTATCAAGCAGCTCTTTCACACTTTGCAAGAGCATTTCCGCTTCTGCATAACAATGTCCATCCTGCAGGCATTGTAATTCAAGCGTGTATAAAATCGCGGCTTTTAAACGGTCTGGATGCGCGCCGCTAATCCCGATTTTGGCCCCGATTTCATCAGCGCGAATAAAGCCGATTCCTTCAATGTCTTCAACAAGCCGATATGGATTTTCTTGAATGATTGAAAGCGATTCGTCAAAATACATTTGATAAATTTTCATGGACAGCTGCGGACCAAATCCAAAATCATTTAAAGCAACCATTATCTGCTCAAGACCTTGGTGTTTCATTAACGTATCATATATGGAGTCCGCCTTTTCTGCTGCGAGACGCGGAACGCTTTGCAAACACGTGCGATCGCCAATAATCTTCGAAATAGCCTCCTCGCCAAGCGTTTCCACAATGGACTCGGCCGTTTTTTTGCCGATTCCTTTAAACAGGTCTCCGGATAAATACGCAATGACACCTTGCTTCGTCTGAGGCATTTCTTTTTGAGCAGTTCGGGCTATAAACTGTCGGCCAAACCGCGGGTGATCTTTAAAATTCCCATGAAAGATATACATTTCATGTTCATGAACAGCTGGAAAATAGCCGGTGACAACGGCTTCTTTTTCTTCGTAATTTCCGTCTGTTTCGGTGACACGGACGCGAAGAACGGTGTAAAAGTTTTCATCGTTTCGGAAAATCGTCACAATATGCCGGCCTTTAAGAAACTGCTCCTCTTCCGTAAATAAATCTCTCGTTTCATGCGCCATGTCAGTCACCTCGCTATTCTAATTTTTCAAGCAATTTCTTTCCGTATCCGGCCAGCATATGATCCGGCTGAATCTCAAGCGCCTTATCAAAATATTCATTGGCTTTTTCAGCATTTTCGTGATGACCCGCATAAAGAACACCCAAATTATAATATGCATCCGCATGTTCCCGGTCCTGTTCAACCACTGTATTCAGATGTGTTGTCGCTTCCTCATACTGTTCTGTTTTAGCAAGTGCTAATGCAAACTGAAACCGTGCTTCCGTATCATGTTCGTCGAATTCAACTGCCCGCATTAAGTATGGAAGTGCCATGACAGTTTGATCGAGATAAAGAAAAGAAAGCCCCAGCATAAAATAGGAGTCGGCCTCCTCCATACCGTTTCGAATCGCTTTTTCAAATGATTGCGCTGCTTCCTCAAAACGCTCCTGGCCAAATTGAAAGGAGCCTAGCGCATAATGGGCAGCTGCAGCAAATGGATCAACTTCCACCGCTTTTTCATAAAATCGAACAGCCCGTTCCCCGTCTCCCATCTCCGCAAGTACATGTCCAAAATTTATGTATGCTGCCGCATCATTTGGCTTTTCTTCAATTTGCTGTGTAAACAGCTTCAGCGCTTCTTCCATTTTCCCTTCGCGCAATAGTTCAATACCCTGTTGATTTTTATCCATCGTAGCCTCCGAAAAAGGTTTTTTTTCATTATAACAAAGAAAACCGCCCCATCGTTAAATGGAGCGGCATGATTTATCCGACGTAATCAAGTTGTGTTCCTTCTTTAAAAACCCCGTCAATCGTGCCGCCGCCGAGACAGACGTCGCCATCGTAGAAAACGACCGCTTGGCCTGGTGTAATCGCACGGACGGAATCATCAAACGTAACATATGCATGGCCATTGCCAATTAATTTTACTGTCACCCCTGTGTCGGCCTGGCGGTAACGGAATTTTGCTGTACACTGGAATGTTTCCGGCATGTTGCGATCTGTTGTGAAGGAAACATTTACCGCACACAATGAATCAGAGTACAGTTTTTCATTATCAAAACCTTGCACGACGTACAATTCGTTTTTCTCAAGATTTTTTCCGCCGACAAACCATGGATCACCCGAACCGCCAATGCCAAGACCATGGCGCTGACCGATTGTGTAGTACATCAACCCATCATGACGGCCCATTTTTTCACCGGTGAATGTAACCATATCTCCCGGCTGCGCCGGCAAATACTGCCCTAAAAACTCCTTAAAGTTGCGTTCGCCAATAAAGCAAATACCAGTCGAATCTTTTTTCGCTGCCGTTGCGAGTCCTGCTTCCGCTGCAATTTCACGCACACGTTTTTTCTCAAGTTTACCAATCGGAAACATCACTTTTTCCAGCTGGCTTTGCGACAGCTGATTTAAAAAGTATGTTTGATCTTTATTATTGTCCATACCTCGAAGCATTTTCACTTCTTCACCGTTCCGCTCGATACGTGCATAGTGGCCAGTAGCTAAATAATCTGCACCGAGTTTCATCGCATGATCGAGAAATGCTTTAAATTTTATTTCTTTATTGCACATAACATCTGGATTCGGCGTGCGCCCCGCTTTATATTCATCTAAAAAGTACGTAAAGACTTTGTCCCAATACTGCTTTTCAAAATTGACCGCATAATACGGAATGCCAATCTGATTGCAGACGCGGATGACATCATCATAATCTTCCGTCGCCGTGCAGACGCCAAATTCATCTGTATCATCCCAATTTTTCATAAAGATGCCGATGACGTCATACCCTTGCTCTTTTAGTAAAAGAGCCGCAACCGAAGAATCAACGCCGCCTGACATGCCGACAACAACACGTGTATCTTTCGGTGCTTTCATTTCTTTCCTCTCTCTTTCCTAAGACAGCCGCTTGACGATATTCGCCGTTTTTTCCGCTGCCTGTACAATTTGTTCCTTTGTATTGTATAACCCGAAGCTGAACCGGATAGATGAACGCAGTTTGCCAGAATCCGCTCCGAACATCGCCGTTAATACATGGGAGGGTTCAATTGAGCCAGCTGTGCAGGCTGATCCGCTAGATGCAGCGATCCCTTCCATATCAAGATTGACCAGAAAAGCTTCAACATCCGTTCCGGGAAAAAATAAGTTTAGCACATGCGCAAGCGACTCATCAACTTTGCCGTTTCGAGAAAATGCAACATTATGTTTCTTTAACGTTTCAATGAAAAGAGATTTTAATTCTCGATAGTGATTCGTTCTTTCTTCCATCGATTGAACTGCAACTGAAGCAGCGGCAGCCATCCCAGCAATCGCTGCCGTATTTTCCGTTCCCGGGCGACGTTTTCGCTCCTGTTCCCCGCCAAATAAAAATGGGGATAGCGGCACGCCCGATTTAGCATACAAAACACCAATCCCTTTTGGACCGTTAATTTTATGGCCCGAGACCGCAAGAAAATCGACGTGCAACTCTTTCACATCAATCGGTAAAATACCATACGCCTGAACAGCATCTACGTGAAAAACAGCAGGGTGATCTTGGAGAAGGATGCCAATTTCTTTAATTGGCTGTATTGCCCCTGTTTCGTTGTTGCCATACATGACCGAAACAAGAAAAGTATCGTCCCGAAGTGCTGATTTTACATCAGCAGCAGAAACGACACCCGTTTCATCGACAGGCAAATACGTCACATCAAATCCTTCTTTTTCAAGCGCTTCACACGCATGTAAAACGGCATGATGTTCAACAGCGGTCGTAATAATATGACCGTTTTTTTTCAGGCGGGCGGTACCGAAAATCGCCAGATTATCCGCTTCTGTTCCGCTGCCTGTAAAAATGATATCGTTGAAGCCCCCATTCATTGTATCCGCAATAACAGTTCTTGCTTCATCAATAATTCTTCGTGCATCCCGCCCGAATGAATGAATACTCGATGGATTGCCAAATGTTTTCGTTAACACTTCCATCATCGCTTTTGCCGCATCTGGATGAACAGGTGACGTTGCAGCATGATCTAAATATATTCTTTCCATTTCAGCACCCCGTTAAATATAAAACATGTACGCATCTGATTCACCTGTTGTAGTATGTTTCGCAAGGTCATCAAGTGTCGTATTTTCAAGCACATTTTTAATCGCTTCACTGATCCGAATCCAGAGCTCCCTTTTGGCAGGCTCTTCTTCTTCAATTCCTTCGACTAACGTAATGGGTCCTTCGAGCACACGAATGATATCCCCTGCTGTGATTGTGTCCGGTTCATGACCAAGCACGTAGCCCCCGTATGCACCGCGAATACTGCGGACAAATCCTGCATTTCGAAGCGGCGCAATAAGCTGCTCCAAATAATGTTCGGACAAATCATGCGTTCCTGCAATCACACGTAAAGATGTCGGTCCTTCACCGTGACGTTTTGCGAGTTCAATCATAATGGTAAGTCCGTAGCGTCCTTTAGTAGATATCCTCATTCTTTTACACCTCTTCTTTTCGATTCAATCTATTGTTTATTATTATATCCGATAGTCTTTCACATTGCGGCAATGAAATACCAACAATGGTACCAATAAGAATACTGAAAACGAATGTACCGATACTGACCGGTCCTCCGATCAGCCAGGCGAGTCCCATCACAATTACTTCAATGCCCCTGCGGATGCTGGATACTTTCCATCCTTTTTTACGAACAAGAGCGAGCATAAAATGATCCCGGGGACCCGCACCGAGACGGCCGGAAATGTAAAATGACATTCCATATGCATGAAGGATAAGGCCTGATAAAAACATAAGCCATTGCCCTGAAAGAGAAGGCGGCGTCTCAATAAACGGAAGCCATAAAAAGAAATCGACAAACAATCCAACTAGAAGCATATTTAAATAAGCCCCGGCTTGCGGCCATTCTTTTATGTAAAGTGACCCAAGCATCAAAATAAAAAAGCCGGCGATAATCGTCCACGTACCGACTGTCAAACCGAATATTTGATACAGCCCGACATGCAGTGCGTCCCACGGGGTTGCGCCGACTTTTGCTTCTATAAGCAAAACAATGCCAAATGACATGACAAACAAACCGACTGTAAAAATCGTCAGCCGTATTCCAATATTTCCGTTCTTATTCACAGGCAGCATACTCCAATCTTCAATTTAGTATATCATTTTATATGTACAAAAAACATGCCGGAATACTGTGAATTATGATACATTGAGACAAAATACAAAAAAGGGGTTTTTTTATGAAGCCGCTTGCGTTCAGAATGAGGCCACGAACAATCGATGAAGTTGCCGGCCAAGACCATTTAACAGGAAAAGGAAAAATTATACGACGCATGACAGACGCTAAACAGCTGTCATCGATGATTTTATACGGACCCCCTGGCACTGGGAAAACATCCATTGCAGGTGCAATTGCCGGCAGTACAAAGTATGCGTTTCGGATGTTGAATGCCGTAACAAGCAATAAAAAAGATATGGAAATCGTTGCAGCAGAAGCAAAGATGTCCGGCAAAGTGATTTTGCTATTGGATGAGGTCCACCGGCTGGATAAAGCAAAGCAAGACTACTTGCTTCCCTTCCTCGAAAACGGGATGATTACGCTGATCGGCGCGACAACAAGCAATCCATATCATGCCATTAATCCGGCCATTCGGAGCCGATGTCAAATTTTCGAGGTAAAACCACTTACAGCAGAAGACGTAAAAAAATTACTCATTCGCGCACTTGAGGACTCAGAACGGGGGCTTGGCAATTTTCACACTGAAGTAACGGAAGATGCCCTTAACCATTTTGCTGCAGCATCAGGCGGTGACGTGCGAAGCTCCTTAAATGCTCTCGAACTTGCTGTCACATCAACGCCAGCTGGATCGAACGGCGTTATCACTATTTCACTTGAAACAGCAGAAGAATGTTTGCAAAAAAAAAGCTTTGCACACGATAAAGACGGAGATGCACATTATGATGTGCTAAGCGCGTTTCAAAAATCAATACGGGGCAGCGATGTAAATGCAGCGCTCCACTATTTAGCCCGTCTGATTGAAGCAGGTGATCTTGTCAGCATCGCCCGCCGGCTCATCATTATTGCTTATGAAGACATCGGACTTGCCAGCCCGCAGGCTGGCGCCCGTACACTCGCAGCAATTGACGCAGCAGAGCGTACCGGTTTTCCGGAAGCCCGTATTCCACTAGCCAACGCTGTCGTGGAATTATGTTTATTGCCAAAATCCAACTCAGCTTACAAAGCAATCGACGCAGCACTTGCGGATGTACGCGCCGGGCGTGCAGGAGAGGTTCCTGCTCATTTGAAGGATGCTCATTATAAAAGCGCGGCTAAACTCGGTCGGGGTATTGGTTACCAGTATCCGCACGATTTTAAAAATGGATGGGTCAATCAGCAATACTTGCCGGATACACTAAAGAACAAACGATACTACGAACCAAAAGCAACCGGGAAATTTGAACAGGCATTGTCCGGTGTGTACGAGAAAATTGAAAAAAGAAATGAGTAACCACTGTAACGAGTATTCAGTGCCGGATGAAACATTATATACAGAAACACAGCTCGTTGATAAAGAGTTAAACGAACGTGGAGAAGTAGTTGGCGGAAAGTGATCTTAGTTCTTATTATCATAAGTTTGCTGATAATGTTTTAACAGGGATTAGAAAAAGGAAAGAATGTCCCCATATAGAAGAAACGGGCAAGTATGATATTTTTATAGGAAGTTTTGTTTAGGGGAGATGCATGCATTAGGAAAATGAGGTGAAATATTAGGATAGAAAGAAATACCAGGAGGATCGTGATGGAAATTTTAGATTTTTTTAATCAACCAGCTAATCGTTTACCTGGTTTTGTAATTTTAGCTATTTTTTTCAGTATGATTGTAGTTACCGCTTTGTTGCTTAGGCGAAAGTATAAGTTATTGTCTACTTTATCATTGACAACAGGTTTCTTTATATATCTCCTATCTTCAATAATTTCTTTAGGAATACTAACGACTTTTCTCTTTTTAAATAATGATTCCTATAATAATTATGGTGTGGGTGGAAGCATAATAAGGCTTTTTATTAGTAATATTTTATCTGTGTTAGTTGGCTTTTTCCTAACAACTTTATTTTACTCCAAACAAATAAAAAGAAGAGATTGAATTTAAACGCTATTGTCTTCTGAAGTATTCCCTTTGTTAGTAGGGGTCATATTTGAATAATCCAATTAAATTTTATAAGAGCATGTTTTGATCCAAGGTTATTAGTAATAATTTGAGCAAACTTTATTATAAAGCAACAACAGTGTCTGTGCTTTCTATCTAAGGTACAATAACTATAAGAATAGTCATTTCAAGCAAGGGACAGAAATCGTATTTGCTATAGATAGGGGGACTATATGATTAAGTCTTTAAAGGGACAATTTATTTTATCCATAATAACTGCTATTTGTTTTATCTACCTTGTTCTTTCATACACTGACTTTACAGGTGAGGCAAAGTTTTCTCGAATCCTTTTTTTCACTGCGATGATTTTATCCGTATATAATACAGGAATGCTAACACAAAAATATATTAAATCTAAGAAAAGTTAATTTACTTTTGGGCGTTGGTCGAAGATTCGCCTAACTTTGAAAAATCCACTTCTCAATTAATAAGAATTAATTAACTTTAACTACATGATTTTGTAGCAAGGCTCTGGCTTATTAAGCCCAGAAGTAAACGACTTTATTATCCAATGGAGCAAAATCTCTTGACCACCAGAAAACTCCGGCGCAAATTGCACCGGAGTTTTTTAGCTGACCATAAAGAAAAACGGTATATACAAAGCGATGTATACGATGAAAAGAATACATGGTGTCCACCAGTGGATCTCTTTCCATCCTTTGTTGAAAACTTGCATAAAAAGTGATAAAACACTTCCCCCAAGTGCGATTACCGCGACGATTAAAAGAACCTGCTCCACAGTCCTCATCCCTCACTTTTTCTTTTTCATAATGCAGAAGCCATAATAGTATATTATGCGGCCACATCACGCTTTGAGAAAACGAAGAAAGCCAGCAGTTGGAAAATGATAAAATACAACGCAAGGACGATAAACGAAAAGCCCATCGTCATTCCTTCCACCATTACATTACCTGTTTCATACTGCAGCAAATTGGTGTTTGCGAATAATGAATATTTCGCCCAGTCGTAGCGCATAGCAATTAAATAGGTTACGTTTGGTCCCATAAACAAAAGGAACAGTGATAATCCGATTGCAAGTGAGCTGTTCCGGAATACAGCTGAAATCATAAACGCCATTGTCGCTAATATAAATACATCAACTGATTGCAGCACATACAACTTCATTAAATGGAAGAACATATTCTGCTCGACAATTTTTCCGTCAACATAGGCCAGATGAATCGATTCCCCCGTAATGCCGAAAAGTAATGCCCCAAGAATGACTGAGAACAAAAACAATATGGTGATCAAAAATAATCCAAACAGAACAACCGCGGCATACTTTGAAAATAACACGCTTGACCGGCCAATTGGTCTAATCAACAATAGTTTAATGGTTCCCCATGTGTATTCACTCGCAACAATCCCACTAGCCACAATAATCATAAACAAACCGGTAAAACTCAATAAATCACTAGCTCCTTCTACAAACGACCATACATAGGAAGATGTGGACACCGGTACATTTTCCGCTAAACGGTATTCATTAATGGCTATTTGACCTTCAATGTATTCTTTTTGTTCTGCGCTCATTTCCGGCTGATCCTGCAGCTGCTTTTCGTACGCTGCATTCTCACCTTTGACAACTTCCTGCCAGGATGGTTGTTTTGTCTCCTTGCTTTCATCATATTTCGTAAACGCAGCAAATGCTGACACCATTATAAACAGCAATCCAACCATTACATAAGTTCCCGGACGTTTAAACAATTTAATCCATTCGTTTTGAATAAGACCGATCATTAAACTACCTCCCGTTTTTCTGTAATATCTAGGAATCGTTCTTCGAGTGATTTTGATACTTTTTTCACTTCGTATATACTAATCCCTTTTCCGGCAAAAAGACGGATAAGAATCGGTATTTGCTCTTTGTCCATTTCAAAAATAAGACGGCCTTTAGAATTTTCCGGTGCAACATCTGGAAATAATGATTTTAAATACATGGTAGCTGCTTCCAAATCATCCACTTCAATACTGTACATGTCGACACCCTCTGCCAGCCATCCTTTTACTGATTGCACGTCAATCATTTTCCCTTTTTGCAAAATACCGATCCGGTCGCACATCATTTCCATTTCACTTAGTAAATGACTGGACACGATGACGGCCATACCTTCTTTTTCTGCGAGATCACGAATGTATTGACGAATTTCTTTAATACCGGCAGGATCAAGGCCGTTCGTAGGTTCATCTAAAATAAGCACTTTCGGACTATGAAGGAGCGACTGGGCAATACCAAGGCGCTGGCGCATCCCAAGTGAGTACGTTTTCACTTTGTCATGGATGCGGTCATCAAGTCCGACTAGTTTCACTACTTCATCAATACGCTCTCGGCTCACATTTTTTTGCATACGAGCATATTGTTTTAAATTGTCATAGCCGCTTAAAAATTTGTACATTTCTGGATTTTCAACAATCGCGCCGATGTGATGGATCGCCTCTTTGAATTCATCTCGAATGCTATGACCCGAAATCAAAATATCTCCTTCAGACATCTTCATGAGACCAACAATCATCCGAATCGTTGTTGTTTTCCCGGCACCATTCGGACCAAGAAAACCAAATACTTCTCCTTCGCGAATCGTAAAATTCAGAGAATCTATAATCTTTTTTCCTTTAATTGTTTTTGACACATTTTCTAATTGTATTAAAGTTTTCATGATACGTCCTCCTGCTTAAAAGTACTTTTTAGCCATTCCAAAATGGAAAGTCCTTGTTCCTCACGAATCTCTTCCACATTACAATGCGCTCTGATCTGTCCTTTTTCTAAAACAATAGCTTCTTCTAACACAGGTTCAATTTCCGTGATTTCATGTGTTGTAATGATCACTGTTTGTTTGCCATAATCGATGAATGATACAAGCCCTTTTACAATGGTGTCCCGCACCATCGGATCAAGTCCCATAAACGGCTCGTCAAGCAGCAGTACATCCGTCTGTCTTGAAAGTACGAGAAGCAGTTTTAGCCTCCCTTGCTGCCCTTTTGACAGCTGGCTCACTTTTTGATGTCGATCCAGCTCCATAAATACGAGTAATTCTTCTGCCTTTTCCATTGAAAAGTCACTGTACTGTGAATGAAAAAAATCGATCATCTGGTCAATTTTAAAACTCGGGTATAACATGCCTTCACTTGCTAAAAACGCCAGGTTAGATGCAATTTTTCGATCTGCTTTTTTTTCGCCTACCTTCACAATTCCTTTTGATGGATATACAAGACCGGCCATCATTTTCATGATCGTCGATTTTCCACTTCCGTTCGGCCCAAGAATGCCGTACACTTTTCCTTTTTCAAATGTGAAGGTGACATCATTAAGTGATTTTCTTTTTCCATATTCTTTTGTGATGTGCGTTAATTCAATCATGACCGCTCTCTCCTTCCTTTAAAAACCGGTTGACTGATTCATGAATTTCACGGTCTTCAAGCCCGATGCTTCGCATGTTTTCAATAAAAGCAGCAATCATTTCCTGTTGAATATCCAACCGCAGCTTCCGTTTCATATCGTTCTCTTCCGTCATAAATGTTCCCTGCCCCCGCTTTGTCTCAACGACACCAAGGCGTTCAAGTTCGCCATATGTTCGTTGAATCGTATTTGGATTCACACCGGACTGAATCGCCATTTCCCTTACAGACGGAAGCTTTTCACCCGGGCTTAATTCACCGCGCACAAACTGCTGAATAATCCGATCCGCAATTTGGCTGTAAATCGGCTTTGAAGTTTTAAATTCCGCGCTCATGTTTTACACCTCTACTTTTCGATCAAGAAGCCACCCGGCTGCCAGAAACAAGATGAGCAAATAAATCGCCCCCAGCACGATCGGCCATACTTGGATTTCTCCACCAGTCATCGTAAAACTAAAACTCATCGCATTATACGTTTCAAACTTTGATTCAGGCAAGCCGACTTGAATCGTCCACTGATTAAAGAATGACTGCACCATTTTCCATTCCGTGATTCGTGCAATAACTGTTTGAATAATGAGATACATCGCAATAATGATCACCCAGCGTATTTTTTTCAGAACCGGGTATTTCGTCAATGAATGGTAGAATGCCCATAAAAACAAGCCCCATAATGTAAAATAAAATGCGCCTAATGTAATGCCGCCATTCAACAGTACTCCTTCAAAGAACGGAAAACTCCCATTTTCCATGAGCGGAAAATATGGCAGCGGAACCGAAATCATCAAACTAATAAGCATCAGCACATTTGTTACGAAAAGCGACGTCATCGTGACGAAGAATGAGATCATCATTTTGGATAAAAGCAATTTCTTTCCGCCCGCTGTCCCGTGAAGCCAATACTGTCCTTTTTCTTCCGCTTTAAGTAGAATCCAGGCGGCAGTCGGAAGCATGACGATATGCCCCATATACAGCATCATTAAAAATGGAAAAACAAGATGAAATTGATCATGGTACGACGCAAACCCGGCGCCTGCTGCATAAATAACAACTACAGCACACAGCCATACCAACATGTACGTTTTTATCAGCCAAAAATCCTTTTTCAATAACCCTTTCAACATGAATCATCACCCCGTGTATTAGTGTACTATTGGTATAGTACACTAATACACAAATACAGGCAACCATTTTTTACAAATAAAAAACGTCAACCCTTTTAAAAGGTTGACGATTCATTTAACTTATTTGCCCACTGTCGGGCTTCGGAATAATATCTTGTAATTGATTTCTCATCAAATTTAAGTTTTGTCATTAATTCTTGCATCGCATCCCAATCGACTTCATCCATCGCGATGGCCAGCTCTAAATATGGTGTAATATTTGTTTTGTTTCCTAATAAAGTGGAATAAACATCATCCGATAACGGCATGTGTTTTAAAATTTCCGTTACCGGCCGCTTCAATAGCGCATCGATTAATGAAAACATTCCCGCTAAAAAAAATTCTGAAGCGTTGCCTGCATCCGTATCTTTTGCCATCAGCTCACAGGCTTTTGCCCTGAACAGTGAAGAATCCATTAGTGCTTTCGTGTTTCCAGAACGATCATTTCTCCCCTCACGCAGTGCAAGGACATAAAGCCATTTCTTTAGTTCAATAAACCCCAGCATCATTATTGCTTGTTTAATGGATTTAATTTTCGAACGTGTTCGGAGTGCAGGTGAATTAATCAGCTTCAGTAAACTATAAGATAGCGACACATCCCGTTCAATGACCGAAACTACTTCATCTATTTCGGGTTGTTCTCTTTGAAGCAAATTAATTACATGAAAATATGGCGCCACATTTGGCGGGATATCAGCTGCCTGAATAATTTGCGGCTTTGAAAAAAAATAGCCTTGGAAAAGCTCATACCCTGCACACTTCGCTTCTTCAAACTGCTCTCGTGTTTCCACTTTTTCCGCCAGCAGTGAAATGTGCGGATATTTATTTTTAACAAGCTGCTCTATTTCGTACCTCTCTTCCCGAGTGGCGTACAAGAAATCAACTTTTATGTACTTCGTGAGCATAAACAATTCATCGTATAAATGGAAATCCTTATTTAATATAAAATCATCCAGTGCAATCGAAAAGCCTTTCCACTTCAATTCACGTGCAATTTCAATTAAAGAGGAAGTAATAGGGACATCTTCAAGAATTTCGACGACCACGTGCTGTGGATTGAAATGTTCGGCAATATTTCGTTCTAAAAGATTTTCTGTGAAATTAATAAAACAAGGGTGTCCATTCGCAATCTTTTCAACACCAATCGTGACAAATGAATGAATAAGGACTTCAATTGTCGCCTGGTCCATATCTATTTCCGGGAAGGCATTCATCTTCCCGTTCCGGTATAACAGTTCGTATGCATGAACTTGCTCTTTTTTATCAAATATTGGCTGCCTTGCAAGAAAGATGTCCATTTTGCGATGCTCCGTTCTTCATCAATTATGTTTATTATACCAAATTTTTGGTATAAAAGTACTTTTTTGATGAATAAAAAACCATCCTATTGAATTGGATGGTTTGTTCGGTTTAATCATTTACTCGAGCTATTTTAATGTCTTTTAACACTTCACGAACGACATAGCTCGCCATAATTAATCCAGCGACAGAAGGAACAAATGCATTTGAAGCAGGCGGCATTTTTGCTTTTCTGATTTCCGCATCATCATTTCCGACGATCTGGCGTACATCCTCACGGATAACAATGGGACTTTCGTCGGAAAAGACAACAGGAATCCCTTTTTTAATTCCTTCTTTACGGAGGCGAGTACGGACAACTTTCGCAATCGGATCCGTGTGTGTCTTCGAAATATCCGCTATTGTAAAACGGGTTGGATCCATTTTATTAGCCGCACCCATGCTTGATATAATCGGAATGTTGCGCTTTAAACATTCTTTCATTAAGTGAATTTTGTAAGAAATCGTATCTGATGCATCAATAACAAAATCGAGCCCATAGCTAAAAAACTGTTCATACGTTTCTTCTGTATAAAACATTTTTAAGGCAATGACTTCACATTCCGGGTTAATATCAGCAATCCGTTCTTTCATTAAGTCCGCTTTCGGCTGGCCAACAGTTGATAATAGGGCAGGAAGCTGACGGTTTACGTTCGTAATATCGATCACGTCTTTGTCAACAAGAATCAGCCGGCCAACACCAGAACGGGCAAGCGCTTCAGCTGAAAACGAACCAACACCCCCAATGCCAAGTACAGCAACCGTTGTATTTTTTAATAATTCAAGTCCTTCTTTTCCGAAGGCCAATTCATTTCTCGAAAATTGATGAAGCATATAGAATCACTCCTGTTTTTGAACATAAAAAAAGACGGCGAATCCCAATCGTGCCGTCGTGTGAAATTATATGTTTTGAACCCGCTCATCGCAGGTGGGTGCCCTGTTATAGGCGTTGCAAGTCCCCGCAAAGGGCATGTGCGCTGTCCAAAAAACCCGGACTCCCTAAACATACAGCGTTCGGTCAAAACAAATAGTAAAACAAACGTACACATCAGGATTCGCCTTATTGATTACATATTATCATACGGTTTTTAAGTGGTCAACTCATAAAACCAATATAAATCAGAAAATTTAAATTATTCGGTCATTCCATTTATTTTGCTGTTTGACGGATACGCAAATGCAATTCTTCCAACTGCGCTTCCGACACTTCGCCTGGTGCATTTGTTAATACATCAGCAGCACTCGCTGTTTTAGGGAACGCGATTGTATCACGCAAGTTTGTACGGCCTGCAAGAAGCATAACCATACGGTCAAGTCCAAGTGCGATTCCGCCATGTGGAGGTGTACCGTATTCAAACGCCTCTAGTAGGAAGCCGAATTGTTCTTTTGCCTGTTCTTCCGTAAACCCAAGCAGTTTAAACATTTTTTCTTGAATGTCGCGTTCGAAAATACGGATGGATCCGCCGCCAAGCTCATAGCCGTTTAAGACGATATCGTACGCCTGTGCACTAACAGCTCCTGGATCGGATTCAAGTTTATCCAGATCTTCGCGTGCAGGCATTGTAAACGGGTGGTGTGCAGCATAGTAACGTCCTTCTTCTTCGTCATACTCAAGAAGCGGCCAGTCTGTCACCCAGAGGAAGTTGTATTTTGTTTCGTCGATCATGCCAAGCTCTTTGCCTAGTTTTAAACGAAGAGCACCAAGTGCATCAGCAACGATTTTCTTTTTATCGGCGACAAACATAATTAAATCGCCTGTTTTTGCGCCGGCCGTTTCAAGCATTTTCGCCTGTTCTTCTTCAGTAAAGAACTTTATAATCGGTCCTTTTAAGCCATCTTCTTCGACTTTCAGCCAGGCAAGGCCTTTTGCCCCGTAAATGGCCGCGAATTCTGTCAAATGATCAATGTCTTTCCGCGAATATTTTTCACCGCCGCCCGGTACACAAAGTGCTTTTACCTGGCCGCCTGATTCCACAACTTGTGCAAACACTTTGAAACCTGAGCCGCGGACAACATCCGCCATGTCGATCAATTCAAGGCCGAAACGTGTATCCGGTTTGTCAGATCCAAAACGGTTCATTGCTTCATCATATGTCATTCGCTGGAATGCACCTGTAATGTCTACATTTTTTACACGTTTTACGACTTTTTTCAGCATTTCTTCCGTCATTTGCATAATGTCTTCTTGACTCATAAAGCTCGTTTCAATGTCGACTTGTGTGAATTCAGGCTGACGGTCTGCACGCAAATCTTCATCACGGAAGCAGCGGGCAATTTGATAATAGCGGTCCACGCCGGATACCATTAATAACTGTTTAAAAATTTGCGGCGACTGCGGAAGCGCATAAAATTCACCCGGATGAACACGGCTTGGGACTAAATAATCACGTGCGCCTTCCGGTGTTGATTTTGTTAAAATCGGCGTCTCCACATCAAGGAAGCCATGATCGTCTAAATAGTCGCGAATCGTTTTTGTCACATCACTGCGCATTTTCAACGTATCGAACATAACCGGGCGGCGAAGGTCAATATAGCGGTACTTCAATCGAACATCTTCGTTTACCTCAGTTCCGTCTTCTATCATGAACGGTGGTGTTTTCGCTTCACTCAGCACGTTAATTTCTGTAACATGTACTTCAATCGTACCAGTTGGGATGTTTTCATTTACTGTTTCGGGATCCCGTTTAACGATCGTTCCTTTTACATCCAGTACATATTCATTCCGCACTTTTTCTGCTGCCGCAAGTGCTTCAGCTGAAATTTCCGGATTAAAGACGATTTGCATAATCCCTGTGCGGTCGCGTAAATCAATGAAGATTACGCTGCCGAGGTCACGGCGGCGCTGCACCCATCCCTTTAATGATACTTCCTGTCCAATATGTTCTTCTGTCATTTCTCCGTTATAAAACGTGCGTCCAAACATCTAGTTCGCCTCCAATTTTGTTTTTACGTAGTTCGCGAGCTCCTGTAAAGTCACATTTTCCTGAGAGCCTTCTGCCATATCTTTTACCGTAATGCGGTTTTCTGCCAGTTCATCCTCACCGAGAATAGCCGTAAAGCGGGCATTTTGACGGTCGGATGCTTTCAGCTGGGCTTTCATTTTACGATCCTGATAATCGCGGTCTGCAGAGAGCCCTGCTGTGCGAAGCTGGTGGACTAGCGCAACAGATCGATCTTTTGCTTCCTCGCCGAGCGCAACAATATAGCAGTCCAGACCTTTATCAACTTGCCATTCGATTCTTTCTGCTTCCATGGCGGCGATAAACCGTTCAATACTGAACGCGAAACCGATACCGGGTGAATCCGGCCCGCCGAGATCCTTCACAAGACCGTTATACCGGCCTCCGCCGCAAAGTGTTGTGATCGCGCCGAATCCTTCCGCTTCGCTCATTACCTCGAATGCAGTATGGTTATAGTAATCAAGACCGCGCACAAGTTTCGGATCAATTGTATAGGAAATGTTTAGCGCATCTAAGTAGCCAGTCACTTTGCTGAAATAGGCTTTTGATTCTTCATTTAAATAATCCAGTATCGATGGAGCGGTTGCCATCAACTCGTGATCCCGGTCTTTTTTACAATCAAGTATGCGGAGCGGGTTTTGTGCCAGGCGTGTCTGACAGTCTGAACAAAACTCCATAATGCGCGGTTCAAAATGCGCAATGAGCGCTTCCCGGTGTGCGTTACGGCTTTCAGCATCACCAAGCGAGTTGATCACAAGGTTTAGTTTTTTCAAACCGGCTGATTTGTATATATCCATAACAAGCGCAATCACTTCCGCATCAATGGCCGGATCTTCACTGCCGATTGCCTCCACGCCAAACTGGACAAACTGCCGATAACGTCCAGACTGCGGGCGTTCGTACCGAAACATCGGGCCCGTGTAGAACATTTTCACCGGCTGATCAGGATGACCGAACATTTTATTTTCAACGAATGAACGGACAACGGCTGCAGTCCCTTCAGGGCGGAGTGTTAAACTCCTTTCACCCCTGTCCTCAAACGTATACATTTCTTTTTGAACGATATCGGTTGTATCACCAACACCCCGTTTAAACAGCTCTGTATGTTCAAAAATTGGCGTGCGAATTTCTTTGTAATGATAGCGGCGGCATACGTCTTTCGCTATCGCTTCAATATACTGCCATTTTTCTGATTGTCCGGGCAAAATATCCTGCGTGCCGCGTGGAATCTTCACTGACATCCTCATTCCTCCTTATGTATTGCCCACATAAAAAAACTTCCATCCCTACAAATATTTGCAGGGACGGAAGTTTTCCGCGGTGCCACCCTCGTTAAAGCCGGAGCTTTCACTTTTTTGATAACGCAATACGCGGTTTTTCCTACTTTTGTTCAGAAAAACGCCTCGAAAGTGTCTTTTCATGAAGGCGCACCGTAAATGCTCTCAGTCTTGGCATTTTTCTCTGTCCGGGCGGTTATTCATTACTTTTCTTCGTCAACGGCTTTTATTATTCGTTATGGAACAAAGGCTGCATACGTAATGTCATACGGTGTTCAGCAGTACATCATAGCCGTGCAACACCTTTGTGGCCTGCTAACTGGCAGAACCGATGAAAAAATTATAAAAAACTTTCCCCTGTTTTTCAAGCTTGTTTTATTGCTTGCTGTCAAGAATCAGTGTGACCGGACCGTCATTGACGAGTGAAACCTCCATCATTGCTCCGAACACACCGGTTTCAACACATACACCTTTTTCCCGGAGAAGTTGATTAAATTGTTCATATAAAACGTTTGCCTGTTCACCGCCGGCCGCCTGCATGAAATTTGGGCGGCGCCCTTTTTTGCAGTCGCCGTAAAGCGTAAACTGTGATACTGATAAAATATCGCCATCGCATTCAAGCAACGATTTATTCATTTTCCCTGTTTCATCTTCAAATATGCGCAGGTGAACAATTTTTTCAGCTAACCAGGCGGCATCTTGATCCGTGTCATCATGGGTGACGCCGACAAGCAGCACGAGTCCAGATTCGATTTGACCGGTTATTTTTCCATCCACAGCAACAGAGGCTTTTTTGCTTCGCTGCAAGACTACTTTCATTTAAAACACCTTCAATCAATTCATAATGCGGCGGACCGAGTAAATATCCGGGATCTGCTTTATTCGCTCGACCACTTTTTGCAAATGATTCACGTTGCGAATGAAAATTGACATATCAATTTTTGCCATTTTATTGCGGTCCGAACGTCCGGAAACCGCAGAAATATTTGTTTTCGTTTCACTGACTGCCTGCAGCACTTCATTAAGAAGGCCTTGGCGGTCATAGCCGGAAATTTCAATATCAACGAGATATTCCTTTTGATTGGCCGCACCAGATTCCCATTCCACCGGGATGAGCCGGTTTTCCGTGTCTTCATCAGCCACAACATTTGGACAGTCGTCCCGATGCACCGAGACGCCTCTTCCTTTTGTAATGTAGCCGACAATATCATCGCCTGGCACAGGATTACAGCAGCGCGAGAGCCGGATTAATAAATTGTCAATCCCTTTAACTGTAACACCGGCATTTCTCTTCTGTGCTGCCGGGTTCTGCGGCGTTTTAATTTCCTTGACAACTTCTTGAATGGCTGCTTCCTGATCGCGCTGCTTCCGAAGTTTCTCGGTCAGCCGGTTTGCCACTTGAAGTGCTGTAACACCGTTATAACCAACAGCGGCATACATATCTTCTTCATTTAAAAAGTTGAATTTTTCCGCGACTCGTTTTAAGTTTTGCTGTGTAAGAACTTCTTTTACGTCAAACTCCATATTTTTAATTTCACGTTCAACCATGTCACGGCCTTTTTCAACGTTTTCTTCACGGTTTTGCTTTTTGAAAAACTGGCGGATTTTATTTTTTGCTTGGGATGTCTGCGCCATTTTAATCCAATCTTTACTTGGACCATATGAATGCTTCGACGTGAGCACTTCCATTATATCGCCAGTTTTCAGTTTATAATCAAGCGTGACCATTTTTCCGTTTACTTTGGCACCGATCGTTTTATTGCCGATTTCCGAATGAACACGATAAGCGAAATCGATCGGTACAGAACCAGCTGGAAGTTCTATGACGTCGCCTTTCGGTGTAAACACAAATACCATATCGGAAAATAAATCAATCTTCAGAGATTCCATAAATTCTTCGGCATCCTGAGACTCATTTTGGAAATCAAGAATTTCCCGGAACCAAGTCATTTTCTTTTCAAAAGAGGCATTCTCGTCTACAGTACGCCCTTCCTTATACGCCCAATGCGCGGCGACCCCGAATTCAGCAATGCGGTGCATCTCTTCTGTCCGGATTTGCACTTCAAGCGGATCTCCCTTCGGACCGATCACCGTCGTATGAAGGGACTGGTACATATTCGTTTTTGGCATGGCAATATAATCTTTAAAACGGCCAGGCATCGGTTTCCAGCATGTATGAATAATGCCAAGGGCAGCATAACAATCTTTAATACTATCGACAACAATCCGGACCGCCAGCAAATCATAAATTTCATTGAATTGCTTATGCTGCATTGCCATTTTCCGATAAATGCTATAAATGTGTTTCGGACGGCCGGAAATTTCCGCCTGAATGTCCATGTCATCAAGACGGTCGCGCATTTCATCAATGACACCGTCCAAGTAAGCCTCACGTTCATCCCGCTTACGTTTCATTAAATTCACAATTCTGTAATATTGTTGCGGATTTAAGTAACGAAGAGCTGTATCTTCTAATTCCCATTTAATTTTCGAAATACCAAGCCGATGAGCGAGCGGCGCAAAAATTTCAAGTGTTTCGTTGGAGATTCGGCGCTGTTTTTCCTGCGGCAAATGTTTCAATGTACGCATATTGTGAAGACGGTCAGCAAGTTTAATCAAAATAACCCGTATATCCTGTGCCATCGCAACGAACATTTTTCGATGGTTTTCCGCTTGCTGCTCTTCTTTTGACTTATATTTAATTTTCCCGAGCTTTGTAACACCGTCGACAAGCATCGCTACTTCCGGATTAAACGCGTCCGTTAAATCCTGCAATGTGACGTCAGTGTCTTCTACAACATCATGCAGAAAACCAGAAGCGACTGTTGCAGGGTCCATTTCTAAATCAGCCAATATACCCGCCACTTGTACCGGATGAATGATATAAGGTTCTCCTGACTTACGGAATTGATGCTTATGTGCTTCTTTCGCATATTCATATGCTTTCCGGACAAATTCGACATGCTCTTCATTTAAATAGGCACGGGTCCGGTCAATGACCTGGTCGGCGGTTAATATCTGGTCTTTCGCCATATGATTTGTTCACCTTCGCCCTTTCCGAAAAAACTAATTGTTCTTATTATCGAAAAAAAGTGCAGGATGTAAAGCTATCCTGCACTTTTTTTATCGATCGGGCGAATTTTGTCGAATCAATCATATGGTATGAGCGTTAAAATGTCATATCCGTCCAGATTCGCTCGTCCGTTTAAATAATTTAATTCAATTAGAAAAGCAATACCTGCTACAACACCGCCGAGCTGTTCAACCAGTTTAATTGTTGCATCTATCGTCCCGCCTGTTGCGAGAAGGTCATCCGTAATTAATACGCGCTGACCCGGCTTTACAGCATCTTTATGAATCGTTAGCACATCTTTGCCATATTCAAGACCGTACTGCACTTTTATTGTTTCACGCGGCAGCTTCCCTTCTTTCCGAACGGGCGCAAAGCCGACTCCAAGAGAATACGCAACCGGGCATCCGACGATAAAGCCTCGTGCTTCCGGACCGACAACAAGATCAATTTCTTTTTCCCGTGCATATTTTACAATTTGATCCGTTGCATAGCGGAATGCTTCCCCATTATCCATTAACGGTGTAATATCTTTAAATTGCACCCCTTGTTTCGGCCAGTCCGGTACAATTTTAATATAGTCTCTTAAATTCATCTGTTTATTTCCTCCCTGTGTGCAGCCGGCTGCTTGATCCATTCATCGATGACGTTCTTTAGATCACGATAAGATGAATACAGAAGTTTTTGTTCAAGTTCGTATTGCGTCTGCTTACGACTGTAGGCTGGCGATTCGCTTAATTCCCGCTTCACCGCATCCTTTTGCACTTCAATCTTTCCATCGTTTATTTTAACAAATCCAAGCTCAAAAAACACCTTCGACATAAACCGGATGGCATCATAAGACCACCCTTGCTTTTTGGCAAGTAATTCGCCATGATTTTTCACATCAAACAGTCCCGATTTCAACAAAAACGCATAATACCATTTGAAATGATCCCGGGCTGGCATCGTACTGAAAAAATGACCTCCGGAGCTGTGAAAGTGTGCGTAAATCCGAGCCGGCCGCTTTCCAATGAGCAATGCCTTGATAACGGATTCTTCTTCCGGCAAATCAAGGAAAACGACATTTTTTTCATCAATGGAAAGGGCTGAAGCTTCCTCCATTGTTTTTACTGTAATAATGGAAGGATCTGCTGATTCCTCTGAAAACGAAATAACCATTCGGCTTTCCGGCACATCGTTGTACCACTTTGATGCCGGCTGTCCGCCGCGCATATCAAACAGCTGGTATTCATCAACACGCATATCTCGAAGTATAAACTGCGGACGGCGCACATTATTCCATTCGTTAATCGATAGTTCTCCAATGACCGACACTTCGGATGTTTTTGCAATCTGATCCGCGTAGTCTCCCATTCCGAACCCGACTCCATCAATCATTTGTCCATCCTGTTCAAGCGACACTTTTAAATGTGTTTGATTTCCTCCGATTTTTTTCATCGCAGCAAGTTTTGCATCTTTTACGTAAAAAAGGGGTTTCGGGTTGTTCATGCCAAACGGCGCAAGCTTGTCCAAATCCTCAATGGCCTGTATCGTCACATCAGCAAGCTCCGCTTCTGCGTCAACGTTTATAACCGGTGTGAAATCATCTTCTGTCAAGGTTTCGTTCGCAATTTTAACCATCCGCATGCGGAGCTCGTCCACGTCATCAATTGACAAAGTCATGCCGGCTGCCATTGGATGACCGCCAAAGTGCGGCAAAATGTCTCGGCATGTAGACAAGCTTTGAAATAAATCAAACCCTTTTATGCTGCGGGCTGATCCTTTCGCAATGCCTTTTCCGCTATCAAAGCCAAGCACAATCGATGGCCGGTAAAATGTATCAGTCAAGCGTGATGCCACTATTCCGACTACGCCCGGATTCCATCCTTCTTTTCCAACGATAATGACCGGGTACTCATCAGGTGGAAAATCACGGTTCACGATTTCAACTGCCTCTTTCGTCATCTCATTGACGATCGACTGCCGCTCTTTATTCATCGCATCAATTTCTTCGGCGAGCATCAGGGCCTCGTCCATATCATCAGTCATCATTAAGTCAGCTGCCGGGCCTGCATCATCAAGCCGCCCTGCTGCATTAATACGCGGTCCAATCGTAAAGCCGACCGTCTCCTCGTTTATCGATGACTGCTCCGCACCGGCCTGCTTGCAGAGCGCCACGATTCCAGGCCGTTCAGACTGACGAAGCGCTAAAATACCTTTTTTCGCAATTAATCTATTTTCCCCATATAGAGGTACAAGATCGGCAATCGTCCCAATCGCGGCAAGGTCAAGTAAATGTTCCGGCACATAACCGTACAAAGCATGCGCGACTTTAAATGCCACACCCACGCCAGCTAGATAGCCAAACGGATAGGACCCCTCCGGATGTTTTGGATGAATAATTGCCAGCGCTTCCGGCAGTTCAGGACCCGGCTCATGATGATCCGTGATGATTAAATCAACACCAATTTCTTTTGCTACCTGTGCTTCGTGAATGCCAGAGATCCCTGTATCAACGGTAATAATTAAACCGAACCCCATCTCTTTTGCATTACGAAAAGCCTGTTCATTCGGCCCGTACCCTTCTGTAAAACGGTTCGGTATATAATATTCAGCATGTATGCCATAATCACGGAGAGCTGTCATCAACACCGACGTGCTGCTCACCCCGTCTGCATCATAATCACCATAGACAAGAACAGGCTCATTCTGTTCTTTTGCGAGCTTAATCCGTTCAATCGCTTTGTCCATGTCTTTTAATAAGTATGGATCATGAAATGAAACACCTTCTTCAAATAAAAAAGCACGCGCTTCTTCTATATTGTCAATGCCACGACCTAAAAGCAATGATGCTGCGAGCGGGCTTGTCCCAATTTCCTCTGCGAACACTTCGCTTTTTTGCCGGTCAATGTCACGAACAATCCAGCGCATTTTTGATTTCAACATAATTTCACCCCACAACCTACTTATTATACGGCTCCTATAACGAAATGACAATAACGAGAAAACCGGCACCGAAACGATTTCATTTCGTTCCGGTGCCGGTTTTCATTATTCCCCATCCGGGACCAAGCGTATTGAATTTGCATCTGGATGTAATGTTTCTCGATTTTTCTGTTTTATTTCATGCAGCTCTTTTTTTAGCAGCTCATTTTGACGGAGAAGATCTTTATTTTGCTGCTTAAGCTTGGCTGTTTGAAGCAAGCCGAACATGAAAATAACGGAACCACCCATTAAAATAGAAAATAAGATAACAAGAATAAGCGGCCACTCACCTCGGCCAAATACATAGTTTACGGTGACTGGATCAACGTTCACTACCGCAAAAATGGCTGTTGCCAATGCAAAAATCAATCCTAAAATTAGTGCCGTTTGTATTTTCATCTTTATCCCTCCTTGCATGGGGTTCTTTTCCCTATTGTCACGGCTCGCAAAACATACCGAAGAACATTCTCCTTGAAATTCATCTTGAAAACGATCACGATATAAAGAAAAAAGAAAGCAGGATTGTTATGCAGCGGTTTTATGTGAATGTGATTCAAGGCAGAGGAAGCTATTATGACCTCGGGGTTTTAGCAGGGGAAAAATTAAAAGTAACGCCTCTCTTTCATATACATCAAAAGCGGCGAAAAAAATCCATTCGTTCGTATAGCATTGATTTTCAGCGTGTCAAACGGTATTTTAATGATTTTGCGCCCGTTATGTGGGAAGAGTTTGAAGGAATGGCGGAAGCACTTGGCTGGACACTGTACGATGTCATCCATGAATATAGCGGCTTTCAGCTTGATGACGTAAACAGCGGCTGCTCTGCCATGATGCAAAATGGCTTATTTGCCCGGAATTACGACTTTCATCCAAAAACGTATGAAGGAAGGCTTTTGCTTTGGCAGCCGGATCACGGTTATGCTTCAATTGGCATAAGCGGCCGAATGGTTGGACGTATTGACGGGATGAATGAAAAAGGACTCGTTATCGGTTTTCACTTTGTCAATCGCCGACGTGCTGAAGAAGGCTTTACGTGCAGCATGATTGCCCGGCTTATACTTGATTCATGTGCGACGACAGAAGAAGCAATTGAGCTCCTTTCAGCTGTTCCACACCGCCACTCATTTAATTATTCACTTTATGACGCATCGCTTCAGAGCGCTGTTGTCGAAGCATCCCCCCGTGGTGTGCATGTACATCGAAATACATTCGTGTGTACAAATCATTTTTTGTCCGATCAATTGGCGGGTGAAAATAGATACCATACGGCTGAATCAAAAGAACGGCTTGCTGCTTTAGAATCCTATTCACGAAAACCTCATTCCGCTGGAGAAGCCTATACACTGTTTAATGATCCATCATTCGGCGTTTTCAAGAAAAAATATAGCAGCTGGTCCGGCACCCTTCATACGACCGTGTATGAGCCGGCTACTTTGCGCGTACTCGTCGGAATTGGCGAAAATGCACGCCCCGTCCCAATTGATTTCAAGAGATGGAAAAATGGTGAGCGTTTTCCGATCACACGCATTTTCGGAAAAATTGATTCCAGTGAGATGTTCGTACATATGTAAAAAGAGTCAGGGTACAGACCCCGACTCTTTTTCTTATACTTGAAGCTCATCTTTATTTGTATTTTTTTCTTTATAAGTAATAAGTGTGCCTTTTTTCTTTAATTCTTTCTTTTTCCAGATGAGCCACAGCTGTGAGGCGATAAAGATCGATGAGTACGCACCGCCAATTAAGCCGACAAGCAGGGCAATCGAGAAGTTCAAAATAGATGGGCTGCCAAAAATGATAAGCGCCACAACGGCAATAACAACAGTTAAGACTGTGTTTAATGACCGGGTTAATGTTTGACGCAAACTTTTATTGACGATATCGTCCAGTTCTTCCGGTGCTGTAATTTTTCGCTTTTTCATCATATTTTCACGCATCCGGTCAAACGTTACGATTGTATCATTAATCGAATAACCGACGATCGTCAGAACCGCAGCAATAAATGTAATATCTACTTCAAGACGCGTTAAGCTGAAAAACGCGATAATGAAAAATACATCATGCAGCAGTGCCAGAACAGCTGCAACACCCATATAAAGCTCAAAACGAAATGCCACATACAATATGATGCCGATCGCTGCAATCGCCAGCGCCTTCACTGCATTTTTAGCAAGTTCTTTCCCGATAACAGGCGATACAGTACTTACGTTTGGTTCAACCCCAAATGCTTCATTGAACTGTGCTTTCACTTTAGCAATTTCCGTTTGTGTTAACGCCTTATCAAAGCGCGCTGACACAATTGTGTTATCGTTGCCGCCAATAGACGGTGTCCCCGCTTCAAATCCCGTTTTTTCCAGCTCTGCCTGAACAGCCTGTTCCGTTACCGGTTCACTTGCCATAAACTCCAGGCGTGACCCGCTTGAAAAATCGATTCCTAGATTCAGACGGAATATGCCGAGCACGATCATACCCGCAATGATCGCCACTAGAGAAAATGCAAACAGTTTTTTGTGCGGTTTAACGAAATCAAATTTATCGAAGCGCGTTGGCAAATCAAGCGCCTCATACCCTTCACTGATCGGATGGATATCTGATTTTTTCACACCAAATAGTCCGGGTTTATCTTTCAGCCAGTTACTGTTTACAAGCAAACCGAGTAAAACGCGTGCACCCCATATAGAGGTGATAAAGCTAACGATAATACTAATAATTAGAGTCGTCGCAAAACCTTTTACCGAACTTGTGCCAAAATAAAACAGAACGCCCCCGGCCAGCAGGGTAGTCAGATTGGCATCTACAACGGTTAGGAAAGCATTTTTGCTTCCGGTTTGAAACGCCGCACGTATTGGACGGCCAATTTTTATTTCTTCACGAATCCGCTCAAATGTAATAATATTCGCATCCACCGCCATTCCAACACCGAGAATAAGCGCTGCAATACCTGGAAGTGTCATGACACCATTCACCAATTCGAAAAAAAGCAATGTTAAATAGAGAAAGGCTGACAATGTAATGACGGCGACAGCACCTGGCAGGCGGTAATAGATAATCATGAACAGGAATATAAGTCCAATACCGACAATTCCGGCAAAAATGGTTTGATCGAGGGCCTGTACACCAAATTGGGCGCCTACAGATGTCGAATACACCTCATTCAGTTTTACTGGAAGCGCACCTGCTTTTAGCATTGCAGCTAAGTTCTGTGCTTCTTCAGCAGTAAAACTTCCTTCGATCGTCACTTCATTTGTATCAAAGACTTCACTTACATTAGGGGCAGACAAAAATTTGGGATCTTCTTTTTGACTCTCCGCTGCAAATGAATCTTTGCCTTCTTCAAAATCGAGCCAAATGACAAGCTGGTTGTTCGGTGCCATGGCAACAATTTTTTCCGTTACCTCTTTAAACTTCTCGCTATCTTTTAGCTTAATGACTACGTTTGGCTGGCCGTTTTCGGTAAACGACTGCGAAGCGCCACCTTCAACCAAATCGCTTCCGTCCATCATCAGCTTGTCGTTTACATCACGAAATGATAAATTTGCCTGGGTGGACAGCAAACTGCGTGCCTGCTCCTGATCCTCTACACCAGCAAGCTGGACGCGTATACGGTTCCCTTCTTCCACCTGAATACTCGGTTCACTGACACCGAGAACATTGATGCGCTTATCTAAAGCTTCTGCAGTATCCGCTACAACACTTTCGGTAATTTTTTGTCCTTCTTTTACAGGCTCTACTTCATACAGCACTTCAAATCCACCCTGTAAATCCAGACCGAGTTTAATATTTTTCAAGATCTCGTTCGCTGTTCCGCCCATCGTGCTAAATAAGACAACGACGATGAGAAAAAACGACACGATCCGGCTCCGCTTAACCATTTCAATTTCCACTCCTTAATATACTAAAAAAACAATTGATGAAAAAAATTCCGGCATCGTTCACCAGAATTCCTCAGCACAATTCATTATGAATGAGAAAAAAGAGACTGTCAATTTACTCCCTATCTTTACGCGGTTCAAACAAAAAGCTCATTTCTTGATCTGAAAGGGGCTCACTCCATTCAGGAGATTTATACGCGTTTACCTGCCTAAAATTCATATACTCACCCGGCTTCACAGATAATACATCCGCTACAAGTTTTGAAATCGCCAGATCTTTTTCTGACGTTTTCCATTTTTTTTTTGTTAAATAAGACCATAAAGTTGGAACATCCGCCGTTTCATACTGAAACAGCTTGAACTCTTCTACTTTACTAACTAATGCAGGCAAAAGCTTGTGATAGTGTCTTTCATACGGATGCATTTCCATCAATCTTCCCCCCTGTCATGCTCGTCCCTCTTTGTACATATATCTCATTATACAATATTTTCTTCACAATTACTTTTCTGGAAAAGGCGGTGACGCATTGTCCTCATTTATAAAAGGAACGATGTGGCTGGCAGGAGCCATTTTTCTTGTCAAAATACTCGGTTTCGTTAACAGAATGATCATCGCACGTTTAATTGGCGAAGAAGGTGTCGGACTATACATGGCCGTGTTTCCGGCATTTATTTTAACGGTAACTGCCGTACAGTTTGGATTGCCGGTTGCGGTAACGCGCAGTATAGCCGCAGCGGAAAACGATCAGCAGCGGAAACACATTTTCATCAGTTCGCTTTTTTTCACACTGACACTCGCTGCTGTGTTTACTCCACTTTTAATCGTGATTGCTCCCTACTTGGCAGAAACGCTTTTTCAGGACAGACGTGCCGTTTATCCACTATATGCAATTGCCCCATCCGTTCCAATTATTGCGATCTCATCAATTTTGCGGGGATATTTACATGGAAAGATGAATATGAAGCCAGCAGCGCTATCACAGTTAATTGAACAAATTGTTAGAATTGGTCTTATTATTGTGTCAGGCCGTATGCTCCTTCCGTATGGAATCGAATATGCGGCAGCTGGCGCGATGGCCGCTGCCTCTGCTGGCGAGCTTGCTTCCCTTATGTATTTACTTTTGTCATTTCGATTTGAATGGCGGAAAATTCGTAAGTGGCCTGGCAAAAGAACGAACCGTCAGCTGACAACCGAGCTCGCTGAAACAGCACTGCCGGCTGTCGGAAGCCGGCTCATTGGATCTGGCGCCTGGTTTTTAGAACCGATTGTTGTTGTTAAGAGTTTAGCAATCGCCGGAATAACCGCTGGAGCCGCAATGAAAGAGTATGGTGTGTTAACCGGTTATGCGCTCCCGCTTATGTTTTTGCCGTCCTTTTTAACGCTTGCTCTATCTTCTTCCCTTGTGCCTGATATTAGTGAATCATATAGTAAAAAGCAATATAGTGCGATTGCATGGCGCATCAATGAGTCTCTTCGTTTTTGTTTTTCATCAGGCGGTTTGGCGGTGATTGTACTGTTTCTATTTTCAGAGCAGCTTATGGCCGTGATGTATCATACTGAAAAAGGGGCCGGTTTAATTCAATTCATGGCGCCATTTTTTCTTTTATACTACTGCCAGGGACCGCTGCAGGCTGTTTTGCAGGCACTGAATTTATCAAGAGCTGCCATGATGAACAGTTTTTTCGGTGCAGCTGTAAAGCTGTGCGTCATTTATTTATTTGCCCGTCTTCCCCAATTTGGCATTACAGGGGCGGCAATCGGCATAGCTGTGAGCATCGTGCTCGTCACGCTTCTTCATACTGCTTCTATGTTAAAAGCAGTGCCGATGAAACTGCAATACGGTCTTTATGTAAAAATGGCGCTGCTGCTTGTCTTTACGTATTTCGCAGTTAAATCAGCTATGCCGTTTTTAGCTGCAGCACCCGTTCCATACCTGTTAAGCGGTATCGTGTTTTGTTTTATTGTCTATATGTTCGGAGCAATTGCCCTTGGAATTTTTAAGAAAAATGATATATCGACACTGCTGTTTTGGCGTTCATAAAAAGAAAGAGCCTCCAGAGACATTGGCTCTGGAAGCTCCTATTGATTAATTGCCTTTATCAGCAACGTCGCGTACAGCAGAACGGTCAAATGTTAAACGTGTGCCGTCGCCTACAACGATCGTGACAGTCGTTTCATCGGATGATTCGATCATTCCGTGAAGCCCGCCAATCGTGACAATTTTATCACCTTTTTGCAGATTGTTTTGCATTTCCATTACTTGACGCTGGCGCTTTCGCTGCGGACGGATCAGCAGGAAATAAAACAACGCAAACATGACGATTAATGGTAAAAACTGCGCTAATTGATTCATATTCGATTTTCACTCCTTTCTAAAAACAACAACGTCAAAAGTTTTTTGCATCCGGACGGTTGAACCCGTATTGCTCAAAGAACTCCTCGCGGAAATCACCAAGCCGGTCCTCTCGGATCGCTTGACGTACGTTTTCCATTAATTTTATCAGAAAATGAAGATTATGATAAGTCGTAAGTCTAATTCCAAACGTTTCATTACAATGAAGCAAATGACGAATATATGCACGGGAATAATTTTTGCATGTATAGCAATCACAGTTTTCATCAAGCGGACCAAAATCACGCGCATATTTTGCATTTTTGACGACAAGGCGTCCTTCACTAGTCATTAATGTTCCGTTTCTTGCTATGCGCGTCGGCAATACGCAGTCAAACATGTCAACTCCGCGCATAGCACCATCGATAAGAGAATCAGGGGAACCTACGCCCATTAAATAACGCGGCTTATCTGCAGGCAAATGCGGTGTTGTAAAATCAAGCACACGGTTCATCACATCTTTCGGCTCACCAACGGAAAGACCACCGATTGCATATCCAGGAAAATCAAGTGACACAAGGTCTTTTGCACTTTGACGGCGCAATTCCTCATACTCGCCGCCCTGTACTATGCCGAACAATCCCTGATCTTCTGGTCTTTTATGTGCAGCAAGACAACGTTCGGCCCAGCGCGATGTCCGTTCAACGGATTTTTTCATATATTCATATTCAGCCGGATACGGAGGACATTCATCAAAAGCCATCATAATATCTGAACCAAGTGCATTCTGTATTTCCATTGCTTTTTCAGGCGACAAAAATAACTTATCGCCATTAAGATGATTGCGGAAATGAACACCTTCTTCTTCAATTTTTCTAAATTCACTTAATGAAAACACCTGAAAACCGCCTGAATCGGTTAAAATAGCGCCATCCCAGTTCATGAATTTATGGAGGCCGCCTGCTTCCTGCACAATATCATGACCCGGACGGAGCCACAAATGGTACGTATTGCTGAGCAAAATATTCGCGCCCATTTGCTTAATATCTTCCGGTGACATTGTTTTTACCGTTGCAAGTGTTCCGACGGGCATAAAAACAGGAGTTTCAAAACTGCCGTGAGGCGTATGGACTCGACCAAGCCGCGCACCTGTCTGCTTACACGTTTTAATTAATTCATATTTAATGGCTGACATTGTCAAGACCGCCTTTCAAATCAATAATTAGCATCGCATCTCCAAAACTAAAAAAACGGTATTTCTCTTTCACAGCTTCGGAATATGCCTCGAGAACTTCTTTCTGCCCCGCAAGTGCACTGATTAACATAATAAGTGTTGATTTTGGCAGATGAAAATTCGTAATCATCCCGTCAATTGCACCGAATTTAAAACCCGGATAAATAAAAATATCCGTCCATCCGCTCGATGCTTTTACTGCACCATGATCCCGTGCAGCCGTTTCAAGCGTACGGACCGATGTTGTCCCGACGGCAATGACGCGGCCTCCATTATCTTTCGTTTCACGAATTGCCTCTGCTGTTCGTTCTGAAATGGTGTAGTATTCAGCATGCATATCATGGTCTTCTACCGAATCAACAGAAACAGGACGGAAGGTTCCAAGACCAACATGAAGTGTAATAAATTCAACACGGACTCCGCGTTCTTTGAGCTCCATAAGCAGCTGCTCTGTAAAATGAAGACCTGCTGTCGGTGCAGCGGCGGAACCCCGTTCTTTTGCATACACCGTTTGATAACGGTCTTTTTCTTCGAGCTGTTCTTTAATATATGGAGGCAGCGGCATTTCACCAAGCTCATCAAGCACTTCGTAAAAAATGCCTTCATATTCAAAGCGAAGCATACGGCCGCCGTGTTCCTTTTCAGCTGTACATACGGCTCTCAGCTTGCCATCGCCAAATGAAATAATGCTTCCTTCTTTAATACGCTTCGCCGGTTTCACAAGCGTTTCCCATTCATCTTCTTTTCCCTGCTTTAAAAGGAGCACTTCAATATTGGCACCCGTATCTTCTTTCACACCATAAAGACGGGCCGGCAGCACTTTCGTGTTATTTAACACAAGCAAGTCACCTTGCTGCAAATAGTTGACGATATGTTTAAACACCTCGTGGCGAATGTCGCCAGTTTCTTTATCAAGAATCATCATGCGGCTTTCTGCACGTTCTTTTAATGGAGTTTGTGCTATGAGTTCTTCCGGCAAGTCAAAATCAAAATCTTCTACTTTCATCTTCACACCTCTATTTATTTCCATTTTCCAATTACATAAAAAATAAGCGACAGCACAATACTTGCAACGATTGACGTTACAATTGGAAAATAAAAAGTCGCATTTTCTTTTTTTATGACAATATCTCCGGGCAGACGGCCTAGTTTTGTAAACTGCATGAAAAAGCCAAGAACAAGGAGTACTGCCCCAATAATCATTAATAGTTTACCCATTCCTGTCATGAAGTTGGCACCTCCAGATGAAAATGTTCATATGCAGCAGGCAGCGCGATCCTTCCGCGAGGGGTCCGCTGAAGAAAGCCAATTTGCAATAAGTATGGTTCATACACATCTTCAATTGTTGTCGATTCTTCCCCAATACTTGCAGCAAGTGTCTCAAGACCAACCGGACCGCCCTTAAAACGGCCAAGAATTGTCGTTAACAGCTTATGGTCAATATGATCAAGTCCAAGCCGATCAACTTGTAAAAGTTCCAGGGCTTCATTTGCTTTGTCAATCGTAATGTCTCCATTGCCGCGCACTTCTGCATAGTCACGTACACGTTTTAACAAACGGTTCGCAATACGGGGTGTCCCCCGTGACCTGCGTGCCAGTTCTTCCGCTCCTCGCGCATCTATTTTTGTGCCAAAAATGTCAGCCGTTCGTAAAACCACTTCAGTCAGCTGCTCCGTAGAGTAATATTCAAGCCGAGAGTGAACACCAAACCTGTCCCGAAGAGGCGCTGACAAAGAACCCGCGCGCGTCGTTGCTCCAATTAACGTAAATGGGGGCAAATCGAGTCGGACAGACCGTGCTTCGGGTCCTTTCCCAATAACAATATCAAGACAAAAGTCCTCCATCGCCGGGTATAATACTTCTTCAATTGAACGAGGCAAACGGTGGATTTCATCAATAAATAGCACATCCCCGGGTGCCAGCGCTGTTAAAACCGCAGCGAGATCCCCTGGCCTTTCAATGGCCGGTCCCGATGTCGTCCGGAATCCCGCTCCCATTTCATTCGCAATAACAGCTGCCATTGTCGTTTTTCCAAGTCCAGGCGGTCCATATAACAACACATGATCAAGCGTTTCTTCCCTTTTTAAAGCCGCTTCAATAAAAATTGACAGGTTTTGCTTCACTTGATCTTGTCCAATATATTGATTCAGTGTCTTCGGCCGGAGCGACTGTTCTTCAAACCGTTCATCTTCTCCTGCACCGACTGAGATCACACGATTATCTCCCAAACAAGCTCCCTCCTTTTATCCGAGCAGCAGCTGCAGACCTTTTCGAATGTATTCATCTGTTGACATCTTCTCTTCCTTTTCAAGGCGTCCGTTTATACGTTTAATTTCCCGTGCTGAATAACCGAGCGCTTCAAGTGCCAAAAGAGCTTCTTCAAGAGCAGCATTTCCAGATGGGGCGGCCGGTTCGTTCTCTGTTTGAAATAATCCGGAAAGTGGCTCTGGTGAAACTTCATCCAGCTTTCCTTTTAAGTCCAAAATCATTTGACGGGCAGTTTTTTTGCCGATGCCCGGGAACTTGATTAAGTATGCTTCATCTTCACGGTCAATCGCACCGACAACATGAGATGGCTCGCCTGAAGCAAGCACAGCAAGAGCGCCTTTCGGACCGATACCAGATACACTGATTAATTTTTCAAACAGCCGCTTTTCTTCCAACGTCATAAAGCCAAATAAAAGCTGTGCATCTTCCCTTACATGATGATACACATAGATTGTCACATTTGTTTGTTCATATTTTGAAAATGCAAAGGGGTTTGGCGTTAACAGCCGGTACCCGATTCCATTATTTTCGACCACGATATATTCCGGTCCAATGAAAGTAATAATCCCTTTTACGTATTCGTACAAATTGTCCGCTCCTTTAACACGATTCGTTCATTGTATCATACCATAAGTGCCCCGAGAACGAAACGCTTGTTCCCTAATCGTTAGGTAGCTTTAAAATATTCATCAACTGCTACAACAAGCGCGCCCATTCGCTCGTGTTCCGGTGACACAACTCGGATAACACCATGTTCATTCAATGTTCCGGTTGTCACTTTTCCAACTGAACCGGCAACTACTTTTTCATTAAATGCGTTAGCGAGATCAGCAGTTAAATCACGGACCGAAGCCTCCTGAAACAATACGCGCACTTGTGGTGATGCGGTAAAAAGCACCCCTTTAACATTACCGGCAATCACTTCGTCTACAAGTTGTGACACGACATAGGGCTGTGGAACGGTCGTTTTATAAGGCAGGACGTAAGATATGGATACCCCTTTTTCTTCCAGCCAGTTTTCAAGCGCCGGCACATGCTCCCCGTGCAGCTGCAGGAAAATATTTTTGTCGTTTATGTCCTGATCTTTAAGTGCGGACATTAATCCGGCGTTCGTACCGTCTCCGTCCACTACCTCCGGCTCAAAACCGTACTTTTTCAAAGCCTGCACTGTTTTATAACCACGGCTGGCGATCCGTGACTGACCAATTACCTGTTTAAATTCCTTGATAAGTCCCAGTGATTCCGCTGCTTCAAATAACACAGTTGTGCCTATGCCAGTCGTAAAAATACTCCAATCCACACCTTGTCGAACAACTGTTTCAATTGCTGATTTCATTTCGTCCGGTGAACATTTCACTGTCTCCTGCAACGGGCGCTCAAGCGGAATACCACCCTTTTTTTGAACCATTGTGCACATTTCTCCCATTTTTCTGGAACCAGCAATCGCTATTCGCTTATTCGTTAAGTTTCCCATGACGTCTCCCCGTTTCTCTTTTCCTTTAATACTATCTTTTTCAATAATGTTTTTCCATAAAAAAAGACGGTTCAACTAATGTCGAACCGCCTCGCTGTCATTACTTAAGTGGTTTTTTCAGGACGCCAAGCAGTACAGCTGTAACAGCAGCACCGGCAAGAACTGCTAAAAGATAAAGAAGAGGGTTGCCTTCCACGAGCGGGATAACAAAAACTCCGCCATGTGGTGCCCGAAGCCCGATTCCAAATGCCATTGCAAGCGCACCCGCAACCGCTGAACCGGCAATTGCAGCCGGAATGACACGCGCCGGGTCCTTCGCCGCGAAAGGAATTGCTCCTTCCGTAATGAAGGACGCGCCCATAATAAAGTTGGTTTTTCCTGCATCCCGTTCTTGCTGTGTAAATCTTGATTTAAAGAACACAGTTGCTAAAGCGATTCCAAGCGGCGGTACCATCCCACCTGCCATAATAGCCGCATGCGGTGCATAGTTCCCGGCTTCAATCATCGCAATTCCAAATGTAAACGCTGCTTTATTAACAGGTCCACCCATGTCAACTGCCATCATACCGCCAAGAACTAAACCAAGAAGAACAAGGTTGCCTGTACCCATATTGCCAAGAACTGTTCCAAGCCATTCATTCAAACTGCCAACTGGCCCATTAATCACATAAATCATCGTCACCCCGGTAAGGAATATGCCTAAGACTGGATAGATCAATACCGGCTTAATGCCATCAAGTGACTGTGGAAGACCGCTAAATAATTTCTTCAACCCGACAACAATATATCCTGCGAGGAAACCGGCAATTAATCCGCCAAGGAAACCTGAACCCCCTGTTGCCGCCAGCATTCCGCCAATCATACCGGGAGCAAGCCCGGGACGATCCGCAATACTCATTGCAATGAAACCGGCTAAAATTGGCACCATTAGCCCAAATGCTGTTCCGCCGCCAATATCCATTAATGCTTTGGCAAATGCATTATAGGACGGATCATCTGGTTTTACCGCATCAATACCAAAGGCGAAGGAAAGAGCGATCAAAATACCGCCGCCGACAACGAATGGAAGCATTGCTGATACACCGCTCATTAAGTGTTTATAGAAAGCGCTCCCCGCTGTACTTCCTCCTGACGCATCAGATGACGAGGCAGCATTTCCTCCACCTTCAAACACTGGTGCATCTTGATTCACCGCGCGCTCAAGAAGTCCATCCGGATTGCGAATACCTTGTGCAACAGGCACTTGAATTACATGCTTTCCTTTAAAGCGGTCCATATCCACTTGCTTGTCCGCCGCAACGATAATCGCGGTTGCGTTGGCAATGTCTTCTTCTGTCAATGCATTTTTCACGCCACTTGACCCGTTTGTTTCAACTTTAAAGTTAAGCCCTTTTTCTTTGGCTTTTGCTTTAAGCGCATCTGCGGCCATGTACGTATGGGCAATACCTGTCGGGCACGCCGTTACCGCCAGAACAGTCGGTCCTACAGTATTTTCAGGTTTTGATGTATCTTCCTCGACCGGTGCGCCTTCACGTGATTCAAAAGCTTGAACGATGTCATTTTCTGATTGTGCATTCATCAATACTTCCCGGAATGCAGGGTCCATTAAGAAAGAAGAAAGGCTTGATAATGTTTCAAGGTGCGCTTCGTTTGCGCCATCTGGAGCCGCGATCATAAAGAACAGATTCGCTGGCTGGCCATCAAGTGACTCATAGTCAATCCCATTGATGGAACGGCCAAATGCGACGGCCGGTGTCTTTACGGCGTCTGTCTTCGCATGTGGAATCGCGATCCCTTCTCCAACACCAGTAGTACTTTGTGCTTCGCGCGCTAAAATGGCTTCTTTAAAAGCAGCAAGGTCATTCAAACGTCCTGCTTGATCCAATTTCGCTGCAAGTTCATCTATAACAGAGGCTTTATCTGAAGATTTGAGACTCATGATAATCGTATCTTTTTTGAGCAAATCGGTGATTTTCATTGTGTATCCTCCTGTTCTACTTTTACTACTTTCACGCGGCTATATACATCTTCCACTTCTTCCTTCGTACATAAATCATCTGAAAAGGCCGTTGCACTTCCTGCTGCAACCGCCCAGTGAAAAGCCTCATGAGGAGCGAGTCCGGAATCAATTTTCGCCATAAATGCAGCAACCATAGAATCACCGGCTCCAACTGTGTTTTTGACCGTTCCTTTTGGCGGTGAAGCAAAGTAAACGGAATCCCGGTTAACAAAAACCGCTCCTTCGCCGCCCATAGATACGATGACATTTTCCGTACCGCCATCAACTAATTTTTTGGCAATCCCCGCTGCTTCCTCTTTCGTATTGACCTCTGTATGAAAGAGTTCACTTAACTCATGATGATTAGGTTTAATAAAAAAAGGACGATAAGGCAGCAGTGCCTTCAAAGCAGCGCCGCTCGTATCCACAACGACGCGTGCCCTTTTTTTTCGTGCAGTTTCAATGAGCGTGCCGGCATAATCCGCCGGCAAAGAGGAAGGGACACTACCACCAATATGAAGCCAGTCACGTTCTGTTAATTCAGCCGTTACTTGCACAAGACGATTGGCATCTTCTTCTGAAATAACCGGGGCAGGACCATTAATTTCTGTTTCTGTACCTGATTTTAATTTCACGTTAATACGTGTTGTCCCATTAACGGATGTAAATCGGTGGAAAACACCTTCCCGATCCAGTTCACTTTTTATAAATTCACCAGTAAATCCTCCAGCAAATCCGATCGCGCACGTATTGCTCCCCAGGCGCTTCAACAAACGCGAAACATTGATGCCTTTTCCACCTGCATAAAGGTCTGCATTATCCGAACGGTTTAAACCGCCTGCTTGAAAATTCTCAACCCGTATGACATAGTCGACAGCTGGATTTAACGTACAAGTATATATCATGTTAATGCCTCCTTGATGTCCGTTTTCTCTTCGAACATCCGTCTTAAATTATCAGTTATTTTGCCTGTCACTATTATTGCTTTATCCAATTCCGTTATATGAGCAAACGTGCTTTCCTGAAATTTAGATGCATCGGCCACGAAAAATGACTGCTGAGCACGTTTAAAGGCTTCTTTTTTGACAGCTGCTTCTTCAGGATCCGGTGTCGTATAGCCGGCCGTAAGATGAATACCGTTTACACCGAGAAAAGCTTTGTCAAACCAGTACTGCTGCAATCCATGAACCGCCCCTGTACCGGTCATCGCTTTCGTTGACTCTTTCAGCCTGCCCCCAGTGCAGTATGCTTCAAATCCATATTCAGCGAGCAATCGTAAATGATCAAATCCATTCGTTACAGCGACTATATTTTTCGCTTGAATAAATGGAATCATCGATAATGTTGTTGTACCTGCATCAATAAATAGGCAATCATTGTCTTCAATGAGGGAGGCAGCAAGACGTCCAGCTGCACGTTTTTCTTCTGAAAATAAGTTTGTTTTTTCATCCATTGTCGGTTCTGTTCGTTTACGTGATACTTTTGCTGCTCCGCCGTGAACACGCCTTAAAAGTTCAGCGTTTTCTAAATCGGTCAAATCACGGCGGATCGTAGATTCTGATGCACCAGTTACTTCCGTCAGTTCATGAATTTTAACCACTTCTTTTTCTTTTAAAAGATTCAGGATTATCACGTGGCGTTCTTCCGTCAACACTGCTTTCATCCCTCCTATTCTTTTTTTATACCCCTATTATACAACCGCTTTCATTTAAAAACAATCATTTTCAATCACCATATTTCAAAATCAATCACAAACAATCATACTCCCCCCAATGGAGGTTTATATTTAATAAAATCAAGACTGATTTAATGCCAAAAAAGACGTGCCTTTTCAGCACGTCTTCTTGCTTATTTATGACAGCATGGGCATTGCGGCTTCATGTGGGGCCATGCATGTTCTTTCATTTCTTCTGCCTCTTCTTCTCTCTCAGCTTCCACTTCAGGCATATAAGGCATCATGTGATGCATTGGATAGGGCACCGGACAAGGAATTGGATAAAAAAAGCAAGGAATTTGATGAATTGGCATCATCATCATCTCATGTTCAACTGGAGTAGGGGCTGGTACTGGCTGGGTCATCCACTGTTCCGGCATCGCTTCTTGTTCTTGCATTGGCGGTAACTGTATTGGAGGTGGCTGCATTGGAGGTACTGGCATCGGTCTTTCTTTCATCTCTTTCATCTCTTTCTCTTTCATTTCTCCCATTTCTTCCATCTCCATTTCCATGTTTGGTGGGTAAGGCACCGGTTTTTTATCTGCATACGGATGGTCACTGATCTTGTGTCCAGCAGAATCAGGCAATTTAATTTTCATGCCAGGCACAATCATTTCTGGATTGGCGAGGTGAGCATTTAACTTTTTCACTTCTTCAACCGAAACTCTGTGCTTTTCAGAAATCGACTGGAGTGTGTCGCCTCGCTGCACAATATGGATTTTCATCATTTCCCTCCTTAATGAGCATTCAACATATTGTATGCGCCCACTTCACCCTTGTTCCGAAAAAAATTCAATTCATGCAACAAGCAAGCTAGACAAATAGGCATACACGTACAAAGTGTAACGATTTCCTTATAAAATGGAGTCATTCTCAGTATTTCCCGGGAAAAGTTTCAACTGACAGCGCACTCGCATGTTTCCAATCAAGCAGATATGTTATGATAAATTGTGGAGGGATTAAGCATGACAGATAAAAAGAAACTGTCTGGCGAGGAGCGGCGTGAACTTCTTTTAAAGTGGCTTCAAAATGAAAAAAAGCCACTAACCGGAAGCGAGCTTGCTGAAAAAGCACGTGTAAGCCGGCAAGTGATCGTTGGGGATATGACGTTACTGAAAGCCCGCGGTATCCCGGTCATGGCGACGAGCCAGGGATATGTGTATTTGCCGAAGCACGATAGAGAAGGGTTTGAACGAGTTGTTGCTTGTATACATCCGCCAGAGATGGCCGAAAAAGAACTGCTTCTCCTTGTGGATCTTGGTATCCTAGTAAAAGACGTAAAAATTGAACATTCTGTTTATGGGGATTTGACGGCCTCCATTATGGTTTCGAATCGGAAAGAAGTTCATCGTTTTTTAGACCGTATTCAGGAAACAAACGCAGCATATTTATCCGAATTAACGGGCGGTGTCCATTTGCACACAATTTCGGCAAAAGATGAATCCGCATTGGATGAAGCAGAGCAAGCTTTGCAGGATGCTGGCTTTTTGCTAGAGTAGCGATCAAATCAGGATTTGTGTTCAAAAAAATCCTGCCTATAATAGACAGGATTTGAAGCGTTTCGGCTGCCTCGGTCAGGCAGTCTTTTTTATACTTTATTTTTAGCTTGTCCCACTTCATAACCGTAATAACTGCCGAGTACCTGCACGGTGCATCCAAGTGCTTCCATTTCAGCGAATGCGCCTGGAACAAGAACGTCATCGATGCGCTGTGCGACATCAATGATGAAAAAATAGTTGCCAAGCCCGGTTTTCAGCGGTCTTGATTCGATTTTTCCAAGGTTTAAATTTCTCCAGGCAAACGTCGCCAGTACTTGGTGAAGTGTACCCGGGCGATCTGTCGGCAATGTTACAACAATCGTCGTTTTTCCACCCGTTTTTGGCAAAGGAAACGTTAATTCTTCATGTGTTTTCGATAAAACAAGAAAACGTGTATGATTAAAATTAAAATCATGGATATCCGCCTGGACCGTGACAAGACCATATTCTTTTGCCGATAAGGAATTCGCAATGGCTGCTATACACTGCTCTGGATGTTCACTCACATATTTTGCTGCAGCAGCTGTTGACGTCATTTGCTGGGATGGAACACCATAAAATTCGCTACTTAGAAATTTATGGCACTGTGCAATCGCATGAGGATGCGAAAGTATACGTACGGCGTCTTTCCAGTGCTCTGCGTGATCGGGATGCACGAGTAAATGCTGCTGAATCGGCGCCGTTAGTTCACCGACAATGGTCAAATTGGCTTCGTGAAATAGATGATCAATTGTCATATTCACTGTGCCTTCAAGCGCATTTTCAATCGGGACGACAGCCAGATCCGCTTTTTCTTCCAATACAAAATCCATACATTCTGGAATTGTTACACATGGAATGCGTTCATCTTCCGGAAACGCATCCGAAACAGCAATATCAGTAAAGGTCGCTGCAGGTCCTAAAAAAGCAATTTTCCTCAAACCATTCACTCCAGTCTCTTTAAAACAGGTCAAGCACCCGATCCGAGCACTTCCACCGTATCGACAAATTCAAGTTTTTTCAACCGGGCTAGTAGTTCATCGAGCCCCACTTTCATATCTGTTACATTTAAAGACAGCGTTACGTTCGCACGTCCCTGCAGTGGAATCGTCTGATGAATCGTCAGTACATTCCCGCCGCAGCCGGCTACAACCGCCAGCAATTCAGATAGGGTTCCGGACCGGTCTTCCAGATGAAAAAACAGCGTAATGATCCGCTCTTTGACAATCGTGTGAAAAGGAAACACTGTGTCTCGATATTTATAAAAAGCACTCCGGCTCAAATCGACTTTCTGAACCGCTTCCCATACTGAATCTGCTTTTTTACGCTCAATTAATTCTTTCGCATCTAGCGTTTTTTTCATCGCTTCCGGAAGAACATCTTCGCGAACGAGATAAAATTTTTCATTCTGCTCTTTCTTTCCCACGTCCATCCCCCATTTTCCAAACCGCCATTAGCCGTTATTCAACAAACTCAAACTCATAATCTAGAAGACGTACTACATCTCCATTCTCTGCTCCGCGTTCGCGAAGCGCCTCATCGACACCCATCGAACGGAGCTGACGAGCAAACCGTCGAATTGACGCTTCTCTCGTAAAGTCTGTCATTTTAAACAACTTTTCAATTTTGCTTCCTGTCAACTCGAATGCGCCATCCGGACCGCGTGAAATAACAAATTCCGCCGCTTGCTTCTCATGACGGTACATCACTCGGTTTACAGATAGATCTTCCTCTTCGTGGTCAAGCGGAAATTCCGGTGTCTCAGCTACTTTATCCGCAATTGCAAACAACAAATCCCGCAGACCACTTTGTGTTAAGGCAGATACCGGAAATATCACCGCATCTTTATCAATTTGCTTCTTAAATTCTTCCAAATTCTTTTCCGCTTCCGGCATGTCCATCTTATTTGCAACAATAATCTCTGGACGCTCCGTCAAACGAAGATTATATTCTTTCAATTCATTATTGATTGTGACGTAATCCTCATACGGATCCCGCCCTTCCATCCCTGACATATCCAGTACATGAACAATGACACGCGTCCGCTCAATATGACGCAAAAATTGGTGGCCCAGTCCCGTTCCTTCATGTGCTCCTTCTATAAGTCCCGGCAAGTCAGCCATAACGAAACTGCGGCCATCTTCCGTTTCTACCATGCCAAGATTCGGCACGAGCGTTGTAAAGTGGTATGCCGCGATTTTTGGTTTCGCTGCTGTTACAACGGATAACAATGTTGATTTTCCGACACTCGGGAACCCGACAAGACCAACGTCGGCAAGGAGTTTTAATTCCAGTGTAATATTTCTCTCAATACCAGGCTCACCGTTTTCAGAAATTTCCGGTGCTGGATTCGCTGGTGTTGCAAAGCGGCTGTTACCTCGTCCGCCGCGTCCACCGCGGGCAATAATCGCCTGCTGTCCGTGCTCGACTAAATCAGCAATCACTTCCCCTGTCTCATCATCTGTTACGACCGTACCAGGGGGCACTTTGACGATCATATCTTTCGCGTTTTTCCCATGCATATTTTTGCTCATCCCATGCTCCCCACGGGGTGCTTTAAAATGACGCTGATAACGGAAGTCCATCAGCGTGCGCAGACCTTCTTCCACTTCAAATACTACATTCGCGCCATTGCCGCCATCACCACCGGCCGGACCGCCATTTGGCACATACTTTTCACGACGGAATGCAACCATTCCATTTCCGCCGTCGCCGCCTTTTACATATATTTTGACCTGATCTACAAACATATTGTTTATTTCCTCCTAAAAATTCACTTCCATTAGTATATCCTGATCGCCCAATTTCATGACCCTCCCGCTAACTGAATCAGGCTGAAGCAATTTCTCGATCCGTTCGATCAATAAGGATTTGCCGAAAAGCTCGCCATCCCACTCAATCCGCACCATCAGGCGGCCATCTTTTTCACCAAAACCAGCATATAAATATTGGCCGCTGTAATCTGAAATATGCCGGTCAAACAGCGAAAATAATGCTTGAAAAAAACGGACTGCTACTTCGTCGTCCACTTTCTCAATGATGATTTCATCCTCTATCTCAAATTCGAGAAAAAATTTGTGTTTCTCCCAATTAAATGTAATAAACATCTCCGCCATCCCCGGCATGCCAAGATTGCATAGTTTCGATTCCTGTACAGCTTTCACAATAATATGATCTGCTGCACGGGCAGCCTCATCAATTTTATTTAATGCAAGCAAGCCTTTTACTAGCTGCATGTCGTTCATCCAGTCATGCCGCGCATGACGGAGTGCTTCTATGACGGTCCAATCTTTTTCTTTCACCTGATAATACGCACCTCCTGGGCCCAAACAACGAATTCCTTTCTGTTAGTATAGCAGAAAAATTTACAGTTTGAACGTGAAAGATAGCTGTATGTGCATAAAAAAGGAGGCGCTCCGAAAGTTTACCTTTCAGAACACCTCCATTTTGTCTTCTGCTTATTGAGCAGCAGGATAAACACTTACTTTTTTACGATCGCGTCCAACGCGCTCGAAACGAACAATACCGTCCACTTTCGCGAACAATGTATCATCTCCACCACGGCCTACGTTTTCACCCGGGTGAATTTTTGTACCGCGTTGACGGTAAAGGATAGATCCACCTGTTACGAATTGACCATCAGCACGTTTAGCGCCAAGACGCTTCGACTCAGAGTCACGTCCGTTCTTTGTAGAACCTACCCCTTTTTTGGATGCGAAAAACTGAATATCCAATTTCAACATGTGTTTTCACCTCCTATAGGAAGTTTATTTGAATATACTGTCCGTACTCCCGTTCAATCGTCTGCAATGAAACGATCATGCCTTCTAGAAGAAGCTGCACCTGTTCCCGCTTATCAGCCGGCAAACCATCAGGAATGCGGCATGTGAGCAGACCACCGTCCCCCTGATTGATATCAGGAGTAACGTCTGTAAGTGCGATTATTGCATTCAGCGAACCGAATGAAACACAGGATGCACCAGCACAGACGAGGTCTTTGCCTTTTTCATCGAATTCAGCATGTCCTTCCATTGTAAACGATGAAATAAATCCGGATTGATCTTTTTCGACGTTTACATAAATCATCGGATCATCGCCTTATGCGTTGATTTTTTCAATGATTACTTTTGTGTAAGGCTGACGGTGTCCTTGCTTTCTGCGGTAGTTTTTCTTCGCTTTAAATTTGAAAACGATGATTTTCTTCGCGCGTCCTTGCTTTTCAACCTTTGCCGTTACAGTTGCGCCTTCTACGACTGGGCTTCCAACTTTTACGTTGTCGCCGCCTACGAAAAGAACTTTATCAAAAGTGACAGAGTCACCATCAGCTGCGTTCAATTTTTCAACGTAGATTGCTTGACCTTCTTCAACCTTGATCTGCTTGCCGCCTGTTTCAATAATTGCGTACATTTCTGCACCTCCCTGTTTACTCAGACTCGCCACGTACCAGGTGATCCGAAGATGCTTAAACCTGCTGTGTGCGGTTGTAGCACGGGTGCTACAAACAACATATGAATTCTATCACTTTCAAACTGACATGTCAATCGTCATTTTTAAAGACTTCACCCACTGATTGTTTCCCCTGAAAAAAACTATTTAATATTTGGTTTTCTGTTACATCCTCTTCTCCGTCTACAATGAAAAAATGAGTCCGGTTACGCCGAAATCTGCGAACCGTTGCGAGAAGGGTCTGTCGTCTATCTAAATGAAGACACAACATTCGAAGCTGCACTGGTTCGTAAAAGCGGGAGGTCAAAAACCGAATGAACATATACTCTTTTTCTTTCCACATCCTCAACAGCTGAACCGTTATATAGGAAACAGTCAGGAGTAATTGCAAGTAAAATGGAAGAAAACATACCGCAGCTCCCAGCAAACAGACAAGCCAGAAAAATGAAATGTGGATAGCCAGCCGGTAGGCATAATAATAAGGACGGATAAATGATAAAAAAAGGAGTATCATTTTCCCTCCATCAAGTGGCAGGACCGGGAGTAAATTAAACAAAAAAATTAAAACATTCAACTGGAAAAATAACGAATAAACAGCCTGTTCAATAATCCCTGCATGGAAAAGACAAAGTGCTGCTGCCGCTAATGGAATATGCATAAACGGACCAGAAAGAACAACAACCCACTCTTCAATGAGAGGCCTGCCGGAGTGTTCACTCGTTTCCAATTTCCCTCCGAAGGGCAGAAGTTCCACTTTTACAATACGCCATCCATAGATTTTTGCAGCAGCAGCATGACCGAGTTCGTGAACGAGAACAATCGTTAATAAACAAAGTGCTTCTGCAAACATTCCGACTGCCGCAGCCACAGCTCCCATCAGCCATGTAAGCGGATGAATACTAATCAACATCCTCTGTTCCCATCCGTTTTTTTGAGATAACCTGTCCATCTTTTCGTATCCAAATATACACGTATTCCTCCGCTGGCTGGCCGATTGTCGCCCCAGCTTCTATTTTTTCAAATAGCCGAAAATCGTCTACATATACTCCTTTGATTTCCGTTTCATTCCCGTCTCTATGCTGTAACATAATCGAATGATCGTCCCGATTGATTCGTACAACCATTCCCTCTCTTTCTGCTTTTACCCCGTGTGACACGTTTGCAGGAGTTGCTTCATCATAGTTTCTCTGGATTGAAGGCAGAAATGTTCCGAGATGATATTCATAAATATAAGCTGTTCGTGCAAATGTAAAATCACCAGTAAATACCTGAATGACTGCCGGCTGATCCCGATTTACATAGACAAAAAAATATAGAAGTGCTGCCGCAGCTATTTTCCCCTTCACCAATATGCCTCCCGCTTTTTTCTATCTATATGCAGGGGCAAAACTAAATACGAAAAAAACCGCTTCAATAAGCGGCTTTTTTGCTATCGGCCCATACCGATAAATTTCTTGAATTTCGAAATAAACGTTTCTTTTTCTGGATCCAGCTGCTGCAATGGGACAGATTCGCCTAAAATACGGCGTGCAATATTACGATAAGCAATGGATGCACGGTTATTAGGATTGTGCGCCACAGGTTCACCATTATGCGATGATTTAATGACTTCATCATCATCGGCAACAATGCCAATCAATTCTATTGACAAGTGAGCCGCAACTTCATCGACATCAAGCATATCGCCTTCCTTCACCATGTGATTGCGAATTCGGTTCACAATCAGCTTAGGCGGCGCCATCCCTTCTTCTTTTTCTAGAAGACCAATCACCCGGTCTGCATCACGAACGGATGACTTCTCCGGTGTCGTCACAACAATTGCCCGATCTGCGCCGGCAACTGCATTTTTATAGCCCTGTTCAATACCGGCCGGACAATCTATTAAAATGTAATCATAATCCTGCTTTAATTCATCAATCAATTTTTTCATTTGCTCCGGCGCAACGGCTGACTTATCTGTTGTCTGAGCTGCCGGCAGCAAATAAAGCAGATCATTAAAGCGCTTGTCTTTTACGAGGGCCTGATGTGTTTTGCAGCGCCCTTCGACAACATCAACCAGATCGTAAATAATCCGGTTTTCGAGTCCCATCACAACATCGAGATTGCGAAGACCGATATCTGTATCTACGAGGCACACTTTCTTTTCCTGCAGCGCAAGCGCTGTTCCTAGATTGGCCGTTGTTGTCGTTTTACCGACACCACCTTTTCCGGAAGTAATGACGATTGCTTCACCCACTTCAAAAGCCCCCTTTAAACGTCGATATATCAGGCCGCAAATACTTTAATACTTGCAGTCTATCAATTACAATTTGATTCTCATCATTAATAAAAGCGCATTCAGACTCTGTTATTTCTTCTTCATCATAACGGTCTGGTGCTCTGTTTAAATAGCTGCTGATCCGAAGCTGGGACGGCATCATTTTCGCAGCTGTAATGACCGCCTGATCATTGCCGTAACAGCCGGCATGTGCAACGCCTTTTAACGCACCTGCCACATAAATACTGCCTCCTGCCATTACTTTGCCGCCTGGGTTTACATCACCGATTAACAAAAGATCACCCGGAACTTCCAGCACTTGACCGGAACGAATCCGGCCAGCGTATGAAACAATTTCATTTTCTTCTTTCCAGCGCACAGCTTCGTCTATAGTCAAAACATTCGATTTAATCTCTTCGACGACAAGATGGCGTCGCTGGCGTATTAGACTTTTCAACGTTTCTTTTTCTTCTTCTGTTATGTAACGGTTACCGGTCTGCACGGATACAGTAATAAGTGTATCCTGTCCGTCTTTCGTTACTGCATCAAGCTTTTCTGTTAATTCTTCTATTAATTCATTATACGCGCATTTATCATTTAATTGAAGAGTCAGACCGTCTTTCGTCCCTTTAATGACTACGTTTTGTCCTGTTTTCATTGAAAGTATCCCACCTCTGTACGTCTCTTTATTCGACAAGACGGTGCTCATTTCCTTTTTTAAAGGATCAGCCGAATATGATTTTAAATTTTTGAAAAGCATTTCGGAGCGGAATGGCGAACAGGATATAACATAGTGCATTTAACGCAAGTGTCGGCCAGAGCCGTATCATGACAAATTGCTCAAATGAAGCTTCTGTTCGCTGAACAAGCACATTCAGTCCGTAAATCATCATTTCTAACAGCGCAATGTCAAAAAGCACAATTATGAAAAAAATAAAGAGCGTGCTTTGCAGCCATTTTGTTAATTTTGACGTGACGTAGACGATCAGCGGCAGGAAAAACATATAAGCACCCAGCAAGCCTGTGTAAAACATATCAAACAAAAAACCGAATAATAAGCCATATTTAACCGCCGTATTACGGTCAAAGAAGACTGACATAAATAAAAGTCCAATTAAAAAGAACCGTGGTACGGGCACATACGCTCCGTTAAAAGCATTTTCAGAAAAGAAGGTCATAAAGACGCTGTCACTGTAAAAAAGTACAATCATTAAGAGAGGAAGAAGTCCTTTTTTCACGGCCCTTCCTCCTCAATTACTACTTGCTGTCGGTCTTCTTCTTCTGGAAGAACCTTCGTCATAGCGCGTTTAGACACCATCACATGTTCAAGATCATAGAAACTGGCCGCTGGTTGAACGAGCGCTGTCTGTGTTAACCCGAATTCGTCCGGTACAAGATCTGTCACTTTCCCGATAACAAGCCCTTTCGGAAAAACTCCTCCCAGTCCAGAAGTGATGACGCTCTGTCCTTTTTTAACTTTCGAATCAGAAGGGATCTTCGTCATTTTCAGCATCTTTTTCTCTTCATCATATCCTTCAATCAGCCCGTAAACGGCAGTATCCGCCTGGATAAGTGCAGACACTCGGTTTTGCGCATCATGCGCCGATAACAGCTGAACCGTAGAGGTGAATTTCGATGTGCTTTTCACCTTGCCAACAAGTCCATCAGCTGTCATGACAGCCATATCTGGTTCAATCCCGTTTGATTCTCCTTGATCAATCGTAATTAATTCATACCAGCGATCGGGATTTCTGGCAATCACTGTGGCCTGCACCGGCTCATAATCTGATAAACTTTCTTCTTTTTCAAGCACTTTCCGAAGTTCGGCATTATCTTTTTCCAGTCTGGCAACATCGCTTTCAAGCTGCGCAAGTTCAGCCAAATGCACCCGCAGTTTTTCGTTTTCTTCATATGTATTCCGCAATCGGCGGACGTCATCAAAAAACTCTTCTACTGCGCCGGCCGGTTTCGATACGATATTTTGTCCAAAGCCGGTCACATCTTTTACAAATTTCTCCGGCCATGTAATATTAGCGCGATCGCGAAGGGAAAAACCAATCAATGCCACAAGGATAATGATGCTGCCGAGCAAAATAATTAAACGCTTGTTCGTGAAAAATTGCGGCATGAATTCCACCTCAGTTTAATAAGCATTCAAAACGTTAAGGCAGGTTCAATTCGCACCGGCAAAACCGGCGCGGAGAACCGGCCTCTTAAAGAAAATTAATTTATTTGTTTTTAAATAGATGAATATGATCAAGCGCAAGACCAGTACCGACGGCCACACAGTCAAGCGGATTTTCGGCAATAATAACCGGCATATTTGTCTCTTTGCTGATTACTTTGTCGAGATTGCGGAGAAGAGCACCTCCACCAGTTAAAACAATACCGCGGTCCATAATATCCGCCGCCAGTTCCGGAGGTGTTTTCTCCAACGTTCCTTTCACTGTATCGACAATGGCATAAACTGTGTCTCTCAATGCATCAGCAATTTCCTGCGCTGTAATTTCTATTGTTTTCGGAAGACCTGTCAACAAGTCGCGTCCACGAATTTCCATGTTCGGGATATCACTAGACTCCCCAGCTGAACCAATTTCCATTTTTATCGTTTCTGCTGTACGGTCGCCAATTAGCAAGTTATACTGCTTTCGAATGTATGCAATGATCGCGTCGTCCATTTCATCACCGGCAATGCGGAGTGATTCACTTGTGACGATTCCGCCAAGTGAAATAATCGCAACTTCTGTTGTACCACCGCCAATATCAACAACCATGCTTCCTGTCGGTTCCCAAACCGGAAGATTCGCTCCAATCGCTGCTGCAAATGGTTCTTCAATCGGATAAGCATCCCGTGCACCGGCCTGACGTGTCGCATCAATAACTGCACGTCGTTCCACTGCAGTAATGCCTGATGGTACGCATACCATCACATACGGCTTACTTGAAAGAAAACCGGATGAGCCTTTTGTTGCCTGCTTAATATAATATTTTATCATTGTCGCAGTCGTTTCATAGTCTGCAATAACGCCATCTTTCATCGGACGGGTTGCAATAATATTGCCTGGCGTTCTTCCGATCATATTTCTCGCATCGTTTCCGACTGCGACAATTTGTTTCGTATCTGTCTGTAATGCGACAACGGAAGGTTCTCGAACAATAACCCCTTTGCCTTTCGCATAAACAAGTGTATTTGCTGTTCCAAGGTCAATGCCTAAATCACGGCTGCCAATTCCAAACATGTTGTGTATCTCCCTTTCCTAATTGGATCCTTTTTATCTTGATGAATTCATTGTTGATGGTTGTTAAAATTGTACGAAAATCTGCTCAAAAACCATAACTATTATTATAGCGGAACGAAAAAAAAAATCATAGCGTTATAAATAACCTTTTTCTTTCAAACTGACAAATTTCTTCTCTCCGATGATAAGGTGGTCAAGCACGTCAATCCCAAGAATTTTCCCGCATTCGACAAGCCGTTTTGTCACATCTATGTCTTCTCGGCTCGGTGATGGATCGCCTGAAGGATGGTTATGCAAACATACAATCGATGCAGCAGATCGTCTAAACGCTTCTTTAAACACTTCACGCGGATGCACGATGCTGGCGTTCAGGCTGCCGATAAAAAGTGTCTGTTTGTGCATCACCTGATTCTTTGTGTTCAAATATAAACAGACAAAATGTTCCTGGCTTAGAAACCTCATTTCCTCCATCATATAATTTGCTGCATCCTCCGGCGAACGAATCATAAATCGTTCTTCATATTTCAGACGGCCGAGGCGCCTGCCAAGTTCAAGTGCGGCCATAATCTGAACCGCTTTTGCAATGCCGATACCTTTTATAGCCGTAATTTCTTCAAGCGATGCATCTTTTAATAAACGAAGCCCTTCAAATTCATGTAAAATACGGTTGGATAACTGCAGGACCGATTCCTGTTTCGTTCCTGTCCGGAGTAAAATAGCTAGAAGTTCATGGTTAGAAAGACTTTGAGGTCCTGAACCAATCATACGCTCACGCGGGCGGTCATGGGGCGGTACGTCTCGAATCATCAGTGGCTGGGCAGGTAATAATTGATCATTTGCCATTAATCCATTCCCCCTCATTTTTAGAGGAAGAAAAGCTGCCAGTTATAATACCGAGATGTTTTAAATGGCGATAAAGAGAGGATAGCGGAAGACCGACGACCGTAAAATAATCACCGCGGATCGCTTTTACAAAGAGCGCACCGGCTGATTGAATGCCGTAGCCGCCCGCTTTATCAAATGGTTCGCCCGTCTCGATGTAAGAAGCTATTTCTTCCTCCGTCAATTCCCAAAATTCAACATTCGTTTTTTCATGAAAAATAACTTTTTCATTCCGTGTAATAATCGCCACCCCCGTGTATACAGAATGGCCAGTTCCGGAAAGTGAAGAAATCATTTCTGCAGCCTCCGCTTTGCCAGCAGGCTTACCGAGAATTTGTCCGTCCTTGACTACGACTGTATCTGCACCGATTACTGCCGCATCCGGATAAAGTGCAAAAACGGCTTCCGCTTTACGGAGAGCCAGCTGTTCAACAGCATCAGCAGGGGCTGTTCCCTTTGGTATGGTCTCATCTGCATCTGCAGGGTGGACAGTGTAGGAAATATTAACTTGTGATAGCAATTCTTTTCTGCGGGGCGACGATGAAGCAAGAATAATGTTGGTCAAAGAGGATCACCTTTCTATTTAGGGAATAGGGAGAATACGAGTTCATCATACCAAATAAAAGAAAATCCAACAAATAAAAACCTGCCGGATATTGGCAGGTTAAGGAGATAGCGCCTCTTTTAATTGATCCAGCCGTTTTTGGTGATCTGCTTCTGCGGAAAATGTCTTTTCGGCGCTTTCTGTCATCGAAGCGGACACCTCTTTCACGTATACAGCTGTACCCTTTTCCTCAATCAGCTGCGCTGCCTGGTCAGCTTCACTTTTAGAAAGATAAGCCCCGAATAAAAGCATATACTGTTCCCCATGTTTAATAATAGATGCCGGCATCTTCTTTGCTTTAGCCGTCTTCAACCCTTTCTTCGCAGTTTCTTCTGTCGAAAAGAGCCCTCCTTGAATGACCGACAGTTTCACTTTTCCGCGTTTCACTTCCTGTACAGGTGTCTTGCTTACAGCTGCTGCGGCCGGTTTTTCATCCGGCACATTAACTGCCCGGATCATTGTCACACCAAACAGTGTACCGGTGATAAGGGCTGACATTACGATCACAGCACCAGCTGCCGGGCGAATGATTGATTTTTTTTTCTGTATAACAATGGGTTCTGTTTCCGATTCTAGTTCCGCTTCCTCACCGGGCAATTGCCAGATGAGAACATCGCTGCGTTCATAAGACCAATCTGGCTCGTCCATGTTCATCCCTCCTATTTTTTATTATGTATACGATTAATGAGAGAAAAAAGAACAGGGTTTGAGACCACTGTTCATAACGTTAATAGAATGATAAATACCAAACGAGAAATGACTCACCTATGAATAGTGATGTAATGGTTCCTGCGGCAATCCAGGGACCAAATGGAAATGGAACACCTTTCTTGACGTTCCCCCTCATTAGGCCGACAATACCCGCTAGTGTACCGAACAATACAGAAAAGAAAAAGGAAAGCAAAAACCCTGTGAATCCAAGACTTAAGCCAATGACTGCAAATAGCTTTATATCTCCCGCTCCCATGCCCCCTTTAGAAACAATCGCAACTAGCAAGGGCAGCAAAAATCCACTAACAAAACCAAATGCTGCATCCTGCCATGGTATGACAGGAATGACAGCTTGCTCTAATATAAACACAAAGAAAAAATACAACAAAATCGAATTCGGGATAATCATGTAAACAAAATCAGAAACTATGATAATCATGAGTAGAGAAATCAACGTTATGGCGGCAATCCATTCTTTCGTAAATCCAAATTGCCAATAAGCTGCCACCCATAAACAGCCTGTCAACATTTCAATTTGAACATATACGGGTGAAATAGGTGTTTGACAGGCGCGGCATTTTCCACGTTGCAAGACATAAGAAATAACCGGAATTAACTCAAATAGCGACAATGTTTTTTTACAAACAGGACAAGCACTTCGTGGACGAATAACCGATTTTCCAACTGGTATTCTTATGCCCGCTACATTAAAGAATGACCCGCAAATAAGTCCGTACGTAAAAATAAACAACGAAAAGAGTATTGCCTCCATTACGATTTCCCCCTATCAAAATTCCTGCTTACATGTCACATTATATAGAAAGAAAGGGTGTTCATCATTTTTTCAGCAAAACATGCTCCTTTTTACCTCAGAAATAAAGTAAAGAGAACCCGTAATTAAAAGGATATGATCCTGAGTAGCGTTAGCTTTAAATGAACGAATAATCGATTCGTACGAATCTGTTATCGCCTCTGTATCCGTTACAAAAATGGAGTAATCTTCTTTTTGGGCAGCTCTCGGAAAAGAAAACGGTACAAAATACAACTGGTCTGCTGCCGCTTTTAATTGATTGATCATGGCATCTAATGGTTTGTCTTTCATTGCTGCAAATAAAATGGTTATGTGTTTATTAGAAAACCGCTGTTCTAGTGTTTGAACAAGGGCCTTGATTCCTTCCTCATTATGAGCCCCGTCTGCAATAATAAGCGGGCTTTCTGAAATGGTTTCAAATCGGCCTGGCCAGCGGGCTTTTTTCAGTCCAATTTCGACGTGTTCATATTCGATTAAAAACGAATAAAAAGCACGTATAAAGTCAGCAGCCATGACCGCAAGCGCTGCGTTCTGCACTTGATGGATACCGGCTAATCCCGTTTCAAGATGATCCCTCTTGCTGAAAGCAGATTGAAAATGAAACTTCTCCCCCTTTTCGCTTGATCCGATCCATTCCGCACTAAAATCCCGGCCAGCCAGATAAACCGGTGCCTTTCTTTCTTTTGCTGTTCGGTCAATTACATCAAGGGCTTCAGGCTGATGGACGGAAGTGATAACCGGAACGCCGCTTTTAATAATGCCTGCTTTTTCAAATGCAATATCAGCCAGTGTATCACCAAGAAATGCAATATGATCCATTCCAATAGTCGTAATAATCGAGAGGATGGGATGAACAATATTCGTGGAATCCAAACGGCCGCCAAGACCGACTTCAAAAAGGACGATATCTACCGGATGAACAAACGCAAAATAATAAAACGCCATAGCCGTAATAATTTCGAACTCACTCGGTCCTCCAAATTCCATATCTTCCATTTCATCGGCTAGCAAGCGAATTTTTTTTGCAAGTTCCGTAATCTCTTCATCCGAAATCGAACGGCCATTTACACTGATCCGCTCATTAAATTGTTCTATATATGGCGAAGTAAACGTGCCGACTTCGTACCCGGCCTCATTCAAAATCGATCTCAGCATGGTGGTCGTCGAACCCTTTCCATTGGTTCCGCCTATGTGAACCGCTTTTAGTCTTTGTTCTGGATGATTCAGCTGCTCCATCATCCATTCCATGCGTGTAAGCCCAGGTTTAATCCCCGTACGAAGACGGCCATGTATCCACGAAATTGCTTCTTTATATGTTTCCATTCTTCCAGCTCCTTCTATGTACGAAAAAGACGAATCCGCCACATGAGCCGATCCGCCTTCTTCCATTCATTATTTCTTTAAGTCTTCAATCCGTGCTTCAACTGCCGCGAGTTTGGCACGATAATCGTTTTCTTTTGCGCGCTCTTCATCCACGACTTTTTGCGGCGCTTTTGCCATAAACCGCTCGTTTGAAAGCTTCTTCAACACACGATCCACTTCAGACTGCCATTTTGCTTTTTCTTTTTCAAGACGGGCAATTTCCTCATCAAGATTTAGTAATCCTGCAAGAGGCATAAACAGCTCCGCACCCGTGACAACAGCGGTCATTGATTTTGCTGGAGTTTCCGGAGCAAGTTCCATAACAAGCTCTTCCGGATTGCAGAAGCGCTCGATGTAGTAGCGGTTTTCTGTCAATGTCGAAAGAACGATCTCGTCTTTCGCCTTAATAACGAGCGGTACTTTTTTGCTCATCGGCGTGTTCACTTCCGCGCGGATATTACGAACAGCACGGATAATATCAACAAGCAGCTTCATATCCGCTGCCGCTTCTTTATTTGTCAAAGAGGTGTCCGCAACAGGCCACTTTGCCTCCACAATCGTTTCACCATTATGCGGCAGGTTTTGCCAGATTTCTTCTGTGATGAACGGCATAAATGGATGTAACAGGCGCATTGTATTGTCAAGAACATAGGCAAGAACGGAGCGCGTCATTTGCTTCGCCTGCTCATCTTCTCCGTACAACGGCAATTTCGCCATTTCTATGTACCAGTCACAGAAATCATCCCAAATAAAGTTGTAAAGCGTACGGCCAACTTCACCGAATTCATATTTTGCGGACAAATTTGTTACACTATCAATCGTATCGTTCAAACGCGTTAAAATCCATTCGTCAGCAACGGATTTTTTGCCGGATAAATCGATCTGCTCGTACGTCATTCCGTCCATGTTCATAAGAGCAAAACGGGATGCATTCCAAATTTTATTAGCAAAGTTCCAGACGGCTTCTACTTTTTCCGTTGAATAGCGCAAATCCTGCCCTGGGGAGCTCCCTGTCGCGAGGAAATAGCGCAGTGAATCCGCTCCGTATTGGTCGATGACTTCCATTGGATCCACACCGTTACCAAGTGATTTTGACATTTTACGGCCTTCCGCATCACGGACAAGGCCGTGAATAAGAACATCTTTAAACGGACGTTCGCCTGTAAATTCAAGCCCCTGGAAAATCATCCGGGATACCCAGAAGAAAATAATATCATAGCCTGTTACGAGAGCAGCTGTCGGATAGTAGCGTTTAAACTCAATTGATTCTTTGTCCGGCCAGCCCATCGTTGAAAACGGCCATAAAGCAGATGAGAACCACGTATCAAGCACGTCGTTATCCTGCTCCCAGTTTTCTGCATCTGCCGGCTCTTCATGGCCGACGTACACTTCTCCCGTTTCTTTATGATACCAGGCTGGAATGCGGTGACCCCACCATAATTGACGGGAAATACACCAGTCGCGTATATTATCCATCCAATGTAAATATGTTTTCTCGAAACGATCCGGCACAAAATTTACTTTTTCATCTGTTTTTTGCAAATCAACTGCCGCTTTTGCAAGAGGTCCCATTTTAACGAACCATTGCGTTGACAAATACGGTTCAACAACTGCGCCGCTGCGCTCCGAATGTCCGACCGAATGAAGATGCTCTTCAATTTTGAATAAAACGCCTTCTTCCTGAAGGTCCTTTACAATTTGCTTTCGGCAGTCAAAACGGTCCATCCCGTTATATTTGCCTGCTTCTGCATTCATCGTGCCATCCTCGTTCATAACTAGAATGCGCGGCAAATCATGGCGGTTTCCGATTTCAAAGTCATTCGGGTCATGCGCCGGCGTAATTTTTACCGCGCCGCTTCCGAATTCCTGGTCGACATAGTCATCACCGACAATCGGAATGATCCGGCCTGTAATCGGAAGAACAACATTTTTACCGATTAAATGCTTGTACCGGGCATCTTCTGGGTGCACGGCAACCGCTGTATCCCCAAGCATCGTTTCTGGGCGCGTCGTCGCAACTTCAATATATCCCGAACCATCTTCAAGCGGATATTTCATATGATAAAACGCGCCCTGCACATCTTTATATATGACTTCAATATCAGAAAGAGCTGTTTTTGTTGACGGGTCCCAGTTAATGATATATTCCCCTCGGTAGATTAAGCCTTTTTCATACAGCTTGACAAACACTTCACGCACCGCTTTTGACAGGCCTTCATCCAGTGTAAAACGCTCCCGGCTGTAATCCAGTCCTAGACCAAGCTTTGCCCACTGCTCACGAATATGAGAAGCATACTCTTCTTTCCACTTCCATGACTCCTCTAGAAATTTCTCACGGCCCAGATCGTAGCGGGTCGTCCCCTCTTCTTTCAGTTTTTGCTCCACTTTTGCCTGCGTCGCAATACCTGCGTGATCCATCCCCGGCAGCCAGAGCACATCATAGCCTTGCATTCGTTTCATACGCGTTAAAATATCTTGCAGCGTTGTATCCCATGCATGCCCAAGATGAAGCTTTCCCGTCACGTTCGGCGGTGGAATCACAATCGTATACGGTTTCTTCGATTCATCGTTTTTTGCTTCAAAAAATTTGCCGGCTGTCCACCAGTCGTAACGTCCTTTTTCGATCGTCTGTGGATCGTATTTTGTCGGCATAGTTGTTTCATTTTGTGCCATTATGTTTCTTCCTCCTTAACGAAAAAAAGCCCCGTCGTCTGAAAAGGACGAAGAGGATTGTTCGCGGTACCACCTTTTCCAGGTCCACACTTTTCTTTTGAATACCATTATCTTATCCGAAACTGCCAAAGTCCGTCAACCTTGCTCACACGTTTTTCCCCTTTTTACATACAATGAGAAAAAAGGCAGGTGTTCTGAATGATGCGCCATTATGATCGGTGGCCGCCCTGGCTCCGTCAATGCCGCTTTTTTGCGTGCCGGATCATTGTTCCTTTTTGCTGCTTTCAAGGAATCCGTACACTTTTCTTTCCAACAACATTTGATGTCATCTTACTTTCCATTCTTATTCTTCTGGCGGCTGGGCTTCACCTTGAGTGGATATAAGTTCAACATCACCCGATTTCTCAATTGAGAAGCGCCACTGTGCCTGCTGATCGGACCGTTCTCCAAGCCAGCTGAATATAGATGATTCTTCAGTGTTTCCTTTTTGCACAAGAACAGATGCTTCTTCCTCCACAACAGGGGATTCATCTGATAGTGCCTCAAGTCCTTCCTCTTCTATAACAACATGCTTATCATGCTCGTCATATGATTTTGTCTCAAGCGCCGCCTCTTCCATGACAGGCAGCTCATCATTGAAATTTGCTTGAGGTACTACCGGTGTTTCTTGATATCCAACTAGAGCGACTGCAAGCTCGGCTGTGAGCATAAGGCGGCCTGGCTTTTGTACGTCGTAGTCAAATGAATGAATTTGAATATCTGAGTCCGACGCTGCCTGACGGTGTGGCGGTATAAATGCATGAACAGGTATGTGACGGAAAAATTGGCGAATATTTTCCTCTTCTTCTGTGTCAATAAGATATTCTCCCGTTACTTCTATTGTACCGGTAAGAGTTGTCCCTTCCTTTCTCGGTTCGATTATCACCTGCGGGTCGAGTGAAATAGACAGCAGCTCCTCTACATTTTCACCGTCCGGAAATACTACATCTTCTTGAATGGAAACAAAAAATAAATCATCCATTACAATCACTCCTTTTCGCGCTATTGTATGCATAAGAGGCACGAAAAAGAAGTGTTTTTAACACCAATCCTTTCTTCTTTCATTCAATGATAGCGGAGGAAAAGAGCGGTCCTTATTCGGTTTAGTCTATTCGTCCATAAAAAAAAGCAGAAAGCCATTAAAAAGCGGCTTTCTGCTTTTTTACTAATATTGCAGCACAGCTGATTATGAAATCATTATTTTTTTAACCGGCTGAATGCTTTATCCGCTGCTTCAATTGTTTTTTCAATATCTCCATCTGAATGGGCTGTCGATAAGAATAGTCCTTCAAACTGCGATGGCGGCAGGAAGACGCCCTCCATTGCCATTTCACGAAAATAATCCGCGAATAAGGCTAGGTCCGAGTTTTTCGCATCATCGTAGTTGCGAACTGGCCCTTCATGGAAGAAGAATCCGATCATAGAACCTGCACGGTTAAATGTAATAGGAATACCATGCTTTTTCGCTGCTTCTGTCAGCCCTTTTTCCAGAAGATCCGCTTTACGGGTAAATTCCTCATATGAAGCAGGTGTAAGCTGGCGTAATGTTTCAAGTCCCGCCGTCATTGCCATCGGGTTTCCGGATAAAGTACCGGCTTGATAAATGGAACCAGCCGGCGCAATGTTGTTCATAATTTCCGCTTTCCCTCCATATGCTCCAACTGGCAGTCCACCACCGATTACTTTTCCGAGGCACGTAATATCTGGCGTGATGCCAAAGTGGCCTTGCGCACAGTTGTAGCCAACACGGAAGCCTGTCATGACTTCATCGAAAATTAAAAGTGCTCCATTTTGTTCAGTCACTTCACGCAACCCTTCAAGGAAGCCCGGCTGTGGCGGAACAACACCCATGTTTCCGGCAACAGGTTCCACAATAATACATGCAATATCATCACCGAACTGTTCAAACGCATATCGGACACTCTCTAAATCATTGTAAGGCACGGTAATTGTATTTTTCGCGACAGTTTCAGGTACTCCCGGGCTGTCAGGCAGACCTAGTGTTGCGACCCCAGAACCCGCTTTAATTAAAAGAGAGTCACCGTGGCCGTGATAGCATCCTTCAAATTTTAAAATTTTATTTCTGCCAGTATAACCGCGTGCAAGGCGAAGTGCACTCATCGTTGCTTCTGTACCGCTTGACACCATGCGGACGACTTCAATCGAAGGAACGCGTTCAATGACGAGCTCAGCCATTTCATTTTCGAGTAATGTCGATGCACCGAAACTTGTGCCTGTTTCCGCTGTTTTTTTGAGTGCTTCCACCACCCGTTCATTCGTGTGCCCTAAAATAAGCGGGCCCCATGATAACACATAATCAATATATTCATTGCCATCAATATCAAATATATGTGACCCTTTTCCGCGCTCCATAAAAATTGGATCAATGTTGACTGATTTAAACGCACGAACCGGACTGTTTACACCGCCCGGCATCATTTTTACTGCTTCTTTAAATGCTTCTTTAGACTTTTCTAATGAACGCATGAATAGAACCCCTTCCTTTTATTGTTCGCTTAACCAGCGTGCTGCATCTTTCGCATGATACGTCATAATTAAATCTGCGCCTGCACGTTTCATGCTCGTTAATTTTTCCAGCACGATCGCTTTTTCATCGATCCATCCGTTCATCGCCGCCGCTTTCACCATGGCGTATTCTCCGCTTACATTATAAGCAACGACCGGTGCATCAAATTCGTTTCGCACATCACGAATAATATCCAAATAGGATAGAGCTGGTTTTACAATTAAGAAGTCTGCCCCCTGGTCAATATCAGCAGCTGCTTCACGCATCGCTTCACGGCGGTTTGCCGGATCCATTTGGTACGTTTTCCGGTCGCCAAACTGAGGTGTGGAATCTGCTGCATCTCTGAACGGTCCGTAAAATGCGGACGAGTATTTAACGGCATAAGACATAATCGGAATTTCTGTATAGCCTGCCTCATCGAGACCATGACGAATCGCCTTGACGAAACCGTCCATCATGTTAGACGGCGCAATAATATCCGCTCCTGCTTCCGCCTGGCTGACTGCTGTTTTTACAAGCAAATCAAGCGATGGATCATTTAAAACGCTGCCACCTTCAACTACGCCGCAATGTCCATGATCTGTATACTCACAAAGGCAGGTATCCGCAATGACTAAAAGATCAGGGTATTGCCCTTTAATGTATCGTGTCGCCTGCTGGACGATCCCGTGATTGTGGTAGGCTCCTGTTCCAACAGCATCTTTCTCATCCGGAACACCAAATAAAATAACGGATTTAATGCCAAGACTGACAATTTCATCGAGTTCTGCTTTTACATGATCAAGCGACAGCTGGAATACACCAGGCATTGACGATACCTCTGTTCGAACGCCATTTCCTTCTGTAATAAACATTGGATAAATAAAGTCATTTACACTCAATGTTGTTTCGCGGACTAATGCACGCATATTGGCACTTTGACGAAGTCTGCGGTGTCTCGCAAATTCATTTGTCATTTTCTCGTCACTCCTCATAAAAGCTGCTCATTTCTTCAACGAGCGCATCAATGGTATATTCTTCAGGACAAACAGAGACTGCAAGCCCATATTTCAATGCTTCTTGTTTTGTTACCGGTCCTATACAAGCAAAATCCGCTTTAGGAATCGGTTCGTTCTCTTCCTTAATCGTTTGAATAAAATGCCTTACCGCGGATGGACTTGTAAAGGTAAACATATCCGCTTGTTTACGCCGGATAAGATCAAGCAATTTCACTTTTTCATCATCCGGAAAATACGTTTCATATACGATCCAGTCATCTGCTGCAGCACCGGTTTGGCGAATTGTGTGACCGATTATATCTCGTGCAAGGTTTCCTTTTGGAATGAGGGCTTTTCTCGGTGTAAACCTGCCTGCTATTATATCGTTAGCCAGATCATCCGCAGAAAACCGATCCGGAATATAAGAAACCGTCACACCGTATTTTTCCAGCACCTTTGCTGTTTTCGTCCCAATCGCCGCAAACTTCGACGGAATTTTTTTCACTTCAATGTTTGACCTGCTCAATTTTTCTATAAAGAACTCAGCGCCATTTTTGCTTGTGATAATAATCCAATCATATGTAAATAGTTGACTTAACACTTCATCATCTCGTATGTCTTCACACATACGGAACGCGATAAGCGGCACTGCGTATGCTGTGCCGCCCGCTTTTTCTATTTTATCAATAAACGGTGCTGCCTGTCCCGCGGGACGCGTTACAACAATTCGTTTTCCTGATAACGGCTGATCCGTTTTCACTGTGATTCCGCTCTCGCTGCTTCGATCAATTGTGCGGCGCCACGCTCTTTTAACAGGCGTGCAGCTTCTATCCCGATCTGTTCTGCATCGCTGCCTGTCACCGTTTCTTTTAAAACTGTATTGCCATCGGATGAAGCGACTAGTGCTGTCAAAGATAGGTTCTCTCCGTCAACTTTCGCAAATCCGGCAACCGGCACCTGGCACCCGCCGTCAATGGCTGATAAGAAAGCACGCTCTGCTGTAGTTGTTTTTTTCGTGTTTTCACACGTGAATTTTGCTAACAGTTCTAGTAATTCTGAATCATTTTCACGGCATTCAATCGCAAGCGCTCCTTGTCCAACAGCCGGAACTGACAGCTCATCATCTAAAAATTCGGTTACGACATCCGAAGACCAGCCCATTCGTGCAAGACCAGCTGCGGCTAAAATGATGGCGTCATATTCTTCATTCTCAAGTTTTTGAAGGCGCGTATCAATATTCCCGCGAATCCATTTAATTTCAATGTCAGAACGAACCGAAAGGAGCTGAGCGGCGCGGCGAAGACTGCTTGTGCCGATAATTGAACCGGAAGGAAGATCACGAAATGTTGCATGGCCTTTTGAAATGAACGCGTCACGGTGGTCTTCACGAGCGGGAACCGCACCGATCACAAGCCCTTCAGGCAGCACGGCCGGCATATCCTTCATGCTGTGAACCGCCATGTCAATCTCACCGTCAAACATCGCCTGTTCAATTTCCTTAACGAAAAGACCTTTTCCGCCGACTTTTGACAATGTTACATCTAATATACGGTCACCTTTTGTGACGATTTCTCTCACTTCAAATTCTGTTTCAGGAGATAGTTTTTTCAATTGATCGATGACCTGATTTGTCTGCGTTAACGCAAGACGGCTTTTTCTTGATCCAACAATAATTTTCCGCATAATACCATACCCTCCATGTAAACCGAAAGCCGGCGTCACGAATACCAGAAATGGAATGTCGACAGCCGGCTTCCGAGGAAAAAGTTAATTAATATGATAAGGAATGCACCTGCATTAATCCATGCAAGCGTTCTTCCAGACAAACCTTTTCGTACTTTGACATATAAAAATGCACTATATACAAATAGTAAAACAAATGAGGCAATAATTTTCAAATCAAACCAGCTGACATCAGGCAGTTTAATGGTTTTCCAGACAAGTCCGAGAATAAGGCTGAGCAGTAAAAGCGGAACACCCATTGCATTTAACACGACCGATAATTTTTCAAGCTGTCCAAGATCACCGAGCCTCCAAAGCCGCTCGTTCCACTTTTTCATTTTTAACAGCCGGTACTGCAGCAAATAAAGGGCTGAGAAAATGAAAGAAAGAGAAAAGGCTCCATATGATAAAATCGCCATCGTTATATGAATAAGCAAAAGTTCCGAAACAAGTTTTTCAGCTGCTGCCTGCGATTCAACTTGTATCGGTGCAAAGGTGTGCACCGTCATTATTAAAAAGCCGATCACATTTGTAAAAAGAACAGTAAAATCCATTCGAAGCAGTTTATTTAAAATAAGGGAGGCCGTCAGCAGAACCCATGCATAAAAATAAAGCCCCTCAAATATCGTGAGGACCGGGAATCTGCCTGTGTTATACATATAAAGACATAAAAAAATTGTTTGAAGACCCCAAACAATCGATAAAATCCAGAAGGCAATTTTATTCGCCTTCTGGTTGCGCTGTACAAAATCCAGGAAATAGAGTAATACGCTTACTGCATATAGAATAATCATCAATTCATGAAGCCGGGTCATTCCCTGTTCAAACATCGCGTTACCTCACTTAAAACTGGAGTAAAGGCTTTGCCTGAACTGACTGAACGCGCTCTTCTTCTGCCTGTGCCTGCTTCAATCCTTTCACATCTTCTTCAATATTGAAGATTTGCATGAACAATTCAAGCTTTTCTGCTGCACGTTTATCGCCTGCCAGTTCCTTCGCCTGCAAAATAGGATCTTTCAACATTTGATTCACGATGCTTTTCGTATGCTTGCTTAACACTTTCCGGTCGCGTTCGCTTAAATGGGATAGCTTTCGATCCAGGCTCTCCATTGTTTCCGACTGAATCGCCAATGCTTTTTGGCGAAGGGCAGAAATAACCGGCACCACTCCAAGCAAGTTTAGCCATTCATTAAAAGAAACAATCTCTTCTTCAATCATGAGACCGATGTTAGCGGCAGCTTTTTCCCGTTCAGCCATGTTCGCCTGCACAATGCCTTCCAGATCATCAATATCATAAAGAAAAACGCTTTCTATATCCGCAATTTCCGGTGCGATATCACGGGGAACAGCAATATCCACCATGAAAAGCGGACGTCCCTTGCGCAATTTTTGCACGTTTGTCATTAAGTCTTTCGTAATGACATATTCTTTTGAACCCGTTGAGCTGATTAAAATATCCGCTTCCATGAGCGCACATTGCAATTCGTCCATCGTCTTTGCCTGTCCATTAAAACGTCCTGCAAGCGCCTCCGCTTTTTCAAATGTGCGGTTCATGACTGTCACTTTCGTCGCTCCGCTTCCATGCAGGTTTTTAATCGCTAGTTCGCCCATTTTCCCGGCACCGAGGACAAGGACATGACGTCCTTTCAAATTACCAAAAATTTTCTTTGCGAGTTCTACCGCTGCATAGCTGACGGAGACAGCATTTGCTCCGATTTCTGTTTCTGCATGTCCACGTTTGGCAAGCGTAATCGCCTGCTTAAATAAATGGTTGAACACAGTTCCTGTTGAACCCATATCCTGTGATTGCAAAAAGCTCTCACGAACCTGCCCGAGTATTTGCGTTTCCCCAAGAACCATAGAGTTTAAACCAGATGCCACACGGAAAAGATGTTCAACTGCGGCTTCCTGTTCATATATGAACAAAAAAGGCGTGAATTCTTCCTGTGCAATGTTGAACCATTTTGATAAAAATTCTTTAATATAATAACGGCCGGTATGCAGCTGATCGACGACCGCATAAATTTCTGTACGGTTACATGTCGAGATAATGACATTTTCGAGCACACTTTTTTGTTTTTGAAGCTCAGTCATAGCTGAAGCAAGCGTGTCCTCTTGAAAGGAAAGGCGCTCGCGAATTTCTACCGGGGCTGTTTTATAGTTTAATCCAACCGTAATGATATGCATGTTACTGCACCCCCGAAAACGAATCATTGTGATTCCCATTATACCATAATGAGAAATTTTTATTATCCACAATTTGTGAACATATGCTAACATAAATAGCAGTACTTTCTATACGATCAAAGACCACGAACGTGACAACAATCGCCACGTCTTTGTGACCCACATCCTGTGGAAACGGACCAAAGACTACGAGCGCGACAACAATCGCCACATCTTTGTGACCCACATCCTGTGGGCCTCTACTTTATAAATATTATCAAAAAGAAATCATTTTTGCAATAGAACGAATTTGAAAGCGGGGACGTTTAGAAATGAATGAACAGCGTGTTTTTCCGGGCATCATTTTAATTGGGTTCGGCTTGTATTTTTTCTTTCAGCAATCAGCTATTTTATGGGTAAAACCTTACCTTGGATGGCCGGCACTTTTGCTTATTACCGGAATTGCCTTTATTGCGCAGGGATATAAAAATGACGGGAATGGCATCCTGTCCGGTGTGGTGCTGACCGGCTTTGGAATACATTTTTACGTCATCGATTACCTCGGCTGGTGGGCGAATGATACAGGTGTGTTCATACTGATCATCGCACTTGGCTTTTTAGTACAGCATCAAAAAACGGGCAGTGGACTCTTTCATGGAATCTTATTTTTAGTGATTGCGGCAGTAACGCTGTTTTATAACACTGTAAAAGGCTGGTTTGGCGCATTTGAATCGATCTGGCAGTTTTGGCCGCTCATTTTAATCGCAGCGGGCGGATATTTGCTGTTTGTGAAAAAAGGGAATGGTCGGCCGTCAAAGAAATGACAGGGCAAAACCTGATATGTATTTTCTACGTGTTCCCATATAAAAAAACGCTGCTCCGTTTTCTATAGGAGCAGCGTTTTTTATTCTTCATCCATATCAATTTCAGCTTTGTACACCTTATCTTCGTACATCCGCTTTTTGACAGCTTTCCATACTTCGTCTTTTCCAAGTCCTGTTTCCGATGAAAAAACGATGATGTCATCTAAAGGATCGAAGTCAAGTGTTTCTTTAACGACTTTTAAATGTTTCTGCCATTTTCCTTTTGGAATTTTATCTGCTTTCGTTGCAATGACGATGGCCGGAATTTCATAGTGTTTTAAAAATTCATACATCGCTACGTCATCAGCAGACGGCGCATGGCGTAAATCGACAATATGGATACAAGCCGAGAGCTGGGGGCGGTCCGTCATATATGTTTCAATCATTCGTCCCCAAGCCTCGCGTTCTGTTTTTGCTACTTTCGCGTATCCATAACCGGGCACGTCAACAAAAAACAGCGTGTCTTCAATTTTATAAAAATTCAGTGTCTGTGTTTTACCGGGCTTTGAGGAGATACGCGCCATACTTTTTCTGCCGATCATCCGGTTTATAAACGATGACTTCCCTACATTTGAACGGCCGGCCAGTGCAAATTCCGGAAGTCCGAGATCCGGGTACTGGTGCGGTTTAGCGGCACTTATGACCAGTTCTACATTATTTACTTTCATGAACTGCTTCCTCCGATCGCGATATCCATCACTTCATCCATCGTCGACACAGGCAAAAATGTCAGCCCTTTGCGGATGCTTTCCGGTACATCATCGATATCTTTTTCATTATCTTTCGGCAAAATAATGGTTGTGAGACCAGCACGATGCGCACCGAGAGACTTTTCTTTCACACCACCAATTGGCAGCACCCGTCCACGCAAAGTTATTTCACCGGTCATACCGACATCCCTCCGTACAGGACGTCCTGTCAAAGCTGAAATGAGCGCAACAGCCATTGTAATACCTGCTGAAGGACCATCTTTTGGCACTGCACCTTCTGGAACATGAATGTGTATGTCATGATGCTCATGGAAATTCGTTTCAATGCCAAGTTCTTTCGCTTTTGAACGGACATAACTGAACGCCGTCTGTGCAGATTCTTTCATCACGTCGCCGAGTTTACCCGTTAAAAGAAGTTTCCCTTTTCCCGGTGAAAGTGATACTTCAATATGCAGTGTATCGCCTCCAACCGCAGTGTATGCGAGGCCATTAACTACACCGACTTGATCTTCTGTATCTGCCTGGCCATAACGAAAAATCCGCTTGCCGAGAAACTCCTGTAAATTTTTTTCCGTGACAGTCACACGTTTTTTCTCGCCTGAAACGATTTTCTTCGCTGCTTTCCGGCAAATGGCTGCCATCTGGCGCTCAAGACTTCTGACACCTGCTTCACGTGTGTAATAGCGGACGATATCACGAATCGCATCTTCTTTTAAGCGGAGTTGGTTCCCTGATAATCCGTTTTCTTTTACTTGCTTCTGAAATAAGTGATCTTTCGCAATGTGAATTTTCTCCACTTCCGTATAGCCGGCAATCGAAATAATCTCCATCCGGTCACGTAAAGGTCCCGGAATCGCACTTAAATCGTTTGCTGTTGCAATGAACATAACATTCGATAAATCGTACGTTTCCTCAATATAATGATCGCTGAAATTATGGTTTTGTTCTGGATCAAGCACTTCGAGAAGCGCAGACGAAGGATCTCCGCGGAAGTCGTTTGACATTTTGTCAATCTCATCAAGCAAAAAGACCGGGTTAATTGTTCCAGCTTTCTTCATCCCTTGAATAATCCGGCCTGGCATCGCACCGACATACGTGCGTCGGTGACCGCGAATTTCCGATTCATCTCGAACACCGCCAAGAGAAATGCGGATAAAATTGCGCCCAATCGATTCTGCAATTGAACGGGCAAGACTTGTTTTCCCTACGCCTGGCGGTCCAGCAAGACACAAGATCGGACCACGCAGCGACTGCGTCAATTGACGGACAGCTAAAAATTCAAGCACACGCTCTTTCACTTTTTCAAGCCCGTAATGATCACGGTTCAATACATCTTCGGCTTTGTTTACATTGAGATCGTCTTCTGTCGCTTTTGACCATGGCAATGTCACAAGCCATTCCAGATAGTTACGGATGACCGCACTTTCCGCAGCACTTTGTGGAATTTTTTCATAGCGATCAAGTTCTTTCAGCGCCGTCTTTTCAACATGTTCCGGCATGGAAGCGGCTAAAATTCGCTCTGTAAGTTCTTCCACTTCACCTGATTTTCCTTCTTTGTCGCCAAGTTCTTGCTGGATCGCTTTCATTTGTTCACGCAAGTAGTATTCTTTTTGCGTTTTTTCCATCGACGTTTTTACGCGCTGGCCAATTTTTTTCTCTAAATTCAATACTTCCCTTTCATTATGCAAAAGGGCAACGAGACGCTCCAGTCGTTCTTTCACTGGAAAAGTAGCTAATATTTCTTGCTTTTCTTTAACTTTTAACGAAATGTGTGAAGCCGCTATATCTGCCAGACGTCCCGGCTCTTCAATATCCGCTACGGAGCTGAGTGTTTCTGAAGATCCTTTTTTTGATAATTTCATGTACTGTTCAAATTGCTTTAACAGCATTCTCATAAGCGCTTCTGTTTCCGCATCTTTTTGCGTTTCTTCCTCATGCACTTCAACAACCGCTTCATAAAATGACTCCTGGTCAATAACGGAAATCAATTTTGCCCGGTCAAGCCCCTCAACGAGTACACGAATTGTACCATTTGGAAGCTTCAGCATTTGCTTTACTTTCGTTAGTGTACCGACTTCATATACATCGTCACCTGACGGGTCGTCAAGCTCTGGGTCTTTTTGTGCCGATAAAAAAACAAGCTGGTCATTTAACATCGCCTTTTCAAGCGCTTCAATGGAACGGTCCCGTCCAACATCGAGGTGCAGCACCATCGTCGGGTATACGTGCATACCTCTCAATGGCAAAAGTGGTACTGTATAAATCGTTTCTGCCTTCATCACTAATCCCTCCCTGCAAAAACCATCCCAGCATGTACTACCGGGGCGCTTCTCTTTCTTTTTTACTATCTTAACGTAAAATGACAGATGATGTCGATTGAAAAGAAGGGACAGCGCCATTTAGGCACTGTCCCCTTTTCAAATCACATCATTATGCAGATGTTTTATCAACGGAACCGACTTCTTCGCCATTTTCGTCAAGCAGCCTTGGCGGTGCCTGGTCCGTTACAGTTTCTTCCGTAATGACACATGTTTTAATATCATCGCGTGACGGAAGTTCATACATTACTTCAAGCATAATACTTTCAATGATTGAACGCAGTCCGCGCGCACCCGTTTTACGTTCGATCGCTTTTTTCGCAATTTCGCTTAATGCTTTATCGTCGAAATCAAGATCGACATCATCAAGCTCAAGCATTTTTTGGTATTGCTTCACAAGCGCATTTTTTGGTTTTGTCAAAATTTCAACGAGCGCTTCTTCGTCTAGCTGTTCAAGGCTTGCAATGACTGGAAGGCGGCCGATGAATTCTGGAATTAAACCGAAACGAAGCAAATCTTCTGGAACAAGCTGTGAAAGAAGAGACTTATCTTCCACTTCTTCTTTTTTCGTTTCAGAGCCAAAACCGATTACTTTTTGACCTAGGCGGCGTTTAATTATTTGCTCGACACCATCAAACGCTCCGCCGCAAATGAAGAGGATATTTGTTGTGTCAATTTGGATAAATTCTTGATGAGGATGTTTGCGTCCACCCTGTGGCGGCACACTTGCAACCGTTCCTTCCAAAATTTTCAGAAGCGCCTGCTGTACCCCTTCACCCGATACGTCACGGGTAATGGATGGATTTTCCGATTTACGGGCTACTTTATCAATTTCATCGATGTATATAATGCCTTTTTCGGCTTTTTCAACATCATAATCAGCTGCTTGGATCAGCTTCAGCAAAATATTTTCAACGTCCTCACCGACGTAGCCTGCTTCTGTTAATGAAGTGGCATCTGCAATCGCGAACGGAACGTTCAAAATACGTGCAAGCGTCTGAGCAAGAAGTGTTTTTCCGCTTCCTGTCGGTCCTATTAAACAAATGTTTGATTTGGATAATTCCACGTCATCCACTTTGCTGTTAGAATTGATGCGTTTGTAGTGATTGTAAACGGCAACAGCGAGTGATTTCTTCGCCCGTTCCTGCCCGATGACATATTCACCTAGAATTTCGCGAATTTGTGCCGGTTTCGGTACATCTTTAAACTCGACTTCTTCTTCTGTGCCAAGTTCTTCTTCTACGATTTCTGTGCACAGTTCAATACATTCGTCGCAAATATAAACGCCCGGCCCTGCTACGAGTTTACGCACCTGGTCCTGCGATTTGCCGCAAAACGAACATTTTAACTGTCCTTTTTCTTCATTGAATTTAAACATCTGGTTCACCCCTTATGCTATGTTGGTGCAGCCGGAAAAATTCATTTGACCGGATTTTTTATTGACTACCCTTAATTAAGTTATGTATCGCATTGTAGCATATTTGAAGGAAAACAAAAACGAAAAAGCGTTATAGGCATATTTCAAGGTAGAAAACAAGGCACGATCAAGTCGCGCCCTGTCAGTTTGTTCTTTTATTATGCACTAATTTTGCTGTTTTCCACAAGGAATTCGACTGCTTTGCGAATTTTCAAGTCCGCTTTCATACCGTCAAGGCTGCCAAGTGCTTTTTGGATATCTTCTTTAGAAAGGCCAAATTGTTCAGCCATTTTGCTTACTTCAGCATCAACGTCTTCATCTGTCGGTTCAAGGTTTTCAGCTACAGCAATTGCTTCAAGCGTCAAGCTAGTACGCACGCGTGTTTCCGCATTTTCTTTCATTTGTCCACGAAGGTCTGCTTCCGTTTGACCTGAGAACTGGTAGTAAAGATCAAGATTCATGCCTTGCATAGAAAGGTTTTGTGTAAATTCCTGCAGCATGCGGTCGATTTCACTGTCAATCATCACCTCAGGAACGTCTGTTTCTGCATTTGCTACAGCTTTATCGACAAGGTCATCACGCAATTTTTGCTCAGAAGCGCTTTGTTTTTGCTCAGCAAGACGCTCTTTGATTTTTGCTTTCAAATCAGCAAGTGTTTCTACTTCTTCATCTGTTTCTTTTGCAAAATCATCGTTTAACTCTGGAAGTTCCTGTGCTTTCACTTCATGAAGTTTCACTTTAAATACGGCTGGCTTACCTGCAAGCTCTTCTGCGTGGTATTCTTCTGGGAATGTCACTTCTACGTCTTTCTCTTCTCCCGCTTTCATGCCAACAAGCTGGTCTTCAAAGCCAGGGATGAAAGTACCAGAACCGATGACGATTGAATAGTTTTCAGCCTGTCCGCCTTCAAATGCTTCGCCATTAACGAAGCCTTCAAAATCGATCACAACTGTGTCGTCGTTTTCAACAGCACCGTCTTCTTTGACAACAAGCTCAGCGTGGCGTTTTTGCAAATCTTTCAGTTCTTGATCCACATCTTCGTCTGTTACTTCAGTGCTTTCTTTTGCTACTTCAAGACCTTTGTACTCTCCAAGCTTCACTTCAGGCTTAACTGTTACAGTCGCTTTGAAGATGAATGGCTTGCCTTTTTCGAATTGTTCTACATCGATTTCCGGACGGTCAACCGGTTCAATTCCCGCTTCATCAATTGCGTTGCTGTATGCTTCTGGAAGAATCGCATCAATGGCATCTTGGTAAAGAGCTTCAACGCCGAAACGCTGTTCGAATAATGGACGAGGCATTTTTCCTTTACGGAAGCCTGGAACATTAATTGTTTTTACGACTTTTTGGAACGCAGTGTCGAGTCCCTTTTTGACAGTTTCAGCATCAACTTCAACCGTGAGGACTCCTTGGTTGCCTTCTAATTTTTCCCACTTTGCAGACATAAAAAATTCCCTCCAACAATCTATTAATAAATATGAACGTTCGCCCTATGTACATTCTTTCTGATACAAAAAGGACACAATACGACTTTTACATTATACCATACAGCCGCTTTCTTTCAACTAAAAGGCTGAAATTTCATCGAGTTCCTGCATAAACAACAGCGCCTTTGCTGCCTCTTGATCAATGGTTGAAGATGAGTCCACAGATCGATAGAGCGATTCAATGTGAAGAATGGCCGCTTTTGACCAGACAGCCGCCTCTACGTCTGGATCAAATGGCTGCAACAAAAATAACTGCTGCTTAATAAGATCCATCACTTGCTCAAATAAAACCGGATTTTCCTGACCAATTGTTTCTTCCAGATGAGCAGCAGCTTCTTTGAAAAATGGCCGGCTAAAAGCTTCACTCGTTAACACCGGGATTATCTCTTTTTCAAAATGAAATTTCCGCACCGTCACTTTTTGTGTACTTCCGATTTCTGTAAGCAGACCGAGCGCCATAGACTGGATAAATGGGTGTTCAGACGGGTCGGCTAACAGATTAATGAGCTCCCTCTCATACGGCGACGCATCAAGTGTTGATAATTCCGCAAGTTTCATCATTTTTTCTTGCACGGTCTCATTTTTATTGAGAAAAGCAGAGGCAGACTCATATTGTTTGACGGTCATCCTGTCTGCAAGTGCTTTTAAATGAGCAAAGTGTTCATACCGGTCCGGAGGCAGACCTTCTTCGAGGAGCGCCGATAACGTGTCTGCCACTTCTTTAAACCGTTTTTTCTGAATAAGCATCAGTACATGCAGATCGAGAACATCAAAATAATGGCCTTCACCCGCGTGAAGCATTTCACGCGAAAGCTCAATCCCTTCATCTACACTGCCGCTTTCATGAAAAGCAATGAGAAGGGCCATTTTCAACTCTTCCGTGCGATCCGTTTCAAACCGAAGCGCTTCTTTATACAGCCGGATTGCATCATCGAACCTTTTTTCTTCCAGTGCGATCTGCCCTTCTTTTTCAAGGTGAGTTGATGTGCCCGGAAATTGAATGACGTTTCCTTTTTTGATCCGTTTCTTCTTTTTCATCCTTTTCCACCCGTTCATGTTTTATTAATTGAAGTGTAGCACGGCATTTATGGAAAGAACAGAAAAAAGGCGGTACGCCAAAACGTGGCAGACCGCCTTTTCTTAAATAACTTCAAATATGGGTTAACTGCCTCTCGAGTTCCACTATTTTTATTGAACTTATCCCTTTTATCCTGTGCCCCTTCTTTTTTAATTTCGAGTAACTCCTGTTCAATCATTAATTTGTTAAACTATCAGCTAATAGTTTTTGAACCTCTACTTTATTACAAATATTCTCTTCTGCTTTTTCACAAAATACTTCTCCATTAAACGAGCAAAGTACTTATTTAACTATCTCTCTGGAACGAATGTAAGTAAAAATGAAAAAAGACGATCCGCACCATTACGTGTCAGACCGCCTTTTTGAGTTTTTATGTATGGCGTCCCAGGAGAGATTCGAACTCCCGACCGACGGCTTAGAAGGCCGTTGCTCTATCCAGCTGAGCTACTGGGACATCATTTAAAGACAATATTTATAATAACAATGAGAATATAAGATGTCAACATGATTTTTTCATTTTAGAAGGAAAGACGGAAAAAATTTCTGAATCGATTCTGCTCCATGTGTCGTTGCCATCATGCCCCGCATCGAATGTACGGGGCGGTCTGGCAATGGTCAGCGGCTAAATGTTGCTTTCATGTCTTCTACTTCAACATGTTTTTCATCAAAAAAGCGGACGGTGATCTGAAGTTTGTCCACTTCGACGATGGCATAAGTTTTTTCGCTGCGCCCTCTCGGAAGGGAGATGCTGCCCGGATTCAAATAAATAATGCCGTCCTGTTTCTCGACACCCGCAGTGTGTGAGTGGCCAAAGAAAACGAAGTCAGCACTGTTTTCTTTCGCTTTGTATGAAAGATTCATGAGCGTCATTTTGACATTATACCGGTGGCCGTGCGTGACAAAAACCCGGCAGTCTTCCACGCTTTCCAATACATCATTCGGGTATTGATCCTCCGAATCACAGTTTCCCCTTACAATCGTATAGCCCTCAACAGCCGGGTTGTCAGCGAGCAGTTCCGAGTCGCCGCAATGAATCATCACATCCACATTTTCTTCGTAGCGCCGTTTTAAATCAGTTAAAATACTATCCCATCCATGGTTATCGCTGACAACAAGCATTCTCATTTTGGTTCACCCGCCAATTCTGGCAGCGCCGCCCGCAATTTTTGCAGCGCAATCGCCCGATGGCTGATTGCATTTTTTTCAGCGGCTTTCATCTGTGCCATCGTTCCATCAAATCCATCCGGAATAAATAGCGGATCGTATCCAAACCCGTTTACCCCTTGATCTTCATATGCAATTCGTCCTTCACAGGCACCCTCTACAATAATTGGTTCACGATTGTCCGGAAATGATACAGCCAACACACAGGTAAACCGGGCACTTCTTTTTTCCTCCTCTACACCGTCTAATTCTTCCAACACTTTCCTATTGTTCGCTTTGTCATCTTTTTCAAGCCCTGCATAACGGGCTGAATAGACGCCAGGTCTCCCATCTAAAGCATCAATAACGATTCCCGAATCATCAGCAATAGCCGGTCGTCCGGTTAAACGGGCTGCTGATTCTGCTTTCAACAGCGCGTTTTCCGCAAACGTTTCTCCCGTTTCTTCAACATCCGGCAGCTCCGGATAGTCAATTAATGTTTTAACGACAATACCGTACGGTTCAAACATTTGCACAAACTCTCTTGCTTTTCCTTCATTTTTTGTCGCAATAATGACTTCGTTCACAGTTCTGTCTTCCTTTCATTAATCAACTCCGCCGCCGTGCCGAGAACTTCTGACTGTATCTCAAATAGTTTTTTCATTCCGGATTGTGCGGCTCCAAGCAGCTGCTGCAGTTCCTCCATAGAAAATGTCGCTTCTTCCCCAGTGCCCTGCACTTCGACAAATTGACCCGAGCCGGTCATTACGACATTCATATCGACTTCTGCTGCGCTGTCTTCTTCATAATTTAAGTCTATCACGACACCATGCTCTTTGACGATTCCGACACTTGTCGCCGCTAAAAAATCTGTAATCGGGTAAGCAGGAAACTCTTTTTCAATGGAAAGGTTATGAAGAGCCATTGTCATTGCGACAAATGCCCCAGTAATGGCTGCGGTTCTTGTCCCGCCATCGGCCTGTATGACGTCGCAGTCCACCCATATTGTACGTTCACCAATTACGTCAAGATCCACGACTGCCCGCAGTGCCCGGCCAATTAGTCGTTGAATTTCCATCGTTCGTCCAGTCACTTTGCCTTTTGTCGATTCACGCATATTGCGCTGGCCAGTCGCTCGCGGAATCATCGCATATTCCGCCGTCACCCAGCCCTTTCCGCTTCCTCTCATAAACGGAGGAACACGGTCTTCAATGCTCGCTGTACAAATGACTTTCGTGTTGCCGATTGAAATTAAAACCGACCCTTCCGGATGTGTTAAAAAATCCGTTTCAATCTTGACCGGACGTAATTCATGTTCCGTTCGTCCATCTATGCGCATAGTTGATTCCCTCCGTTTTTAACTGTATCCGCTGTCCATTGTCCGGAATTTGTGTACGTCTGTCAATCGTTCATTCTGCTGAGACAGCCATTTCTTCATTCACAAATAAAGGAGCGGTGATCGAAGACGGCACTTGCTCTCCTGTTTCAAGCTGTATGTTCGGCTTTCCCTCCACTTGAATAGCGAAACTTTCAATGCCCGCTGATTCCGTTAGAGTAAAAGCTAGAGGCTTTAATACACGGCTGGAAATGAGCGGTTCTCCATTATTCTCTAAAATCGCTTCGTTAAAATGCAAAACAGCCCGTCCGTTTTTTACAGATGGTTCTTTAACAAGTTTCGTTCCAGCCATAAACTCGGATGTAAGTCCCTTGCCGGCTTCCGGCCCTTTTGACAGTTCAAGTACAGCGGCAGATATGAGATCTGATGTATCAGCCGAAATACGCCGTGTCACCGGTACATAATAGGGACCATTTTCATTTTGCGCCGTGAAGTATACCGTCAACGGTTTCGTCACACCTGAATTAACATAATCGGCATCCATATTAATCCCATCTTCCCTCTTCATTCCTGCCTCTGGAATAGGCATTCCTCCTACAGGCATTGTTTGAAGTCTTTTCCCATCTGTCTCAATATGAACTCGGTCTGCTTTTCCAAAACCGGTGACCGTCCACGTTATGGCCGCAGCGATATTTGCTTCGTCTTCAGGTGCATAATTTTTGAACGAACCGGATAGTTTAACGACAGCGGTGTTCCCCTCAATGGCTACATCATCGACAACGGTTCCTTCTGGAAGCGGCGCACGAAATCCTTTCGCAAATTCACCTTCAATTAAATATTGTAGTGCTGCTTTTTCTTCATTTTCTGTTTTTTCTATCGGCATTGACTGAGGTACGACAAGGTTAGCTTGGTCAATCACATACAGTTCCGCCATGATCGTCTCAATGGCTGACGCCGGTCTGTCCACTTCCGCTTCTGTATAGACAACTCTCTTCGGCAGCGCATCTGTTTCGCTGTCGTTTCCAAATGAATAACTGCAGCCTGACATGACCAAAACCGCGGCAGCAAGCAATGTTTTTTCGTATACACGCAAACAGATCGCCCTCCTGAATATGCAATGGTACATGTATATGAAACGCATTTTATTGCAGAACAAAAAAGCCGGCATTACGCCAGCTGAATGGTTTTAATTTGAATGGATGGATCCCCGAGCCAATCCGAGGCGATCGTGTAAAATCCTTTCGTATTTCCCGTTGTAAAAAAGCGGTGTTCCGGATTCTCATCTTCCGCCATGATCTCATTAAACTCAAGAATCGCACTGACGCCATGAGCTGTTTCATCACCGGAACTGATAACCGAAACATCCGGTCCCATGTAGTCCGCAATAATTGGTTCAAGGAGCGGATAATGTGTACAGCCTAAAATGACCGTATCAGCTGGTGTGTTTTTCAACGGCTGCAGTGTTGCAGCAACAATTTCTTTGGCCTTCTCACTTTTATATGCACCACTCTCAACAAGCGGCACAAAATCCGGACAGGCTAACGGATAAATTTCCGCACTGGAATCCGTTGCTTTTATCGCTCGCTCATATGCACCACTTTTAATGGTTCCAACCGTTCCTAGTACCGCAATATGGCGATTTTTCGTCTCCTTAATAGCCGCCCGCGCACCAGGCTGTATAACGCCGACAACCGGAATTGGCATTTCCCGTCTAATTTCATCCAGTACAACCGCCGTTGCAGTGTTGCAGGCGATGACGAGCATTTTCATATCGTACCGTTCTAGAAATCTAGTCATTTCCCACGTGAATTTCCTGACTTCACCAGGAAGACGTGGGCCGTACGGGCAGCGGGCTGTATCTCCTACATAATAAATGGTTTCTTTCGGGAGCTGGCGCATCATTTCTTTCGCCACTGTCAGCCCTCCGACACCCGAATCAATTACGCCAATTGGTCTGTTCAAAAAAATCCGCCTCATTCCACTTTCATTTCAACATACATTTTTTCAAGGAGGCGATTTATACCGTCCACCTCTTGATCGGTAAAATTGCTTAGCACACCCTCAACGTACTGACGTCGTTTATTAATCACCTCTTCGATTATTCGTTCCCCTTCCGGCAGCAAATGGATGCGGACAATACGCCGGTCTTTCGTGTCACGGACTCGTTCAAGCAAACTCGCTTTTTCCATCCGGTCAATTAAATCCGTCGTTGTGCTGCAGGCAAGAAACATACGCGCAGAAAGCTCACCAATGGTCGTATCTCCCTTTTCAAATAACGAATGCAAGGCAATAAATTGAGGCGGGGTTATATGATAATCGTTTAATATTTCTCGTCCTTTTTGTTTAATAATGCCGTCAATATGACGTAAATTCCGTTCTATATCAGCGACTGCTTCTCCCAGATTGCTTCGTGTGAGAGACATATGCATTGCACCCTTTCATAAAAAACAGTTTCATGATTCTCGTATATTTTCCCTGTTTTCAGACTAAAATGCAAGAGAGCCAAAAGCAGTAAAAAACAGCGCTGATGAATCAGCACTGTTCATAAAGAGAGTTCTCCAAGACGCAATAGTTCGACAATCGCTTGTGCGCGCCCTTTCACACCAAGCTTTTGTATACCGTTTGAAATGTGATTGCGCACTGTCTTTTCGCTTATGCCGAGAAGAACAGCGATTTCATGTGTCGATTTTCCAACAATAAGCCAGTTAAACACCTCTTTTTCCCGTTTTGTTAAAATGGATGCCGCCACACACAATGTCACCCTTTCAAAGAGCAGCCAGTATTGGATAGCCGCCGCTACCATATCATATGCGAGGTATTTCTGATTGGTCGCGGCTATTTCCACACATCGCCTGCTTCACTTCTCCGCTTATCGGAACTGCTCGACCTGTTGATCTTTCAATTTGAACAATTGTACCTCGTCCTGTGAATACGATTTCTTCTTTTTCATTGACAGCCTTGTAATGAAGATCGCATGACGAGGTACCAAAATTCACTGTTTTTACATAAATTCGAAGAGATTCTTCGTAAAAAACTTGCTGTACATAATCACACTGCAAGTCAGCTACAACGAAAACATACTCATCCTTCCCCCATTCTTTTTTCAAACCACATTCACGTAAAAATTGAATTCTCGCTTCTTCAAAATATTTAAATGTCACCGTATTGTTTAAATGGCCGAGCATATCAATTTCTGAAAAACGAATGGTTACCGGCCAATAATATGAAAATTCAGCGGACCATTTTTCGATGTCTTCAATGTAATTAGGTTTTCGCATTGTTCCATCCCCCATAATGAATGATTATTCATTTTTGATTTTCAAAAAAACCTTCAGCTCATGCTGAAGGTTTCCATCATTAATCGACTGCGTGATCGCTTCCGAAGAAACTGCGGAATGACTGCATTGTTGCTTCACGGTTTAGTGCCGCAATTGATGTTGTCAAAGGAATTCCCTTCGGACAAGATTGCACACAGTTTTGCGAGTTACCACAGTTTGCAAGGCCTCCGTCGCCCATGATTGTTTCTAATCGTTCGTCACGGTTCATTGCTCCCGTTGGATGCGCATTGAACAAGCGAACTTGTGAAAGCGGCTGAGGACCGATAAAGTTTGATTTACTGTTTACATTCGGGCATGCCTCAAGACATACACCACACGTCATACATTTCGATAATTCATATGCCCACTGGCGTTTCCGCTCTGGCATACGTGGTCCAGGACCGAGGTCATACGTACCGTCAATTGGCACCCATGCTTTTACACGTTTCAATGAGTCAAACATACGGCTGCGGTCTACTTGCAAGTCACGTGTAACCGGGAATGTACTCATCGGAGCAAGACGGATCGGCTGTTCAAGCTGATCAACAAGAGCCGTACATGACTGACGCGGCTTTCCGTTGATGTTCATTGAGCAGGCACCGCATACTTCTTCAAGGCAGTTCATATCCCACGTAATCGGCGTTGTTTTTTCGCCTTTTGCATTAACCGGATTACGACGGATTTCCATCAAGGCGGAAATAACATTCATATTTGGGCGGTATGCTATTTCGAATTCCTCATTGTACGGAGCAGAATCAGCCGTGTCCTGACGTGTAATAATAAAGCGGACTGTTTTTTGCTCGCTCATTATTTCTCCTCCTTCTTCTTCGAATAATCACGTTTACGAGGCGGAATCAACGATACGTCAATATCTTCATAATGGAAAGCAGGTGCAGTATTTTCACCTGTAAATGTTGCCATTGTTGTTTTCATGAATTCTTCATCGTTACGATCCGGGAAGTCCGGCTTGTAGTGTGCACCACGGCTTTCGTTGCGGTTCAATGCACCGATCGTTATAACACGGGCAAGGTGAAGCATATTTTTCAACTGACGCGTAAACATTGCGCCCTGGTTGCTCCATTTTGCTGTATCGTTTATATCGATATTTTTGTAACGCTCTAAAAGTTCAACGATTTTATCGTCTGTTTGTTTTAATTTATCATTATAGCGGACAACTGTTACGTTCGCAGTCATCCATTCGCCAAGCTCTTTGTGCAGGACATACGCATTTTCCGATCCTTTATTAAGTGTCATAATGTCGTTCCATTTCGCTTCTTCCTGTTTCACGTAGTTGTCAAAAACAGAAGAAGAAACGGCATCTGCACTTTTCTCTAAACCGTTAATATAGCGGACTGCGTTCGGTCCTGCCACCATTCCGCCATAAATAGCTGAAAGAAGGGAGTTTGCACCGAGACGGTTTGCTCCATGCTGCGAATAATCACATTCACCGGCTGCAAATAGACCCGGAATGTTCGTTTGCTGTTCATAATCTACCCATAGTCCACCCATTGAATAATGAACCGCAGGGAAAATTTTCATTGGAACTTTACGTGGATCATCACCCATGAACTTTTCATAGATTTCGATGATACCGCCAAGTTTAATATCCAGTTCATGCGGATCTTTATGCGAAAGATCAAGGTAAACCATGTTTTCACCGTTGATACCAAGTTTTTGGTTTACACAAACGTCAAAGATTTCACGTGTGGCAATATCACGAGGTACAAGGTTTCCATACGCAGGATATTTTTCTTCAAGGAAATACCATGGTTTTCCATCTTTATACGTCCAAACGCGTCCACCTTCACCACGCGCAGATTCACTCATGAGACGAAGTTTATCATCACCTGGAATCGCTGTCGGGTGAATTTGGATGAATTCACCGTTTGCATAGTTTACGCCTTGCTGGTACACAATGGAAGCGGCAGAACCTGTATTGATAACGGAGTTTGTTGATTTACCGAAAATGATACCAGGTCCACCCGTCGCCATAATAACTGCATCAGCAGGGAAAGATTGAATGCTCATGTTCGATAGGTTTTGTCCTACAATACCACGGCAAATCCCTTCATCATCAATGATAGCACCGAGGAATTCCCATCCTTCATATTTCGTAACAAGTCCTTCTACTTCGAAACGGCGAACCTGCTCGTCAAGCGCATACAAAAGCTGCTGACCTGTTGTTGCGCCGGCAAAAGCAGTTCGGTGATGCTGCGTACCGCCGAAACGGCGGAAGTCAAGAAGTCCTTCCGGTGTACGGTTAAACATAACACCCATCCGGTCTAGCAAATGGATAATGCCTGGTGCAGCTTCCGTCATGGCTTTTACAGGCGGTTGATTTGCAAGGAAATCTCCACCATATACTGTATCGTCAAAGTGTTCCCATGGAGAATCGCCTTCCCCTTTTGTGTTGACGGCACCGTTAATGCCGCCCTGTGCACAAACGGAGTGAGAACGCTTTACCGGAACAAGCGAAAATAGTTCAACAGGTGTACCTGATTCCGCTGTTTTAATCGTAGCCATTAGTCCGGCAAGACCGCCGCCGACTACGATAACTTTACCTTTACTCATTGTGAGGTCCACTCCCTTTTCCAGTTCCGTACTTATATCTTTTTTACAGAAACCGGTTCATTACCGGTATTAAACGAATGCAAAGATCGCGCGCAAACCGATGATTGATAACGCGACAAAAACGAAAAGCGTTGCGTATGTAACAATTTGCTGCGAACGCGGTGATACAGCTATACCCCAGCTAACGCAGAACGACCATAATCCATTCGCAAAATGGAAAATAGCTGCGAGTACGCCAACTATGTAAAATGCGAGCATAAATGGATTGTCTAAAATATTCTCCATCATCTGAAAATTCACTTCAGCGCCCAATGCTGCCTGAACTCTTGTTTCCCATACATGCCAAGCTACAAACACAAGCGTAATTACGCCTGACCAGCGTTGAAGCATGAACATCCAGTTACGGAAATAGCTATAACGTCCTACGTTATTTTTCGCTGTAAAAGCAATATACAGACCATAAATAGCGTGGAACAAGAGCGGCAAGAAGATAATTAACGCCTCAAGCACATACACAAATGGCAAACTTGCCATAAATCCTGCTGCTTGATTAAATTCTTCTTCCCCTTTCGTCGCAAAATGATTGACGACTAAGTGCTGTGTCATGAACAGCCCAACTGGAATGACACCGAGCAATGAGTGCAGCCTGCGGTAAAAAAACTCTCGATTGTCAGCCATCATTTTCCCCCCTTAATCTTGAAGCATCCGACAAATATTTTCATTATTCGCACACTGCTTCACATGTTTATATTACGATGTGACAAGTACATTTTACTCTCATAAACTATTAGCGTCAAGGAGAGGTGGGCACATTTTTGTCCGGCTTTAGAAGCGGAATATACTTTTTTCACGACTAGTATTTGTATATAATAATAGCAAGAAAGTGGGGAGTTAATTTTGACGAAAGAAAACGAAGAACAGGAACAGACTGCACAGCCCGATCCGTCCATCTCTGTTTTCGGTTACGAACTGATTCGCGACGTCCTTCTCGGTGACATTTTAGGGAGTGATTCCGCCGACATTTTATACTGGGGTGGAAAAATGCTGGCACGCCGTTTCCCATGTACCGGCACGGAGGAACTGTCCGCTTTTTTCTCTGAAGCCGGCTGGGGACAGATTGAGTTGTTGAAAGAAAAGAAAAAAGAGATGATTTATCGCTTATCCGGCGGCATGACTGAGCGACGATTCGAGGTGCAGACCGACCCATCCTTCACACTCGAAAGCGGATTTATCGCCGAGCAAATTGCAGCCCGCCATGATGCAGCAGCAGAAGCGATTTGCAGTTTGCAAAAACGAAGCAAACAAGTAGAGATTACCGTAAAGTGGGAATAAAAACAGGCTGTCCAACTTCGGACAGCCTGTTTTATTCACCTGTTACTCTTTTATGATTGCATTCAATATCGCTACGGCTGTTTTTTCCGGGATTCCTGCACCCATAATCTCTTCTTTTGTCGCTTCTTTCAATTTTTTTAGAGAGCCGAACGATTTTAAGAGTTGTTTTTTCCGCTGTGGTCCTACCCCTTCAATATGATCAAGAATGGATTGAAACGCTCCCTTGCCCCGAATTTGCCGATGAAATGTAATAGCAAATCGATGCACTTCATCCTGAATACGCTGAAGCAAATAAAATGCCTGGCTGTTATGTTTGAGTGGGACAACTTGCAGCGGATTTCCGTACAGAAGCTGTGATGTCCTGTGGCGGTCATCTTTTGCCAGTCCCGCAATCGGTATTTCAAGCCCTAATTCGTTTTGTAAAATATCACGTGCAGCTTCTATTTGGCCTTTTCCGCCGTCAATAATGATTAAATCAGGAAGCGGCAATTGTTCTTTTAACACACGGGAATAACGCCGGCGGATGACCTCTCTCATCGACCCATAATCATCCGGTCCAGTGACCGTTTTAATTTTATATTTCCGGTATTCTTTTTTTTCAGGTTTCCCATCTATAAATACAATCATTGCGGATACAGGTGAGGTTCCTTGAATATTCGAATTATCGAACGCCTCGATCCGGAGCGGCACATGTATATTCATAGCTTCACCCAGCTGTTCCGCCGCTTTAATGGTTCTTTCTTCATCACGTTCAATTAACGCAAATTTTTCCCGAAGAGCTGCGCTCGCATTATTTTCCGCCAGTTTCACAAGTTCTTTTTTCTTTCCTCTCTGCGGCTTGGTCATCGGCACACCAATCAGCTGCCCAGCCAACTGTTCATCGACCGCATCGGGCAATAAAATCTCCTTCGGTTTAAAATGTTCCGGTGCTTCATAAAAACGCCCGAGAAACGTTAGAAACTCTTCTTCCGGTTCACTGTAGACCGGAAACGTCGACACATCACGTTCGATCAGCCGTCCCTGCCGCACAAAAAACACTTGTACACACATCCAGCCCTTATCAACCGTATAGCCGAACACATCCCGGTCTGTAAAATCAGCCATATTAATTTTCTGTTTTTCCATGAGTGTATCAATGTGTGAAATTTGATCACGGTATTCTTTCGCTCGTTCAAATTCGAGCTTTTCTGCCGCTTCTGTCATTTTATCGGTGAGCGCTTTTTTGACTTCTTGATGGCCGCCATTTAAAAAGCGCGTAATTTCGGCTGCCATCTTCTTATACGTCTCGTTTGACACGTCTTTTACACAGGGCGCCAGACACTGGCCCATATGATAATAAAGACAGACGCGGTCCGGCAATGATGAGCACTTACGGAGCGGATACAGCCGGTCAAGCAGTTTTTTTGTTTCGTTTGCGGCATGCGCGTTCGGATAAGGCCCGAAATACTTCCCTTTATCTTTTTTCACTTTACGCGTAATAATTAAGCGTGGGTGACGTTCTGCTGTCAGCTTAATAAACGGGTAGCTTTTATCATCCTTCAGCATAATATTGTATTTAGGATCGTGCTTTTTAATTAAATTCAATTCTAAAATAAGCGCTTCTAAATCAGATGACGTAATAATGTATTCAAAATCGGTTATTTCACTGACAAGACGTGTCGTTTTCGCATCATGTGAGCCGGTAAAGTATGAGCGCACCCTATTTTTTAATATTTTTGCTTTTCCGACATAAATAATGGTGCCATGACGGTCTTTCATTAAATAACAGCCAGGCTCGTCCGGCAAAAGAGATAATTTATGCTGGATTAATTCATTCATTGATGTCACCTCTTTTTGTACAAAAAAAGCATCCCGGCAATTCGGGACGCTCTACTGTTATTAGGCATTGCGGTTAACAAGTTCCGCCAATGCTTCTTTTGGTTGGAAGCCGATTACTTTATCAACTGGCTGTCCGTCTTTGAAAAGAATCAATGTTGGAATACTCATTACGCCGTATTGACCGGCAGTTTGCTGGTTCTCGTCAACATCAAGTTTAACGATTTTCACTTTGTCGCTCATTTCAGCATCCAATTCTTCTAGAACAGGAGCGATCATTTTACAAGGTCCGCACCATGGTGCCCAAAAGTCAGCGAGAACAAGTCCACTGCCAGTTTCTGCTGAGAAGTTTTCATCAGTTGCTTTTACAATTGCCATGTATATTACCTCCTAAGTTTCTAAATCATATCGAAAGTATACCACCGTTTTTCCGCGCAGGCTATCTATTTGCCTACTGTACAAGACAAAAACCAATAAAACATCGGAAATTTCACGGTGTTTAGGCATCGTGTTCATGTTAAATAAATGTCTCGTCTCCCAAGATTTCAGGAATTTGGAGAAGGTCAAACACGACCTGAACATCCTCCCGTACATTCGAAATGGTTACGTTTATTCCTTTTTCTTTTAACGATTGCACGATATTTAACAAAAGACCCATTCCAGACGAGTCAACGAATGGGACATTTTCAAAATCAATGTTGGCTTTTTTGTATTTTTCCATAGCAGGAAGCAATTCTTCTTCCACGATTTCAGTTGAGTCAATATCCAGATCGCCGTTCAGCCGTACAACAATCTTTCCGTCTTCTGTTTCCTTCATTAAATAGTCAATCATAAGAATTCCCCTTATTATTCAAATGCGATTTGTCCATGTTTATTCAAATAAGCGTGGACCCGACTTCTCGTTTCGTTGAATTTGTATTGTGCATTGCCAATTTTAATCGCGGTCCCTTCCATTACCTTATTTATAGAAATTTTTTGATCTTCCGGAACAGCTACAATTGTGGGTGTTCGGCTTTCTGCCCCTGCTTCATTAATCTCCGCGCCAAATCGACCGAACACCTCTCCTCCTCGTAAAGAACCGTTGATGGTTAATTTGCCGCCAGAATATATTTTCGTATTCACACTGCCTTGATCAAATACATTTACATCTCCGCTGCAATACAGACGACTGCTTAATACGTTCGGGACGGTTATATACGAATTTGGTTCAACCGGCATTTTACTTAGTTCATGAAGTTCTTGCATTTTTTCCGATAATTCTGTAATACTATCTACAGAGATCGCTTCGCTTGATAGAGATAAAAAAAGTTTTGATAGCGAGTTTGCTGTCTCTGACCATATCTTATCCGATAAATATTGTTCACCTTTTTTTACTTTATCTACGTATTCTCTGACTAAAGAAGGAAATTGCTTAAATTTCTTTTCTAATAAGATGTTAATTAAGGGCTGTAAACCGCCTCTGGAAAAATCACTCGCTTTAAAGCCTGGTGACAATGTCAACTGCTTAATTAATTGTATCACTCTAACTAAATCCTGATTAATAGGTCCCAGTAATTGACCAAGCTCCGTCACGAGCATATTATTTTTCCCTGCTGATACTTCCGATCCGATAATACTGCCATACGTAATCACTGCCCCGGAAGCAGTCAAATTCGCCATGTTTACAGTTTGGTGAACGAGGATATTTCCCTCAGCATCTATTTTCATGCGCTCGCACACTTCACCTAACACTTCCACATCACCCATAAAATGAATGTTGCCAGAAGAGAGATCAACATTGCCAGGATGAGTCAGCTTTGACATAATCGAAACTTTAACGATATTCCTTCTCTGCTCAACGTGAGGACGGCCGGATTCAAGCGCAATAATCTTATCATCAATAATCGCGATCCCTTTTCCGCTTTTAACCGATATCGGTATGGTTTGTTTTGCCGGAAGAGGCTCGTTTGTAACAGTTCTGCCCGGCTGACCTGGAACAGGAGGATGCACAATCGCAATAACACTCCCACTGTTTACATTCGGAATTGTTTTCGTTTCCCGGTAATCCACCCGTCCATTTTCTATTTCTCTAGGTCCTATTTGTGCATCCATATTAATTTGAAACTCTATCCACCCGTCTTTCCCAGGTGCAGCTTCTATACCGGTCGCAATTGTATATACCCCTGGTTCAACCGCTTCAATTGCCCGGATAATTTCATTTTGATGAAAGCCATGTTTTATTCTCAGTTCTTCCAGTCTACCCATAATATCTTGATAGGAAAGAGTGTTACTTACTTCTTTCTTTTCGTCTACCAATAATTCAATATGCTGAGCTGGGGCTATATCAAGAAGGAATCTCGTCGTTTTATAACCCGGCTCAATGTGGAGATCGACATTGAGTTTATGTGCATCCATCACCACTCTCCAGACTGTTTCTTTCTCTTCCATTTCCATTTTCACTTCAAAAAGGTCCGTTTCTGTCATCACGAAACTTTTTTCTGTGATTAACTGGTTGTTTTTATAAACGTTCACACCATCCGGAATCGATACGAGCGGGTAATGAGTAGGGGAACATCGGCAAACTAATCTTCCGTTTTCCACCCATGCTTTTCCTAAAAGATCATCAGCCTTTTTAGTGATTCGACGAGGCGCTGACTCTTCTTCCATTACACTATTTGAAACTGGATCATCCATCACATTTTGTGAATTTGTTAGTAATTCATCAATTAATTTGAAAGGATCTGTACTTTCTTCATGGTTTTGTTCTGAGATCGTTGTTTGCTCAAGTTTTGTAATTTTGACAATCGCTTCTTTTGATTTCATTTTGAAAAAGCTTTTTGATTCTTGTTGAATCACTTCAATATTGACTTCATTTTTTGAAGCTTCCAGTAATTTAAGTCCGACATCAATGGCTTCCTGAAGATTTTTCCCTTTTGAAATAATACTCTGCATTCTCTCTTCCCCCTATTTTATCAATGGAGAATTCAGGCTCGTAATTTCCGCTTGCTGATCACTAATTTTTAACAAAACCATTGTAATATCATCCCTTTGAGGAGCTCCTTCTGTAAACTTCTCAATCGATTCCATTACACTTTGTTCTATTTCACCAACACATTTTTGCTTATTTTCTATGAGGGTTTGGATGAGCCTGTCCAATTTATACTGTTCTTTCTCGTTATTTTGCGCTTCAACAATTCCGTCCGTGTAAAAGAAAATGGCATCTTTTTCGTGCAGCTGGATCGTGTAATTTGTATATACTTGATCCGGCAGTCCTCCGACCATAATTCCTTTTACTTTAGGCATTTCTTCCACTATGCTCTCTTTCCCTTTTATATAGAGAGGCAAATTGTGTCCTGCATTTGCATAAGTAAGTGTAAAGGTTGACGGGTCCCAGTCTGCACACAATAATGTGACAAAGGACTTGAGCGTTCTTAAATCACTATATAGCGCCTGGTTCATGGATGTTAACGTATCAGCTGGGCTGCTTGTCGTTTCCGCCGCGCTTCGAAAAGCGCCTCGTGTTAAAATCATCAGCATCGCGGCAGGAATTCCTTTCCCCATTACATCCCCGATCACAATTCTAATTTTCCCATTTAAAAGAGGGTAAAAATCAAAATAATCCCCGCCAATGAGTCGTGCAGGGACAGAAGAACCTAAAACTTCCCCCCCTTCAAAAACAGGGGGTTTCCCGTTTAAAAGCTGGGACTGAATGTTCCTTGCCATATTGATTTCCCGTTTCAATGTTTTATCCATGTCTGCTGATTCACCTGTATTATTATGATGTATACCCGTCATCCCGTCCTTATACATCAAATAACCTCCCCGTGAAATGCCTCTAAAATTTCGTATAATCCTACCATTTCAAACACGGTATGTGTCATCTCATCAATACCTTGAAGTTTCAGAGTGAAGTTTTTTTCATTTGATAAATAAATGGCATTCATAATGGAACCAATCCCTGTCGAATCAATAAACTCAAGTCCCGAGAAATCCAATATGACGGTTTCCATTCCATCAATTTCTTCTAAATACGGGTCAATTATATTGGTCGTAGTAATATCAATAAGTCCCTTAACTTTAAGGATAGTTATCACATTTTGGACTTCTTTTTCAACTGTTAATAACATTAAAACTCCCCCTTAAAGTTTGAATTTGCTAATATGTTCGAGCAATTTGTTAGAAATACTAGTAAGCTCACTAGACTGTTCGTGAAGAGACTGCATTAAATCTGATAATGTAATGGTCGTATTCGTTACTGAAGCCGTACGGTCATTCGCTACCTTTCTCATCTTCTCGATATCCTTTATAATGGTTGAATTTTCCTCGGATGATTCCAACACATTTAATACACTATTTAAAAACTCAGTAATTTCATACAATTGTTCCCTGGATTTCATTGTTGCTTCTGTTGATAATGCGTACATTTTATCAACGGACTGTGCGGCATCAGTTTCCAAAATCATAGAAAGCCGCTGTGTTTTTTTCGCCTGTTCCTGCGTATCCATGACAAGCTGATTCAATTTTTCCACCATTCGATTTGTTGTTTTTGATAATTTGTCCAGTTCGCTTCCGTCATTCACTTTACTTTTCGCTGTTAAATCGCCTTCTTCAAGAAGCTTAATCTGGTTAATAATTTTCTCTATGTTTTCATAGATCCGATTAAAGAATTTAGCAATCAATAAGAATAATGAAACTAGTGAAATTAAACCCGTAACGATTAATATTAAAGAGTGTTTATATAAAGGTCCACTCATTTCTTCATAATCCAATGCAATATAAATCACATTACCATTTTCTGTTGGTAAAAACATCTTATGTAATTTCTTACCATCATGTTCACCGTTCTCTTTAATTACATTAGTACTCTCAACCATACCTGCTAATGTTTTTTTATCCGTTTCATTCACATAGTTAAAAGTTCCGTAAACTACTTCTTTCAACGGGGGATAAACTTTTTCTGCTAGACTTGGATCCTTATACACTCTGGGATCCAACACAGCAATCTCCTCTACATACTCATTGTTCTCTTTGGTTGACTTAATCCAAGATTCTGGACCAACTTCCTGAGTGAATTGGTATACCTCATTTGCTTCAATAAACGGATTTATCAGGTAGTCCGTGCCTGTCTCATGATAGTATGCATATTTGAAAAATAATTGTTCACCATCATTTGCAGCAGATTGTGAAATGGGTAAACTAATCATATCGTCAGTCATATAGGAATAAAATCCATCAGATACAGGTGATTCGTCTTTTAATAACCTATCAAAGTTTGCATAGCCACTCTCACTATATTCTTTTATACTAAATCCTATTTCAGAAGGTTCAGTAGATTTTACACCTACGATATTATCACCATTCTCCGTTCTCGCAATCAAAGTCAATCCAGATAATCCTATTATGTCCCTAATATTCATTAGATCTTCATTTGTAATCTCATCTAAATTTTTATCTTTTAACATATCAGCTACACGTCTTGAATAAGATTCCATTTTTGAGTCAATCTGTTTTTCTATACTTTTTTCAGCTAAGTTAGTTGATTTAATACCTTGTTCAATGCTATTTGCTACCATGAAAGCTTCTTTTTCAACAGTTGTTTTAATTTGTTCATTTATAAATAATAGTTGAAGTACTCCAGATACTGAAGAAAGAGCTAATAGTATAATAAGTGTTTTTGTAATAAATTGTCTTTTTAATGTCTTTTTATTCATTTTAATAATCTCCTGGTCATCCCATATTTCTCAATGCTAATTTATCTACTTTTCCAAGATTCATTGGAAACTCCTTTAATTGATATATTTCATCTGGTACTTTATACTGAGCCATACTACTCTTACAGAATGTATACAATTCACTTATTTCTATTTGAGCATCTCCTACAATAAATGCTACTACCTTTTCACCAAAGATTTCATGAGGAACTCCTATAATTACAGCTTGCTTTATGTGTTTATGGGTTAATAAAAAATTTTCGATTTCTCCTGGTATAATCTGTTGTCCACCCTTTTTAATCATATCCTTTTTTCTACCAACAATTTGAATTCTGCCGTTATCTAACATAACTCCTAAATCCCCTGTGTAAAACCAACCATCTCGCATTACTTCTTTTGTTAGTTGTTCATTTCGATAGTATCCTGTCAAAGCAGCAGGAGAATGAAATACTAATTCATTATCTTCAGTCATTTTAAATCCTACTTCTGGTCCAATCTCCCAACCGGGCTCTTTCAAATCGAGAGACCACATTATTAATCCTTGTTCTGAAAGACCGTAGAGACCTATTAAATCACATTGTTTTAGTTCTTCTAAATCATTTATAAAAGATTCCGAAATAACTTCTCCGGCAAATACCAACATATTTATACTTTTGAAAATTGATTTATCCACCTTTTCAATAAACATATAAAGTGATTTAAATACAGATGGTGTACTTACAATTTTGTTACACTGGTTTTCTTTTAAGTACATGACAGTCTGAAATACATCAAATCGTTCAGGAATCACTAGGCTTAATCCTTCTTTCAAACAAGAAAACAACCATGTTATTCCATAAGGTGCAGTAATCGGAATAATAGAAAAAACTTTATCATCTTCAGATAAAGAAGATCCTTCAGTGATTCTCTTCAACCAGTAACTCCACGCCTCCATGTTTATCATCATTCCTTTAGGAATTCCTGTACTTCCCGAAGAACACCCAATCACATCAATCTTTTCTTCATCGAGTTCACTTTCTAGTCCTTCCTGTACTTCTTTATTCCAAACTTTATATTCCTTAGAACAATACATAATGATTTTCTTCCCGCTACTTAAAGACCAATTCCTTACTACTTCCCTAAAATTAGTATCTTTCGTTTCTTCTATAGTAAAAATTATATGAGGTTCAGTTAACTCTAATATGGAAGATAAGTCTCCTTTTCTAAGTTGAGCATTTATAGGAATGACCGTTCCACCTAACATGTTAACCGCCATGAACAATGAGGAATAATAGAAAACAGATGGAATAATAATTCCAATCCTTTTCCCTCTTAGATCTCCATGCTCACTCAACAACACTTTGTATTTATCTACTTCTTTTTTTAATTCACCATACGTATGGCTTTTATCAATCGTAGATAAAGCCATCTTATTTAAATCGTTATTCTTATCGAATACCCAATTATAAAACGTATCCACTATAATCCCCCTAATTAAAGCACTATACATATTACCAACAATACATCATAAATATTTTAAATAGACATTTAATCAAATTCCTCGGCTGGACAACGTATTCTGCCAGGTAGAAGTGTATGACCCAATATAGGGAGATCAACAGATTTTGCTGACCCGATTTAACCTGTAAGCCGAAGAAATAAGACGAGCACGATTAGAAAACACGGTAAGGGCATAGTTCCACCACTTATGCCGTACAGCTGCTAGATCTTTATGGAGACACGGCTGTCATATGTGTCATTGCATTTAAGCTAGAGACTAAAAAATGGCGATTTTGATCAGAACAATCTTAATCAGCCGTTATCTTTGTTTCTCTTTCAAAAATATATATTATTAATTTTATTATGCATCGATGGTTCATAAAAAGTGCCTGTATTTCTCAACCTCGTGTAAGCAGATTGTACATGCTTCCCACAGTTGCCAGGTCATCATTGCTTTGGATTTTATTTAGTTCCACACCAAATTTTGTATGAACTTCAAGAATTAAATTGACCATTTGGAGAGAATCAATACCTAGGTCATCTTTAAACGAAGAATGTTCTTGAACATCTTTTAAAGGAATGTTGGAAATCTTAGAAATTACTATTCTTAAATTATCAAGCGTCATGGGCCTCGGTACCTTTCATAAACCAATTTATTGTTAACTGCCGGATCTCTGGCAGTTTATAATTACAACAGTGTCCTTCTTCTTCGTATTCCTTAAAGTATTTTCCGTTTGGTAACTGATCGTATAACTTGTAGATTTTCTCGGAGGACACCATTACATCTTGTTTTCCATGTACTAATAACACAGGGTTTCGAAAACTCAAGCCTTCAAAAGAAGGAAGCATGTGTCCTTCCCCTTTTTCCAAAATATACTCTGTACGCTCAATAAAGTAATCCGGTAAACGTATTTTCTCATTCACAAATGCAGGTGATACTGCAACAGCTTTAGTTATTTTAGGATTACAACTTCCGTAAATAGCCCAGGAAGCGCCAGAGCTTGTACCAAATAAATAAAGCGGCAGATGTGGAAATTGAGTATGAGCGTAATCTATTATTGCATCAATGAATATTTGCCAGCGCTCAGTTGTTCCCCTGACTCCACAGTCCATGTATGTTTGTCCTTGTCCCGGTCCATCAAAGCTAACTGTAATGAAATTATTTTTCAAAAAATCCATTTCATACGTATAAAGTTCTTCTTTTGCCGAGTCGATCGGGTTTATAATCATAATCACACCAATCGCGCTATGCGGAACCCGTACTCTTCCAAAACATTTCTTTTTTTCAATTTCAAATTGAACATATTCTGTTTTATACGGTGATAATTCGTCCGCTTGATAAAAGGCATGTAAACTTTCTTGGAGCCATGATCTTTTTTCTTCATTTCTTTCCGGTATCAGCCAGTACATCAGCTGATAATAAAGACCAGCTATTTGAAAACTGCATTCAGCTTCTTCTTTGAAGTCCGCCCCTATCGCGTCTGCAAGGGATTGTTTTGCAAGCTCCTGCCAGCCCTTCATCCATCTATCTTTCGTTAAAAAAGACTCGCGAATCCTATTCAGATGAGCCTCTTTCACACCATGTGCTTTCCATCTATCCCAAAACCCTTCAATTAAAGAAGCCGTTACAAGGGTCTTGTCCATTGTAGATAAACATTTTTGATTTTCATCCTGTCGCATTCAATTCGCCTTCTTTCTCCTTACTTATATCAAACGTCAAAATGAGTGTGGATCCTCTGGAAGAGGTATACAATAATACTTGTTTTGACATTTTCATCATAAGTGTAAAGCCTTGTCCCATCGACTTTTTCGTGGAGTATCCGGCTAACAAAGTAGTGCGAGGCAAATCCTCTAAATTAAATCCCGGACCATTATCCTCGATTATAAATCTGATTTCATGATTTTTTTCATCCTTGATCAGCGTCATTTTTCCTTCTTCCGCATGTTTAATCGTATTCGTAATTGCTTCCGACAATAACAACAGCCAGCTCATAATAGTTGATTTGCTAACATTCTCTGATTCAAGGCTCTGTTTAGCTAAATTTCGGCACTCAGGTATGTCGGAACGATTCTTTATCATTCCTTTACAAAAGACCGTTCCTTGTCGATAGGTGTTCACTTCTTCTTCTGAAATAAGTAAAAACTTCTCTTGTGTGGCTGCGAAAATAACATCTCTGTAAATGACCCATTTTGGATCCATTTGTGTGTTCGAATCAACTTTATTGTCATGAACAGCCGCTTCATAAGACATAGAAAACAAATCCGTTTTGTGCATTTCATACGCTTTTAATAATGCATTTTGTATATCCGGATTAACATCCAAGTTTTTCACTTGAAGTGGAATATTGTGTTTCAACTTATTCCATTTCAGCATTTGTTCACTTAAATAGAGAAGGTATTCATATTGATTTTCTTGATTAGAGTCATCGAAAGAGAGTTGTGAGAAAGAATGATAGAATAGTGCCGCTCCCTCATCTGAATGCAAGCCCACATATTGCCCTAATTTTTTTGCAAGGAAACCTCTGTTTGTCATATAAAAAATGTCTAGGTATGGTAATTGTGGAGGAAGAGACGGAGCACTAAAATTCGGTTCTTTGGAAGAATCTTTAAAAACTTTTTCAATAAACCGTCTCAAAGCATAACCTCCCTCCTTACAAAATGCCTAAAGGAGGCATAATAGTAACTTCGTCCACATAGGCGCCAGACGGTTGAGTAATGATGTTCAATAAATGTTGTGCAACTGTTTTTGTTGGAATCATATTCGATAACTCTGGTTTTGGTTCAATGCTATCCCAAAAACTACTGCTGACAGCCCCCGGCAAAACAGCTGTAACCTGCACCCCTTTTTGCCGCAATTCTAGTTGAAGTACTTTCGTTAACCCGTACAAACCAAATTTCGAAGCAGAATAGGCTCCTCCCCCCGCCAAGGCAGTTGTGCCTGCGATCGAGATTAAATTTAAAATATGCCCCTTCTGCTGCTGTGCCATATGCTGTCCAAAGTACTTGCACAGTAAATACGTCCCGCGTAAATTTACAGCAATCATTTGATCAAATTCATCTGTTGTGGAATCGATAACACTTGCAAATGTCCCAACTCCGGCACTATTGATTAGTACATCCATCGTGCCAAATTGTGCGGCCGCCCGTTCGAAAAATACTTTAACAGATGTTTCACTCTGAACATCCAGCGGGATTTCCAATAGATTTTCACCGACATGTAACTGACTGCTGCGGCTTCCAAGTACTAAATTTGCACCAGACTCTTTCAATAGCTCGGCTGTTTCTTTTCCGATCCCTTTGCTGGCACCTGTAATGACAACTGTTTTCCCTTTCAATAATTCACTTGTCATTCGCTTCTACTCCTTATCCGGCCCGTAATATTCGAAATAGTTTTTTTCCGTTTCGTATAAGCCGATTTTGTAGAGATTTTTAAGCTCAGAGGATAATAAGTCCCAGATCACGACCGTGACATTTTCCGATGTGGGATTTAACTCTTTAAATTCCTCTGTATCTAAGTTCAAATGTTTATGGTCAAATTTTTGCATAATCTCTTTCTCAACAAGGCTGTCAATATCGGCAATATTGGCTGTCATCCCTGTGATCGGATCTGGTTTACCGCTAACCGTTACTTCCAAGTAATAATTATGTCCATGCCCATAAGGGTTGTTGCATTTTCCAAAAAGCTCCATGTTTTCTTCATCACTCAATTGATTGCTGTGCAGCCGGTGCGCTGTGCAAAAGTGATATTTTCTCGTTAATCGAACCACTTCTTCATCCTCCTTTTCTGAATATAGAAAATCGTTCTCATACAGTCTAATTTTATGAAGATCGCAATGATCGATCTTCCCATCCAGTGAATTCCATATATAATCTACAATCACTTCTGTCGTTGGAATCTTTTCTTGAAAATATTTATGTTCTTTATTTAAAAATTTCCCGTCTAATTCATCTTGAACAAATGATTTAACTACTTTATCAATATCGGTAATGTTCACCACGATGCCTGATGTTTTGTCCAGTTTTCCTTTCACCATGACTTCCAGCCGGTAATCATGACCATGACCGCTTGGATTGCTGCATAACCCAAAGACGGTTTTATTTTTTTCCTCACTCCACTCGTCAATCCGATAAGAATGAACAGCAGAGAAGAACATTTTTCTTGAAAGATAAAGCATATTGGATCTCCTCCTATTCACCTCTTAATAGAGCCTGTTCAAACTCCCGAACCAATGAGATATCTTCTTTGAAAGCACCTTTTTTAATCGTCGTAACAGTGGAACTGCCTGGTTTTTTTACACCGCGGGCACACATGCAAAGATGCTGTCCTTCAACAGTGACCATTACCCCATCCGGCTGAAGAACATTTGTGATCGCGTCTGCAATTTGCTGTGTCATACGTTCTTGAACTTGGGGTCTTTTTGATGTAAGTTCTACCAGACGCGCAAATTTACTTAATCCAACGACACGTCCATTCGGAATATAAGCAATATGAGCTTTCCCAAAGAACGGTACAAGATGGTGTTCACAGAACGTATAGTATGTTATATCTTTCACTACTACCATTCCTTCGTATTGCTCTTCGAACGTTGTAGTTAATGCCTGCTCAGGAGCTATGCCTACTCCAGAAAATACCTCTTCCAACATCTTCTTAACACGTTTCGGTGTTTCCTTTAAACCTTCACGGGCTGGATCTTCTCCAATTAATTCCAAAATGGATTCAATATGATAATCTAATCCTTTTTTTAGTTCAATGCTCATTTCGATTCCTCCTGAATTTTATACATTTTAGACGAAAAAAACCCACCAAAAAGAATGGTGGGCGTATACGAAGAAGAGATCGTGTTACAAAAAATTGCAAACTTTCCCTTTGTTCATATATTCCAATCCTTTTCGGCAACCCGGCGGTCATAGCTTTAAGCCTTAGACCCGTAGCTTTGCGTCCTTATCTTTCGATAAGTTTGCCATTATCGTAGAATTACTACTTTTTCTCTACTTCGTGCATTTGTATGCAAAAAAGCCCACCAAAAAGATTGATGGGCGTATACGAAGAAGAGATCGTGCAAAAAAACTGCAAACTTTCTCCTTTGTTCATATATCCAATCCTTTTCGGCAACCCGGCGATCATAGCTTTAAGCCTTAGACCCGTAGCTTTGCGTCCTTACCTTTCGATAAGTTTGCCACTATCGTAGAATTACTACTTTTTCTCTACTTCGTGCATTTGTATGCAAAAAAGCCCACCAAAAAGATTGGTGGGCATATACGAAGAAGAGATCGTGTTACAAAAAAATTGCAAACTTTCTCCTTTGTTCATATATCCAATCCTTTTCGGCAACCCGGCGATCATAGCTTTATTTGCCTTAGACCCGTAGCTTTGCGTCCTTACCTTTCGATAAGTTTGCCATTATCGTAGAATTTACTGACAATAATATAGTGCTTCTGTCATGATTATATTCCTGTATTTTTTAAAAAGCAACATATTTTTTTCTGAAATTTTATAGTTTTAGTTATATAGTATTAGCTGTTTGAGGAAGCCCATTCATGGCTAGCAAAAAGGAATTTTTCTATATAGCCAATTCCAGCAAGTAAGTTCCCTGTTTTCCAAACATAAAAAGCGTGCAGACAAGGATTTTCAAACCTGTCTACACGCTCGTTTCAAAAACTGTTTCTTTTTAAACCTGTGCAGCTTTTATTTTTTTAAATTCCTCCGTCAGCATCGGCACGACTTCAAACAAGTCACCGACAATGCCATAATCGGCGACATTAAAAATGTTGGCTTCAGGATCTTTGTTAATGGCGACAATCACTTTTGAATTGGACATGCCTGCTAAATGCTGAATCGCTCCAGAAATACCGCATGCAATGTATAAATCAGGCGTAACCACTTTACCCGTCTGTCCGATTTGCAAGGAGTAATCACAGTAGTCGGCATCACATGCACCACGTGAAGCGCCGACTGCACCGCCAAGAACATCAGCCAGTTCTTTAAGCGGTTTAAATCCTTCCTCGCTTTTCGCACCGCGTCCACCGGCGATAATGACCTTTGCTTCGGATAAATCAACACCATCCGCTGCTTTGCGGACCACATCCTGAATAACCGTACGTAAATCTGTAATAGATACAGAGATTTCTGAGACATCACCAGTGCGCGATGTATCTTTCTCAAGCGGCTCAATATTATTCGGGCGAACCGTTGAAAAGACGACACCTTCTTTTGCCGTGATCTTTTCAAATGCTTTTCCTGAATAGATTGGGCGAGTGAAGACAATTTCCCCGTCTTCTTCCCCCACGAATGTGGCATCCGATATTAAACCAGCTCCGATTTTTGCCGCGATTTTTGGAGATAAATCTTTTCCAAGGGCGGTATGACCGAAAACAATTCCTTCCGGCTGCTCCTGCTCCACGACCGCCATAAATGCCTGTGAAAACCCATCGGACGTATACTGTCCAAGCTTTTCATCTTCAACGGTCAACACTCGGTCCGCTCCGTATTGAATCAGTTCATTTGCTAGGGATGCGACTGAAACGCCTATTAACACGCCGATGACTTCGCCTCCCTGTGCCACTTTTTTACCGGCAGCAATCGCCTCAAACGATACGTTGCGCAGTTGTCCGTCCCGCGCTTCCCCCAACACCAATACTTTTTTCCCCATAAAAAAGCCCCCTTTTGTTAAATAGAATTTAAATGACTTTCGCTTCAGAACGGAGCAGGCTGATAAGCTCTTGTACCTGATTGGCTATATCCCCTTCAAGAACACGGCCTGCTGCTTTATTCGGCGGCAGGAAAATATCCAGTGTCTTCGTTTTAGCTTCAACATCTTCTTCTTCAAGGTCAAGATCATCCAGTTCTAATTCTTCCATCGGTTTTTTCTTCGCTTTCATAATGCCTGGAAGGGATGGATAACGCGGTTCATTTAACCCTTGTTGACACGTGATGAGCAATGGCAGCGACGTTTTAATTTTTTCTGAATCCCCTTCAACATCACGCGTAATAGTAACATCGGTTCCGTCAATGTCAATGTTTGTGATCGTCGTTATATACGGAATGCCAAGCATATCAGCTACTCGCGGTCCAACCTGGCCGCTCCCTCCGTCAATCGCAACATTCCCGGCTAAAATAAGGTCTGCTTCTTTATCTTTCAAATATTCCGTTATAATCCGTGCTGTTGTATATTGATCGCCTTCTTCAATGTCATCTTCCGTGTTAATCAAGACCGCTTTATCCGCTCCCATAGCAAGAGCAGTGCGAAGCTGTTTTTCCGTTTCATCGATGCCGACTGATACGACGGTTACTTCGCCGCCTATTTCATCACGAATTTGGATCGCTTCTTCAACGGCATATTCATCGTACGGATTAATAATAAATTCCGCTCCGTCATCTTGAATTCGACCGCCGGTAATCGAGATTTTTTCTTCCGTGTCAAAAGTTCTTTTCAACAAAACGTAAATGTTCATCCTATTCCCTCCTATTAATTAGCGGCCTTTAAATTCCGGTGGACGCTTTTCGATAAATGCCTGAATGCCTTCTTTCGCATCATCCGATGAGAAAACGGTTCCAAAATAGTCCGCTTCTTTTTCAATGCCTTTATAATATTCGGCATGTTTCGCATAATTCAATAATTCAATGACAGCATTGACGCTGACAGGGCTTTTGGCCGCTATGGTTTGTGCCAGTTTTCGTGCTGAAGGAAGCAGCTCCTCCTCTGAAAATGCAGCGTTGGCAAGTCCCCATTGAACGGCTTCTCTTCCTGATATCGGTTCACTTGTCAGCATCATTTCTGCCGCCTTAGCCATACCGACATAGCGGGTAAGACGCTGCGATCCCCCAAAGCCCGGTACAATACCGAGCTGGAGTTCCGGCAAACCAAGTTTCGCATTTTCAGTGACATATCGGATATGGCAGCTCATGGCCAGTTCCAGTCCACCGCCGAGTGCTGCTCCGTGGATCGCCGCGATAACTGGCTTTGGAAATGATTCAATTCGTTCCATAACACGCTGTCCTCTTGCAGCCACTTTAGAAAACTCTTTTGCTGTTGATATGGTGGTAAACTCTTTAATATCGGCGCCCGCAGAGAAAAAACGTCCATCACCAAATAAAATAACCACCCGGATATCCGGCTCATTCTCGATTGTATCGAGCGCCTGCTCAATTTCTGAAATGACCAAACCGGCAAGCGCATTTGCCGGTGGCCGGTTGATAACGATTTCCGCGATATGCTTTTCTTTCGTTACGGATATGTAGGTCATATTCTCACTCCTTTTTAGGCTGAAAATCCATTCAACAGCATATCTGCGACTTCTGGTGCTGACGCAGCAAGATCATATTTTTGATCGTTCATCACCCATGTTGTGATCATTTCGTCAATCGTCCCAAAAATCATTTGCCGGGCAAGACGAATGTTCAAATTGCTTCTGAACTCTCCGCTGTCGATTCCACCTTGTAAAATACGATCGATTAGCAGCAAGTACTCTTTCAGCACTTCATTAATTTTCAAGCGAAGCTCTTTATTGGACTGCCGCAGTTCCAGCTGGGTTACAACGGCGAGATGCCGATCTTCTGATAGAAAAGAAAAATGATTTTCAACCAGCAGAAGCAGCTGATCCGAAGCTTTTGATTTTTCATTCATGATTTGCCCTGTTTTTTCAACGAATGACCCCATCTTTTCTTGAAAAAGGGAAATAAGGATATCCTCTTTATTTTTAAAATATAAATAAATCGTTCCATCCGCTACCCCGGCCTGCCGGGCAATTTTGGACACTTGCGTTTGATGGTAGCCGTTTTCAGCAATTGCAATAACAGCGGCATCGATGATTTGATGATATTTTGGTTTGTTTTTTTTCATGTAAACAAGCCGCCTTCCCGATCGAAATAAATGAATGACTATTCATTCATGGTTTTATCTTACAGCCAATTTTTGATTTCGTCAAGTCGGCGGCTCTGAAAAATCAACCGATCTGCTCTTCTGTCTTTTTCTTTTCTTCTTCTATTAAAGAACGCCGCAAGATTTTCCCGACAGCTGTTTTTGGAAGCTCATCGCGGAATTCATAAATTCGTGGAACTTTGTAAGCAGCGAGATGTTTCCGGCAATAGTTGTCCAGTTCTTTTTCGTTAACGTGATGTCCTTCTTTTAGGACAATATATGCTTTCACTGTTTCACCACGGTACGGATCCGGTACACCTGCAACAACCGCTTCCTGGATTGCCTCATGTTCGTATATAACTTCCTCGACATCGCGTGGATAAATATTAAACCCGCCTGCAATGATCATATCCTTTTTCCGGTCCACAACGTAGAAATACCCCTTTTCATCCATATATCCGATATCTCCGGTTAAAAACCACCCATTATGGAACGACTGATCTGTTTCATCCGGGCGGTTCCAATAGCCTTTCATTACTTGCGGTCCTTTTACTGCAATTTCTCCCAGTTCCCCTGGTTTTTCAACGGGTTCGTTCGTCTGCAAGGAAACAATCACCGCATCTGTGTCCGGCCATGGAACCCCAACACTTCCCTTTATCCGATCTCCCCAAATGAAGTTCGCATGTGTCACCGGTGACGTTTCCGTAAGGCCATATCCTTCCACAAGCTTTCCGCCGGTGATGTCTTCAAACTTTTGCTGGACATCAACTGGAAGCGGAGCTGAACCGCTGATACACGCATCGATTGATGACAAATTGTATTTGGTCATGTCTGGGTGATTTAAGAGCGCGATGTAAATGGTCGGTGCCCCAGGGAAAATAGTCGGCTTTTGTTTTTGGATTGTTTTCAGCGTCGTTTTCGCATCAAACTTCGGCAGAAGCAGCATTTTATATCCTTGCATGACCGATAAAATCATGACCGTTGTCATGCCGTATACATGAAAAAAAGGAATGATGCCGAGCAGTGTTTCTTCTCCAGGGCGATATTTATACATCCATGCACCGCACATTGACGCATTCGCCACCAGGTTTTTATGTGTTAACATAACCCCTTTTGGAAAACCTGTCGTGCCACCTGTATATTGTAAAACGGCGGGATCATTTTCAAGATCAATGTCCAATTTCTCTTCTTTTGCAGCTGGCTCCTCCATGATCTTTATAAAATGATGATTATTGTTCCGATTTTCAATGTGCACAACGATGCCGGTTTGCTTTTTTTGTATATACGGGTAAATGATGTTTTTTGGAAATGGCAGGTAATCTTTGATAGCGGTTACAATAATGTGTTCAAGTAACGTACTGCTGATGATTTTTTGAATGCGTGGATATAATAAGTCGAGTGCAATAATTACTTTCGCGCCACAGTCTTTTAGCTGATATTCAATTTCCCGTTCTGTGTATAACGGGTTAAACTGTACGACGACAGCTCCAGCATACATAGCACCGTAAAAACTAATGACTGCCTGCGGACTGTTTGGCAGCATAATCGCCACCCGGTCTCCTTTTTCAACACCGATTTTTTTCAAATAGGCGGCTGCCTTTAATGCGGATTCATACAACTCTTTGTAGGATAGTTCTTTGCCGAGGAAATGAATGGCGGTTTTCTCTCCGTACTCAGCTGCTGCTTTTGTTAAAAAAAGCGGAAGCGGCTGTTCCGGGTAATCAATCGTCACCGGTATTTCCGGCGGATAATGAGCAAGCCACGGTTTTTCAGACATCTTCATCCACCCCTTTGTCAGAAGAATACGTACTCACACATAAGTATAATGAATACTCGTTCATTATACAAGTAAATAAAAAGCCGTCAGAAGACAGCTTTTTAATTTATAAACATATAAATGATCCCGATCAGCAAAAATGCAGCGCAGCATCCCAGCAGTACTTTTGCCAGTGTTTCCATGTGTCGTTCCTCTTTTCTGTTTATAGAAGCGCGGCGCCTATCATATAGGATAACCCCGCTGAAATAATGAAAGAAATAAAGCCGACAGCCCGGTTATCTCGTTCGATTTCTTTATCGACATTAAAGCCGGGTGTTAAAAATTCAAACATAAAGTACCCGATCAGCAATAAAACAAACCCGAACACACCCCAGCCGGCCATCATCAGCACAGAGTCATTATGCAATATGGAGTGGCGGAATACGTTGGCAATCCCGAAGATTTTTCCGCCTGTTGCCATCGCCACCGCCATGTTGCCATTCTTAATTTCCTCCCAGTTCCGGTAAGATGTGACGAGTTCAAAAACAGCGAGACAAATAATGATACAAATTGTCGCAATGCTGTAATAACCGGCAAGCTGTACATATTGATTTTCCCAAAAACCGGTCACATTGTCAGCCTCCTTATTTCAATTCAGCGACCGTTACACCGAGTCCGCCTTCCCCCGCTTCGCCAAAACGAATGTTTTTCACCATGCGATGTTTCGTCAAATACCCGCGAACACCTTTCATCAGTGCCCCCGTCCCTTTTCCGTGAATAATCGACACTTGATGGTACCCGGCGAGCAATGCATCATCCAAATATTTCTCCACACGGTTAAGAGCATCTTCATACCGCTCCCCCCGTAAATCAAGCTCCGGTGAAACATGATGTCCCTTGCCACGAATCGTCGCAATCGGTTTTGGCTCTTTCTTTTTCTCCGATTTAATAAATTGCATATCGGATTCAGCCACTTTCATTTTGATGATGCCCATCTGGACAATCCATTCATCGTCCGCTGCTTTTTCGATAATACTTCCTTTTTGACCGAAGCTGATCACTTTTACTTCATCGCCCGGTTTCCAAAGACGTTTCGCCGGTTCAATCGCCGGTTTTTTCTCTTTTTGTTCCGGTATAGCCCCTTCAAGGCGCTTTCTTGCATCAATCAGTTCGTGTTCCTTAACATTCGCGCCTCCAGCTAAACGAAGCGCACGCAAATCACGCATGACTTCTTCCGCTTCTGATTTTGCTTTTTCAATAATTTCAGCTGCTCCCGCACGCGCTTTTTCTTCTAATTTCTCTTTTTGCTCATGATAGGCAATGACTTCTTTTTGCAATTCCCGGTGTAATTTTTCCGTATCGCGCAAATAATCGCGTGCATCCTGTGCATCTTTTTCGGCCTGTCGTCGGCTTGCATCAAGCGCCGCAATCATGTTATCGACTTCATGAGAATCTGCGCTAATCATATTTCGAGCCCGTTCAATAATCGCTGAATTAAGACCAATACGCTTTGAAATTTCAAACGCGTTGCTTCGTCCTGGAATTCCAATTAGCAGCCGGTACGTCGGGCTCAATGTTTCAACGTCAAACTCCACGCTTGCATTAATCACGTTGTTGCGATTGTAGCCGTACGCTTTCAATTCCGGATAATGAGTCGTCGCGATAATTCTCGCGCCTCGTCCAATTACATCATCAAGAATCGAAATAGCCAATGCAGACCCTTCCTGCGGATCCGTCCCGGAACCGAGTTCATCAAATAAGACGAGACTTTCATGTGTCACTTCTTTTAAAATACTTGAGATATTCACCATATGAGAAGAGAATGTGCTTAAATTTTGTTCAATGGACTGCTCATCCCCGATATCTGCGAAAACAGACTGAAATATTGCTGTTTCCGATCCATCTTCCGCCGGAATAAAGAGACCGGACTGCGCCATTAAAACCGATAAACCCGTCGTTTTCAGCGTCACGGTTTTACCGCCTGTATTGGGCCCGGTAATGACGATGGCTGTGTAATCTTTGCCGATCACAATATCACTCGGCACCGCTTCATCAGCCGGCAAAAGCGGATGGCGTGCCTGAATGTAGTGAATATAGCCCTCTTCATTAATAATCGGTTTCGTAGCGTTCATTGAGCGGGCAAACTTCCCTTTAGTAAAGATAAAATCGATTTCCGACAGCATTTTCGTCATTGTGAATAACGCCGGAGCATGTTCAGCCGTCTCCATAGTCAATTCACGCAAAATTTTCTCGACTTCATACTGCTCTTTTACGGTTAATTCACGAAGTTCATTGTTTACATTCACAACGGACGCCGGTTCCACGAATAACGTTTGTCCGGATGATGACTGATCGTGAACGATGCCGCCGTAATGCGAGCGATATTCCTGTTTCACCGGGATAACATAGCGGTCATTCCGAATCGTAACAATGGCATCAGAGAGCATTTTTTGTGCATTTTGTCCACGTGTTAAGCTCTCCAACTTGGAGCGGATTCGTGATTCCGCTGACCGCATGCCATGTCGTATGTGACGCAATTCATCACTCGCTGAATCAAGTACACGTCCATTTTCATCCACCGTCCGCTTAATCTTATGTTCAAGATCCGTAAGTACAGGGATGACTGCCGTTTTTTCCGGTAAAATACGAAGCGTCACCTGTCCTTCCGATCTGACATCTTCAATAAATTGGCGGATCTGCCGGCTTGCAAAAATCGTACTGGCAATGCGGACAAGTTCCACACCGCTCAAAGTGCCGCCAATTTGCGCACGCTTTGCATGAGAACGAACATCGTAAATGCCATCCAGAGGCACATTCCCTTTTATCCGGATCACAGCTGCCGCTTCTTCCGTTTCATCAAGCCATAGTTGAACTTCTTCTGCACGAACTGACGGTTTTAGATCTTCCGCAAATCTTCGCCCGATTTCTGATGAGGCATGATGGGCAAGTTTTTCAATAATCTTGTTGTATTCAAGTGTTGCCAGCACTTTTTCGTTCAAGTCTAGATCACTCCTTAAAAGGCATCAATTGCTGCGCAAAAAGGAAAGTAACTGCTCTTTCGGCCATGTGTTCACAACTGTTTCCGGACGGAGCCAGCCTTTTCGCCCTGCACTTGCACCTGTTTCCATAAAATGAAGATGTTCAATTGCGTGAGCATCTGTATTAATAAATATTTTCACACCGGCGTCCTGAGCCATTTTTAAATGATCGGCCGATAAATCAAGACGATGCGGATTTGCATTGAGTTCCAATGCTGTATTCGTTTCAGCAGCGAGTTTTACAAGCTCCTGCATATCGACTGAATAGCCGTCCCTCCGTCCAATGATGCGCCCGGTTGGATGAGCGATCAATTTTACATACGGGTTGTGTAAGGCTTTTTTAAGCCGATCCATAATCTTTTTCTGCGGCTGTGAGAAATTTGAATGAATCGATGCGATGACAAAATCAAGCTGTTTAAGTACATCATCATCATAATCCAGCGAACCATCCGGTAAAATATCCATTTCAATTCCGGAGAACACTTCAATGTCGCTATATTTTTCATTCAACTCTTTTATTTCTTCGTTTTGACGAAGAAGACGTTCTACGGACAAACCATTTGCCACTTTTAAATATTGTGAATGGTCGGTAATCGCCATATATTCGTATCCAAGTCGACGGCACGCTTCAATCATTTCTTCTATCGAAAAAGCGCCGTCTGACCAGGCGGTATGCATATGCATGTCACCTTTTATATCGGAGAGTGAGATTAGCGTGCCTTCTTTATATTTATCTGTTTCTGTCCCGTCTTCACGAATTTCCGGCGGAAACCATGGAAGACCAAGATGTTTGTATACTGCTTCTTCCGTATCAAATGTTTTCACGGATCCGTCCGGCTGTTCGATGCCGTACTCGCTCACTTTTTCATTACGTTCTTTTGCGATCTGGCGAATTTTTACATTATGATCTTTTGATCCGGTAAAATGTTGGAGCGTACTCGCGTACTGTGCCGGTTCCACAATACGAAAATCAATCGACACGTCAAACTCTCCATCAATGATGATTGAGACTTTCGTCGGTCCAGCCGCAATAATTTCCTTTATCCCCGGAATAGCGAGGAGCTCTTCTTTTACTTTTTCCGGTTCCTCTGTTGCAATTATAAAATCAAGGTCTTTTACCGTTTCACGCAGACGGCGTAAACTGCCAGCACGTGATGACCGGCTTACTCCCGGCATTTCTTCTAAGTATGTCTCGATTTTTTCTGCAACCGGCAGCATATATGCTATCGGAAGACGATCCGGACGTGTCCCGGCTTTTTCAACTGCGGCGAGAATTTTCTCTTCCGTTTTCGACCCAAATCCAGCAAGTTCCCGTACACGGTGCTGCTCACACGCTTCCTTCAATTCTTCCATATTCGAAATGCCTAGCTCTTTATACATTTTGGCAATCTTTTTCCCGCCAAGTCCAGGAAGGCCGAGCAATGCCACGAGTCCTTCAGGCACTTCACCCGAAAGCTCAGTCAGCACCATCGATTCACCTGTTTCGATATATTCGGCAATGACAGAAGCAGTCCCTTTCCCAATTCCAGGAAGCTTTGTGAAATCCTCAATCTCAGACACACTGCGGTCATCTGCTTCCAGTGCAGCTGCTGCTTTTCGAAATGCAGATATTTTAAAAGGATTATCACCTTTTAATTCCATGTATACAGCGATTTTTTCCAAAAGACGGATAATATCTTTTTTATTCACCATGTGCATGCACCTCTTTCATTAATAGTAGCAGAAAAAAACTCCTCTACCAAATTGGAGAGAAGTTTTTCAGCCATTGGCGGCATTTCTGTTTTTCACTCGGCTTACTTCCATTTTCATTTCCTGCAGTTCTTCTTCTAATTTTAAGTAGTCGCTCACCATATTAACAGCGGTCAGCACTGCTATTTTTTGCGTATCCAGTGAGGCATTACGGGCGCCGATTTCGCGCATTTTTTCATCAACCATTTCCGTTACGCGGCGTATATGGTATTCTGATTCAGTTCCCACAATGGTATACTGATACCCGTAAATGTCAACTGTTAGGCGATTTCTTTGTCCGTTCGACAAGGTTACGGCCCCCATTTCTCATGCAATCCTGTTATATATCATACCACGACAGTTTTAGTGTGAAAAGGATGAAAGTCAGGAGGTTTGTCAAATTGAGTCATACTGTATTAGTTGTTAACAATGAAACATTGGAAAAAATGAAGAATCATTATGGTGTTCCTCCCAAACTTCCGGCTGGTGCAGTTTTTGCAGCGAAAGCGGACGGCTGTTCTGTGACAGGCTACCGTTCGGGGAAAGTGCTCTTTCAAGGAAAGAATGCGGAATCCGAATCATCAAAATGGGCGGGTGAAACAGCAGCCCCTAAGAAAAAGTCAGTACCGAACGCTGTTTTGCCGGATGGATTTGCATCCATGTCGGTTATAGGAAGCGACGAGGTCGGAACAGGTGATTATTTCGGACCGATTACGGTTGTTGCCGCTTATGTAGAAAAAAGCCGTATTTCAGAATTAAAAGCACTAGGCGTTCGGGATTCGAAAGATATGAAGGATCCTGAAATCATTTCTGTAGCAAAAAAACTGTTAAAGGACATTCCATACAGCCTTCTCATCCTTCGCAATGAAAAATACAACGAGCTGCAGGAGAGTGGTATGTCCCAAGGGAAAATAAAAGCGATTTTGCACAACCAGGCACTCTTCAAACTCCATGAAAAAATAGCACCCGAACTGCCGGAAGCTGTGTTAATTGATCAATTTGCTGAAAAAGCGATTTATTATAGACATTTGAACGGTCAAAATGTGATTGTTCGCGATAACGTGTTTTTCAGCACGAAAGGGGAAAGTATTCATATCGCCGTCGCTGCGGCATCGATTCTTGCCCGCTATGCGTTTTTAAAAGAAATGGATAAACTTTCAGAAGAAGCAGGGTTTCCCATTCCAAAAGGAGCAGGTCAGCTTGTTGACGAGGCAGCCGCCCGTTTAATTAAAACTTACGACGAGAGCATCCTTCGTCATTTTACGAAACTTCATTTTGCCAACACAGGAAAAGCGAAGAGCATTGCCCGGAGTAAATAAACAAAAGGACCCGATCGGCATGATCGAGTCCTTTCTGATTATTATCCGCGCAATTCAGCGTCAGCCTGTTCTTTTAATGCAATGAGTACTTTCTCATGAACGGCTGTTACTTCTTCATCCGTTAACGTTTTTTCCGGATCGGCATATGTCAATGCAAATGCGACGGACTTTTTGCCCTCTTCCATGCGCTGGCCTTCATATACATCAAACACGCGAACACTTGTTAAAAGTGACCCGCCTGCATGCTTAATAACAGCTTCAAGTGCCGCTGCTTCTACTGTGCTGTCCACAACAAGAGCGATATCACGGCCGATTGACGGGTAGCGCGGAATCGCTGCATAGGAGAGGTCTTCACGTGCTGCATGCAACATTACATCAAGCTTCAATTCAAAAAGATATGCTTCTTTTACATCTACTTCTTTTGCGAGTGACGGATGAAGCTGGCCGATAAATCCTACCGGTTCAGAATCAAGCAATACTTCTGCCGTACGGCCAGGATGGAAACCGGCCGGCGCCGCTTTCTGGAATGTCAGGCGGTCTTGAAGTCCGATGCGGGCTGCAAGTCCCTCAACGATTCCTTTTACCGTAAAGAAATCAACAGCTTTCTTTTCCCCCTGCCAAAGGTGCTCATGCCACATGCCTGTGACAACACCCGCAAGACGCTCTTCTTCTTTCGGCTGTACATTCTCGCCTTCGTTTAAATAAATAGAGCTTGTTTCATACAGAGCGACAGATGCCATTTGTCGGGCATTATTGTACGCTGCAGCTTCAATCAAATGCGGCAGTAAACTTTGGCGCAAAAACGCTCGTTCTTCACTCATAGGCATCGAAAGTGCTACAGGTTCACGTTGTTCAAGCGCAAATTCAGATGCGCGTTTAGAAGACGTGAGTGAATACGTAATCGCCTGGTTAAAACCTGTTCCCTCCAAATAACGGCGGACAATGCGGCGTCCAAGCTGATAAGGAGACAGTGAACCGGGCTGGACAGCTCCTTCCGGTAAAGTGAGTGGAATATGGTCATAGCCATATAGACGTGCCACTTCTTCTGTTAAATCTTCCGGAATCGCAATGTCGCCACGGCGTGTTGGCACCGTAACGGTAATTTCACTGCCAACCGTTTCTGTTTCAAATTGCAGACGGCGGAAAATATCTTCTACACTATCCATTTGAAGATCAGTTCCAAGAACAGTATTTAATTTTTCAAGCGTAATGGAAACTTGTTTCTGTTCCATGCTCAAATCCCCTGCAATGACAGATCCTGAAAGAACCGTTCCGCCTGCCAGATCTGCCATTAATTCAGCAGCACGATCACATGCAGCCTGAACGCGGGATGGATCTACCCCTTTTTCAAATCGGGCGCTGGCTTCAGAACGAAGCACATGGGCTTTCGACGCTGTACGCACGATCTGTCCGTCAAAGTAAGCAGATTCAATTAAGACGTTTACGGTTCCTTCGTGTACTTCAGAGTTTGCGCCACCCATAACGCCCGCCAGTGCTACCGGTTTTTTCCCGTCTGTAATCACGAGCTGATCGGAAGACAGCGTCCGTTCTGTATCATCAAGAGTAACGAATTTTTCCCCGTCAGCCGCACGGCGGACAACAATTTCTTTTGAACCAAGACGGTCAAGATCAAATGCGTGAAGCGGCTGGCCATATTCCATAAGGACATAGTTCGTTATGTCTACGACGTTATTATGTGGACGAACTCCAGCATTCATTAAATACGTCTGCATCCAGAGCGGAGATGGACCAATTTTCACGTTTTTTACAACACGTGCAATGTAAAGCGGATTATCCGCTGGCGCATCAATTCGAATGCTAATCGAATCCGCCGATTTTTCATCTGCTTCAGCAGGATTAGGTTCAGGCAGTTTAACGTCACGGTCTAAAATAGCTGCTACTTCATAAGCTACGCCAATCATGCTAAGAGCATCTGAACGGTTCGGGGTGAGTGACAGTTCCAAAATCGCATCGTCTCGGTTGAGCGCCTCGAGTGCATCTTCACCAGGCGTCACATCGTTCGGGAAATTAAAAATACCTTCTGCGTATTCTTTCGGTGCCAAACGGCTTTCAATGCCCAGCTCCTGCAATGAGCAAATCATGCCATTTGACTCTTCACCGCGCAGTTTCGCGCGTTTAATTTTGAAATTGCCCGGCAGCACAGCACCTGTTTTTGCAACGGCTACATATTGCCCGGCATCAACATTTTTCGCACCGCAAATGATTTGCACCGGCTCATCTTCACCAATATCAACGAGGCATTTGTTTAATTTATCCGCATTAGGGTGCTGTTCACGCTCTTTTACATACCCGACGACAATATTTTTCATTTCGGAAGCAGGTGTTTCCACTCCTTCAACTTCAATGCCGGCACGTGTAATTTTTTCCGCCAGTTCCTGCGGTGTAACGCCGGACAGATCGACGTACTGTGCCAGCCATTTATATGAAACAAACATATGAATCCTCCTTTTTATTCATGTACCGAAAATTGTTTTAAGAAGCGTAAATCATTTGTGTAAAAATGGCGGATGTCATCAATGCCGTATTTCAGCATCGCGATACGCTCCTGTCCCATTCCGAATGCAAATCCCGTATATTTTGTCGAATCGAAACCGGCCATTTCCAATACGTTTGGATGAACCATGCCGGCACCAAGAACTTCAATCCAGCCTGTTCCTTTACAGATCGAGCAGCCTTTTCCACCGCACATGCAGCTTACATCTACTTCAACAGACGGTTCTGTAAACGGGAAAAAACTTGGACGGAGACGTATTTCACGGTCTGCACCGAACATCTTTTTCGCAAAAACATCCAGTGTCCCTTTCAAATCGCTCATTCGAATGTTTTCACCAACAACAAGCCCTTCAATCTGTGTAAATTGATGAGAGTGAGTCGCATCATCACTATCTCGTCTGTACACTTTACCCGGGCAAATAATTTTAACCGGGCCTCGCCCTCCATGTTTTTGCATTGTCCGTACCTGAACTGGTGATGTGTGCGTCCGCATTAACAGTTCAGGTGTAATGTAAAATGTATCCTGCATGTCACGTGCTGGATGGCCTTTTGGTAAATTTAACGCTTCAAAGTTGTAATAATCCTGTTCTACTTCAGGTCCTTCCGCAACGGTATAGCCCATTCCGATAAATAAATCTTCAATTTCTTCTGTGATGCGTGTTAGCGGGTGCTGTGCTCCTATTTTTACCGGGCTGCCCGGCAACGTTACGTCGACGGTTTCCAGTGCGAGCTGCTGTTCAATGGCAGCTGCTTCAAGCACCGTCTGTTTCTCTTCAATTGCATTCGCAATCGTTTCGCGCACAACATTGACGAGCGCCCCCATTTTTGGACGTTCTTCGGCGGAAAGTTTCCCCATCCCTTTTAACACTTCAGTTACCGGCCCTTTTTTGCCAAGATACGCAACGCGAATATCGTTTAACTCTTTTAAGTCCGCAGCCGCAGCAATTTTTTCAAGAGCCTGGCTTTGCAGTTCGTTTAACTGTTGTTCCACATTTGTTCCTCCTTTTTTACAAATAAAAAAAACCCCGTTCCCGGAAAGGGACGAGGCTTTGATTCGCGGTACCACCCTTTTTAACGCGCAAAAACACACGCGTTCACTTCATTCGGATAACGGCTGTTTAAAACCGGTGTGCCTTTACGCTATAGCGGTCCAAGCACCAGCTCAGGAGGTGAACTTCTTCCGTCTCTTTTTAAAAATGCTTTCAGTCTGGGGCATTTTCTCCCTAAAAAAAGAGTTGAGGCGTACTTTTCTCCGTCACAGCCTTTAATTTATCAAATTCTCACTCATTATTATAGACAACACTTTTTTGAAATTCAATTGTTTTCCCGAAAATGATAAAGAAGAATGCCGGCTGCGACCGCTACATTGAGCGATTCACTTCGGCCAAAAATCGGAATATATATATTTTTTGTTGTCTTTTGAAGCAATTCCGGCCGGACACCGCTTCCTTCATTACCGACTAACAACGCAAATGGACCAGTCTTTTCACTTCGGTAGTCAGATGCTCCTTCAAGAGCTGTCCCATATACCGGAATATCACGGTCCATTATTTGCTGAATGGCTGCTTCCAAGTCCAGATTGATGATTGGCACATGAAAGTGGCTTCCCTGAGCGGAACGCAGTACTTTTGGATTATATACATCCGCAGAACCAGAACCGAGTACAACAGCATCAATCCCCGCCGCGTCAGCTGTACGGATCATCGTTCCGATATTTCCCGGGTCCTGCACCTCGTCGATTAATAAAAAGGTGCTGCCCTCGCTTAGTTCTGTTTGGCTTGATTTCCGGCATACCGCAAAGACACCCTGGCCATTTTCTGTATCAGATAATTTTGCAGCGGCTTCCGATGACACCATTGTCACATCAAGATCATCTATGTTCCATGATGGCGGAATGACAGCTTCTTCTGATAGTAAAAGTTCCTCAATATATGGTTTATACTTGAGCGCTTCTTCCACTAAATGAAAACCCTCTAATAAGTAAAACCCTGTTTTATCACGTTCTTTTTTTGTTAGTAATTTTTTCACTTGTTTTATGTGCGGATTGCTCGCCGATTGGATATAGTTCACGATTAGAATCCCCTTTCGTCGATTCATTATAGCATTTTTCTGTATAACATAAGCCACTCCGGTCAAAATAAGAGCAACAAGGAGGGGAAAAAATGAATTTACGAAACGCAATCATAAACAATTTGCAAGGCCAAAATCCGAATCAGCTGTCTGAAACGATTCAAGACGCCGTTTCAAATGGAGAAGAAAAAACGCTGCCTGGTCTTGGCGTTATGTTTGAACTCTTCTGGAAAAATAGCCAGCCTAATGAAAAGCAAGCCGTTCTTCAAAAAATGGCCACTGCTCTTCAATCTTGAGCGCTTCGCTATAAGGAAAAGAGGCCTTGCTGAAAGCAGCGGCCTCTTTTTTATTAATCAAACGTAATGGTATTAACTGTTTCGCGGTCAAGGCGAAGAATCACTTCACCGAGAAGTTTCACAGCGTTTTCGTAATCATCACGATGAAGCATTGCTGCATGTGAATGTATATAGCGTGTTGCAATCGTCACTGACAGCGTTGGAACACCGTTTGCGGTCTTATGGATTTCACCGGAATCCGTACCGCCTCCAGCCATTGAATCAAATTGATATGGAATTTCGAGTTCATCAGCCACATCCGTTACAAAATCACGTAGCCCTTTATGAGACACCATCGAAGCGTCGTACAAAATAATTTGCGGCCCTTTTCCCATTTTCCCCATCGCTTCTTTTTCCGTCACACCTGGTGTATCCCCTGCAATCCCGACATCCACGGCAAATGCGATATCCGGTTCAATCATATGTGCTGATGTTTTCGCCCCACGCAATCCGACTTCTTCCTGCACTGTTCCGACACCATACACAATATTTTCATGCTGTTTATCCTTAACATATTTCATTACATCAATGGCAATAGCACAGCCAATCCGGTTGTCCCAAGCTTTTGCAAGCATCATTTTTTCATTATTCATGACCGTAAACTCAAAGTATGGCACGACCATGTCACCCGGACGAACTCCCCATTCCGCAGCTTCTTCACGGCTTGACGCACCGATATCGATAAACATATCTTTAATATCAACTGGTTTTTTACGCGCTTCTGCCGGTAGAATGTGCGGAGGTTTTGAACCAATGACACCCGTCACATCGCCTTTTTTCGTTACTATTGTTACGCGCTGTGCAAGCATGACCTGGCTCCACCAGCCGCCTACTGTTTGAAAACGAATAAACCCTTTATCATCAATGCGGGTTACCATGAATCCAACTTCATCCAGATGGCCGGCGACCATAATTTTCGGTCCATTTGCATTACCTGTTTTTTTAGCGATTAAACTGCCAAGCCCATCCGTTGTCACGTCATCTGCGTACGGTTCAATATATTTTTTCATTACGCCACGGACTTCACGTTCATTTCCGGCAATGCCTTTTGCATCCGTTAATTCCTTCAGCATCCTTAACGTTTGATCAAGTTTCTTCATTAATATATCCTCCTTTAATAGCCTGATTTTTGGCGTTCATAATTCACTTCATTTTTCGAAATATACGCTGCTTCTACCTCATCCGGTGTAAATCCGAGCATTTCTCCGAGTGAAAAATACCGGTTCATCAGTGTTTGATAATTCTTCGCTGTTTTCTCTTTTTGGAATGCGTGAACAGACTCCATGACGAGGAGAAATTGCCCAGTTTGATCGGCCGCAACCGCTTCAACAGCCGGCTTCGTTCGATCAAACCCTGTAAGCAACCCTAACGATAAAACAAAATGGACGCCATCGACGAATTCTTCCAGTATGATATTTCGTTCGGACGGTCCTTTTGTACTCCAAAATTTAAAGCAGCGCGTTTCATTGGCCAGCTCACCGATTTCAACGAGCAAGGCAAGCACTTTTTCATCAAATAAATCCCTTCCCGCAAGGCTATGTCCTTCTTCTATGTAACGATCAAGTCCGTGCTGCATCTCAAACAACTTTTCAATCTTCACATTACTCCCCCTATCATGCCCAATATAAAGAGATCCAAAACAGCAAGAATCGGCATTCCGTATTTAAAGGCCGCATGCTTTGTTTTATGCCGGTGTGTCCGCATCGCTACAAAGCTGCCTGGCGCGCCGCCTAACAGAGCAAGCAGCCAGAGTGTATTTTCGCTCGTCCGATACTTCTTTTTTCGTGCTTTTTTCTTATCGCCCGCCATAACGATATATGAAATAAAATTAATGGCAGTAAAATAGATAAATATGATTGGCACAGCTGCACCTCCACTTTCATTCTACCAAAATTAACCCTCAGCCGCATGATTTGAAGTGTTTCGAACCACAAAAAAACTGTCCTGAAATTATTTCAGGACAGTTTGTCAGTTACGATTAACCGAGTTGTTTTTTTGCTGCATCAGCAAGCTGCGCAAATGCTTTTTCATCGCTGACAGCTAGATCAGCAAGCATCTTGCGGTTTACTTCGATGCCAGCAAGTTTCAAACCGTGCATTAAACGGCTGTATGAAAGACCATTCATGCGAGCTGCTGCATTGATACGTGTGATCCATAATTTTCGGAAATCACGCTTTTTCTGACGACGATCCCGGTATGCATATTGCAGGGATTTCATCACTTGTTGATTGGCTACTTTATATAAACGATGTTTCGAACCGAAATAACCTTTTGCTAACTTAAGAACCTTTTTACGACGTTTGCGTGTTACAGTACCGCCTTTTACGCGTGGCATACTATTTCCCTCCTAATGATGTTACGTTAATTTTCTTACAGATTATCAAGCATGTGGCGAATGCGTTTGAAATCGCCTTTAGACACAAGAGTGCCTTTACGCAATTTACGTTTTTGTTTCGTAGACTTGTTGGCAAACAAGTGGCTTGTGTAACCGTGTGAACGTTTCAGTTTACCTGAACCTGTTTTTTTGAAACGTTTGGCAGAACCACGGTGAGTTTTCATTTTTGGCATTTCGACTTCCTCCTCAAACTGGTTTACTTTTCGTTTTTCGGTGCCATGACAAGAAACATGCTACGGCCATCCATTTTCGGCTTTGACTCAATTGTCGCAACGTCTTTACATGCTTCTGCAAAGCGGTCAAGTACACGTTGGCCGATTTCTTTATGAGTAATCGCACGACCTTTAAATCGGATCGACGCTTTTACTTTGTCACCCTTTTCCAAAAACTTAATCGCATTGCGAAGTTTTGTATTGAAATCATGATCATCAATCGTTGGACTGAAGCGAACTTCTTTCAATTGGATGATTTTTTGGTTTTTGCGGGCTTCCTTCTCTTTCTTCTGCTGTTCGAACTTGAATTTTCCATAATCCATAATGCGGGCTACAGGCGGTTTCGCGTTCGGTGCTACAAGCACAAGATCAAGATTAACGCGGGCTGCAATTTCAAGAGCTTCCCGTTTTTGTTTAATGCCGAGTTGTTCGCCGTTTTGATCAATCAGGCGTACTTCACGTGCACGGATGCCTTCATTTAAATTCATATCTTTGCTAATAATAAGCCACCTCCAGGTCATTTTAGAAAACACGTCTCGTTAAAAGAACGGGGTTCCCGGTGAAAACAGAGCGCTCTGCCTGCATGAAAAAGGCGGGGCATCCAGTAGAATGCCCCGCCAGTAAAAAGCTGTCCAAACAGCTTTGTCGTTTACCATGTCAACCTGCCGACTGTTGTCAGACGAGGTGAGAAGCGGGCGCTTCTGCTTTCTTTTCTCGTGTGTTCTATTCACCTAAGTAACTGTATCATATAATCTCTCAAATGTCCAGAGGAGCAATTGAAAGAACCAACGTTTTAAATAATACCATTACATGTTGAAAAAAACAACTCTTTTTTTCAGATAATAAGCCGGCACGAACTCACTCTGAATATGTTTATCTTTTTCCTTCTTGCTGAACATGCGAACTGAAATCATCAAATGACATTGTTTCCGAGTTTTGTTCGCCGTATTTGCGGACGTTAACAGAACGAGTCTCAAGTTCCTTGTCGCCGACAACGAGCATATACGGAATTTTTTTCATTTGCGACTCGCGGATTTTGTAGCCGAGTTTTTCTTCACGGCTGTCCATTTCAACGCGGATGCCGGCCGCTTTCAGCTGATCTTTCAGCCCTTTTGCATAATCATAGTGGACTTCGTTTGAGACAGGAATAATTTGTACCTGCACCGGCGCCAGCCATGTTGGGAATGCCCCTTTGTACTCTTCAATTAAGAAAGCAACAAATCGCTCCATTGTGGAAACAACGCCCCGGTGAATAACAACTGGACGGTGCTGTTTGCCGTCTTCACCGACATACGTTAAGTCAAAACGTTCCGGCAATAGGAAGTCTAGCTGTACAGTAGACAATGTTTCTTCTTTGCCTAGTGCTGTTTTCACCTGTACATCCAGCTTCGGTCCGTAGAATGCCGCTTCGTCTTCTGCTTCCACATAGTCCATTCCAAAGTCATCCATCGCTTCTTTTAGCATCGCCTGTGCTTTTTTCCACATTTCATCGTCATCGTAATATTTCTCTGTGTTTTCAGGATCACGATAAGACAGACGGAATGAGTAATCGTTTAAATCAAAATCCTTGTACACAGCGAGAATCAATTCAACAACACGCTTTAATTCCTCTTTAATTTGATCCGGGCGTACGAAAATGTGAGCATCATTAAGGGTCATACCACGGACCCGCTGCAGGCCGGCAAGCGCTCCTGACATTTCATAGCGGTGCATTGTGCCAAGCTCTGCAATACGGATCGGCAATTCACGGTAGCTATGAATGTCGTTTTTGTATATCATCATATGGTGCGGACAGTTCATCGGTCGAAGAACAAGGTCTTCATTATCCATTTCCATCGCCGGGAACATGCCTTCCTGGTAATGCCCCCAGTGTCCACTCGTTTTATACAGCTCTACACTTCCAAGCACCGGTGTATACACATGATCGTAGCCGAGGCTTACTTCTTTATCAACAATATAACGTTCAATAATACGGCGGATTGTCGCACCTTTTGGCAGCCAAAGCGGCAAACCTTGTCCTACTTTTTGCGAATTTGTAAATAAGTCTAGCTCTTTCCCGATTTTTCGATGGTCGCGCTCTTTCGCTTCTTCAAGCATTTTCAAATGATGGTCAAGATCTTCTTTTTTGAAAAAGGCTGTGCCGTAAATGCGCTGAAGCATTTTATTATCGGAATTGCCGCGCCAGTATGCACCGGCAATATTTAGTAATTTGAATTCTTTCAGCTTCCCTGTTGAGGGCACATGCACTCCGCGGCAAAGATCAGTAAAATCGCCCTGCTCGTAAAGTGTCACTGTTTCGTCAGCTGGGATCGCTTCAAGAAGCTCAAGCTTATACTCATCATCAATTTCTTTAAAAAACTGTTCCGCTTCCGCACGCGAGACTTCTTTCCGGATAACCGGGACATTTTCATTAATAATTTTTTTCATTTCTTTTTCAATCTTTGGCAAGTCTTCCGGCGTGATGGATTCATCTAAATCGATGTCATAGTAAAAACCGCCTTCAATGACCGGACCAACACCAAGTTTCACTTTATCAGCGCCATAAATACGTTTTATTGCCTGCGCCATTAAGTGAGCCGTACTATGCCGCAAAATTTCAAGCGCGTCATCATGTTCCGGTGTGATGATTTCAATTGCACCATCCTGTTCAATCGGCGTACGCAAATCAATATGCGCCCCTGATACTTTCCCTGCAATTGCTTTTTTCTTTAAGCCCGGGCTGATGGACTGGGCGACTTCTTCCATTGTTGTGCCCTTTGGAAATTCCTTTACAGCTCCATCCGGGAATGTTAATTGAATTGACATATTTCTTCCTCCTTTTTGTTAAAAAACGTCAAAAAACCCCGCTCCTTCGATAACGAAGGGGCGAGGTTTAATCGCGGTTCCACCCAACTTTCCAGCATACGCCGGCTCATTGCAGTCAGATAACGGTCTGTTGCCGCCGCCCGATACTAACAAAATACGTGTTCACAGGCAGAGCTCAAGGGTGGTGAAAGGATTTTTCGCGCCGGGAAAGTTGCAGCCGTATTGCTTTCCCTCTCTGTAGACGTTCCGAATCTAACGTGTCCCTGTCGTCGCTTTTCATATGACGTTATTATAGTATCACACTGCGTGAAAATCAAGAGTGATTTATTTGCGCCGGTTAACACCGGTCATTTCTACCGGAACGGTTAAATATTTAATCCGTTCCATAATTCGTGCCGCTTTCAACGCTTCTGATTCACCACGCTGCGAATACGTTAAATGATGTTCAAGACCATAATAGTCAAAATTCGATGTAAACAAAACAGGCAGTCCTTCAAGCATCCGGTGTTGCAAAATAGTCCCTAAAATGTCGTCGCGAATCCAGCTCGACATCGTTTCTGCACCAATATCATCAATCATCAGTACTGGAGCTGACTTTACTGCTTCTACTTTCGCACCAGTTGTCTGATCATTAAGCGACTGTTTCATTTCACGAACAAACTCCGGGAAGTATACAATCATAGATGCAATATGTTTTTCGGCGAGCTCATTGGCAATGGCGCCAAATAAAAATGATTTTCCAACGCCGAATTTACCGTGAATGTACAATCCTTTTGACATTTCCCCCGGTGTAAACCCATCCACGAAATCCCTCGCCGATTTGACAGCTTCAAGCCTGCTCCTATTGTCTATTTCCACTGCAGGAAAAGTCGCTTTCAATACATCTTTCGGCATATAAAAACTTTTTACATGACGCTGCAAATGCTTCATCTCATCCTCACGCAATTTTTGAGGACATCGTTTATATTCAATTTCAACTGCACCCCGGCTTACGACAAGCTCGGGTTCATATCCCTTCATAATATTTATACAGCCATCAAGTGAGGGACATTTGCTGCAGGAATGACTTTGTGATCGATATTCATCCAATTTTACAATTCCTTTTGAAATCGCTTTGTCACTTAGATTATTCTCCTCTATAAATGAGCGGATCGCTTTATCACTCATCACTTCCTGTCTCGATTTTTCATATAAATCACTAAATCCGGGTGACGTTTTCAAATTCCCGAGTGCTTCATTAATCTTTTTCACCGGCAGGCGCCCTTTCTGTACGTTTTCTTAACGCTTCTTCAAGCTTTCGTTTTTCTTCTTCAAAACTATGATCAACCGTTTCTTTTTCTTCTTTCTGTTCTGTAAACCACGCCGGCAATTTTTCCTGACGCGTTGTTTTTCTATTACCTGATGCTTTCGGCTTGTCTTTATTTTTTGCCCATTCATCGTATTGCCGCTGTTCACTTTTCGCTAGGTTCATTGCATCCACTACGGTCTTTACTTTTTTACGTGCCCAGTGTGAAGCAATTTTATCAACGTAGCTTTTCGAAAGCTTCATATCCGTTTTTAGCATAACATATTGAATAAGGACGTTGGCCACGCCCGGCTCAAGATTATACTGAAGCATGACCTGCTCGATTATTTGCATATCTGATTTAGACGGAACGCTCCCAGAAATATCGATTAGCAGCTGTCGCGGCGACACTGTCTCCAAATAGTGAATCAGTTTTTCCTCCTGCGTTTTTGGCTCAATAACAGCCGGTGAAGGAACCGATTGATTACGCGGCGTCATATCGGGCAGACGGCCGCCAGATTCGAATTGGTAGGCATCACGCGCAGACTTCCTTAATTCTTCTACATCGATTTCATCGTGTTCATTAATCGCTGACAAGACAAGATTTTTCATTTCAAGCGGCTGTATGCCATATAAAAACGATAATTTTTTTATCGTTTCTTTTATATAAGGAGTCAACGCTGACTTTGGAATCAGTGCATCTTTCAGCGTTAATTCAAGCGCTGAAAAATCAAAAGTATGAGCTAAAACAGGACCAGAGCTTTCCCCGTTTTTAGCAAACCTGCTTCCAGGCTGTGCGACACTATCCATCTCAGCTTCCTTTCCATCTGTATAGCTTGTCGTAAAAACGTCCGGAAAGTCATGCGTTACATCAAGAAAATCAGCTGTTTTTACTTCTTTATCACAAAACATCTGTTTTAAACGCAAAAAATGCGGCCGGCCGATTTTCCGGTACAAAAATACATTTAAAAGTCCGTCTGAAAAAAATTGATCCGGCGGAAGAGGAGGCTGGATTTCATACAAAAATTCACGAGTAGAATCCGTTCTTTTTACATATGTTTTTAATAGACCAATTCCCTCAAGTTTCAGACGGTCTTCGTAAATTTGCTGTGGACTGCAGCCGAGTGTATTCATTAAATGATAATGAGGAGCTCCGCCGGACGATAGTTTACCGTCTTCCACTTCCGCACACATCGTCATATAAAGGCTCACTGCCTGCGCACCAACGAGCGGCTGATATAACAGAGCGATCACTTTTCGCTCAAGGCTGTCAATACAGCCGAATAGTGAAACCGTATATCCGTCTGCAGGCTGCATTTCATTCCAATGTCTATTCATGCTGTTCACTCCTGACAGAAGAAAAAAAGCCCGGAGCGCCGTATCTCCCGGGATTATTTTTCTTTGTTAATAATTTCTTTTAACTCGTCTAAAAATACGTTAATGTCTTTAAATTGTCTGTATACAGAGGCAAATCGAACGTAAGCCACTTCATCAATATCAGCGAGTCTGTCCATTACCATCTCGCCGACTTTATCTGAATGAACTTCTGAAATACCTTTTGCCCGTATGTCTCGTTCAATGTCCGCTGTCATTTTTTCAAGTGTACCAAGGGGAACTGGCCGCTTTTCACATGCCTTTATTAATCCACGCAGCATTTTTTCGCGGTTGAACTCTTCGCGCATTCCTTCTTTTTTAACAACGATAAGCGGCATATGTTCAACTCGCTCAAATGTCGTAAACCGGTAGCTGCACTGTTCACACTCACGACGCCGGCGGATGGAATGACCATCATCAGCAGGCCGCGAGTCAACCACTTTCGTTCCGTTAAAGCGGCAGTCAGGGCAAATCATAAAAATCAACTCCGATTTTCTGTCTTTACTCCTTATCATACTAAAAAAAAGACGGCATGGAAATAGAAAAGAGGTGTATGATATCATACACCTCTTTTTGTTTACATGACGTTTGCAGCTTCTTTAAGTTGTGATTGCACAGGACCCATACCACGCGGCATTTCAATTGTTTCGCGTGTTTCAGCTTCTAGCGCTTCTGCGATATAGTTTGCAGCAATATTTGGATCTAGATCCCCGCATGTATATACATCAATGCTTGCATACCCATGTTCAGGAAAACTATGAATCGTTAAATGTGACTCGGAGATGATGACGACTCCACTTACTCCCTGCGGAGCAAATTTGTGGAACGCGACTTCGCGGATTTCCGCACCTGATTTAAGAGCGGCGTCGACAAAAATTCTCTCGATTACTTCCATATCGTTTAATTTGTCAAAATTGCAGCCCCATAATTCTGAAATGACGTGACGACCCATTGTTTCCATGATCGTTTCCCCCTTTTACAAAGTAAATTTTTGTGTCAATTGTAAAAGTGATCACTGCCACGGGGGAAAGTTAGTCCGAAGAGGTCCTAACCCTTTAAGCAGAATTTATTTCACAAATTTGAGTATAAAACCTGCCGCAACATTTTGCAACAAGTTTCTTTTAAATTTTTGTATAAAGAAAAACTCCGGCATATGCCGGAGCTTGTTACCGCTTACGTTATGCTGTAATCTTCACTTTCTTTTTCATTTCATCCGCCACAAAATGAACAAGATCAACGACACGGCATGAGTAACCCCACTCATTATCATACCAAGCGAGCACTTTCACCTTCGTTCCGTCCATGACGATTGTCGTCAATCCATCAACAGTGGATGAATGGGGATTCGTGTTAAAATCAACCGATACAAGCGGTTCCGTAGTAAAATCTAAAATGCCTTTTAGTTCATTTTCTGATGCGTCAATAAATGCAGCATTCACTTCTTTAGCTGTAACCGGACGCTTTACATCCACAACGAGATCAACAAGTGATACATTCGATGTTGGAACTCGAAGAGCCATACCGTGAAGTTTTCCCTTAAGCTGAGGAAGCACTAGTGATAATGCTTTGGCAGCCCCTGTTGATGTTGGAATAATTGATTGCCCGCACGCACGTGCGCGGCGCAAGTCTTTATGTGGATTATCAATATTTTTTTGATCATTTGTATACGCATGAACGGTTGTCATTAAACCGTTTTCAATACCGAATTTGTCTTCAAGCACTTTTGCAACAGGTGCTAAACAATTCGTTGTGCATGAAGCATTTGAAATAACATCATGATGTTCAACATCAAGTGCTTCTTCATTCACACCCATTACAATTGTCACGTCTTCATTTTTGCCTGGCGCCGTTAATACCACTTTCTTCGCCCCGGCTTCCAGATGAAGTGCTGCTTTTTCACGCGCATTGAATTTTCCAGTTGCTTCAATCACAATATCAATGCCGAGTTCACCCCAAGGCAATTCGAGCGGATTACGGCTTGAAAGCAGCTGCACGCGTTTTCCGTTAATGATCAATGCGCCTTCCTCCGATTGTACGTCTCCCTCAAACTTTCCATGATTCGTATCGTACTTGAGCAAATGCGCTAGCGTTTCCGCCGGATAGCTGGCATTCACCGCTATAATATCAAGTTCATCATCTAAAATCGCCTTGCGGAATACCATGCGGCCAATACGGCCAAATCCGTTAATCGCTACTTTCGCCTTTGTCATAAATCGGGGCCTCCTATACTTTAATGTTATACTTTTTATTTAAATTACCTAGAAATAGTATAACATATTAAAAATAGAATGGAATAATAAATTGCCCCAATTTTAAAATTCTTTAAATTCTGATAAATAGGGACATAAAAAGACCCGATTAAGTTTCCAACCTTAATCGGGCAATCCATTTATTTACCTGCTTTACCGTTTCATCGAGTGATCCACTATTATCAATTATATAGTCAGCCAGTTCCTTTTTCTCATTAATCGGCATTTGCGATCGAATTCGGGCATGCGCTTCCTGCTCCGTATAGCTGTTTCGCTTCATTAATCTCTTTAGCTGCGTTTCTGGATCAACATAGATCAGAAGGCTTTTGTCTACCATCCAGGTAAGCTTGCTTTCAAATAAGAGCGGAAGATCAAAAATAATGGTTCTTTTTCCTGCTTCGACAGCCTTCTCTTTTTCATCTAACATCCATTTTCTAACAGATGGATGAACGATTTCGTTTAACTGTTTCCGCTTTTCTTCATCATGAAACACAATTCCCCCCATTTTTACCCTATCAAGGGTTCCTTCTGATGTTAGAATAGCAGAACCAAATACATTAATAATTTTCTGTAATGCCGGCTGTCCTGGTTCAACCACAATACGTGCAGCTTTGTCAGCATCAATGACCGTAAATCCTTTTTCCGCCATAATGCTGCTGACTGTACTTTTCCCACTCGCTATCCCGCCAGTTAACCCTATAATAATAGCCATTACGATTGTTCCTCCGGGAGCGGCTGACAATGAAGGCATATATGCGTGCCGCGGCCGCCCGTTTTGGTTTTCACAATTTCCTCACCACACTCAACACAAGCCTCTCCAGCACGGCCATACACGTTTAGCACTTCTTGAAATGTCCCTTTTTTTCCTTGACTATTCACATACGAGCGAATTGTACTTCCACCGCGGTCAATTGCTTCAGCTAGTACACTTTTCGTAAAGTAATGAATGCGCCCAGCTTCTTCTTTTGAGATCGAGGTGGATCGCCGGTGTGGATGAACACGTGATCGGAATAATACTTCATCGACATAGATGTTTCCGAGCCCGGTCACAATTATCTGATCTAAAAGGGCTGTTTTTACCTGGCGTGATGTTCTCTTAAGCCGATCGTATAAATAATCAGCTGTAAATTGAACATCAAAAGGTTCTGGCCCGAGACCAATCAACGGTGCATGTCTGTTTTCTGTCCCTTTTTCAAATAAATGCATCGTCCCAAATTTACGCACATCACGATAGCGCAGCTCTGTCCCATCTGTAAATGTGAACACAACGTGCGTATGCGGTGCTTCCGGTTCTGACTGTTCCTTTACAGAAAATTTCCCTTCCATGCGCAAGTGCGTAACGAGTGCGTAATGATCGAGATGGAAAATTAAGAATTTCCCCCGCCTTGAAATATCCTGAATGGTTTCACCTGCAAGCGCATCTTGAAACTGTACCGTCTCTTCTGGACGCTTAACGATTTTAGGCCAGCGGACATCCGCTTTTGCAACTGTTTTTCCAACGGCAAGATCAATCAATGTGCGCCGGACCGTTTCGACTTCTGGCAATTCCGGCATATTGTTTCACTCCTTATTTTGCATCGTACCATGTCGGTCCGAATGAATAATCCACTTTAAGCGGTACATCAAGTTCAAATGCGTGCTCCATAACTTCTGGTACGATTCGTTCCATTGCAGCAATTTCTTCTTTCGGTACATCAAAAATTAATTCATCATGTACCTGCAATAAAAGCTTCGATGTTAATGATTCCTTTTCAATCCGTTCTGCAACATCAATCATCGCCTTTTTAATAATATCTGCAGCACTTCCCTGGATAGGTGTATTCATCGCCGTCCGTTCACCAAACGAGCGCAAATTAAAGTTGCGGCTTGTGATCTCAGGAATGTAGCGGCGTCTGTTCAATAATGTTGTCACATATCCTTTTTCTTTCGCTTCCCGGATGATATCGTCCATGTATTCCTTTACACCCGGATATGTGTTTAAATAACGCTCAATAAATTCTGCTGCTTCTTTTCTCGTAATGCCCAGGTTTTGAGATAATCCGTAGTCACTAATGCCGTATACAATTCCAAAGTTCACTGCTTTTGCCTGACGGCGCATATTTGATGTAACATCTTCCTGACCGACATGGAAAACTTCCATTGCCGTAGCAGTATGAATATCCATATCTTGACGAAACGCCTCCATTAACTTTTCATCACCACAAATATGTGCAAGAACGCGCAGTTCAATTTGGGAGTAATCGGCCGCAAACATAACCGAATCCTTTTTTTCTGGAATAAAAGCCTGTCTGATTTTCCTTCCTTCTTCCAGGCGGATCGGTATATTTTGCAAATTCGGTTCAGTTGAACTTAGACGACCAGTCTGCGTCAACGCCTGATTAAAACGAGTATGAATTTTGTTCGTTTCCGGATCGGCTACTTTTAAAAGCCCTTCAATGTAGGTCGACTGCAATTTCCCAATTTGACGGTAATCAAGAATATGCCGGACAATTTCGTGAGATGGTGCGAGCTTTTCAAGTACTTCAGCTGATGTGGAATAACCTGTTTTTGTTTTTTTCAAAGGAGGCAGACCAAGTTTTTCAAACAAAATAACGCCGAGCTGTTTTGGTGAATTAATATTAAATTCTGTACCAGCAAGCTCATGAATCGTCCGCTCCATTTCCTCCAGACGTTTTTTCAGTTCTGCACCCATTTCTTCGAGTCGGTCCATATCAACGCGGACTCCTTCAGATTCCATATCCGCTAGAATTAAAGCAAGCGGGAGTTCCAGCTCATCAAATAACTCATTCTGGCTATTTTCGGAAAGCTCCCTCCGGCACGTATCATCCAGGCGACTGAGCGCTTCCGCTTTCGCACTAACGTGCTTTGCGAAATCTTCTTCAACAGGAATTGCCCGTTTGGCTCCTTTTCCGTATACCGCTTCATCGGATGCAATCCCGGTTTCACCATGTAATTTTGCGACACCTGCAAAATCATCAGGTGATTCAGACGGATTAATCAAGTACGAAGCAAGAAACACGTCAAAATCAATGCCTGCGAGTTCAATACCGTGTCTCCGTAATGCAATGACCGTCCGTTTCGCATCAAAAACAGTTTTACGAATTGATTTCTCTTCCGCCCAATTTTTAAAGGCATCAGACGCAAGTGCTGTTTCACCAGTCATGAAATACGTCATACCGCTGCCAGATACGGCAATGGCTGCAACTGGTGATTTATGATAATTCACGTCAATCATTTCCACATAAAGGGATTCTGCGCATTCAAAGTGCTTGGGCTCCGGCTTTGTAATGGTGTTGAATAAAACATCAGAAGTTTCTTCTACTTGTTCTGTACGGTTCAATCCCTCAATCAATGTTTTAAATTCTAGTTCGCGAAATAAATCATATAATTGATCTTCATTCGATCCACTGTAGATGAGCCGGTCTGTTGTGACATCTAAAGGTACATTTCTCATTATGGTCGCAAGCTCTTTACTTAACAGTGCCATATCTTTGTTGTCGTGCAGTTTTTCTTTCAATTTGGCACCACTAACATCATCAATAGATTCAAGAAGGGCTTCAACAGAGTGAAATTGTTTCAGCAATTTGACCGCTGTTTTTTCACCAATTCCGGGAACGCCAGGAATGTTATCAGATGAATCCCCCATTAATCCTTTCATGTCAATAATTTGATCCGGCGTCAAACCATACTTTTCCCTTACATGTTCAGGGGTATATTCTTCAATATCAGTAATGCCTTTTCTTGTAATACATACCGTTGTTTTTTCCGTTGCAAGCTGTGTTAAATCTTTATCCCCAGAATACACTTTTACTTGAAACCCATTATTTTCAGCTTCGAGCGAGAGTGTACCAATAATATCATCCGCTTCGTAGTTTTCTAATTCATAATATGGAATGCCATATGCTTTTAACAGCTCACGCACATATGAAAATTGCTCGGACAACTCGGGCGGCGTTTTCTGGCGCGTTCCTTTATATTCTTTATACGTTTCGTGGCGGAAAGTCGTTTTACCGGCATCAAATGCCACGAGAATGTGTGATGGTTGTTCATCTTTCACAATTTTATTTAACATCATCGCAAATCCGTATACGGCGTTCGTATGTATCCCTTTTGAATTGCTCAAAAGCGGCAGTGCAAAAAACGCTCGGTATGCAATACTGTTACCATCGATCAATACTAATTTTTTGTTCATGTTGCCTCCTTTGCACTTCTAAAAAGTGCGCGTAAAAAAGCCGTTATTTTCTTTCTTATTCTACCATGTGCAGAACAAAAAAAGAAAACAACGGCTTATTCGTCATCCTGATAAAAAAAGCGGAGGTCCCTCGACAAAGAAGGGATCCTCCTCCAACAAAAAGCTGGATAAAGGGGGTTGATATTTATACTATATCAGTTAAATATAAACAGGTTGTAAACCTTTCGTTAATATTTTGTAAAATTGTTGGAAAGTTTTTTTTGAAAAGAAACAGTGAATGCTGTTCCTTTGTTCACTTCGCTCTCCACACTTATTTTTCCATGGTGCGCTTCCATTATATGTTTTACAATGGCAAGGCCAAGTCCAGTCCCGCCTGATTCACGGCTCCGCGCTTTATCAACTCGGTAAAATCGCTCAAAAATACGCGGCAGTTCTGCTTTCTCAATCCCTATACCGTTATCTGAAACAGTAACATTTACTGTTTCACCAGCATCACATCCCTCAATTTTTATATTACCTCCTTGAGGTGTGTATAGTATAGCGTTCGTAATTAAATTTAGAAAAACCTGCTTTAATCTGTATTCATCACCCGGAATGATCAGTTCCTCTTTCAGCTGCACACTCAAATCAATTTGCTTTGATTCAAGTCTTGTTTCAAGTGTTACAATGACTTCATTAAGCAATTTGTTTAACAAAACAGGTTTTATATTTAATACAAGCCCTTTTTGCTCAATTTTCGAAAGATCCAGTAAATCAGCTACGAGTGTTTCCATCCGGCCGCTTTCTTTCCAGATAATATCGAGAAACATTTTCGCCGCTTCTGGATCATTTAACGCACCGTCGAGCAATGTTTCCGAAAACCCTTTTATAGACGTAATCGGCGTTTTTAACTCGTGCGATACATTTGCTACAAAATCTTTTCTCATTTGTTCAAGGTGTTTCAACTCGGTAATATCGTGGAAAACAACTAAAATGCCTTTCCATTCATCATTCGTTCCGATAATAGGTGCACCTGACACTTCCAATACTTTTTGTTCCAACTGAAACGGGATCGTCATCTGACGGCGGACATTTTTTTCAGTCATAAACACATCTTCTACAATTTTCGTAACTTCATCTTGTGTTATCGCTTCATGATACCGCTTTTTAATAATACGTTCATTTCCGAACATCTTTTTAAACGAACGGTTCGCCATTATAATATATCCACGGTCATCAATTAAGAGAAGTCCACTTTCGATGTTTTCAATCAATGTCGTTAAACGATTTTGATGTACTTCCTGCGCCTGCATCATTTCCTGCAGATTTCGGGCAAGAATATTAATGGATGTATTCAGCATGCCCACTTCATCCGGCGGTGTTTCATACGTTCGCGCCCGGTAATTCCCCTTCGCCAATTCAATTGCAACAGCGGTTGCAGACTCGACTGGTTTGACATAGCGGCTTGTAATTTTCGTTCCAATAAAAATAATTAAAATTAGCGACAAACCAAGCGACGTTAATAAAATCAGCCATATTTGGCTATAAATATCATCTAATGCATCCACCCGCATGCTCATGACAATATACCCTTCTTTTTCACCATTCACGTTGACGATATCTTTCCAATGATATTGAATATCCATTTTACGCCGCAATGCATTTTTATAATGTTCCGGATTTACTGTTTCTGAAATACGGTGAACGACATCACGGTGAATCGCTGTGTGCTGTTCATTACTGGCGCCGCTGTCATATAATATGTTTCCTTCATTATTAGCAACTGTTAATCGATTATCCATTTTACTGCTCCACTCATTGAGTAAGACTGGATTAAAGAAAGCAATACCACCTGAGTTACTAATTTCATCTGCAAGCAGCGCGGTTTCTTTTTCCAAACGATCATTAATTGTGGCTAAATAATACGTTTTAAAAAGTTGCCCAAGCCATACACCAAGAGCTACCAGTACGACAGCGATAAGTGTCACAAGTGACAAAATGAGCCGTGTACGAAAATTGATCATGCTTCTTTCGGTTCTTCCAGCTTGTATCCAAGCCCGCGAATCGTTTTAATGTATTGCGGTTTTTTCGTGTTTTCTTCGATTTTTTCACGCAAGTGGCTAATATGGACGTCAACAATGCGCGTGTCACCAACGAAATCGTATTTCCACACAGCGCTAAGAAGCTGATCCCGCGTCAGCACACGAGTTTTATTTTCTGCCAGGAACAAGAGCAATTCAAACTCTTTGGGTGTCAGTTCCAATAAATTATTTTTGAAATATGCTTCATACTTTTCCGGAAATAATGACAAATCGGCTACCTCAATATTTTGATCTGTTTCTTTTTCCTCTTCAGGCTGCTCCACCGGTGATTGCTGCACACGGCGCAAGATTGCTTTTACTCGGGCAATCAATTCTCTTGGGCTGAACGGTTTTGTCATATAGTCATCGGCTCCAAGTTCAAGACCAAGCACTTTATCAAACTCTTCATCCTTAGCTGTAAGCATTAGAATAGGTGTCGTTACGCGGCGCTGCCGCAAATCTTTACATACTTCCATCCCATCAAATTTTGGAAGCATCCAGTCAAGGATAATTAAATCTGGTGATGTTTCTTCCGCACGGAGGAGGGCTTCTTCTCCATCGCATGCGGTTTCTACCTCAAATCCTGCTTGCTCTAGATTATATTTAATTAATGTAACGATAGATGACTCATCATCTACGACTAAAATTTTCTTCATTGCGCCCTCCCTGGTAGTAATGTCTATCTTCCATTATAACGAAATTGTTCTCCATGAGAAAGAGCCGTTGTTCTTACATATAGAATTAAAAAAACCGCCTGGTTAGGGCGGATTCCTTGACTCATATTAAGCAAGAATGGACATAACGTTACGGACAGCATTAGCAGATTTATCAAGACCTGCTTTTTCTTCTGCAGTCAGATCAAGTTCGATAACTTTTTCAATACCACCGGCACCAAGAATAGTTGGAACACCTAAGTACAAATCGCGGTAGCCATATTCCCCTTCAAGGTATGCAATAGCCGGAAGAATACGGCGTTGATCTTTTAAGATCGCTTCTGCCATTTCAACAAGTGAAGCGGCTGGTGCATAGTATGCAGAACCGTTACCTAGAAGCTGCACGATTTCGCCGCCGCCTTTACGTGTACGCTCAACAATTGCATCTAGGCGGTCTTTCGGAATCAATGTTTCAAGTGGAATACCGCCAGCATAAGAGTAGCGTACAAGCGGAACCATGTCATCACCGTGGCCGCCTAATACAAATCCAGTTACATCTTTCACCGATACTTGAAGCTCCTGAGCAACGAACGTGCGGAAACGAGCAGTATCAAGAACACCTGATTGGCCAATAACGCGATTTTTCGGAAAATCTGATTCCTTTAATACTGTGTAAGTCATCGCATCTACCGGGTTCGTCAATACAATAATTGTGCAGTCCGGAGAATATTTTACAATTTCAGAAGTTACTGCTTTCATTACTTTTTGGTTTGTTTGAACCAGATCGTCACGGCTCATGCCTGGTTTTCGTGCAATACCAGCCGTAATAATGACAATATCCGAACCGGCAGTTTCTGCGTAATCAGAGGTACCAGTAATATTGGCATCAAAGCCTTGGACCGGACTTGCTTCCAGCATATCAAGTGCTTTCCCTTTTGTCGGGCCATCCGCTTGTGGAATATCAACAAGAACTACATCAGCAAGTTCTTTTTGAGCAAGAAGGAATGCTGTTGTGGCACCCGTAAAACCGCCGCCGATTACAGAAACTTTTTTACGATTATATGTTGTCATAATCAAAAAATCCTCCTATTCGGTAAAGTCTATATGAATAAATGCCCCCTCAAAGAGGGAGCATTTTTCATTAAAGATTTTTGATCAATTCGTCCGCAAACTCAGAGCATTTCACTTCTGTTGCACCATCCATCAAGCGCGCAAAATCGTAAGTAACGACTTTAGACGAGATTGTTTTCTCGACTGATCTTGTGATCATGTTTGCTGCTTCATTCCAGCCAAGGTGTTCAAGCAGAAGAACGCCTGAAAGAAGGACTGAAGATGGATTAACTTTATCAAGACCTGCGTATTTAGGAGCTGTACCATGAGTCGCTTCAAAAATCGCGTGGCCAGTTTCATAGTTAATATTTGCGCCCGGAGCAATGCCAATTCCGCCAACTTGTGCAGCAAGTGCATCGGAAATGTAGTCTCCGTTCAAGTTCATCGTTGCAACAACATCAAACTCTTTCGGACGAGTCAAAATTTGCTGTAAGAAAATATCGGCAATCGAATCTTTAACAATTAGCTTGCCAGCTGCTTCAGCATCAGATTGCGCTTTATTTGCTGCTTCTGTGCCTTCCGCTTCTTTGATTTTATCGTATTGCGCCCATGTGAAGACCTTGTCACCGAATTCTTTTTCAGCGAGGTCATAGCCCCAGTTTTTGAACGCACCTTCTGTAAATTTCATAATGTTGCCTTTATGAACGAGAGTAAGAGATTTACGGCCTTCTTTCAGCGCATAATTAATTGCTGCTCGCACAAGGCGTTCTGTACCTTCTTTTGATACAGGTTTAATACCGATTCCTGATGTTTCAGGGAAGCGGATTTTATTGACACCCATTTCATTTTTAAGGAATTCAATGACTTTATTCACTTCATCAGTGCCTTCTGCGTACTCGATACCCGCATAAATATCTTCAGTGTTTTCACGGAAAATAACCATGTCTGTATCTTCAGGACGCTTAACTGGTGAAGGTACTCCGTCAAAATAGCGAACCGGACGAAGGCATGTAAAAAGATCCAATTCTTGACGAAGTGCAACGTTCAACGAACGGATACCGCCGCCAACTGGAGTTGTAAGAGGACCTTTAATTGCGATCAAATACTCTTCAATCTGGTCAAGTGTTTCTTTTGGAAGCCATTCACCTGTTTGATTGAATGCTTTTTCGCCAGCAAGAACTTCTTTCCAGACGATTTTCTTTTCGCCGTTGTATGCTTTTTCAACAGCTGCGTCCAATACGCGTGAAGCTGCAGCCCAAATATCAGGACCGATTCCATCGCCTTCGATAAAAGGAACAACTGGATTATTTGGTACGTTTAATACACCATTTTGCATTGAAATTTTTTCGCCTTGAGTCATCTTGCATTTCCCTCCAATTCCATGATCAAAGGTTAGAGGACGAGGCCTCTAACCTTCGTTTGCCACATTCATATTACACTAGTTTTTCAGTTTATTGCAAATACTTCCTTAATTAGACACGTTGGTAGATTGGTACGTATTTTTGCTTATCTGGCCCTGTATATTCAGCGCGTGGACGGATCAGTCTGTTGTTTGCATACTGCTCCAAAATATGAGCAAGCCATCCGGAAGCACGGCTTACTGCAAAAATCGGTGTGAATAGATCGTGATCAATTCCCAGGCTGTGATATACAGATGCAGAATAAAAATCTACATTCGGCGGTAGATCTTTTTGAGAAGTCACAATTTGCTCAATCTCAACAGACATGTCATACCATTGTGGTTCACCTGTCTGTTCTGTTAAACGCTTTGACATTTCGCGTAAATGTTTTGCACGCGGGTCGCCTTGTCGGTAAACCCGGTGGCCGAATCCCATAATTTTTTCCTTGTTGTTTAATTTTTCGAGAATATAAGGCTCAACATTATCTGGAGAACCGATCTCAGACAACATTTTCATTACTTGCTCGTTCGCCCCGCCATGCAGCGGTCCTTTTAATGCGCCAAGAGCAGCTGTTATACCTGAATAAATGTCAGATAGCGTTGCAACGCACACTCGTGCTGTAAATGTAGACGCATTCAATTCATGGTCTGCATGAAGAACGAGGGCTTTATCAAACGCTTCGATTTCAACATCAGTCGGCTCCTTGCCTGACAACATGTATAAAAAGTTTGCTGCAATGCTAAATTCTTTTTTCGGTGCAACGGGTTCCTGGCCTTTGCGAATGCGCGCAAATGCCGTTACGAGTGCTGGGATTTTCGCCTGAAGACGAATCGCTTTGCGATAATTCGCCTCGTCTGTCATCACATCTGCTTCTTCATCATATAGACCAAGAAGTGAGATAGATGTACGAAGAGCAGCCATTGGATGAACTTTGTCGATAGGATACATTTTGAAATGGTCAATTATTTCTTGAGGGATGTCATAGCTTTCCGATAGTTGCTGCTTTAATTCATCAAGCTGTGCCTGTGTCGGAAGGCTTCGGTGCCAGAGCAAATAAATTACTTCTTCAAAACTTGCATTTTCAGCTAAATCATCAATATCATAGCCTGCGTATGTAAGTGTGTCATCAATAATGGAACTGACAGATGACGTTGTAGCAACTACTCCTTCAAGTCCGCGTGCAGTTGTCATAAAGTATCTCTCCTTCGCCTTTTAATTTCCCCTTACCCGCTTTTTTATTTATGTATGTATGTGGCCGAGCAACTGCTCAGTACCATTTAGAAAAATAAAAAAGCTCGTTTACTACTTATGTACACTTTTTCAAACGGAAAATTGCAGCAATGTTCAAAAAGGTGTGCGCTTACATTCCCTATTATAAACAATTGGCGCATGTTTGTGAATCAAAACGTGTCAAAAAGTTCAAAATTTTTTTGCGAATCGTTTAAATTTCGAACATGACACGTGTTTGATTTATGTTATTATTAAATGTTTCACTTAAAAATTCTGGTTTTTATTGTAACGCTCCGCGGTTTTATAGGCGTCATATATTCCCCAGATCCATACGATTGGATACGTAATAAATCCAATAAGCAAAAACATTAATGCCGCATTGACCATCTGTATAACAATTAAAAGAAGACCCTTCAATATCTGTCCATTATAGATTTGACCGACTCCCGTCCAAAAAAAGCTCAGTACAGCTGCAAGACCTGCATTTTTCACGATGTATTTCCCCCTTCGATGTTATTACCTACACTATACATTAAAAACGCGGCAATAGTTTCGTTCTTTTGCAAATTTATTGAAATGACTCAAAAATTTTCATTGCAAAATAAGCAATTCCCGCACCTATAAGCGGTCCAACTGCAACACCATTAAATAGTGCGACAGCAAGGATCGTTCCGAAAACAAGTGCTGTCGTTATATGTGGATCCTCCGCAAGTAAAACAATCCCATTCTTTGCAATGAGTGCAACGAGTATCCCTGCCGAAAGGGCAATCCATGCATATGGAGATTTCAGTGCAGCACCCAGATCCTTAAAGCCGATTGCACCAGTTGCGATCGGGATAAGTACTGCAATTGTAATAATCGTCACACCCCAGTTGATGCCATTTTTTTGAAGAAAATCAAACCATTTTGTATCAAGACCTGATGCTTTTAATACAATCAATAATCCTGACGCAATTAAAAGGGAATGGTTTTTAGCAATTAAGCTGATTCCCAGCAGTAATATTAAAAATAAATAGGCGTACATTTCATCACTCCTAAAAAAAAGACGCATGGCTGTCCCCATCTCTACATACGTGTATAGAAGAAATGGAGGATGGCGCCATGCGGTTATGGAATATGCTACTGATACTATCGATTATAGGATTTACATTCTACTTGTTTTTACCCGTGCTAAAACCATTTTTAATCGGGGCATTTTTTGCCATTGCAGCACAAAAACCAGCCCGCATAATGCAAAAAAAATTAAGTATTTCCGAACAAACGGCTGTTTTTTTCGCTCTCTGTTCTGTTGCGTCTCTATTTTTATTCATTTTATTAATCATTGGTTTTGTCGGAGCGAGGACAGCTGCCCATCTTACCTCTGTAATCCCAAAATATAAAGACATCATCGTTTTAAACATAGAAGAGACGATTCAAACAATATCAGCGGCTCTAAGTGATCAACAAAAAGAGAATGTCATATTTTTTATTGAAACAATGAGTGATTCAGCCGTTACGATCGCCGGTCAATATGCTGAATCCTGGCTCCTTTCAGGTACAGCTTTTTTTCTTCGGATACCCGGTGCCGCTTCTGAAATCATTGTGGCTGTTTTGTCCGCATTTTTTATTGCGAGAGATGGACGGCGTATCATCCGTTTGATTCCAGCCCTTGTGCATGAACGGATTTTACTGGCCATTTCTTATTTCGTAACGGCTGTTCAATCATTTATGACAGCACAAATCATTTTGTTTATCATCACATTCGCTGCCGCTTCTGGGGGCTTTTTTCTTCTGAGATATCCACATGCGATAGAGGTAGCATTTTTAGCTGCCATTGCGGATTTAATCCCGCTGCTTGGGTCCAGCCTATTATTTATTCCATGGATGGCTTTCTCAGCACTCACCGGTCAGTATATGGCTGCCATTTTACTCGCCATTCTTTATGTGGTGCTCGTTATCATGCGACAACTGCTGGAGCCGAAGCTTGTATCTGGTGCTATCGGTCTTCACCCGCTCGCCGTTTTGTTTTCCGCTTTTGCTGGATTAACCTTTTTTGGTGCAGCCGGCATGGTCTCTGGACCATTACTCCTTTTAGCCTGTCAGTCTATTTATCGCTCAGGATTAACTCAGCTGCTGTTTATAAAACGTTAGCGTGTCCATTATAAATAGTGCCTCTGGCTGCATCGACCGTAATTTCCTGTCCATCTTCAAGCTTTGTAATAGCACCTTCTACGTCAACGATAACTGGAATGCCAAGGCTGATTCCCACAACGGCCGCATGGCTTGTCAATCCGCCTTCTTCAGTAATGATCGCTGCACATTTTTCAATCGCCGGCATCATGTCCCGGTCTGTTCCATACGTGACAAGAATATCTCCTTGCTGTACTTTTCGAATTGCTTCCTCTGCTGTTTTTGCTTTAACAACTTTTCCATAAGCAGAGTGACGTCCGATTCCTTGTGCTTTTAATAAAATGTCGCCGACAACATGAATTTTCATTAAGTTTGTTGTACCTGATTCGCCGACCGGTACACCTGCTGTAATGACAACAAGATCACCATGTTTAATAAACTCCTCGTCCAGGCAGCGAATGATCGCATTATCTAGCATTTCATCAGTAGAGGAAACACGCAGCCCGATAACCGGGAAAACACCCCATACGAGTGATAAACTTCTTGATACACGTTCACTGTCTGTTACGGCAAAAATCGATGCCTTTGCGCGGTATCTTGAAATCATGCGGGCTGTATGGCCGCTGGATGTCGGTGCGATAATGGCATGTACGTCAAGCGCTTCCGCTGTTTTCGCTACAGATTGACCAATCGCATCAGTCATTGTTAATCGTCCTGTTTTATTTCTACGACGCGGTGGAATATCTCTCATGTGCAATTCTGCTTCCGCCCGCACTGCAATGTTGTGCATCGTTTTAACCGCTTCAAGCGGGTACAAGCCTGCTGCTGTCTCGCCGGAAAGCATAATGGCATCCGTACCGTCAAAGATCGCATTCGCTACATCACTAGCTTCCGCTCGTGTTGGACGAGGGTTTCGCTGCATAGAATCAAGCATTTGTGTAGCCGTTATCACTGGTTTCCCCAGCATGTTACATTTTTTAATAAGTTGCTTTTGAACAATTGGTACTTCTTCGGCCGGGATTTCAACACCAAGATCCCCGCGGGCAACCATCAACCCATCCGAAACTTCAAGGATGTCATCAATATTATCGACGCCTTCCTGGTTCTCGATTTTCGGTACGATTTGAATGTGTGTAGCATTATTCTTTTCAAGCAGTTCACGAATCTCGAGAACATCTGATGGACGGCGGACAAAAGATGCAGCGATAAAATCAACATCCTGTTCAATGCCAAAGCGTATATCAGCGGCATCTTTTTCCGTAATACCAGGCAAATTAACAGAAACACCCGGTACATTAACTCCTTTTTTATTTTTTAATGTACCGCTGTTTAATATGCGGACAGCAATTTCCCCATTTTCACGATCTGTGCCTGTTACTAAAAGAGCAATTAGACCATCATCAAGCAAAATACTTGAGCCTGGTTTCACATCATCAATAAGACCTGGGTACGTAATAGAAAACTTTTCAGGGGTGCCTTTCACTTCTGTCATAGAAATGACTGCGTCTTTCCCGCTGACTAATTCAATTGACCCGTTTTCCATGTCATGTGTACGGATCTCTGGACCTTTCGTATCAAGCAGAATCGCAACCGTTTTTCCCGTGTTTTTTGCTGCTTGGCGAATGTTTTTAATGCGGGCGGCATGCTCTTCGTGACTTCCATGAGAAAAGTTTAGACGGGCAACATTCATACCAGCTTCCAATAATGATTGCAACGTTTCAAGACTTTCACTTGCTGGACCGATCGTACAGACAATTTTAGTTTTTTGCATCGATTGTTCCTCCTGTTTTCTCGTTAAATCGAAAGCTCCTGTGATAATTCATACATGCGCTGATCAATTTTATGAGGTTTCGCCAACGCTTCAATAATATCATAATCAACTATTTGATTTTGTTCGATTCCAACTGCGCGTCCACCTTTGTGTTCCATAAGCAGTTCCACTGCATGCGCACCGAGGCGGCTTGCGAGTACACGATCAGATGCAGTTGGTGAACCACCGCGCTGCATGTGGCCAAGTACAGATACACGTGTATCAAAATTGGTTAATTCTTCAATGATCGCACCAAACTTCGCACCGGTCATTACACCTTCTGCAACAATGATAATACTATGTTTTTTTCCGCGCTCCTGTCCCCGTTTTAATTTTTCAGCAATTTTTGTCATATCGTAAGGAGCTTCTGGTATTAATATTGTTTCTGCGCCTCCTGCTAGACCTGACCAGAGGGCAAGGTCACCCGCGTGCCGGCCCATTACTTCGACAATAAAGGTGCGCTCATGGGAACTCGCAGTATCGCGAATTTTATCAATTGCATCTATCACGGTGTTTAGCGCTGTGTCAAACCCTATTGTAAATTCTGTACCGGGTATATCATTGTCTATCGTACCTGGTACACCTACGCAAGGAAAACCATGTTCTGTCAGTGCTTTTGCACCCATATAGGAACCATCCCCGCCAATGACTACCAGTCCTTCGATGCCGAATTTTTCAAGTTGTTCAATGCCTTTTTTTTGGCCCTCAAGTGTTTTGAATTCAAGGCATCGAGCAGAACGGAGAATGGTTCCGCCGCGGTGAATAATATCTCCTACTGAACCGCGATCAAGCTTTTCAATATGTCCATTTATCAAACCGTGGTAGCCTTGATACACGCCGAACACTTCCATATCATGATAAATTGCTTTACGAACAACTGCCCGTACCGCTGCATTCATCCCTGGCGCGTCGCCACCACTCGTTAATACACCTATTCGTTTCATTTTACCTTTCACCTCAAGCTCATTATTGGCAGTCAAAACTCCCATATGACTATCTTCTTTTAAGATAACAGAAGGCTTTCTTCTTCACAATCTTTAGCCTGGAAGTAAGCGCTCACACCAAAAAAAAGCCTATTTCGGGACATTTTTAAACCCGAAAGAAAGACCCAAAAAGGTTATCTTTTTGGGCCTGTTTTTTGATCAGCATATCCACCGATCTTTTTATATTTCTCATATCGCTGCTCGATCAGTTCATCGTGATGTATCGTCTGCAACAACTCAATCGCCGGCTTTAATACTTCATCAATTAATTCTGCCTGGCGCTTTGCGTCTCGATGTGCACCACCGCGCACTTCAGGTATAATTTCGTCCACGATGCCGAGTCCTCGTAAGTCGGGTGCGGTAATTTTCATTGTCTCGGCCGCCCGTTTTGCAAGAGAAGCATCTTTCCATAAAAGGGCTGCTGCGCCTTCCGGGGAGATAACAGAATATGTTGAGTTCTCAAGCATGAATAAACGGTCGCCAACGCCAAGTGCAAGTGCACCACCGCTTCCGCCTTCTCCAATGACAATACAAATAATTGGAACATGAAGTCCTGCCATTTCAAAAATATTGCGGGCAATCGCTTCACTTTGGCCTCGTTCTTCTGCTGCTTTCCCCGGATATGCACCTTTCGTATCGATTAGGCATATAATCGGACGATTAAACTTTTCAGCCTGCTTCATAAGGCGAAGTGCTTTCCGGTACCCTTCTGGATGAGGCATGCCGAATGTGCGCTGTATATTTTCTTTCGTGTCACGGCCGCGCTGATGGCCGATGACCGTGACAGGTACGCCGTGATATTTGGCAACCCCAGCGACAATCGCTGCATCATCACCGTACGTCCGATCCCCATGCAGTTCAAAAAAGTCCTCAAATAAGTGAGAGATGTAATCAAGCGTTGTCGGACGATTCGGGTGACGAGCCATCTGCACTCTATCCCATGGTGTCATACTGTTATAAATATCATCTTCAAGCTTTTTTAGCCGAAGTTCGAGCTTCGCAATTTCATCCGACAAATCCACATCAGATGTTGAGGTAAAGTTTTTTAATTCCGCAATTTTTTGCTGCAGCTCCCGAACCGGTTTTTCAAATTCTAGTCCAGTCATTTTTTATCACCGCCTGGTTGATGAATATCAAGTAAAAACGATAGCTTTTCTTTCATGTCACTGCGGTGAAGAACAGCATCGAGTTGACCATATTTCAATAAGAATTCAGCAGTTTGAAAGTCTTCAGGCAGCTTTTCACGTATCGTCTGCTCAATAATTCTGCGGCCGGCAAATCCGATTAAGGCACCTGGTTCTGCAAAATTATAGTCACCTAGAGACGCAAAACTTGCCGAAACACCTCCTGTTGTAGGATGTGTCATAACAGAAATAATGAGCCCTCCCCGGTCACTGAGCCGCTTTAATGCTGCTCCCGTTTTCGCCATCTGCATGAGAGACAAAATGCCTTCCTGCATACGCGCACCGCCGGAAGCTGTAAAGATAATAAACGGAATATGAAGACGAATCGCTTCTTCTACGGCACGGGCAATTTTTTCTCCAACGACAGATCCCATGCTTCCCATACGGAAAGATGCATCCATAATGGCAAATACTGCCTCGCGTCCTTCTATTGAGCCAACACCGGTTACAATTGCTTCGTCCAAACCGGTTTTCTTGCGGTCAGCAGCTATTTTTTCATCATAGTCTGGAAAATTAAGCGGGTTTGCTGTAGAAAGATCAGCATCCAATTCACGGAACGATCCTTCATCGAGGAGTGATTCAATCCGTTCATGTGCGGTCATTTGATAATGATAGCCACAACCGAGACAGACGTGAAGATTTTTTTTCAATTCTTTTGTATACATTATTTTTTTGCATTTCGGACACTTTTGCATAATTCCTTCAGGTACATCCTGCTTTGCTGCTTCCGATGGAATGGTTGCGTATTTTCTCTTCTTAGGTTTTTGTTTTGAAAACATATCTTTAATTGCCACTTTTCCACCCCTTTAAGAATCCTTACGAGTGATTAGTTTTCTTTATTCCTTCTATAAGCTCATTTAATCGGTCATGATCATAGGCAGCACTGCTTCCGGCATAGTCGGAAATGACCAGCCATATTTTTTTCAGCAGACTGTTACCTGTAGCATCCATTAATTCATGAAAATCCAACTTGTTACGAATGATTTTTTGATCGAAATCAGGCTGCCCTGCCAGTATGGCTAGACAGCCCATCTCTAAAACGGCTTTCATATCATAAACATGTTCTTTTTTTTGATCGTCATTAAAAATAAATGCTCCGATAAGCGGGACAAGATGATGGTCTTTAAAATCACGAAGAAAAGTCCCTTCCCCCCGTCTCGTTTCAATTAGACCAAGAAGTTCGAGCGCACGAAGCGCTTCGCGAACAGAAGAGCGGCCAATTGATAGCCGCTCTGATAGTTCACGCTCTGACGGAAGTTTGTCACCTGGACTGATCTGATCCGCTTTGATCATCTCTTGAATTTGTGAAATAGCTGCCACAAACTTTGATGGCGGACGATGTGATCCCGTCATTTACTCACCTTTGCCAATTAATGAAACTTGAATCGTTTTTTCACGAACTTCTTCCGGGTCTACTTTTATACGGGCAACACCCGTCTCCATTGCAGTTTTCGCAACCGCTGCTGCTACAGCCGGCGCAACCCGTGGATCGAATGGACCAGGAATCACATAATCCACATTAAGTTCATGTTCTTCAATAAGTCCAGCAATGGCTTCAACCGCTGCCTGTTTCATTTTTTCGTTTATATGTGTTGCACGCACGTCGAGTGCCCCCCGGAAAATACCAGGGAATGCAAGGACATTATTTACCTGATTGGGAAAATCTGAACGGCCTGTTCCAATCACTTTTGCACCGGCCAATTTTGCTTCCTCCGGCATAATTTCCGGTGTTGGATTTGCCATTGCAAATATGATCGGATCGTCATTCATCGATTCAATCATTTCTTTCGTAAGCGCACCAGCAACCGATACGCCGATAAAGACGTCCGCATCTTGAATCACATCTGCCAGACTGCCAGACTGCTTTTCCCGGTTTGTGAATTTTGCGACTTCTTCTTTGACCGGGTTCATGCCTTCCGCACGCCCCTCATAAATCGCGCCGCGGGAGTCACACATAATAATATTTTGCACGCCATAGCCTGTCAATAGTTTAATAATTGCAATACCAGCCGCTCCAGCACCATTTGCAACTACTTTAATATCGGTCATCTTCCGTCCCGTAAGCTTAAGCGCGTTAATCAGACCTGCCACGGTTACGATTGCTGTACCGTGCTGATCGTCATGGAAGATAGGTATATTCGTTTCTTTTTTCAGCCGTTCTTCGATAATAAAACAATTCGGTGCAGCAATATCTTCAAGATTGACGCCGCCAAATGTCGGCTCCAACAATTTAACAGTTTCAATAATTTTTTCAGGATCTGTTGAATTTAGGCAGATCGGAAACGCATCTACGCCGCCAAAACTCTTAAACAAAACTGCTTTTCCTTCCATGACCGGCAAAGAAGCTTCGGGACCAATATTGCCAAGTCCTAGCACAGCAGTCCCATCCGAAACAACGGCGACCATATTCCCTTTCATTGTATAATCATACACTAATTCTGGTTTTTCATAAATTTCTTTGCATGGTTCCGCTACACCCGGTGAGTACGCCAGACTCAAGTCACGCGCGTTTTTCACTTCTGTTTTAACAGCTGTAGCCAGTTTCCCTTGGTTCTCTCTGTGTAAATGTAGTGCTTCCTCACGATTGGACATATTCTCATCTCTCCTGTATGTTCATTCAAGTGGTCTGACCACATGATTTACTATAACACTTTAAACGATTACCGTTTAATTGTAAAGCGTTTACGTTACTTTAGCACGACATTTTTTGTCCCACACTCCTCTTTCAATGCGTTTAGGAGATGTTTTTCTGGCGAAACAAGGTATTTTTTTCCGAGCCGAACCGTCTCTTTCGTCCTTTCATAATGAATAACAACAGATGCAAACCCTGGATATTCCATTAACAAACGATATACTCGCTCAGCACGGCTGTCGGTGTCTGTGCCTTCTGGCAGTTTAATATAAAGCGTCTGCTTCTCTTCAAGCACTTGATTTATCCCTTTGTCTAAAGGCAGAATCTTTTGTACAACAATCTGCACACTATTATTTCGCTCCTCTGCTGCACCGGTAATGTACACCCGAGCTCCCTTTTTAATGAGAGCTGCTGCATTGCGGTACACATCCGGAAACACGACAGCATCCCGTTCACCAGTCTCATCCAATACTGTCATGAACACCATCTTATCGCCTTTTTTCGTACGGATTTCACGGATCGCGCCAATTAACCCCGCTGTCTGCACGTGACTGCTTGTTTGAATTGACAGCAGCGGTATAGCACCGGTCTTCGTCAATAAAGGACGAAGGCTCGTAAGGGGATGATCGGAAACATAAACACCAAGTACCTCTTTTTCTTTTTCCAGCTTTATTTCACCAGGCATCTCCTCTGCATCTGTATACTTTGGTTTAAACGATATGTCCAATCCCTCAAATAAACTGCCTTCTTCTGTATTTAGTAGAGCCGCATGTTCTATTGCTGCGTCTATGCTTGCAAGCAGAACGGCTCGATCCTGACCAAACTCGTCCATTGCACCGGAAATAATAAGCGACTCGATTGCGCTGCGATTGATTGCATGGGAAGGAACACGCAGGCAAAAATCAAACAGGTCTTTATAAGGCTCATTTCGCCTTTCCTCAATAATGGCTTTAGCTGTTGATTGGCCAATGCCCTTCACCGGGACAAGCCCGAACCGGATCCCTTCTTTCACAGCTTGAAACGAATAGCCGCTTTTATTTACGGATGGCGCAAGAAACGGAATAATAAATTCTGCTGCTTCCGCTATGTAATGCCGAAGTTTTTCTTCATTTCCGGAAGATGACTGCAATAGTGACGCGAGAAAATGGGCCGGATAATGGGCTTTGAGCCAGGCGAGCCAATAGGCAATCATGCTGTAGGCAACCGCATGGCTTCGATTGAACCCATAGTCTGCAAATCGGACGATTAAATCATAAACCCCGGAAGCAGTTTTGCCTTCAATGCCTTTTTGGGTCGCGCCGTTCAGAAAATGACGCCGTTCTTCTTCAAGTACTTCCTTTTTTTTCTTGCTTACAGCACGCCGAAGCATATCTGCTTCACCCGGGGTGAATCCGGCCATTTCAACAGCGATTTTTATAATTTGCTCCTGATATACAATAATCCCGTACGTCGGCTTTAAAATAGATTCTAGAATCGGGTGCAAATAAGTGACTTTTTCCTCGCCATGTCGACGTTTTATGTAGACGGGAATCTGTTCCATCGGACCTGGCCGATACAACGCATTCACCGCAACCATATCTTCAAAACGATCCGGCTTTAGCTGCATAAGCACTTTTTTCATGCCGTCAGACTCAAACTGAAAAATGCCACCCGTTTTTCCTTTTGAAAGGAGTTCAAATACTCGCGGATCATCAAGTGGCAGCAAATTTAGATCGATGGATTTACCTCTCATCCGTTTAATAGACGATAGAATCCGTTCGATAATCGTTAAATTACGAAGCCCAAGCAAGTCAATTTTTAACAGACCGATCGATTCCAAAGCTTCCATCGCATATTGGGTTAAATAAACGCCATTATGACCGTCCATTACAGGAACTCGGTTTGTAAGCGGCTCTTCGGATATAATCATGCCTGCTGCGTGTGTTGACGTGTGTCGGGGCAAACCTTCAAGCTGAAGCGCTGTTCGATAAATACGCTCATTTACCGGCGATTCATTCATCCACTGTATTAAATCAAGTTCCGCCAGTTTCGTTCCTGGGATGGAGGGAATTTGTTTTGACAGGCGGGATAATTCAGCTGAATCAAGCCCAAAGACCCGTGCCACGTCACGCATAACGGCTTTGGCGGATAAAGTACCGAATGTAACAATCTGTGCGGCATTAAGCGCACCATATTTACCGACAATGTATTGGATGATTTCTTCCCGCCGGTTATCCGGAAAATCGATATCGATATCCGGCATCGTGATCCGCTCCGGATTTAAAAACCGCTCGAATAAAAGTTCGAATTTGATCGGATCTACATTTGTAATACCAAGTGCAAAAGCGACCAGCGAACCGGCTGCTGAACCGCGTCCAGGTCCGGTTAAAATACTCTGGCTTTTTGCATACGCCATAAAATCATGCACGATTAAAAAATAATCGCTGAATTTCATCCTGCTGATCACGGTTAATTCGTAGGAAAGCCGTTCCATATAAACTTTACTTTTATCTCCCAGTCCTTCCATACATAGCTTTTTTAATAGAGAACCAGCTGTTTCCCCAGCTGGCAGCGGGAAAGAAGGAATTAGACGTTCTCCAAATGATATAGTCACCTGGCATAACCGGGCAATTTTCTCCGTATTCTTCACAGCTTCCGGAATGTGAAGAAATTTCTTTTTTATTTCATCAATTGTTTCAAAAGCATTCGTCGGTTCAGCCATTTCATCTGCTGTGTCAAGCAATCTATTTTCACGAATAGCCTGCAGGCATCTTGACGCAAACGCGTCTTTTTTATCGGCATATAGGACGTTTCCAATCGCAACAAGTGGAGTTTCAGTAATCTCCGCCATATCTCTTAGTACCTGTTCCGAATCATATCCGCGGATGCCAATGTAAAACTGCTCAAATAGCTTTTTGAATAAAACCGCGGCTTGTTCCGTTACTTCGCCGTCCATTCCCGGCATGACTGCGACCAACCCTGCGGCATAGGCTTCAAGCCACTTAAGCGGCAGTCCGTCTTTCGCTTTTGTTTGTATCGCACTTGAAATTTTAACTAAGTGGGAAAGTCCTGTTTCATTTTTTGCATATAAAAGGAGCGGAAACGACTGCCCGCTTTCCGACTGCGCTTGAATAGATGCTTTCAAGCCGATAATCGGTTTAATGCCCTTTTCCATGCACGCTCTGTAAAATGGAATTGCTGCATGAAGCGTATTAAAGTCTGTTAAAGCGATCGCACTACAGCCGGCCTCCACTGCTTTGTCAACGAGTGAATGCGGTGTTAACGTTGCTGCTCGAAAGCTAAATGCTGTTTCCGTTTCTAGATGAATGAACATGTTCTCCGCTCCTTTCTAATAAAGTGAATGTATGTTCTTCTTCATGTATAAAAAAAGGAGAAATATATCTCCTTTTATTTTTCCGAAATTAATACTTTTAAGTCTGTCAATACATTTTCTGCTTCTTCCCAAGAATACACACTCGCACCGGCTGCAAGTGGATGACCTCCGCCGCCGTATTTCATCGCGAGACCGTTGATCACAGCTCCTTTGGATCGAAAACGGACACGGATTTGGTCATCTTCTTCAATGAAATACACCCAAGCTTGAATGCCTTTTACACCGTTTAAAATACTGACAAGCTGCGATGCTTCCGCCTGTGTGGCGTTAAAACGGGCAAGCAGCTCTTTCGTCAGTCTCACTTCCGCTACGCCGGATTCATCCATTTCGAAATTCTGCAAAATGTACCCTTCTATTTTAAGCACGTGCGCATCTTTTTCGTACATGTTATTGAACAATTCTTGACGGTTAAAATCATACTGCATTAATTCACCGGCATAAATCATCGTTTCAATCGTGGTCGATGGATATAGAAAACGGCCTGTATCGCTGACGATGCCGGCATATAACAACCGAGCTGCTTCTTTGCTCATTTTTAGTTGACCATCGGATGTTTTGTATAGATCATAAATCATCTGGCTGCATGCTGCAGCATCTACATCAACCCATCGCATATCACCATATGGATCCTCGTTGGGATGATGATCAATTTTAATTACTTCTTTCCCAAGTTTATAACGCTGGTCGCATATACGGGCTTGGTTGGCTGTATCACATACAATAACGAGAGCCTCATCATATACACTGTCTTCAATTTGATCAAGACGACGCATAAAGTAAAGCGTCGGTTCTTCTTGACCGACTGTATATACATTTTTTTCCGGGAATGTTGCCTTAATAATTTCTGCGAGGCCGCCCTGCGATCCGTATGCATCCGGGTCGGGACGTACATGCCGGTGAAGAATGATCGTATCGTATTCTTTAATTTTGTCAATTATGTGTTGTTTCACTTGGTATCTCCTTCTCCAAAAGGCTTATCCTGGTGGAAATCTACCACTTTTCCCGTTACAATAAAAAAAGAGTTTACTAAACGGAGGAATCAAATTCATGCCTTTTCTTGTCATTATTATTATCACTGCGTTTGTTTTTTATATTTTTTACAGAGTGCAAAATGTTCGCAGCAAACGGCCAATGGAAAAAAAGTGGCTGGCAGCGAAATCAAGTATGGCACTTGGACTATTTGTTGGTGTTTTCGGGATTAATACGTTGTTTGTCCAGCAAACGACTGTATCATACATCGTCGCCGCAATTTTTATTTTATTCGGATTTGCCAGCATGATAGCCGGCTACAAAATGTATAAGTATTATTTGCCATTTGCTCAAAAAGAAGCAGATGAGTTCAACAATTAATTTGTTAAAAGCAGGCTGGAAACAGTCTGCTTTTCTCATCTGTCGATCAATTGACACATCATCATAACCTTACCTGCAAGAATACCTGCATTATACACTTCCACATCTACTTTTCCGAACTTCCGGCCAATTTCCATCACTTTCGGGTAAATTTCAAGAGTTGATTCCATCTGTACCGGTTTCAAAAAGTAAATTGTGATATTTTCCACAACAAGATCGCCGCGTTTATGCGCACGAAGCGCACGATTCGCGGCTTCTGTTACAATCGTTGTAAAAACACCGTATGATATTGTTCCCAACTGATTCGTCATTTGCGGTGTCACTTCAAACTCGTACACATCTCCTGCTTCCCTATCTTCAGTAAGTATAAGCTGTTTTGCAATCGTATCATCAAGCGTCTCGGCAGCTTGAGGCTGACGCTGCGCCATTTGCATTGCTTTCAACACGTCTTGACGGCTAATAATCCCCTGAAGACGGTTTTGTTCATCTACAACCGGCAGCAACTCAATACCTTCCCAGATCATCATATGAGCAGCTGATGCAACGCTCGTTTTCATCGTCACTGTAATCGGGTTTTTCGTCATCACCTTATCAATGATGACTTCACGGCCGCTTCCCATGATATCTTTCGCCGTCACCATACCAAATACCTTTAAATGTTCATCCACAACCGGAAATCGACTGTGGGAAGTGTCACGATTTTTGTCAAGCCAGTCACCGACGGTATCACCAACTTCTAAAAATACACTGCTTTCAACAGGAGTTAAAATATCTCCAACAAGCACAATTTCTTTTTTTATAAGCTGATCATAAATTGCCCTGTTAATCATCGCAGCTACGGTAAATGTGTCATAGCTTGTAGAAATAACAGGCATCTCAAGATCATCAGCGAGTTTTTTCAATTCATCGCCAGCTTCAAATCCGCCTGTTATTAACACAGCGGCTCCTGCCTGCAGAGCAAGTTCATGTGCTTTTACCCTGTTACCGACAATAAGCAGGTTCCCTGGTTCTGTATATCGCATCATCGCTTCAAGCTGCATTGCGCCGATAACGAATTTATTAAGTGTTTTATGTAAACCATTCCGTCCACCTAGCACTTGTCCGTCAACAATGTTGACGACTTCTGCGAATGTTAGCTTTTCTATATTCTCTTTCTTTTTTTGCTCAATACGGATCGTGCCGACACGCTCGATCGCACTGACAAGTCCCTTCGTTTCCGCATCTTTAATCGCGCGATACGCCGTTCCTTCGCTCACCGAGAGTGCTTTTGCAATCTGTCTGACGGAAATTTTTTCACCGATTGGCAATTCCTCTATATACTGAAGAATTTGTTCATGTTTCGTTATCAACTGATCCACCCGTCCCTTTCCGTACATAGGCCCACATGATGTGGGTCTCAAAGGCGTGGCGATGCTGTCTCGTTCCCAGCCTTTGATCCATTCTTTTATTATAGAACAAAAGAACCGGAAAAAAAAGAAGCCGCCTCAAATGAGACAGCTCTATACTTATAGTTCAATCGTGTCGCCAGGTTTCATTACTTTTCCATTTCCGGATTTTATTTTAGCCGTAAACGCCTCAGGATCCTGCTTAATCGGCGGGAATGTATCGTAATGAATAGGAACCACTGTTTTCGCCTGTAAAAAAGCTGCCGCGAGAGCCGCATCGTCCGGACCCATTGTGAAATTATCCCCGATCGGCAGAAAAGCAAGATCGATGGGATGAAGTTCGCCGATTAATTTCATATCGGAAAACAGCCCTGTATCCCCCGCATGATATATCGTTTTCCCATCATCCATAATCAGGACTCCTGCTGGCATCCCCATATAAAGGAATGTTCCATCTTCCTGCTGGAGACCGGATCCGTGAAACGCCTGCGTGAATTTTACTTTGCCGAATTCAAACTCCCGGCTTCCGCCAATATGCATCGGGTGGGCATTGAGACCCTGGTGCTGCAAATAAAGGGCCAGTTCATTTACCGCGATAACAAGGGCACCGCTCCGTTTGGCTATCTCGACTGTATCGCCGACATGATCACCGTGACCGTGTGTCAAAATAATAAAATCCGGATTTTGTTCCTCGGCCTTCAAGTCTGTCAATTCATTGCCTGTAATAAACGGATCAATTAAAACGGTTTTACCGTTTGATTCAATTTTTACAATAGAATGTCCATGAAATGATACTTTCATTTTTCATTCTCCTCTCTGTTTATAATTCATTCTTATTTCCTTTCCCTTGTATCATTAGATCAAAACGGAAGAATTCCTTTATTTTTTCAGTTAAAAATAAACGCCATTAATCGATTTATTAATAAATTGAGGGAATTTTCACACTTATCACTTTCTATTTTTTGTGGTTGTTTGTACAATAAAAAGAGAAGGGGGGAAATAACTTATGTTAAAGTATACAAACGTATTAGTGGCTGTTGACGGTTCAAAAGAAGCGGAATGGGCGTTTAAAAAGGCCGTTCAAATTGCAAAACGGAACGACGCTGCCTTGAACCTTATTCACGTCATTGACACACGTTCATTCGCTGCTATTGAAGCTTACGACCGCTCTATTGCGGAACGAGCAAGAAAATACGGCAACGATCTGCTTGACGATTATAAAAAAGAAGCAGCAACGGCCGGAGTGAAGAATGTAAATACATTTGTAGAGTATGGTTCTCCTAAAGTTGTCATTCCAAAAAATGTGGCCAATCAAGTAAAAGCTGATCTCATCATCTGTGGGGCAACAGGTCTTAACGCAATGGAACGGTTCTTGATCGGGAGTGTTTCTGAACACATTACACGCGCGGCAAATTGTGACGTATTAATCGTCCGTACAGACGAAGCAATCTAAATTACCATCGCTTCCCCAAAATGCAAGCCATAACAGCATTCGACTGGGTACTTCAAGAGGTTTAGCCTTTGTTTCTAAATAGAAGTAAAAGATATTAACATTTGAAATTTCACATATAAAAATCCGCCACTCCATTGGCGGATTTTTGTTTTATTTGAGCAGTTCTTTCGCCGCGTTGATCTGGTTTTCAACCTGATCAAAACCCGTACCGCCAAGAGACTTCCTTCTCTTGACCGCTTCATACGGAGAAAGGACACCATAAATATCTTCTTCAATGACACTTGATGCTTCTTTTAGCTCCTCTAATGAAAGATCAAGCAGGAAACACCCTTTTTGAATACATGTAAATACGAGTTTGCCAGTGATTTCATGTGCTTCGCGGAATGGAATACCCTTGGCGGCCAGGTAATCCGCAAGCTCTGTTGCATTAGAAAAATCATTTTGCACAGCGTCTTTCATGCGGGCTTCATTTACCGTCATTGTATCAACCATGCCGGAGAATATTTTCAGAGAACCAAGAACCGTATGGACCGTATCAAACATGCCCTCTTTATCTTCTTGCATATCCTTATTATACGCAAGTGGAATGCCTTTTAAAATTGTCAGCAGACTGAACAGGTTGCCATATACTCGCCCCGTTTTGCCACGGATGAGTTCCGCCATGTCCGGGTTTTTCTTTTGCGGCATAATGCTTGAGCCTGTTGAGAACGTATCGTCCATCTCGACGAAGCGAAACTCCTGGCTCGACCAGAGAATGATCTCTTCCGCAAAGCGGGACATGTGCATCATAAGAATCGATGAAGCACTTAAAAATTCTAAAATAAAATCGCGGTCGCTCACGGCATCCATGCTGTTTTGATACACAGCAGAGAAACCAAGCAGTTCTGCTGAACGTTTACGGTCAATCGGGAACGTTGTGCCAGCAAGTGCCCCTGCCCCGAGCGGGGACACATCGATGCGTTTTAACGCTTCCTGATACCGTTCTTTATCACGCTGCAGCATCCAGAAATACGTCATTAAATGATGACCGAACGAGATGGGCTGTGCACGTTGCAAATGGGTATAACCAGGCGCAATCGTTTCTTTATGTTGATCGGCTTTCTCCACTAAAACCGATTGAAACTGGCTGATTAGACCGATAATCTCTTTGACTTGCTTCTTCAAGTACAAATGCATATCTGTCGCAACCTGATCATTCCGGCTCCGTCCGGTATGAAGTTTTCCTCCAACCGGACCGATCGAATCAATTAACGCTTTTTCTAAATTCAAATGGATGTCTTCAAGTGAAGTCGCATACTCGATTTCGCCTGCTTCCGCTTTCTTCTTTAAAACTTCCAGGCCTGACTTGATCTGATCCATTTCTTCTTTTGTTAAAATGCCTGTTTCACCGAGCATCGTAACGTGGGCGATGCTGCCTTCGATATCTTCAAAAACGAGCTCCTGGTCGAATGAGATGGACGCACCGAATTCGTCTACCCATTCTTCCGCTGATTTTTGGAACCGTCCGCCCCACAATTTTTTCGTCATGATTATTTTAACCCTTTCTCTTTATGAACACGGGAGCTGACGACTGTCGGTAGCCCGTACAGGTTAATAAAGCCAATTGCTGAAGCGTGGTCGAATTCATCATCTTTCGAATACGTTGCCAGTTTCTCATCGTACAATGAGTAAGGTGATTTTCTGCCTTCAACAATGGCATGACCTTTAAACAGCTTTACGCGGACTGTGCCCGTTACGTATTTTTGTGTTTCTTTTAAGAACGCAACAAGTGCTTCACGAACCGGGTTAAACCATAATCCATCATAAATAATTTCTGTCAAACGTTTTTCAATAACCGGCTTGAAATGAGCCAATTCTTTTACAAGAGTAAGGTCTTCCAATTCTTTATGAGCTGTGATCAATGTTGTGGCACCAGGCGTTTCGTATACTTCACGAGACTTAATGCCGACGAGGCGGTTTTCGATATGGTCGATACGGCCAACACCATGTTTGCCCGCCACTTCATTTAAGTGAAGGATCAATTCAGCCAGTTCCATTTCCTGTCCGTTAACTGCTGTTGGAACGCCTTCTACAAAATCAATTTCAATGATTTCCGGCGTGTCCGGCGTATCTTCCAAATGCGCTGTTAAATCATACGCATCAAGCGGCGGCGCAGCCCACGGATCTTCTAGTGCACCACACTCGTTTGCGCGTCCCCATAAGTTTTGGTCAATCGAAAATGGACTTTCTTTCCCGATCGGCACCGGAACGTTATGTTGTTTCGCGTATTCAATTTCTTCTTCACGTGACCATGCCCAGTCACGGACAGGCGCAAGTACTTCCAGGTCTGGGTTTAAAGCGCGGATGGCAACTTCGAAACGCACCTGGTCGTTTCCTTTTCCAGTGCATCCGTGTGCAACTGCTGAAGCATTTTCTTGTTCCGCAATTTCAACTAATTTTTTAGAAATTAATGGACGCGACAGTGCAGATACAACAGGATATTTGTTTTCGTACCATGTATGTCCCTGTAAAGCAATTAAAGCAAAGTCTTCTGCGAACTCTTTTTTTGCATCGATCATATAGCTTGAAACGGCGCCGACTTGCAGCGCTTTATTTTTAATAAATTCAAGGTCTTTTCCTTCGCCAACATCAAGGCAAACCGCCACAACGTCATATCCTTTTTCTTTTAGCCACGGAATCGCGACGGATGTATCTAAACCACCTGAATAAGCGAGAACTACTTTCTTACCCATCTATATTGCCTCCTCTATATTACGTTCACTAGTATAAATATTCATTAATCTTTATTTTTATTCTGTTAACATGTATAAAGAATATCACGTTATCCCTTGCCTTTCAAGTGCTTTTCATAAAAAAATACAGTTTTTTGTGTATTTATGTAGAAATCCTGTATAAACGCCTATTTTGCCATTTTCACTGAGTTCTATTAATATAGAAAAAAATATTTTAGTAGGTGATACCCATGTTTCAGCACGATGATCGGCTCGGTATTTCGATTCCTGTTTTGACTCGCGAATGGACAGAATATCCTCTTGAAAAACAGCAGCAGATTATGCATAAATGGGAAGCAGTCCGCGGCATAATCCCTGATCGTATTCAACAATTGGAAAAGTGTATCAACGAAAAGCAAGCCGCATTAAATAATGAAGAGAACTTCATCGTTTCATGCCGTCTTAATACAGAAATAAGCGAACTCGCTTCTATTATTAATGATTTATGGCTCTGGTTTCGTACCGTACCGGATGTACATCCCTCAGATCCGATTGAAAAAAGACATTCTTAAACAGACGAAAGAACCGGGATCATCACTTTCCGGTTCTTTCTTTTTTTTCATTTAAATAACGGTATTGGTAGTAACTTTCCGCAAATTCCGTCACTTTCTTCGTCAGCCGATAATTGACGCCCGCTCCGATTGCAACAGATAAAAGCGAAATGTTGAATACCTTTTTATTTCGCAGGGCCATCACCGCAGCAATTTTCATACTTTGACGGATCTGCTCTTCCAGCCATGTTTCATTGGCCATCCGTTCTTTACCTTCATAAAAGTAAAAAGGCTCTTTTCCGTCTTCTATATCGGAAATAACCTGTGCCCATCCTTCAGCTTTTAACCGATCCGGGAGCATGGCCGCATGAAAAACATTTAATGAAGCAGTCATTTCAAACGGGATTTCAACATCATATCCATACGATAAAGCCGTTAATTGCACGGCCCTTAAATTAACAGCAGTCATCCCTAAAAAATCAGCCGCAACGGGCAATGCCGCACCGGTTCCCGTTATCGCACCCTGCACGGCTGAATAAAATCGATTACGCGTCATTTGCTGACGGCTTATGTAGCGAAGCTGATCGATCGTCAATTTTCGTAAGTCCTGTATATGTTCAATATCCTCACGGATAATGCGGGCTGATGCAAGAATACGTTCTCGGGCTTCCTTTTGCTGAGAACCTTGTAAAAGAGAGTGTACATTAAACAAGGTCTGATCAACCCAAGCAAAGGTCCGATCCCGCACCTCTTCGGGAATTTCCTGTATGAGACGCTCCAGCACATTCGCCGCCTGATACTCAAGATCATTTCCTTCATACGAAACGAGCTGCTGTTCCCAATCCATGAGACGGTCCCAGCATGCATGGTCCCGTTCTGTCCACATAAACGTCACCCTTTCTGATGATCGCTGAACCAGCGGTCAATTTTTTGCACAATGCTAGCCGTTGCTTTTTTATCTGTCAGAGAAGGCATTGACGCAAGAAGCACTTCCTTTGGCTTTTTCAAACCAGGTGCTTTTTTACGCATCATTAAAATGCTTTTCGCTGCCTGCTTATTTTTAAACAATGATTCCGGCAGTTGAATAACTCCTTCAATATAGACTTCTTCTGTTAAAAAGGCTTGTAATTTTTTTGATTCCGGTGATTCAAATAGGCCGTTTGGTATGATAAAAAACAACTGTCCCCCCGGTCTTGTATGGCGCAAACTTTGCTCGATGAATAGATGATGCGCATAGGAGTGACCGCTGTCCGCGTTCAGCCGGTAGTCTGCTGCCCGAACATCATTTGGATAATAGCCGACTGGCAAATCACAGACAACAACGTCAACCGGATCGATCAAGAGTGGTTCAAGAGCATCCTGGTTATATAATGTTATCGGGTGACGCAAAAGGTTTGCACCTGCATAGGCCAGTTTTAAAAGCACTTCATCAAGATCTACACCGTGTGCTTCAACCATACCGTCAAATTCATTTAACACGGTCGTGACAAGGTTGCCAGTTCCAATTGCCGGATCAAGTAATATAAACGGCTTTTTACTGCCATTGCTTTTTCTCATTAAATACGCAATGAATACCCCAATGGAATCCGGCGTCATCTGATGATTTGGCTGTACATGTTCTTTCATGCCTTTTAAAATCGCAAGCTGATACGATTTGCGGATTGATTCTTTTGAATAACGTTCCAAACGGGCATTGTCATACAATTTTTGAACCCGTTTTTTATCTATTTCTGTAAGTTCTTCCTGAAGAACATATCCATGAAACAAATTTTCCGCTGTTTCACCGAGTGCTTCGAGATAGGTGACCGACAATGCTCGACCGAGTATAATAGCTGATTCATCAAACGTAGAAAAAAGCTGTTCAACTGTTACTTGTTGATTCATAATAAAAATCCTCTCTTTCACTTCGCAAAAAACAGCCGGCTCCGACAAGAATGTCAAAGCCGGCTGAGACTAGGCCGTACTGAATTAGTTTGCTGCTTTCGCTGCTTCGATAGCTGCTTCGTAGTTCGGATGGTCTGTTCCTTCCCCAACGTATTCCACATATGTAACCGTATCGTTAGAATCAACCACGAATACAGAGCGTGCTAGTAGACGAAGTTCTTTCATGCCGACGCCATATGCTTCAGCAAAAGAAAAGTCACGATGATCAGACAATGTTTTCACATTCTCAAGACCCGCAGCAGCACACCAGCGTTTTTGAGCAAATGGAAGGTCAGCTGAAATCGTCAACACTTCAACATTGTCTACATTCGCTGCTTCTTCGTTAAAGCGACGTGTCTGAGCATCACATACACCAGTATCAATTGAAGGAACAACGCTGATTAAGCGGACTTTACCAGCTGAATCTGCAAGAGTCACCGCAGAAAGATCGTTTGCAAGCACAGTAAAATCTGGTGCTTTATCACCTGCTTTTACTTCGTTGCCAATCAATGTGATTGGATTTCCTTTAAATGTTACGTTTGCCATATATAATTCCCTCCAAATTCAGCATTATACCTATATCATACTGAAAAAATTGCCATGATTGCAATGAAAAAGAGTTAAATGACCGCTTTTTTCTTTTGCGGACCTCTTATCTGTCCAAATGTAAAGACGGCTAGTGCGCTCCAAATGAACATGAACGACAATATCTGCGAGGATGTAAATGGTTCATGATAGACGAGGACACCAAGAAGAAGTGTCATTGTCGGAGCAATATATTGTAAAAATCCAATCATATAAAGCGGTATTTTTTGAGCCCCGTGCCCAAATAACAATAATGGTATCGCCGTCAGGATGCCGCCGCCCATTAGTAGCAGATCCGTTTTTACATCACCTGAAAACAAACTGATGCTGCCTTTCATAGATACATAGATTAGAAAAAGAATCGCAAAGGGCATGACAACCGCAGTTTCAATCGTCAAACCTACTGCTGCATCCATTTTTATCATTTTTTTCGCCAGTCCATAAAATGCAAAGGATACCGCAAGCGATAATGAAACCCATGGAAATGAACCATACGAAAATGTCATTATGAGGACACCTGTCGCGGCGAGCAGAAAAGATAGAAGCTGTGTTTTGGAGAGCGCTTCTTTTAACACGACGATGCCCAGAAGCACACTCATAAGCGGATTAATGTAATACCCCATACTCGTTTCAATAATATGATCATGATTAACCGCCCAAATAAAAACGAACCAGTTGATACTAATTAATAACGAAGCAATGGATAGAGCGATTGACTTTTTCGGATGTGTTTTAACTTCTATCAGTACATCCCGAAGCGGTGCCAGCTTTTTCATTAGCAGAAGCAGGATGATCATAAAAACGAAGGACCAGATAATCCGATTCGCCAGTATTTCATACGATGACACACTGCTGATCAGTTTCCAGTAAATCGGAATAAGCCCCCATATGATAAATGAACTTGCTGTAAACAGTATACCTGATTTCATTTCATTCCCCATTTTTACACCCCATTTATTTCTGAACTCGAAATATATTGCAATAAAAACCCGTGCCTTTTTTTAGGCACGGTCTTCTTACAATAGATCGTCCAATTCTGTTGCTTTTTTCGGCAGCATGATGATTTCCGTATCGTGGATTGCCTGATCAATCAGTGGGTCAAAGTCCAGAAAACTTTCAAAAAACTGGACTTTCTCTGTTTTAGGCCGTGTTTTGGGTGCTGCCGGTGTAAAAATCGTACAACAATCTTCAAACGGTAAAATGGAAATATCGTGCGTACCGATTTTTCGGGCAATCTCCATAATATCAAGCTTGTCCGAAGCTATAAGTGGACGCAGGACAGGTGTATTCGTCACATCGTTAATCGCCGCCATGCTTTCCATCGTCTGGCTTGCAACCTGTCCCAAGCTCTCACCCGTCACAAGTGCAAGTGAGCCAGTCTGTTGACGAATACGATCCGCAATACGCATCATTATTCTGCGCGTAGACGTCATCGTGTAGTTTTCCGGTACCTGCTTATGGATGGTTTCTTGAATGTGTGTAAATGGAACAATATGAAGCCGGATATTACCGCCAAACTTCGTCAATGTGTCCGCTAAATCAACAACTTTTTGCTTTGCCCGTTCACTCGTATATGGAGGGCTGAAAAAGTGGACTGCTTCGATTTCTACGCCTCGTTTCATCATCATGTAGCCTGCAACAGGGCTGTCGAGACCACCAGATAACAGCAGCACTGCTTTCCCTGCAGCACCAGCCGGCAAACCGCCTGCTCCTGGATACGTTTCACATGATAAATAAACCGCCTCTTTCCTTACTTCAACAACAAGTGTTATATCAGGATTACGCACATCAACAGTTAATTGTTCAGTACCGCGCAAGACATGACCTCCAATGGCATGATTTAACGCATGTGTATCCAAGGGAAACGTTTTATCTGCACGGCGTGTTTCCACTTTAAAAGTCGTCTTCCCACTCATTGACCTTTTTACCAGTTCCAGCGCCGCTGCTTTTATTTCATTCAATTCCTGTGACGTTTTTACGACCGGACTAAACGACTGAATACCCGATACATCAGCTAGATTCACCTTTACTTTCTCAAAGGATGCACCATTTAAATAAATAAACATGCGGTCACGCTGTGCTTCGATTTGTATACGGTCATCCGAGAGCAGACGCTTTATATTTGATTTCATTTTATTTGTAAATTTACTCCGATTTCGGCCTTTCGTCGACATTTCACCATAACGGATTAAAATGCGATCATAGTTCATGTACGTTCATTCCTTTTTTTCGCGAGAACCGGTATAACGCGGTCCAATGCGTCAATAAATTGTTTTGCTTCTTCTATTGTATTATACCGTGACAGACTGACGCGAATCGCGCTGGCAGCCTGTTCACTACTCACATTCATCGCTGCAAGAGTTCGACTCGGTTTGTTTTGCTTTGACGAGCACGCACTTGTTGTAGAAACAACGATCCCTTCCTGCTCTAATGCGTGAACAAGCACTTCACCCTTTAATCCCAATGCAGAAAAATTAAGTATATGCGGAGCTGCCTGAATCGGCGTATGAATAACTGCCCACTTTCTGCTTTCAAGCTGTTCACGAATAAATTGAGTAATGCAGCGCAACTCATCAGGATTATCATTTTGGAGCAGCCGCACCGCTCTGGCAAGCGAAGCGATTCCCGCTGCGTTTTCTGTCCCGCTCCGCAAGCCGTTTTCCTGGCCGCCGCCTGACAATAAGGGGGCAACATTTACACCGGTCCGTTTATATAAAAAACCAGTCCCGTTCAATCCGTGCAATTTGTGACCGGATACAGATAATAAATCGATACTCGTGTTGTTCAAAGAAAGAGGTACTTTTCCAAACCCTTGAACGTTATCCACATGAAAAACGGCTCGGTGATTTAGCAGCATTTCGCTGATCTCTTTTATCGGCTGCAGAGCACCCGTTTCATTATTTACATGCATAACCGATACAAGTATGGTCTCTTTTGTCAACGACTTCTCAATATCTGTTTTTTGTACAACGCCATTTTTATCAGGATTCACAAATGTGATGCTGAATCCTTCCTTTTCTAAATCGCGGCATGCTTCATAGACAGATGGATGTTCAATCGATGTCGTAATAATATGACGGCCCCGGCCTTTGTAAAAAGCAGCTGTTCCTTTGATGGCCAGGTTGTTAGATTCCGTTCCACCGGATGTAAAAATAATTTCATCCTGCGCTGCACCGATTAATCCAGCAATTTGCGCCCGTGCTTTTTCAATAAGACGCTCTGCCTCCATTCCCGGTGTATGAAGGGATGATGGGTTCGCAAAATAGCGGGTCCCCGCTTTCAAAAAGGTCTCCATGACTGATTCATCCGGCATTGTTGTCGCACTGTTATCAAAATAAATCATGTTCCATACCCCTCACATTTTTTCACCTATCCATGTTAGCACAACCGCATAAAAAAAGCCGCCTCTTTTGTTTCGAGACGGCCTTTTCTATTTTTTCAGCTCTTCGTTATATTGGGCATCAAATTTCTTTAAGCCTTTGGAATCGACCTTATCGATTGCCGCCGCACACAATTCAAGCGCCTTTCCGTAGTCCGCGTGGCGGAAAGCGAGTTCTGCTTCATTCAGTTTTGGTCCGATATTCGGATGCGTCCGGCGGTACCGGTTGCCAAATTGAATCATACGCTCGGATAGCGCAACCTGCTCGATTAATTCATCTGTTTTATTAGCAAGGAGATCAATCGCCCCATTTGCCGCATCCAGTTTCTCCCGGACCGCTTTCATATTAAGCGGTTTTTCATTTAAATACATAGTTGTTTCATTTAAACGCTGGCTCGCTTCTTCCGTCAAATCTCGATAGTAATCTGGAAGAGCCGGAAAATTACTTTGTTTCACAGTTCGCGAAATATTCTGTATCCGTAAACGCAATGACTGAAGCTCTTCACCTGCTTCCACTTCATCTTTACGAAGCGTCTGCAAAAATGCCGCAAACCCATCCTGTTCTTTTTTCATTTCATCAATCCGCGCTTGAATATCTTTCAATTCATCATATAAAAACGAATATGCTGTTTTTTCTTCAGCAATACGTCCGTGTAAAATTTCATATTGTTTTTCGAGATGATATATTTCTTCCTTCAAGCGGCGTGGTACCCCGGCTTCTTCCCCGTTCAGCTGATAACTTTGTTTCACGATATCCGTTTCTTCGATCAACTTACTATTGTATTCACTTATATTTTCAATGGTTGAACCTGTTTGTTCATCATCTTTAAACAGATTATGTTTTGCCATTACCTCTTTTTCAAGAAGATCATAGAAAAATTCGATGCTGTCTTTTGCCTCTGAGACGATCAAGTCCGTTTCTTCCACTTCTGTTTTCATGAGAAATTCGCGGCAGCGTGCTAAACCTTCTTTCAACTGAGCGATTTCTTTTTCGATTTGCAGGTGATCAAGTAAATAGCCATCCTGCTTCATTTCTTTGTATCCATTTTCGATTTCGGCAAGTTGTGCAGGCAATGTATGATTCACTTCCGCCATAAGTGCCGGAATTCGATCCATTTTTTGCTGCAGCATATCCATTTCAGATTGAATTTGCATTAACAGCTCTCGCGCTTCCAAATAGTTCCCTTCTTCTGTTAAATCGGCAAATGTATCGAAACGTCCTGTTAATACATCTAACTGCACCTCAAGTACAGGAGCTGCTTTCCCAAACGTATGACGATGCGCAAGAAGCCGTTTTCTGGCTTCACGCTGCCTTGCATGCACCTCTTCCCCTTCGGCCCGGTTTTTTTCTTCACTTCCGACAAGTTGGTCAAGCTCCATTAAGATTCCATCGACTTTTTGTTCAATATGGTCGAGGCGGGCGGCGATTTCGGCATTTGTCTTTTTTGCAGTTCCAAATCGAAATTTATCAACATGCTCTTCAGATGCAAATAATTCTTCGTCGATAGCCGGGATATCAACCGTCACAATCTCATCCCATTCTGAACGCCATCTGTCAAAAAGTGCTTCTGTCTGGCCAGTCATATTGAGACGCTTTACTTTTGTCAGCTCTTCATTGACAGGACGATGCAAAAGCTCCGTCTTTTTCATATCCAGCCGATCAATTTCTGCTTCATGTTTCTTTCTGCTTACCATTGAATAGATAAACAGAATTAATACGACAACTATCGCTCCAATGACGAATTCCACCATCATAAGCCCCCTCGTTACAACGAATAAAATAAAATGTATGTAAAATAGACGCCGTTGCGCCCTTTAATTCAATTACGTATAATTTCACTATTCATTAATAATAGCATGACTGCGCATATTTTGGATGGGAACTTGTGTTTTTTCGTACAGTTTTCGCAAAAAAATGCCAAAATAGATGCTAATTACGAAAAAAAGGTGGTTTTTATACGTGTTCAGAGATGGCCATATTCACACTTCTTTTTGTCCACACGGGTCAAAAGACAAATTGAATGAATACATTGAACGTGCGATTCAACATGGGTTTACCGATATCACATTTACCGAGCATGCACCGCTGCCGAAAAACTTCAAAGACCCTGCACCGGAACAAGACAGCTCAATGAAATGGTCAGATTTAGATCATTATTTAAAAGAAGTCGAGTCAGCAAAAAAACAGTATGAAACAACGATCCGGATCCGTACCGGGCTTGAAGTTGATTTTATTGAAGGTTATGAGAATGAAACAACAGATCTGCTCAATGAATATGGGCCATACCTCGATGACAGTATATTATCTGTGCATTTCTTGCGGCATGCAGACTCTTATTACTGTGTTGATTTCAGTGAAGATGAGTTTGGCAATATCGTAAGAAAAGTCGGATCAGTTGAAGCGGTGTATAAACTGTATTATGATACATTGTTACAATCAGTTGAAGCAAATCTCGGTTCATATAAACCGGGACGGATTGGTCATATCACCCTCGTGCATAAATTTCAACAAATGTATCCTTGCAATGCGTCATTTAATGACGGTATCACAATGATTTTACAGGCCGTGAAAAAAAGGGGCTATTCGCTGGATTACAATGGAGCAGGTGCCGTTAAGCCGCTCTGCCTTGAAACATATCCACCTGAGAACATTGCGCGCACCGCTCATTTACTAGGTATTCCGCTTGTGTATGGATCTGATGCTCACGCGGCAGCCGGGATTGGACAGGGGTTAGACAAAATCAATCGTATAATAATAGAAGGAAGTGTTTAATCATGTTTCAAACAGCACATTATTCAGGAACAAAACAGGAGCAATTTTCACTCGTCGCAAAACAACTGGAAGCACTCTTGGCCGGTGAACCGAACCAGATTGCTAATTTGAGCAATGCCTCGGCTTTACTCGGTCAATTTTTAGACCGGATTAACTGGGTCGGTTTTTACCTTGTTGACGGGAACGAACTTGTGCTTGGACCGTTTCAAGGACTTCCTGCATGTGTCCGCATTCCATTTGGAAAAGGGGTATGCGGGACTGTTGCGGCCGAAAGAAAACTGCTTCGTGTGGAAGATGTTCATCAATTTCCAGGCCATATTGCCTGTGATGCAGCCTCCCGATCGGAAATCGTCATTCCTCTTTTAAAAGACGGTAAATTGATCGGTGTGTTAGATATCGATAGTCCGGAAATAAATCGGTTTGATGAAGAAGACGAAGCTGGACTTAGCTATTTTACAGATGTGCTCGTTCGCTTCCTTTGAGAAAAGGTTGACAGTCATATTTGTGCGTTATATACTATTCTTTGTGTAAAATAAATGCAGCCTATGTGTACGCTGTTTTGATGTCATTTTGTTTCTTTATCCGGCACGATCCGGAAAAGGGGCATCGTGTAACCCGTTGCTGCAGGGCGATGGTGCATGAAAACAAAATGTGCTGACAGTCGGATTCACACCGGTTTTTATTTTACAACAAAATAAAAACACAGAAGGAGGAGTCATATAATGGCTCGTTACACAGGTCCAAGCTGGAAAATTTCCCGCCGCCTAGGCATTTCATTAAGTGGTACAGGTAAAGAAATCGAAAAACGCCCTTACGCTCCAGGTCCACACGGTCCTAACCAGCGTAAAAAATTGTCTGAATACGGACAACAACTTCAAGAAAAACAAAAACTTCGCCACATGTACGGCGTGACTGAGCGTCAATTCCGTAACTTGTTCGACCGCGCTGGCAAATTGAAAGGCGTATACGGCGAAAACTTCATGATTCTACTTGAATCACGTCTTGATAACCTTGTATACCGTCTAGGTCTTGCACGCACTCGTCGTCAAGCTCGCCAACTTGTTAACCATGGCCATATCACTGTTGATGGAAAACGTCTTGACATTCCATCTTACCAAGTAAAAGTTGGTCAAACAATCGGCGTTCGCGAAAAATCAAGCAACTTTACTATTATCAAAGAAGCAGTCGAAGTAAACAACTTCGTACCTGACTACTTAACTTTCGATGCTGATAAACTTGAAGGTACATTTACACGCCTTCCTGAGCGTTCAGAACTTCCAGCTGAAATTAACGAAGCGCTTATCGTTGAGTTCTACTCTCGTTAATAAGCAAGTCAATAGCCCCGCAAATTGTTGTTTCATCAACGTTTGTGGGGTTTTTTATTTATTCATTTCTTTTACGCTGCTTTTTGGCTATGGTCAAAGACCTTTTCCTAACCCCATTTTTTTTAAGCTATGTCATTCATCTAACAATTTCAAAACCCAAACGTTACAAAATTAGAAAAAGCCCGCCCCCTTATGAGTAGAACAGGCTTTTCCATCAAAGCGTTCCCTTGCGCTTATTGTCATTATAAATCATCTGCAAGACCTGCTGCCGGGTAATCGGTTCGGCTGGGTCCGATCCGTCAAAGATACTGTTCATCCTCGCCCATTCAACTGCTTTTTTATGAATTCGGGAGGGGGTCTCACGATTACCCTCACCCACCGTTGTTTTCACTGTAACGCCAAGGGCTTTCGATATTCCAATAACAATCGCTTGGCAAAAATCGCTGAAAAATGCGCTATTTTGAAGTTTTTTTACGTCTTCTTCCGAATCCAAAAATAAACATTCAAGCAAAAGTGCCGTTGCCTTTGTATCTTTTAAAATAGCAAGATCAGTTCGAATTTTGATTCCTCTGTCTTTCACACCATATTTACCTAATGTTTTGGCTATTTCCGAATGTACAGCGTTACCTTTTTCATTCGGTGAATAGACTAATGTTTCATAGCCCGTTCCGTCACCCGCATTTAAATGAATGGAAACAAACAAATCCGCGTTTGCGTTATTTGAAATGGCACAACGGGTGTTAAGATCATTCGTTTTCACTTTATGAAGTGCTCTTCTTCCAATGCGTGTAAGTACGACTTTAATTTCATCAGGCAGACGATTCACCACTTCTCTCACAATTTTCAGCGTCCACTCATACTCAATTAGGTAACCAATCGCTCCTAAATCAGGCAATCCATGACCCGCGTCCAGTACAACGATTTTTTTCATTTTAACCCCCTCCGTGCCTTTTGGCTTATAATAGTTGATCATTTCAATGGCTGTCATCACGACAAAACAACTTATATTAGCTTCAAAGGTTCAATTCTACGAAAACCTCATCTGTCCTGCATCGTACGTATGAAAAAATCACTATTTTAAAACGTTGTGTGATTTATGCAAAAAAGCCGCTCATATTAATGAGCAGCTCACTTTTATTTATATTGAATTAAGTAGTATTTCTTTTTCCCACGGCGGATGACGGTAAATCGTCCGTCCATTTTGTCCTCTTCAGACAATACATAAGCTGTGTCCGTCATTTTTTCACCGTTAATGGATACTGCACCATTTTGCACATCCTCACGCGCTTGACGTTTCGATGGCGAAATTCCAGCCGCAACGATAAGATCCACTATATTCGGGATTTCCCCTTCTTGTACATACGTGGGCACATCTTTCAAGCCCTGTTCAATTTCATCCGCTGACAACGATTTTATGTCCCCGCTGAATAATGCTTTCGTAATGCTCTCCGCCTGTTTTAACGAATGCTCTCCATGAACCAGGCGAGTCATCTCTTCCGCCAGGGCTTTTTGCGCCTTGCGAAGGTGAGGTTCTGCCGCTAATGACGCTTCAAGCGTTTCAATTTCATCATGATTCAAGAACGTGAAAATTTTCAAGTAACGGACAACATCCGCATCAGCTGTATTAATCCAGAACTGATAAAACTCGTATGGCGACGTTTTTTCAGGATCAAGCCATACTGCGCCGCTTTCCGTTTTGCCGAATTTAGTACCGTCTGATTTTGTTACAAGCGGGATCGTCATGCCATATGCCTGCTCGCCTTCTGGGTTCATTTTACGGATCATCTCAAGACCTGTTGTAATATTGCCCCATTGGTCACTCCCACCTATTTGCATACGGCATTTGTGGTTTTTATGCAAGTAGTAAAAGTCCATTGCCTGTAAAATGGTATACGCAAATTCCGTAAACGAAATGCCGCTTTCAAGACGGGATGATACGGTATCTTTTGCGAGCATGTAATTGACACCGATATTCTTTCCAAAGTCTCGAAGGAACGTGACAACATCCATCGAACCGGTCCAGTCATAATTATTTACCATCGTGGCGCCATTATCGCCTTCAACTGTAAAGATTTTTTCTAATTGCGCGCGTAAACCATCAACATTTTTTTGCACCTGTTCCATCGTCAGCAATGTGCGTTCTTCTTTTTTTCCGCTCGGATCACCAATTGTGCCCGTTGCGCCGCCGACTAACACGATTGGCTTATGACCGTGCATTTGAAACCGGCGCAGTGTTAAAAATGGCAGCAAGTGCCCGATATGCATGCTATCTGCTGTCGGATCAACACCGCAGTAAAGAGTGATCTTTTCTTTTTTAAGCAACTCTTCAATTCCTTCTTCATCTGTCTGCTGATAAACGATCCCTCTCCATTTTAAATCATCCAACAATTCCATTTTCGTCATCTCCTTTTTTAACAAAAAAAACGCCCCTGCTCTAATGCAGGGACGCTTAAACACGCGGTACCACCCAGGCTTGAGAAAAAAAATTCTCCACTTAAACCGGTAACGACGGCTACGTCAACCGCTACTTTTAGTTCACGGCGAAAGCTCCGGGAGGTAATTCATCCTACTGTTTGTGCTTTCTTTCACCGGCCGAAAGCTCTCTAAAAACAGGGACAGCAGACTACTGATTCCGTTCAACGCTTGTTTATTTCATATAAAAAACATTGTAGCCGCCTTATTTCTGTTTGTCAAATCGTCTTTATCGTTCAATGACTGCACCGTCATGCAAACCTTGGCGGTCTTTGTTTTTGACTGTCCTTTCCCTTCTAAGGAAACTTTTTCACCATTCATCTAATCATGTACATGTGGTTCTCAAAAAAAGGCGGAACTATCTCAAATGATAGTTCCGGCTTCTCATTTAATCTTCCATCGTTGACAAATCGCCTGTTGGCAGGTCAAGTTCCCATGCTTTTAGGACGCGGCGCATAATTTTACCTGAGCGTGTTTTTGGAAGTTTGTCGCGGAATTCAATTTCGCGTGGGGCAGCATGTGCTGCAAGACCCGTTTTGACAAACTGGCGAATTTCTTCTTTCAAATCATCTGATTGATCGTAGCCATCGCGCAGGGCGATAAAGGCTTTAATAATTTCGCCGCGAACCGGATCCGGTTTCCCGATAACGCCCGCCTCGGCGATAGCTGGATGTTCAACTAGTTTGCTTTCTACTTCAAATGGACCCACGCGCTCACCCGCTGTCATGATGACATCATCAACACGGCCCTGGAACCAGAAGTATCCATCTTCATCCATGTATGCGGAGTCACCCGAAACGTACCAGTCTCCCGGCATGAAATAGGATTCATATTTTGCTTCGTTGTTCCAAATTGTCGCCATCATCGACGGCCAGCCTTTTTTAATAGCAAGGTTGCCCATGCGATTCGGCGGCAGTTCGTTTCCTTGATCATCAACAATCGCTGCTTTTACACCTGGGATTGGCTTGCCCATTGAGCCCGGACGAATATCCATTGCTGGATAGTTACAGATGACCTGTGCGCCAGTCTCCGTCATCCACCATGTATCATGAATGCGAAGATCGAATACTTTTTTACCCCAGCGGACCACTTCAGGGTTGAGTGGTTCACCTACGCTTAAAATGTGGCGTAGCGACGAAAGATCAAACTTTTTCACCACTTCATCCCCAGCACCCATTAACATGCGGAAGGCTGTTGGTGCGCTGTACCAAACCGTTACTTTATATTCTTCAATTGTACCGTACCATGCTTCCGGACTGAAGCGTCCCCCAACAATCACGTTCGTTGAGCCTGTAAGCCATGGTCCAAAGATGCCGTATGCTGTTCCAGTTACCCAGCCCGGGTCCGCAGTGCACCAGTACACATCATTTTCCTGCAGGTCCAGTACCCATTTTGCGGTTTGATATTGTTGAATCATTGCATTATGTACATGCAAGACTCCTTTAGGTTTTCCGGTTGAACCGGATGTGTAATGAAGAAGCAATCCATCATTTCGATCTACCCATTGAATATCGAATTTATCAGATGCATCGTTCCATTTCGATAGGAAATCAACATGTTTCTCATCTTCTTTCACATTGTCTGCCACGACAAATACTTTCTCAAGATGCGGCAGCTCACTTACTGGCACGCGTTCAAGGAGATCAGGTGTCGTAATAATCACTTTTGCTTCGCTGTCTTCCAGACGATCCCGCACAGCACCTTCCATGAAAGCTTCAAATAATGGTCCTACGATCGCTCCTGCTTTGATCGCACCGAGTACCGAGAAATAAAGTTCCGGCGAACGCGGCATGAAAATAAAGACGCGGTCTCCCTTTTCTACACGTCCATACTCTTTCAATACGTTCGCTGCCTTGTTTGAGCAGGCTTTCATATCAGCAAATGTGTATTGCTCGTTTCGATTTGCATCCCTGTAATAAAGAGCTACTTTGTCTTTTCTGTCAGACTCGGCATGACGGTCAATCGCTTCGTACGCAGCGTTCACTTTTCCTGTCTCAGACCAAGAAAAAGCTTTCTCTGCTTCTTTCCAATCAAAAGAAGCATACGTGTCTTCATAACTTTGCAAATTATAATTACCCTTTTCCGCTGATAGCGCTTCCAATTTCATAGACCGATTCCCCCTTATGTATATGAATAATACAATTCTATTATATAATACATTGAAAATTTTCACAATTTATTCAAAATTCTTTTTTTAAGATTTTGTTGATTCTTTGAAAATTTACTGAAAACGCTTTATTAATTTCATATTTATGTATAATGGTAAGTAAGGATTAATGTTAAGGCGGTGACCCAATGGAGCATAGTAAAACATATCATTCAAAAGAAGTAAAAACACCCTCTGGCACTTTATTAATTGAAGGGCCTGTGACAGCGGAAGCTCTTGCAGAATATGAATTTCATGAAGGCCTGACCGCCTTTCGCCAGCCCGAACTTCAACACAAGGCACTCATCGAAATTGCGGAACTTCCAGAAGGACGAATTATAATTTCCCGCCGTGAAAATACAATCGTCGGCTATGTCACATTTTTATACCCCGACCCGCTCGAAAGATGGTCTGAAGCAAAAATGGAAAACTTAATCGAACTCGGAGCAATAGAAGTCGCTCCTGAATTCCGCGGAGCAAGAGTGGGTCAGAATATGCTTATTGTCGCAATGATGGATGACCAAATGGAAGATTATATCACCATCACAACGGAATATTACTGGCATTGGGATTTAAAAGGAACGGGTTTGAACGTCTGGGAATACAGGAAGATAATGGAAAAGATGATGAATGCCGGTGGATTGGTCTGGTATGCAACAGATGATCCCGAAATCAGCTCCCATCCGGCAAATTGCTTAATGGTGCGGATCGGTTCGCGGGTCGACCAAGATTCCATTCAAAAATTCGATCAAATCCGTTTTATGAACCGGTTTATGTATTAACGAGTCAAGGGGGACTGACCTATGATTGTAGAAGAAGTAATGCAAATGGACATACATACGCTTTCACCGGAAGATACGATTGCGACAGCTCTTCAACTTTGCCGTGATCATAAAGTCCGCCATATACCCATCACTGATGGAGGAGGTGTATTAGTCGGTCTCGTTACAGACCGTGATATTAAAGATGCAACACCCTCTATCCTGCAAAAAGACGTCGGTGAGGAAGAATTAAATAAACCACTGAGTTTAATTATGGAGGAAAATGTCATTACGGGTCATCCGCTCGATTTTGTGGAAGATATTGCAGCAACCCTTTACGAACATAACATTAGCTGCATGCCGATCGTCCAAAACGGCGACATAGTAGGTATGATTACAGAAACAGATGTGCTCCACACATTTGTCGAGTTAACGGGTGTGAATCAGCCAGGTTCGCGTGTTGAAGTGAAAGTCCCGAATAAAGCGGGAATGCTATTTGAAATTTTGCAGGTTCTTAACAAACGGCGTGCTAATATTCACAGCGTGCTTATTTATCCGGATCGTATTGATGAAGACTATAAAGTTATTGTCTTCCGTGTTCGGACAATGAATCCAGTCGGGGTGATCGACGATTTAAAAAAAGCGGGCCATCATGTTCTCTGGCCCAATATGCCGGGAGTATGTCCATGAAACTCGATGCCGTCTTCGTGTATTCTGATCAACTATTACGCTATCGTTTTTCAGAAAATCACCCTTTCAATCAGTTTCGTCTTACTCTAACAATGGATCTGCTCCGTAAAATGGGGGCACTGAATGACAGCCACATAATTAAACCTCGCAGTGCAACAGACGAAGAATTAATACTTATCCACGACAGTGAATACGTAGAAGCAGTTAAAAAAGCAAGCCGCGGTGAATTGTCTGAATCGGCCGGTGAAGGATATGGTCTCGGCACGGAAGATACACCGATGTTTAAAGGCATGCATGAAGCAAGCTCTCTTCTCGTTGGCGGCACCCTTACGGCAGCGGATCAAGTTATGCAGGAAAAAGCCAACCATGCGATCCATCTCGGCGGAGGACTCCACCATGGATTCCGAGGAAAAGCTTCCGGGTTTTGTATTTATAATGACAGCTCTGTCGCCATTAAATACTTACAAGAAACATATAAAGCACGTATACTGTACGTCGATACAGATGCGCATCACGGCGACGGTGTTCAATGGTCTTTCTACGACGACCCTGAAGTATGTACATATTCTATTCACGAAACAGGCCGCTATCTCTTTCCCGGAACAGGAAATGTTAATGAACGGGGGCACGGGCAAGGTTACGGCTATTCATTTAATGTACCACTCGATGCTTTTACAGAAGATGAGTCGTGGCTCGAGTCGTATGAAACTACACTCCGAGAAGTCACTCATTTTTTTAAACCGGATGTTATTTTAACACAAAATGGAGCCGATTCTCATTACTACGATCCGCTTACACATTTATCAGCATCGATCAACATTTATAAGCGGATTCCGGAACTCGCCCATGAACTAGCTCATGAATATTGCGATGGCCGCTGGATTGCTGTTGGCGGTGGCGGTTACGACATATGGCGTGTCGTTCCGCGTGCCTGGTCGCTTCTCTGGCTTGAAATGAGCGGGCAGTCCCATTTAGCGGACAAGCTGCCGGCGGAATGGATCTCACATTGGCAGAAAAAAGCACCTTATCCTCTCCCGGTCGACTGGACCGATCCGGCTACTATGTATCCAGCCATCCCCCGAAAAGAGGAAATTACAGAGAAAAACCGACTGACAGTGGAAAAGCTGCTATATCCGCTGCGCGATCAGAAAAATAAAAGCAGTGCAGCCGACTAAGACGGCTCACTGCTTTCGTTTCATTTATTAAAGCCGGATCAGTTATAATAATTTCGACACGGCGGTTTTTTTGCATATTCTTTTCAGTTGTATTAGGCACGAGCGGTCTCGTATCTGCGTAGCCAACTGCCGAAAACCTGTCCGGGGAAAGCGTAAATTCATCGATAAAATAGCGAATAACACTCGATGCACGTGCAGTGGATAGTTCCCAATTAGATGGGTAGACAACACTTTGAATCGGCACGTTATCCGTGTGGCCTTCCACTTTAATCATATTCGGCATATCTGCAAACAAATTTCCGATTTCTGCTAAAAATGAATACGATTCGGGCATTAATGACGCATCACCGCTCCCGAATAACAGCTGCTCCTCTAATACAAGAACGACGCCCCGCTCATCACGAATGACGTTGGCTGTCTCCTCCAGACCATTTTTCTTCAAATATACTTTCACATCTTCATACAATTTATCAAGTGACTCCTCGCCGCCAGGCTCAATTTCCTCATTCGGATAGTCACCGGGTACAATTGATGGGTTTTCATTAAATGATTCCTCATCACGGAACGATTCTGCAATCGATTGAAACTTTACTTTATCGACTTGAGACATGGAAAACATCAAAATGAAAAAGACGAGAATGAGCGTAACGAGATCAGAAAATGTCACCATCCATTTCGGCGCACTGCTTTTCTGTGACGGTTTACGGCGCCTTGTCCTCATTCTTCACCCGCCTCACCAGCTTTTTTTGGCTTCTTCTTGCTGCTGGTGTCTTTTAAAAACACGCTCAATTTTTCACGAAGCGTATTGGGATTCTGACCAGACTGTACACCTGCCACCCCTTCGATCACAATCTGACGGTAAAAAATTTCCTCTTCTGTTTTTAACTCCAGTTTTGATGCCATTGGCAAAAAAACAAGGTTGGCGAGAAGTGATCCATATAACGTCGTCAACAGCGCAATCGCCATATTGGGACCAAGCAACGAAGGATCATTTAAATTTTTCAGCATGAGTACAAGACCGATCAATGTACCGATCATTCCCCACGAAGGAGCGTATTCACCAGCTTTTTCAACAATGAGACGCCCTTTTCGATGCCGTTCTTCTAACACATCAATTTCCGAATTCATAATCTCGACAAGTTCTTCCTGTTCAACGCCATCTATTGCCATCATTATGCCTTTTCGTAAAAACGCTTCATCTTCCATACGAAGATTCTCTTCTAAAGACAGCAGGCCTTCGCGACGGGCTTTATCCGACAGATTTACAAGACGATCAATCAATTTTGGAATATCGTGCGGTTCTTCTGTAAATGATTCTTTCATAACATGGAAAAAACGCTTAATATCTTTCAAGGTAAAATTAATCAGTAAAGCTGCAGTTACGCCGCCAATGACGATGATGAAAGAAGCAAAATCAACAAATGAAGCAAATCCGGACGTACCGCTGGTTGAAATAACAGCGAACGCAACAAGAGTCAAACCAATTGCAATCCCAATTGGTGTTAACATGTCCAGCTTTTTCATTTCTTTCAGCCATCCTTCAATAAATAATTAGGATTTTGTTGAACCTCTTTTTTCGATGCGGTGCGGCAGAACGACTACCGGACTTTCTACTTCTTCTTTGTTCATTAACTTTGTTAAAAGACGCATCGCAACAGCTCCGATATCATATAACGGCTGGACAACAGCCGTCAGCTGGGGACGTACCATTAGCGACAATTTTGTAGAGTCAAAGCTGATTACTTCAAGGTCTGCAGGTACATTCAAGCCCGCTTCCTGCGCACTATGGACTACTCCGAGTGCCATTTCATCGTTATAGACAAAGACAGCTGTTGGGCGATCGCTTACGTCATTCAGCTTCTGCCAGGCTTCAATACCGGAGTCATACGTATAATCGCCTTCTATTACAAACTCTTCTGAGTAAATACCAGCTTCTTCAAGTACTTCTTTATAAGCTGAGAGCACGTATTCTTTATTAATTACATCATGGAAAGGGCTCGCTACATAGGCAATTCGCTTATGACCGTTATCGATTAATGACTGGACGACTTCCCGAGCAGCTTCTTTATAATCGATGTTAACTGATGCTATTTTGCCTGACTGCTCAACAGATCCAGCCAGTACAACCGGTACTGGTGAACGATCAAATTCTTTTACGTGTTCTTCATTAATATGATTACCCATGAAGACAAGTCCATCCACTTGTTTTCCGAGCATCGTTTGAATGAGGTGCATTTCTTTGTCTTCATTCTGGTCTGAATTGCTCAAAATAATATTGTATTTGTACATCGTCGCAATATCTTCAATGCCGCGAGCGAGTTCTGCATAAAAAATGTTTGAAATATCCGGAATAATGACTCCGACGGTCGTTGTTTTTTTACTTGCCAGACCACGGGCAACCGCATTCGGACGGTATCCTAGACGTTCAATGACATCGTTTACTTTCTTTCTAGTTGCAGGTTTAACATTCGGGTTTCCGTTTACTACGCGGGATACCGTTGCCATTGATACGTTTGCTTCTCGCGCTACATCATAAATGGTAATATTCATGTGGCTTTCGCTCCTTTTTGTCTCTTTCTCTCTATATTAACGAAAAAAGACTCCTGTGCAAACACAGGAGTCTAAAAATTATGCTTTTACCGCAACTGATTTGATAATTTCATCATAAAATTCATCAAATTGTTGCAAATTCATTTGTTGCGCTGAGTCTGAAAGCGCTACTGCTGGATCCGGGTGAACTTCTGCCATGATGCCGTCTGCACCAATGGCAAGACCTGCTTTTGCCGCTGGAAGAAGAAGATCCCGGCGTCCCGTTGAGTGAGTTACGTCTACAAAGACTGGAAGGTGCGTTTCCTGCTTCAGTATTGGTACAGCCGTAATGTCAAGTGTGTTACGTGTTGCACGCTCGTATGTGCGGATGCCCCGTTCACAAAGAATCACTTGATCATTGCCTTGTGCAAGAATGTATTCTGCTGCATTGATGAACTCATCAATTGTTGCAGCCAATCCGCGTTTTAAAAGAACAGGCTTTTTCACAGAACCTGCAGCTTTTAACAGCTCGAAATTTTGCATGTTCCGTGCGCCAATTTGGATAACATCAATGTATTCACAGGCTGTTTCAATGTCAGCCGGGTTAACAATTTCACTGACTACTGCCAGATCAAATTCATCAGCGACACGCTTCAATATTTTCAAGCCTTCTACGCCTAGACCCTGGAAGTCATATGGTGATGTGCGTGGCTTATATGCCCCGCCCCGGATCATTTTTAATCCTTTGCCTTTAATGGACTTCGCCACTTCTGCAACCTGCTCGTAAGATTCAACCGCACATGGACCAAATACAAATGTTACATTGCCGTCACCGACTTGATGGCCGCGAACCGTTACAATTGTATCTTCTTTTTTCTTTTTGCGGGAAACTAGAAGTGCTTTGCGGTGATCATCTTCCTGCAATTCAAGACTTGCTTTGAAAATTTCTTTGAAAATGTGTTCAACTGTTGACCGTTCAAAGGGCCCGTCATTCTTATCTAAAAGATTATTAAGCATTGAACGCTCGCGAACTGGATCATAGCGATTCACGCCCTGTTTTTCTTTAACGCGGCCAATTTCCTGGACAAGTTCCGCGCGTTCGTTGATAAGTTTTAAAAGTTGGGCGTTCATCTCATCCACTCTATTTCTGAGCTGTTCCAGTTCCTGGTTACTCACTTTCCTCATCCTTCCACTTGTTTTAATTCTAAATATTCCCGCAATTAATTGCATGAGCTTACATCAAGCCATTTACTGCCATGCGGTATTACAATTATTATAAATCATCCACTTCAAAATGTCACGAAAAAACGCTTTATTTCTTAAACGCTTTTAAGCGTTAAAGCGTGTGCGTGAAAAAGTCCGGACAACTAGTGTCCAGACAACATTCCTTATTGAATTGATGATAAATTGTCTTTAGTAATTTTCCAATGAGATTCGTTCCATTCAGGTTTTCCATCTTTAAAAAAGATCACTTGCGGTGATTCATGACGAATTTTTGACGCTTCCGCAATATAATTTGAGAGTTCACGGGAATCTTGAACAGCAAGATATACGCCTTTTTGACTTGTTCCTGCAGCATTTAAAAATGCTGCATACTCATCAAATGCTGCTGCACTTATTGGACATGTCGTGCTATGTTTTAATAAAAAAAATGGTTCTTTTGCTTCGAGCAGTTGTTCAAACTCAGTAATGTCATTAATTTTTTCCATCATGAATCTCCTTTACTCAAAAAGAAAGCCGGACAATCCCCGGCTCTTTTTTTATTTATTATTTAATTTATTATTATTTTTACTGTTGCTATTATTTTTATTATTGCTGCTTCTGCTTGAAGTCGTATTCGTGTTGTTTAAACCGCCATTCGGCTTCTTTTCATCAATTCCTTTACCAGCAGGATCGCTCCATCCTTCTGACTTTGGCTTTTGAGAAGTATCAGTGTCAGCAGATGATGGACTTGTTGACTTTTCTGCTTCATCAAATGCTTTTTTTGTTTCATCCAGTTTCGTTTTAGCTGCTTCAGCAGTTGAGTCTACTTTATCTTTTAATGTTTTTGCCGCATTATCGACAAATGATCCGTCTTCCGAAGCTGCTGAACTTGCTGTATCTTCGCTTGGCTTCATTGATTTTACTTTGTCAACGAGGGCCGTAGACTGCTCCTGAACTGTTTTTGTCAAAGATGAAGTCCTGTCTTTTGCTGTATCTGTCAATGCGGTTGCCCGCTCTTTCAAAGAACCTGCCTGCACGTTCAAATTATCGCGCAGTTCGCGACCTGATTTAGGTGCCATCATAAGTGCCGCACCAGCTCCGATAAATGCGCCAAACAATGCACCGATCATGAAATCTTTCGTGTTCATTGTGTCATCAGAGTAATTGTAACGGTCAGCATTTAAATCAAAATTATCATATTGAGTTTGTTTTTGAGTATTGATGCCATTTTTTTTATTTGAAAATTGATCGTATGTGTTTTTATTCCTCATAAATAACAATCTCCTTTTATATTATTGATTATGTTGCTGGTTCGTGCTAATCGGCAATGCTTCTTGGCGCATCGGGGAAGTCTTCGTTGTGCTGCTCTGGTCTCTTTCTGCTTTAAATTTATCAACCATTTGCTTCACGACGTTTCCCCATTGAACAGCTTGAGAAATTTTATACTGATTTTTTTCCATTTGAGAAGCAACTGTCGTGGTTACCTTTTTCAGTGAATGATTTAAATTATGCACAGAGGATCCAACATCCTTTACTGCATATACGACTGTGTTTAATTGCTCTGTTTTATGCTGGATATCTTCTGCCAATGCATTGGTTTTATGTAACAGTTCAGCCGTTTCCGCTGTCACATCTTTTAATTGTCCTTCAAGACGATCTACTGTCCTGGACAGTGTATCAAGTGTATTGTCGACTGATTTTAATGTTTTGGACAAATTAATGACCAAAATAAGAAACGCGATTGCCGCTACGGCTGCGCTTAAGTAAAGAATAATTTCCAATCCGGGACACCTCCTGCGTGTTATATTAAATAAAATTACCCAGTGCCGCTAAATCTAAACACTAATTATTTTATTTCTTGTTAAGACCTCTTTTTTCCTTCTTTTTGCACAAATTTCGCAGGCATCGTAAAATAAATAAGACAAAAAGGAGGCAATTTTGATGAAGGATCCAAGAATTCAAAAGCTTGCGGCAAACTTAATTAACTACTCTTGCCAGATTCAACCAGGCGAAAAAGTACTGATTGAAAATTTCGGCCTGCAGCGTGAACTTGTAACGGCATTAGTTGAAGAAACATATCAAGCAGGAGGGTGGCCTTTCGTTTTACTAAAGGAACACCGTGTAGACCGTTCGCTTTTAATGGGGGCAGTTGAAGGGCAATATGAGTTAATGGCTGATTTTGAAGCGCATGTTATGAAGCAAATGGACGCTTATATCGGACTTCGCGCAGGTGACAACATTAATGAACAAGCCGATGTTCCCGCCGAAAAAATGAAGATTCACGGCAATACCATCGGCAAAAAAGTACACCGGGATATCCGGGTTCCGAAAACGAAATGGGTTGTGCTTCGTTATCCTACTCCTTCCATGGCCCAGCTTGCAAAAATGAGCACAGATGCGTTTGAGGATTTTTATTTTGACGTATGCAACTTAGATTACGGCAAAATGGATGCCGCGATGGATCCGCTTGTCGACTTGATGAACAAGACAGATCAAGTACAGATTAAAGGACCCGGAACAGATCTAACTTTTTCGATAAAAGGCATTCCTGCGGTTAAATGTGCCGGCCGCTTAAACATTCCCGATGGTGAAGTGTATACGGCGCCGGTCCGCGATTCAGTAAATGGCGTCATTTCTTTTAATACTCCCTCTCCTTACAACGGATTTACGTTTGAAAATGTCAAATTGCGTTTTGAAAACGGAAAGATTGTTGATGCTCATGCAAATGATGAAAAACGGATTAATGCAATTTTTGATACCGATGAAGGCGCTCGTTTTGTCGGCGAATTTGCGATAGGCGTCAATCCGCACATTTTAAATCCAATGCAGGATATTTTATTTGATGAAAAAATCGCTGGCAGCTTTCACTTTACGCCAGGTGAGTGTTACGAAGAAGCATACAACGGCAATCATTCAAATATCCATTGGGACATGGTTAACATTCAACGCCCTGAATACGGAGGCGGTGAAATTTGGTTTGACGGTGTACGCATTCGAAAAGACGGGCTATTTGTTGTACCTGAACTGGACGGACTAAACCCGGATAATTTGAAATGAGACTGATTCTCTAGAGGATTTATTACAGAAAAGCGCCTTCGCCAAAACTGGCGAAGGCGCTTTTCCATTTACATAATATGTTTTTCATAAGATGCCTGGAATTTTTGTATATCTCCCGCACCCATGAATAGTAGAACGCTGTCTTTATGATCCTTTAAGACTTCCGTGGCGTCTTCTTTTATCAACTGAGCACCAGGGATTTTCTCCTGCAGATCCTCAATCGTTAATTTGCCATGATTTTCACGGGCAGAGCCGAAAATATCGCACAAGTAAACAGCATCTGCTTTGTTTAAGCTGTCTGCGAATTCTTCAAGGAATGTTTGCGTCCGCGAAAATGTATGAGGCTGGAAGACAGCAACAATTTCACGGTTCGGATATTTTTGCCGGGCTGCATTAATCGTAGCACGAATTTCTGTCGGATGATGGGCGTAGTCATCAATCAATACTTGATCCCCAGCTTTCTTTTCAGAAAAACGGCGTTTTACTCCCGAAAAGGTAAGTAACCTTTCTTTTACGGTATCCGTATCAATTTCTTCATAATGACAGAGTCCGATGACAGAGAGCGCATTTAAAATGTTATGATCGCCGTATCCTGGTATACGGAACGTTGCATAAAATTCATTACGTACGAATACGTCAAACATTGTACCATTTTCATCAAATGTTGCATTTCGGGCTTGAAAATCATTTTCTTCACCGAATCCATAAAAGACAACAGGTACGTTCGCTTGAATTCCCTGTAAGTATTCATCATCACCGCAAGCAAAAATCCCTTTTTTCACTTGCTTTGCCATTTCTTGAAAAGCAGAAAACACATCATCAACATCGGCAAAATAGTCTGGATGGTCAAAATCAATATTTGTCATGACTGCATAATCTGGTGAATAGGACAAAAAGTGGCGGCGGTATTCACATGCTTCAAACACAAAATACTTGGCCTCTTTCGCCCCGCTCCCTGTTCCATCTCCGATTAAAAAGGATGTTGGTGCGGCTCCACTCACAACGTGCGCCATTAACCCGGTCGTCGATGTCTTTCCATGAGCACCCGTTATCGCTACACTCGTAAAGTTTTGAATAAAATCACCTAAAAATTTGTGGTAGCGAACAACAGGCACACCTATTTCTTCTGCCTTTTTTATTTCTTCATGGTCATCACTGAACGCATTACCGGCAATAACCGTCATGCCTTCTTGAATATTGTCTGCATTAAAAGGCAATATAACAATGCCTGCTTCTTCAAGCGCTTTTTGTGTAAAAAATGTTTTTTCGATATCAGAACCCTGAACGTTATATCCTTTATCATGAAGAATATGTGCGAGGGCGCTCATTCCCGAGCCTTTTATTCCAACAAAATGATATGTTGTCATCATTAAACCTCCAACATTCTCTAGCCTGCTACATATAGTATATGTATCGTCCAATGTTTTGAAACGAAGACAGGCCAATCACTGCATTTGTTCATTATAGCACTTTTTTCAAAACGTGACTATTCCGCTTGAAAAACCGATGCATTTTGCACCGGTTTGCTAAATCGTTCTTTCATTTGTCTCGTCTAAAAGAGCAAATAACTCTTCCTCGGAAACAAGCACTTCACGAGGACGGCCGGCTCGCTGACCTGAGATGAGCCCTTGTTCTTCCATCATTTCAATTAACCGGGCAGCACGATTATAGCCGACTTTTAATTTCCGCTGCAGCATAGATGTTGAGGCACCACCCTGTCTGACAACAAATTCGCATGCTTCTTGGAACAGTTCATCTTCTTCATCCTGAACCGTTGCTTTTTGCAGCAGTTCTTCCTGTTTAAATAAATAATCCGGTTTTTGCTGTTCACTGACAAAGCGGACAACTTCATCAATTTCTTCGTTCGTGACAAATGTCCCCTGTAGTCTGACTGCTTCGCTTGCTCCATTATCTAAAAACAGCATATCGCCTTTGCCAAGTAATTTCTCCGCACCGACTTTGTCTAATATGGTCCGAGAATCTATTTGAGATGAGACAGAAAAAGCAATTCTTGTCGGAATATTTGCTTTAATAAGTCCCGTGATGACATCAACCGATGGACGCTGCGTAGCAACAATTAAGTGAATGCCGCATGCTCGCGCTTTTTGAGCAATCCGGCAAATGGCTTCTTCTACTTCACCTGGTGCCATCATCATTAAATCGGCTAGTTCATCAATAATAATGACAAGGTACGGTAAATGGGGCTCGTTATATTCTGACTCCTTTACCTTTGCATTGTAGGAAGCAACGTCCCGCACCCCGGCGTGGACAAACAGCTGATACCGCCGTTCCATTTCTTCAACTGCCCATTTTAATGCAGCTGTGGCCGCTTTGACGTCAGTAATAACCGGACTGGCAAGATGTGGAATTCCGTTGTAAGGTGTCAGCTCGACCATTTTCGGATCAATTAACAGCAATTTTAATTCATGTGGTGCCGCTTTATACAGTAAGCTTACTAATATTGAGTTAATGCAAACACTTTTTCCAGATCCTGTTGCACCGGCAATAAGTCCGTGCGGCATTTTTTGCAAGTCAAGCACAACCGGTTCACCTGCAATGTCAAGACCGAGTGCGGAAGTTAAAGGTGATCGGGCCATCTGAAATTCACTGTGGCTGATGATTTCACTAATAAAAACCGGCCGGCTTTTTTCGTTCGGCAATTCAATGCCTACTACTTCTGTGCCTGGAATTGGCGATTCTATCCGAAGTGTTCTGGCTGCCAGACTTCGCTTTATGTCGTCTATTAAACTGGAAATTTTACTTACCTTTACTCCGATAGACGGTGTTACTTCGAAACGAGTAATCGACGGTCCAGTCGTTACCCCAGTTACTTTTGCATCGATGTTGAAGCTCTTAAACGTATCGTTTAACCGTTCCGTTTTTTCACGTATCCATGAATCATCGACAGTTTTTTTAGCAGGCGGCGTTAAAAAGGAGAGCGGCGGGCGGTTCATCGCTTCTTTTATAACCACTGGCGGCTCTTTTTTCACTTCCATTGGTACCGGTGTCTGCGCCTTTAAAGCCGGGGCTGCTGTCAGTTTTTCACGATCTTTTTTTAGCATGACAACATTAAACGGAGAATGGCGTCTCTCTTTTGAACGTGCCCGCCGCTCAGCTGGCGGCAATTTTCCTTCTTCGTTATTATACGGAGCCTTTTTTACATCTCCTTCAACCGGTCTTTCTTCCTTTAAAACTTCACTAGGCTCTGTTTTTTTGATTTTCATCGGCTTATTTATATGTTCATTTGTTAATAAAAGAAGCGGCTCCTTTTGTTTTTCCCGCTCTTCACCCCGGACAGTTTGCAATTCTCCTTTCACTGGACGCTCATGAAAGCCATAAATAGGAGACGGAATTTCTGTCGGCCGGAAGGAGCGCGGTTGAACACGATCCTCCAGTGATCGATTTTCATGCTCGTAATGCTGCACCGGCTTAACCACTTCTGTATCTGCGCGGCTCTTTCTCATACGCGGTTGAACATTATTATTGCTCCGCTTTACTGTTGGGTAACGGTATGCAACACGGGTTGAAATTTGATGTGCAGGCTCCAACGAACTGTTTAACGGAACACGCCGCTCCGGCTTACTTTCCGTATTCTGTTTTATATGAGAACCATGATGTTCAATGGCTTCTTCCTGTTTTTTTTGCTCAGTTTTCGATGGTTCAATTTCTTCTTCATCAATGATGTAAATTTCTTCTCTAAAATAGGAGAGAATTTTTTTAAATATGCTCATCCTTATCCACTCTTTCTAGTTGATGTCTTTTTATTGTAACAGCAAAGTGAGATTTGTTAACAGAAAAACGGAATTTTGGGAAAATAGATAGGGGGAACAAAAGACCGCCCGCAAAGGAAGTCAGCCTTTTTGCGGACGGTTTTTCGCCATAATGAAGACCGGCTCCAGGTGACCGTCCTCATATATAAATGAAAGTGCGGTAATGGGGACGCGGCCTGCGGCAAAAAAGCTCATCGCCATTTGGGCAAGTATATCATAGCCTGTTTCGTTCCGAATATCGCCGATAATAAGCACGTCGCCATGCGGTACAGAAACCGTCATATCACCCTCGACTCTCTCGCTCATTTCTTTTAAAAACCGATCATTTAAAATACGGCTTGAATCATATCCATCATTAGAATTTAAAAAATAAAAAATATTTCCAGCCACCGTATCCTGCTTCATTTCAAGCGGAAGAGAACGAAGATTAAAGCGGGCAATTTCACGGATTTGCTCCGCAGTCCAATTTTCCTTCTGCATGAACTTTTTATCGATTAGCCGGTATGTTGAACCTAGATCCACCGCATAATAAATACGTGTTTCTGCAGTATGATCATCATAAAACAAAGGAACGCCTTCTTCTGCTTCTACAGGGAAAGATGCCGCACGAATTACAGGAAAAAATCGCTTTTCTTCTTCCTTTCCTCCACTTCCATCAAACGCATTTAACGCTTCATTTATATAATAAATCGTTTCTTCTGCTGCTTTATCAACATTTCCTTCGAATTTTGCTAGTATACCGCCAAGTGCGACAGTTACTCCTTTTTTCGTATTGCTATTTTCAACGCGCATTTCTTCTTTTTCGCGGTCAAAAGCAATCGTCCGGTTCTCTTTTTTTAAAGCTTCCTCAAGTTTTTTTTTGAGTTTCATTATAGACATAAAACGTTATACCTTCTTTCAACTATTTTTAATTGTATTTACGGTTGTCTCATCAAGGGATGTCACAAGTTTGACAAGCAATGCTTTTGCCGCATCGTAATCATCTGTATGAATAATCGACGAATGGGTATGAATGTAACGAGAACAAATACCGATGACCGCGCTCGGCACGCCGTTTCCAGTTGTATGAACACGTCCTGCATCCGTCCCGCCCGGCGAAACGAAATACTGATATGGGATGTTGTTTGATTCTGCGGTATCAAGAATAAATTCTCTCATCCCTCTATGTGTGACCATCGTGCGGTCAAAAATACGCAGCAACACGCCTTTGCCGAGTTGTCCAAATTCTTTTTTGTCTCCAGAGGCATCATTCGCTGGACTAGCATCAAGAGCAAAAAATAAGTCTGGATTAATTAAATTTGCAGCTGTTTGTGCACCGCGCAGTCCAACTTCTTCCTGGACAGTTGCACCGGAGTATAACATGTTCGGCAATGTTTTTCCATGAAGCTCTTTTAACAGTTCAATTGCCAGACCGCATCCGTACCGGTTGTCCCAAGCTTTCGCCATGATTTTTTTTGGATTGGCAAGCGGTGTAAACGTTGATACCGGCAAAATGGACTGCCCTGGTTTAATTCCGATCTCTTCAGCATCTGCCTTGTCATCTGCGCCTATATCAATTTGCATGTTTTTAATTTGCATTGGTTTGTTTCGCTGATCTTCCGTCAATAAATGAGGAGGTGTCGATGAAATAACACCTTCTACCGGGCCTTTTTTCGTCAGAATTTGCACACGTTGGGCAAGCATCGTTTGATTCCACCAGCCCCCAAGTGTCTGAAAGCGAATCATTCCATTTTCAGTAATGGCCGTCACCATAAACGCTACTTCATCCATATGTCCAGCAACCATTATGCGCGGTCCGCTGTCAACTCCTCTTTTCACACCAAACAAACTGCCTAGGCCATCTTGAATGATTGAGTCTACAAACGGCTCCATTTCTCTTTTCATAAATGCACGGACCGCATGTTCATTTCCAGGTGCGCCTGGCAGCTCTGTTAATGTTTTAAACATGGCTTTTGTTTCTTGATTCATGATAAGTCCCCTCTCGTTCTTTCATTTTCCTCATTATAACGGAAATAGACCGGAGTTTGGAATGAAGCGCATTATTGTTTTCTGAACGGATGATTTCCTGTATACTTGAATGAAAATAACTTGAGAAACAGGGGGATGAAATTATGAAAAAGTGCGATCGTACAGCTTTTTTGATCGGTGCAGCCGCTGGAGCAGCAGCAGCCTTTCTTATTCAAAAGCAAACTTCCGAATCGATGAACGTGCCGCCTGAAAAAGTATTAAAGCAAATAAAAGAAACCTTTAAACAAAATGGACCTGTGGACGGCTCCTGGATTCAAATGAAACCCGAAGAGTATGAAAATAACGGATTTCGTGTATTAGTATATAAAGGCGGAATTTCCCGTCCTGGCGATACAGGAAATGAACAATTTGAATTTGCGGCGGACGCCAAAACAGGTACGCTTTTAAACGTACAGTCTGTCAATTTATAAAAAAAGCTCAAACGGTTAACCGTTTGAGCTTTTTATGTGTGCAGGTTTGAATCTCGCTTCCGACCGGTAAATGCGCTGTCCTTTTAAAGAAAATTTTTCTTCGTATTCTGTCATTACGTTGCCTTCAAAAGCGCTCTTATGAAGATCAAGGCTGACAAACGTAAGCAGCATGCCGTATTCCGAAAAGCTTTTTAATGAGTATTCAAAAAGCCCCTGGTTGTCTGTTTTAAAATGAACTTCGCCGCCTTCCGGCATAATCGTTTCATACAAATTCAAAAATGACTTATACGTTAAACGGCGCTTTGCGTGCCGCGTTTTCGGCCACGGGTCTGAAAAGTTCAAGTAAACTCGTCCTACTTCACCTTTTTCAAAATAATCGAGAAGATCGGATCCATCTACATTTAAAAGCTTAACATTTGGCAAATCTGCTTCAATTAAACGATCAAGCGCGGTGATGATAACACTCTCATACAGCTCAATACCGATATAGTTAACATCAGGATTTTGTTTCGCCATACCTGCAACAAATTGCCCTTTTCCGCTTCCCACTTCAATATGAATTGGGTTGTCGTTGCCAAACACTTCTTGCCAGCGTCCTTTTACTTTGGACGGTTCAGGGATAATAAATTGTGGATGAGCATTAATTTTTTCACGTGCCCACGGTTTATTTCTTAAACGCATCGTGCTTTGTCTCTCCATTTCCAAATAAATTCTTATCATCAATCATCAACCGGTGCAGTGCAGCAATGATTCTATTCATGTCATGAAAGCGGCTTTTTTCCCGGTTCCATTCAATCCATAAAAGCATCTGCGCAGCTGCGTACCATTTCATCCGTCTATAAAAAGACGGTGTCAATTCAATACCATATTCATAAAGCCAGTCAGACCATTTCTCCCGTTCAACGTAGCCAAACAGAAGTGTGCCAATATCCATCGCCGGGTCGGCAATCATTGCACCGTCCCAGTCAATTAAAAAAAGCTCGTCTTCGTCAGATAAAAGCCAGTTATGGTGATTAACATCCCCATGGCAAACGACAAACTGTGTTTCCGGCACAGATGGCAGCTGCGTTTCGAGAAACCTTACTGCCGCTGCTATATCCGGATGCGTATATAAAACATCGACACGTGAATGAATTTCATGAAGCATCATCGATGGCAAAAAGGGCTTTTTTCCAAGCCGCTTTAGCATGGATAACAGGGGATTCGATGAATGGATTTTCCCCATTAATCTTGCGACCCTTCCAGACTCCATTTCATCCGGAGCCAGTTCACGCCCATTCATCCAATGCTGTGCGGAAATGACATCACCATTTTCAAGGCGCTTCGTCCAGACAAGTTTCGGAACGATTCCTTCTGCTGAAAGCATAGCAAGAAAAGGCGAAGAGTTCCGTTTTAAAAACAGCTCTTTTCCCCCATGTCTAGCAAAAAATGCTTTGCCGGTTACGCCTCCTGCCGGCGTGATCTCCCAGTCTCTGCCAAGAAAATGTTCCACAATGTCTCACCTTTTCATAAAAAAAAGACAGCAGCCGCTTCGAAAAACAATCGCTGTCTTTTTACGTTCCTGTTATCGTATGAAGTATTGTACCATGAAAAAGAGGTTTCTGCCAGCTCAATTCGACAAGAAACTACCGGACAAAAACAGCACAGCTAAATCCATCCACATGTCCGGTTGACAGTTCTGTTTCAAATGGCGTAACTTCTGCTTTTGAACCGGACACAATTTGACTCCATAGTTCACCATCAGGAAGCGAAAAACTTGATACCGATGCGCCAGCATTAAATGAAAGAAGAAGGTCATGCCACTCACCGTACGCGCCAACATCCTTTAACCATATGGAAAGCGTATCCGCATTAGATGGCCATTTAACAATGTGATAGCAGATTGCTTCTTCTGAACGAAGCCGGAATGCGCCATGTTTTTTTCGTAAAGCGATTAATCGTTTCACGTAGTCAACATTGTCGATAAACTCACCCCGGCGCCGCCAGTCAATCTGGTTAATGATATCCGAACTCGTAAAGCTGTTTTCAACACCATGTTTCGTGCGGCAAAATTCCTGCCCCGCATGCAAAAACGGAATGCCCTGTGACAATAAAACAAATGCTGTAGCGAGACGGTGCTTTCGTTTATTTTGTAGCAAATCACCAGGGAAACACGCTTCAAGTTTATCCCAGAGCGTATAATTATCGTGACACTCTACATAGTTTACAGATTGCACCGGTGAATGAAATAGACGGTCGCCCCCGGCACAGCCTGCATTTGCAGTAAAAGCGGCAAATGCTCGATCCATCAATTGGTTATTGCCAAACGCAAACCCCGTTTCAAATAACTGAAATGTGCTTCCTTTAATGGAGTCACGAAAACGATCGTTAAAAAACGCTGCTTCCGGTAGCTGCTGCTCATTCTGAATTGTTGCTTTTTTCTCTGATGGAAGAGCTGTGTTTAAATCCCAGCCTTCTCCTAATATAATGGCTCCCTGTTTATGTTCACGAACTTGTTTCACTACTTCCTGCATCGTTTCCACATCCAACAGTCCCATTAAGTCAAAGCGAAAGCCGTCCAGATTATACGCTGTAAGCCAATACTGAAGAGACTCCAATATGAATTTCCGAGCCATTTTCCGCTCAGAAGCAAAATCATTGCCGCAGCCTGAACCATTCGATGGCATCCCGTCTGATCCATGACGAAAAAAGTAACCCGGTACAAGACGTTCAAATGAAGAAGTTTCCCGGACAAAAACATGATTATACACTACATCCATAATGACGCGAATCCCTTTTTTATGAAACGCTTCAATCATTTTTTTTAATTCAAGGGACCGAGCGTATAAATCGGACGGATCCGTACTAAAACTGCCTTCAGGTACATTAAAAAAAAGCGGGTTGTAGCCCCAGTTATAGTTCGCAGATGAATCAATATCCGATACTCCGAAAAAATCAAAAAATGGCAAAAATTGAATGTGTGTGATCCCGAGTGATGCCACATAATCCAATCCTGTTGGCTGTCCATCTGGGCTTTGGGTTCCTTCTTCCGCCAACCCTGCATACATTCCCCGTCTTTTAATACCGCTTTCGGGCTGAACGGACAAGTCCCGGATTGACGCTTCATAAATCACCGCATCCAGCGGTGAAGAAAACGGCGGCAATGAATGCTTTGGAACATCCATATTTTCTAGATTGACAACTCTCGCCCACTCACTGTGTACAGACACCATTTTTGCGTATGGATCGACAGCTTCATGCCACACGTTATTAATACGGACCTGGTAGTGATAAAAATACCCTTCCGTATCTTCGTTAAGCACAGCCTCAAATGTGCCTGACGCACCTCGTTCCATCGGAATATAGCGAAGCGGGCTGTCCGCTTTTTCTTTAAATTTCACAAATGCTTCCGTTGCAGTTGGCGCCCAAACACGAAAGGTTGTTTGTTCATTCGAGTATATCGCACCGAGTTCTCCGTCGTAGTAAAATAATTGATCAAACTCTTCCGTACGAATGACCGCACCCATCTGAAGGTCTGTCCGCATCAATCGTTCATCAAGAATGACATGCTCTCTACCGAAATCCGGTATTTCTTGGGATCGGCAGACGTATTTTACCGTTGTATCAAGTTCCTGCTTTTCAACAATTGTCATTCTCGTTACAACATGCCCGCTCTCAAGATAAAAAGAAGCAGATTGTCCATTATAATAATGCTTTGGCAAAAGAATGGTCACTTCATTTAATTTGTCCAAATATGCATGAAATGGACGGGTGTTAATCATTGGGATTCCTCCTCTTCCCATTCTGGGCGGCGGATGCTGATTGTGTCTGCGTGGTCTAGTAATGCTTTTGCTGCTTTCAGCTGATTCGTTTTAAGCGGTGATGACATGGTCCGCATGTGTTGAAACCAGCTGTCGAATGTACGTTTATCAATATATTCAATATCGGCCGGCGCACCGGGATAATCAATATAGCCATTTCGCGATAATATTGCTTTTCGAACAGGGATCTCAATTTTTTCATGGTGCAAAAGTTTCTTAACTAGCGTTTCCGTTCGGGAAAGCGGTACGATTGGGCTTAGGATCCTCGTTTCCTTATTGCTGAATCGTTTCGTCCAAAATCGTTCCGGCGCACCTGCAAAGACAGCGTTATTTTGATCTTCTAAAAAGGTAATACACCATACTTCTACCGGAGTAATGATGACAACATCCAGTTCAACAACCGCCTTTTGCAAACGAAAAACCGGCTCGTACAAAACAAGAAATGTATCAGGCAGCCTTTTCAGCAAAAATTTCAACCGTTCATCGACAAAATATTTATGATCAAGCGGCGACTTATGGAGAAGTGTAGAACTCGCCCATTTCACTTGGAAGTGATACATTTTTTCTACAAACAGCTTCTTTGCATCATCTTCTGTGTACAACATTTTTGATTCTGTTTCGTTAATCGAAAACATGGTTTCTTCTTCTGTCTCCTGGACTGTCATCTCCTCTTCTGGAATCGAACGTTCTTTTTTAGAAAACAACGATCGAAACAAACCGACTTTTTCTTTTTCCGGTTCAATCATCCAGTTGTCTTCCAATTGTGCAGGTTCGGAAAAAGGTTCTCTTTTTTGACGTTCCCAGTTCGCGTAAAACTTTTCCCATTCCTGTTTTTTCAAACGGACGTAGCGCGCTGGATAATGGAAGAGATCGTTTTCATATCGTGATATGTAATTTTGTAGTTTAATTAATTGCGCCATGCATTATTCCTCTTTCCTCAAGTTTAAGAAATGCGACCATTTTTTTGTATATCGCGGTTCATTCATACTGTTCGTTTCATACAAGGCAACTTCATTTATCTGAAAAGACGGCCACTCCGGTTCGGAACCAGGTTTATACGGACCCTCTCCAATCCACTTTCTTGCTGTAGTCACATGAGGACGGAATGGTTTTTTATCAAGTATGAAGCCTGCTTTACGACACGCGTCCGCCACGTGTGACTGAAGACGGTAAAGTGCTTCAGATTCATCCATTCCCACCCAGAAAATGCGGGGAGATAACGGGGTGCCAAACGTATGAAATGATGACAGCGTTACTTGAAAAGGCCGTTCATTTAGTAACTTTTGTTTAATAAGTGTGCAAGCTTCCAGAAGAGCATTTTCTTCTGCTGCCCCGATAAATGACAGTGTAATATGATAATCATCGGGGTGAGTAAAACGCTTAAATGGAAATTGACGCCGTTTCATCTCGTGATAAATGGTTTTTTTCACATCATCAGGTATGACAACAGCAAAAAAATAATGAGGTTTCGACTTCATTTTCTCCACTCCTTATTTCGTCCAAATTCTTTCTTTTGTTTAACAAAAATAATGTAGAACAGAATGATCATGATATTTTTAATCTGTGTATATTCATTGGATTTATAAGAGTGATATGGTTTAATATAAAGAAATAGAAAGGGTGACATAAGTGAAAGTAGTAAATAATATAGCCAATTTGATCGGCGATACACCTGTCGTCAAATTACAGCGTCTGTCACCTGAAGATGGAGCAGACGTCTATGTGAAATTGGAATTTTATAATCCAAGCAAAAGCGTAAAAGACCGCGCTGCTTATAATATGATCGTTGAAGCAGAAAAATCAGGGAAACTGAAACCGGGTGCAACAATTATTGAACCAACGAGCGGAAATACCGGCATCGGCATCGCCATGAATGCTGCCGCGCGCGGATACAAATCGATTCTTGTCATGCCCGATACAATGACAAAAGAACGGATCAACATTTTAAGAGCATACGGTGCTGAAGTCGTGTTAACTCCAGGGGATGAAAAAATGCCCGGCTCTATCAAAAAAGCGATTGAACTCGCCGAAGAAATACCTGGAAGTTTTATCCCGATGCAATTTGACAACCCGGCAAATCCGGATGCCCACCGTGAAACAACTGCGGCTGAAATTATTGACGCAGTTAATCAAATTGGCAAAAATTTCGCCTCATTTATCGCGAGTGCGGGTACAGGCGGAACAATTACCGGTACAGGCGAAGAATTAAAAAAACAGTATCCAGATTTAACTGTTCACGTCGTTGAGCCAGCTGGATCACCTGTTTTATCTGGCGGCAAGCCCGGTAAGCATAAGCTTGTCGGCACAAGTCCCGGCTTTGTACCAAAAACGCTCAACACAGAGGTATACAACTCGATCTTTAAAATTGAAGATGACGATGCATATAATATTACACGCAGGTTAGCTGCTGAAGAAGGCATTTTAATCGGTCCTTCAGGCGGTGCTACTTGTTTTGCGGCCATTGAAGTGGCAAAAACATTGACGAAAGACGATATCGTGATCTGTATTGCGCCAGATACCGGTGAACGATACTTGTCAACTGACGTCTTTCAATATGAATAAGCTATACTGTAATCCCGCCTATAAAACGAAGAGGCGGGAATTTTTTTTATAAAGTCTATTCACGTTTATTTCCCTGCTAGTTCCACAATCGTACGGGCATAAATGGAGGCGGCTTGTAACAGATCTCCTAAAAAGGCGTATTCGTCTTTTTGATGAGCCACGTCCGGTCTGCCAGGGAACAGTGCACCAAATGCGACACCTCTTTTAAGAGCCCTTGCATACGTTCCTCCCCCGATCGACAGCAGTTCAGATTTTTTCCCTGTTTCCTCCTCATACACACGTTTCAGTGTTTCGATAAACGGATCATTCGGGTTCACGTAATGAGGTTCACTATTTGAAACAATTTGTATGGAGGCCCATTCTTTTTCGATTCGTTCCTTTAGCGATATCATTTCATTATCAAATGGGAATGAAACTGGATATCGGATATTAACACCGATTTGAGCCAATTTCTCTTTTTCATAGCGAAAAATGGCTGCGTTCACTGTTACATCGCCCATTTCCTCGTCTGTTGCAGCTATACCTAGCGCCCGGCCGCGTGTATCACCTTCAAAATAACGCAGTATAAATTGTATATATGCGGCCGAAGCCCTATCAAGATGCTGCCTGCTTAAAAATGCCGCTAAAGACAACGCAGCATTTTGGCCGAGATCGGGCTCCATTGCATGGGCAGATCGGCCGTTTATTTCAAGCACAACAACACCGCTGTCAATGTGATAACTGCCATTCAAATTGTTCTCTTCTATATATTCTGTGTAACTTTGCAAGAATAGTGTATGATTTTGATCAATTACTAAAGAGGCACGGGCAAAATCGGGCACCATATTATACCTGCGTCCTGAATCAAATAACGTCATGACTACATCCGCTAAACCCGGCGGCGGCACCTGCATATCAATTTGTACATCAGCAATCCCTTTTTCCGCAAAAATAATTGGAAAATCAGCATCTGGAGCAAAGCCGACATCCGGCATTTCTTCCGTTTTAAAATAGCGATCAACGCAAAGCCAGTCGCTTTCTTCATCAGTACCGACAATCATCCGAACCCGCTTTTCAAGTGGAATGCCGAGTTCCTTCACCATTTTCATTGCATAATAAGCAGCCATCGTCGGTCCTTTATCATCAATCGCCCCACGGCCGAATATTTTCCCTGATTCTAGTTCACCACCGAACGGTTCACGCGTCCAGCCGTCTCCTTCGGGGACAACATCGACATGGCATAAGATACCGATTAATTCATCCCCTTCTCCCATTTCTATATGGCCTGCGACATTATCTATATTTTTTACTTGAAACCCATCTTTTTCCGCGAGTGTTATCATATAATCGAGCGCTTCTTTTACCTGCTTCCCGAATGGTGCTTCTTTCTCATTTTTTTCCTCTTCACTTTTAACACTCGGAATTTGAATGAGTTTTTGAAGATCCGCTGTAAAATCATCACGTCGTTTAAGTATTTCGTCCATCCAGTTCATTTTGTTCATGTGACTCCCCCCATATTTATAGTTTACAATGGATCTGTTTTACAAACCAATTTTGACGCTGAAAGAATGATTGTGAATTTTCTGTATATATTTTATAAATGATGTTTTTTTCCGGTTTAAGGGATAAGATCATGAAAAAAAGGTAAATATATTGTAAATTCAGCTTTTTTTCTAGCAAAATATGAATAAATACAGTACACTTTAATTGTCAGACACTTTACACTATATTGCAAAGGAGATGTCTGAGACACTTCATTCATTTGATAAGTTTTTGTTGCTGCCGACTGCTGTTGTTATGCCTCAGGGAAAAAAGATGAGGGAGTGGTTTTTTGAAACCGACTACAAATCGGATGCTAAATCGAATCAAATCCGTCTACATGTTTATTAAAGAAAATGGCACTGTGACCACACAGGATCTTGTAGATGAGTTTGGCATCACCCCACGCACCATTCAACGCGACTTAAATGTACTAGCTTATAATGAGCTCGTCGTTAGTCCCACACGCGGAAAATGGACGACAACAGAAAAAAAAGTACGAATGACTTCCTAAAATTCTTATATAAAAACGGCTGTCCCATTAGTGGACAGCCGTTTTTTCAGTTTCCTTTTAATAACTCTATTTCTTCAACCGTTAATTCCCGATATTCTCCAAGTTCTAATGATTCATCCAGCCCGAGCGGTCCCATCGATAAGCGTTTTAAATATTGTACCTCTTTTCCAACTGCTAAAAACATCCGCTTTACTTGATGAAACTTTCCTTCTGTAATCGTCAGTTCAATTTCAGATTCCTCGCCGCTCGATAGAATAACGAGGTCAGCCGGCTTTGTTGCATATCCATCTTCCAGTGTCACGCCATTCGCGAATGCTTCAATATCTTCTTCTGTCACCCGGCCTTTAACACGGGCAAAATACGTTTTTGGCACATGGCGTTTTGGAGACAGCAGGCTATGGGATAATTGCCCGTCATTTGTTAACAGCAGCATGCCTTCAGTATCTTTATCGAGCCTGCCTACCGGATGAGGGTCAAAATGGCGATGAATCTCATCAAGCAAATCAATCACTGTTTCATCACGGCTATCCTCCGTTGCCGAAATAACCCCATCTGGTTTATTCATCATTAAATAGACGAATTCGCGATACTCAACAGGTTCGTCAAAAAGGTGCACCTGATCCATTTCCGGATCAACATGTGTTTTCGCATCTTTCACCATTTTTCCATTAACCGTGACGCCTCCGCTTTTCAAAAGCTTTTTCACTTCTTTCCGGGACCCCATCCCGGAATTTGCCAGCATTTTATCAAGACGCATATTGTTCCTCTTTTCCTTTATGCTTTTTTCAAGCGAAGTTTTCGTTTTATCCCATCAAGCCGTGAGCCGAAAAGCGCCTCAAGCAGACCAGCTTTGCTGCTGAGCGCGAAATATACGATAGCACCTGCAACAGCACAGATCATCACATTCAGCAATGCTGTCCATAAGTATTCAGGGGAAAGCAATAGTGAAAGAACACCATTTAACCCGAGCACAACAACCGCCATCGCACCATTAAACAAGACAATCAAAGCAATTTTTTTTGCAATGGGACGAAGTGAGTAGCCCGCGTAATGACGGATCACGAACAAATTCATTGCAATGGACGTGAGATATCCAAGCGCTGTTGCGTAAACCGCTCCTTCTGTTTCGAATAATTTAATGAGCGGCATATTTAACGTTAATTTCACTAAAATCCCTGTCAGCAAACTGAGCACCGTAAAGCGCTGTTCATTAATTCCCTGTAAAATGGCCGCTGTGACCGAGAACATGGCGAATAAAATAGCTACTGGCGCATACACGCGCAGTACATCTGTACCGAGTTCACTATGTTCATAAAAAACCGTATAAAGCGGTTCAGCCAACAGGGCAATGCCGACTGCTGCCGGGATCGTTAAATAAAGGAGAACTTCAAATGTTTGATTAAGCTGCCGTTTCACAACTCCGTGGTCTCCTGAGACGAAAGACTTTGTCACAAGAGGTACGAGCGTCATCGCAAAAGCCGTCGCCAGTGAAACGGGAATAATGACAAGTTTCTGTGTGCTGAAATTTAAAATTCCAAATGCAGCATCCGCCTGACTTGCAAGACCAATTTCAGCCATCGCCCGGTTAAACGTCACTGTATCAATAAGCTGATAAAGCGGAATCGCTATGCCGACAAAGATAAAAGGAATCGCATAAAGGACAATTTCCGAGTACATGCCGGTAAGTGAAACGTCCGCCTGTCCCTTATTTTTTTTCAGCAACTCATCCAAATGTTTTTTTCGTTTGAAAAAATACCAGAATAAGACAAGCAGACCGAATATCGCACCAATAAAAGCGGCAAATGTCGCTACGCTGATTGCCATGACAACCGAACCGCCCATTATGTGAATGACTACATAAGCGCCTGTCAGCAAAAAGGCGATGCGGGCAATTTGCTCAACAACCGTAGAGACAGCTGATGGAGCCATTGACTGATGCCCCTGAAAAAAGCCGCGCATTAAACTCATAAACGGCACAATAATTAGCGCAAAACTTACTGCCCGAATAACGGTCGTCACTTGTTCAACCGTATAAACCTGCTCGCTGTCTGGAATAGACAGTTCCGCAAAAAACGGTGCAAACATGTACATAATAAGAAAAGCGGAAAATCCGGTAAGCGTCATTAGCAAGAGTCCGGACTTAAACAATTTTCGCCCGACAGCATATTCTTCGAGCGCATTATATTTTGCGATGTACTTTGATACCGCAAGCGGGACACCGGCCGTCGCAATGCTGATAAAAATAGTATATGGCACATAACCATAACTATACAATGCCGCCGCTTCTTCCCCGCCGATAATTTTATAAAACGGTATAACGTAAAAAAGGCCTAAAAACTTGGAGATAAACGTTCCGAGCGTTAAAATGAACGTTCCTCGTATTAAATTGGATGACATGTTTAATCCCTCATTTTTAAAATAGAACACCACTAAATAGTGTAACTCTTCCAATCGTTTCTGACAATTTATTTCCCGTCTGCTATAATGAACAAAGTTTAAATATGAGGTGACATGTATGTATGACGTAATCGTTGTAGGCGGAGGTCCTGCGGGGCTGATGGCCGCTATTGCATCAGGGCGGGCAGGAGCACGAACATTGTTAATTGATAAAGGGAAAAAACCTGGGAATAAACTGCAAATTTCCGGCGGCGGACGGTGCAATGTAACAAACCGGCTCCCGGTGGAAGAAATCATCCGTCACATCCCAGGAAATGGCCGGTTTTTATACAGCGCCTTCTCTGTTTTTAGCAATGAGGACATTATCCGATTTTTTGAAAGCCTCGGTGTTAAATTAAAAGAAGAAGACCATGGCCGGATGTTTCCTGTATCAAACCGGGCCCAGGACGTTGTTGAAGCCCTGCTCGGTGAACTGAAGCGGCTGCGCGTTGACATGCGTCTCGAGTCCCCCGTTCAAAAACTACTGATAAATGAGGAACGTGTAGTAGGAATCCGGTTTAAATCTGGCGAAGAAATTCGCGCCGGCGCTGTGGTGCTCGCAACAGGAGGCAAAGCCGTACCGCAAACCGGGTCAACAGGTGACGGATATCCGTGGGCAGAGCGCGCCGGCCATACGGTGACTGAGCTGTTCCCAACAGAAGTACCGATCACCTCGAAAGAACCGTTTATTGTGAATCGTTCCATGCAAGGACTTGCACTTCGTGACGTCGGATTATCCGTGCTGAATAAAAAAGGCAAACCGCTTGTAACACACCGGATGGATATGCTGTTTACCCATTTCGGTCTGTCTGGACCTGCTGCATTGCGATGCAGCCAGTATGTAGTCAAAGAATTGAAGAAAAATGGATCACCTGTTACGATGGTGATTGATGCATGGCCGGATGGCAACGAACATGATGCAGGTATGACCATACGCAAATGCTTGAAAGAAGAGCCAAAAAAAGCGGTAAAAAACAGTTTAAAAGGACTTTTGCCGGAGCGTTATTTACACTTTTTACTTGAAAGGGCAGGAATTGATTTAGATACACCAGGCAATCAAATTTCAGAAACTGCGATACGAGAACTTGCTTCATTGATGAAATCATTTAAAATTGCCGTAAACGGTACATTGCCGCTCGAAAAAGCATTCGTTACGGGAGGCGGCGTGTCAGTAAAAGAAATAGAGCCAAAAACGATGGCATCCAAAAAGAAACCGGGTCTTTTTTTCTGTGGTGAAATTATCGACATTCACGGCTACACCGGAGGGTACAATATTACTGCAGCTCTCATTACCGGACATATTGCCGGTACAAATGCAGCTATAAAATCCGATAACAAAACAACCTAGTCCTGAGAACAACGAAAAAGACTGTGCGATTTTCTCGCACAGTCTTTTTCTCATTTCGGCGCTGTTTCGCCAGTATAATCAAGCATGCCGCCTGTCATGTTTATTGCTTTGTAGCCATTTCCGATCAAGTAGCGTGCTACATTTTCTGAGCGCACACCTGAACGGCAAATAATAATGTAGTCTGTTTCTTTATCCAGACGATCTAAATTTTCTGGAATAGTACCCATTACAATATGTTCAGCCTGCGGAATCATCCCTTGAGCGACTTCGTCATCTTCACGCACATCGATCAACGAGATATTTTCGCCGTTTTCAATTTTTTGTCTTACTTCTTCTGCTGTAATTGTTGGAATCATCTTCATCATCCCTTCAAATTTAGTTAGCTACTACGTTCACAAGTTTCCCTGGAACAGCAATCACTTTGCGAACCGTTTTGCCGGCAAGCTCTTCTTTGAATATTTCATTTGCAAGGGCAATCTCTTCCATTTGTTCCCGAGTTGCGTCTTTTGAAACCATTAACTTTGCTTTCACTTTGCCGTTCAACTGAAGAACAATTTCCACTTCGTCATCGATAAGCTTTGATTCATCAAACGCAGGCCAAGCTTCGTATGTTACAGTTTCTTTATGGCCAAGCTTTTCCCACAATTCTTCTGCAAGATGCGGTGCAAGCGGCGACAATAGCTTGACAAAACCCTCGGCAAATTCAGCTGGAATTGTTTCTGCTTTGTTTGCTTCATTAACAAAGACCATCATCTGAGAAATAGCCGTATTAAACCGGAGTCCTTCATAGTCTTCCGTTACTTTTTTCACCGTTTGATGATACACTTTTTCAAGTTCTGAACCGTTTTCTGTTATTTTCGATGTTAAAGATCCATCGTCCGAAACAAGCAGGCGCCAGATGCGGTCAAGGAATCGGCGTGCACCGTCGAGACCGGTTGTGCTCCACGCAACAGAAGCTTCTAATGGCCCCATGAACATTTCATAAAGACGAAGAGTATCGGCACCATGACTTTCCACGATTTCATCAGGATTGACAACATTGCCTTTTGATTTACTCATTTTTTCATTGTTTTCACCAAGAATCATGCCCTGGTTAAATAATTTTTGGAACGGCTCTTTCGTGTGAACAACACCGATATCATATAATACCTTATGCCAGAAACGCGCATAAAGAAGATGCAGGACGGCATGTTCGGCGCCTCCAATGTAAATATCAACCGGCAGCCAGCGTTTCAGTTTTTCGGGATCTGCAAGTGCTTCAGAATTATCCGGATCAATAAAACGCAAGTAATACCAGCAGCTTCCTGCCCATTGCGGCATTGTATTAGTTTCGCGGCGGCCTTTCTTGCCTGTTTCAGGATCTACCACGTTTACCCAGTCTTCAATGATCGCAAGCGGTGATTCCCCTGTACCGGATGGACGAATTTCAGTCGTTTTAGGCAAGACAAGTGGAAGTTCAGATTCAGGTACTGCAGTTGTTGTCCCATCTTCCCAGTGAATAATTGGAATCGGCTCACCCCAATAACGCTGGCGGCTAAACAGCCAATCGCGGAGACGGTATGTTACTTTTTTCGTACCGACTCCTTCTTTCTCCAGCCACTCGATCATCTTTTTAATGCCTTCTTCTTTATTTAATCCGTCAACAAAGCCGGAATTTACATGAGGTCCGTCACCTGTGTATGCTTCTTTCTCTACATTTCCACCGGCAACGACTTCTTTAATCGTAATGTCGAATTTTTTTGCGAATTCATAGTCACGTTCATCATGTGCAGGAACTGCCATAATCGCACCTGTTCCGTATGTGATCAATACGTAGTCAGCAATCCAGATCGGCATTTTTTCGCCGTTAACCGGATTGATCGCGTATGCGCCTGTAAACACACCAGTTTTATCTTTTGCCAGATCGGTCCGTTCAAGGTCGCTTTTTGATTTCACTTGATTAATATATGCTTCAACAGCTGATTTTTGCCCCGCTGTCGTAATTTTATCAACAAAAGGATGTTCCGGAGCGAGCACTGCATATGTCGCGCCAAATAATGTGTCCGGACGTGTTGTGAATACGGTGAATGTTTCATCATAACCGTCAATCGCAAACGTAACTTCAGCTCCTTCTGAACGGCCGATCCAGTTGCGCTGCATTTCCTTAATGCTTTCAGGCCAGTCCAAGTCTTCTAAGTCCTCGATTAAGCGGTCTGCATATTTCGTAATTTTCAGCATCCACTGTCTCATTGGACGTCGTTCAACAGGATGGCCGCCGCGTTCTGATTTTCCGTCGATGACTTCTTCGTTCGCCAAAACGGTTCCGAGCGCCGGGCACCAGTTCACAGGTACTTCATCGACATAAGCAAGCCCTTTTTTATATAACTGAAGGAAAATCCACTGTGTCCATTTATAATAGTTCGGATCCGTCGTATTAATTTCACGGTCCCAGTCGTATGAGAAGCCAAGCGACTTAATTTGACGGCGGAAATTGTTAATATTCTGCTCGGTAAATTCAGCCGGATCGTTTCCTGTATCGAGCGCATATTGCTCCGCTGGAAGCCCAAATGCATCCCATCCCATTGGATGAAGCACATTGTATCCATTCATCCGTTTAAAGCGGCTTAAAATATCCGTCGCTGTATAGCCTTCCGGATGACCGACGTGAAGCCCGGCACCGGATGGATACGGGAACATATCCAGCGCATAAAATTTCGGTTTATCCGTCTCATCATTCATTTTAAACGTTTTATTTTCTTCCCAGTACTGCTGCCATTTTTGTTCAATTTGCTTATGATTGAAATTCATACGTTGAACCTGCCTTCCATCTTATGTAATCGACAAATGAAAAAACTCCCGCCCCAAATATGGGACAGGAGAGAACTGTCTCTTCCCGTGGTACCACCCAATTGTGAATGTACGCGGCGAGTCAACCGGCCTGCACCATCCACCGGCTCTCTTCATTATAAACCTTTAACACTCATTGTAAAAAAACTTCGCTTAATATGCAAGCGCATTTTACCCATGACCCTGTTCATGTTAAAATTTTAGTCGAGTATTAAAGGAGGAATTACGATGACTAATCCGTTTCCGTACGCAAGTGACGACAAACGGTATCATACGTGGAATTATCATCTGCGCAATCATTTTGGACATAAAGTTTTTAAAGTGGCACTTGATGCCGGTTTTGACTGTCCAAACCGAGACGGTACTGTTGCTTTTGGCGGCTGCACTTTTTGCAGTGCAGCCGGTTCCGGTGATTTTGCAGGTGATCGAGTCGATCCGTTAGAGAAACAGTTTCACGATATAAAAATGAAAATGCATAAAAAATGGAAAGATGGCAAATATATGGCCTACTTTCAAGCATATACAAATACGCACGCGCCGGTCGATGTACTTCGGGAAAAGTATGAGTCTGTCTTAAATCAGGATGACGTCGTGGCTTTATCGATTGCAACCCGCCCGGACTGCTTGCCAGATGACGTTGTCGAGTATCTGGCCGAGCTGAATGAACGAACCTATTTATGGGTTGAGCTTGGTTTGCAGACGGTGCATGAAAAAACAGCGCGCATTATTAACCGCGCCCATGATTTTCAGACATATGCAGAAGGTGTTAAAAAACTGCGCAATCACAACATTCGTATCTGCTCCCATCTCATTAACGGCCTGCCGCTCGAAACACCAGAAATGATGATGGAAACGGCACAGGCTATTGCGGACCTTGATGTACAGGGCATTAAAATTCATCTCCTTCATTTATTAAAAGGCACGCCCCTTGTAAAACAATATGAAAAAGGATTGCTGGAATTTTTATCATTCGATGATTATGTCAATCTTGTCTGCGACCAGCTTGAAATTTTGCCTCCTGAATTGATTGTCCAGCGCATTACCGGCGACGGTCCGATCGAATTAATGGTCGGCCCAATGTGGAGTGTCAACAAATGGGCAGTATTAAACGCTATTGATGCGGAACTCATCCGCCGCGTAAGCTGGCAGGGGAAGTTTTATAAAGGAGCGGTTGTAGAGTCATGACACTGGACGGTATTTTACCATTTGCCCGTTTGCTGCTGGAAAAGGCTGTTTCTCCAGGTTGTTTTGCAGTTGATGCTACAGCAGGAAATGGGCACGATACCCTATTTTTAGCAAATCTCATTGGTGAATCAGGACATGTTTTTGCTTTTGACGTACAAGAGCAGGCTTTGAAAAAAACGGGTGAACGTTTAAAGCAGGAAAATGTCGCAAACCGAGTCACCCTTTTTCAATCAGGACATGAAAAAGCGAAGAATTTAATACCAGCTGAGCATCACGGACAACTGACCGCTGCCGTTTTCAATCTCGGCTATTTACCAAAAAGCGATAAAACGATTGTTACGAAACCGGAAACAACCATTCAGGCTGTTCGTGATTTGTTTGACATGCTGCGGCCAGGCGGCTTGATTGTTCTTGTTATATACCACGGCCACGAAGAAGGAGCCTTAGAACGTGATGCCGTTGTTTCGTTTGCAGAATCACTGGATCAACAGCTGGCACATGTAATGAGGTATGAATTTATCAACCAGGCGAACAATCCGCCGTTTATTATTGCAATAGAAAAAAGATGATGGTTTTTAGACCGGAATATGCGGCATAGCAGCCGAAAACATTTTTTATGGGCCGGATTCTTTTTGCTAAAGACCGAAAAATTTGAAATTCGGCACGCAGCAAACAAAATACGGCCCAGCTTTAAATGTTCCGGCCGTAGAAATCAAACGCCCGCAGACTACAATGTCTGCGGGCGTCGTTTTATATCGTTTTTGCCACTTCGGCCAATAGTTCAAATGATCGTTTCTTTTTCTCAAAGTCATACATAATCGTCACAGCCATTATTTCGTCTGTTTTATATTCTCCCTTTAGTCGAATAAGTTCAGATTGAACGGTCTCCGGACCGCCGGCAATCATTCGCTTCCTATTTTCTTCGACATGTACTTGTTCATATTTATTGTACGAATAAGCAGCGGCCTTTTCAGGAGATGGCGTTCCGTTTGATTTCATGCCTTGTGCGGCCATCATAAGCGACAAATCAAGGCTGCCAGCCAAATAGTCAGCTTCTTCATCTGTTTCTGAACAAATAATAAATACAGCGACCATGCTTTTTGGCTTGTCTAAATGAACAGAAGGCTGGAACCGCTGACGGTATGCCTTTAGAAGATCCGGACCGCCTTCTCCGTTTATAAACCTTGCAAACGTATAGGGAAGCCCTTTTTCAGCTGCCAGCACTGCACTCGACAAATTCGACCCGAGCAGCCACAATTCAGGGGGTATTTGAACAATAGGAGTGGCCCGCACCCCGTTATATATATGGGGCACAGGGCGATCGTGCAGAAATGAAAGCAAATCATCAATTTGTTCAGGAAAGCGTTCCACTTCCCTCTTCCGTCCTTCCGAAAGTGCAAATGATGCCCGCGGCATACCGCCTGGCGCTCGGCCAATACCAAGGTCAATCCGGCCCGGTGCAAGTCCTGAAAGCAAACGGAAATTTTCAGCGACTTTATAGGCACTGTAATGCGTCAGCATTACACCTCCGGAACCGATCCGCATCGTATTTGTTTTTGCCGCTAAATAAGAAATCAATACTTCCGGGGATGAACCGGAAAGCGTCGTCGAATCATGATGCTCTGAAACCCAAAAACGGCCGTAACCGAGTTTTTCTGCGAACTGTGCAAGTTCGACGGTCTCCATTAATGATTCTTCCGCCGTTTTCCCTTCCGAAATCGGCGACTGGTCTAATATATTTATTTTCATGCCTTTCACCTCGTGTGTCCATTCTATTTCGGACCACGCGAAAAATCCATTAATGTGCCCGCCTGCGCAGCTTTCTGTACGTTTTATACGTGCGGCCGTTCCAATAAAAGAACATACTAGCCGGACCAGCTGTATGAACAAGCTTTCGGCAATAATGACGTACACTCTTATTTCCTGCTGCTTTTTCCTCGGACAAGTATACTGCGACAATCCCTTCGATTAAAAACGAATGAAATTTCGCATGCGGGAGCCGTTTTGTACCTTCTTTCGCATTCTTTAAAAAGTATAAAAATCGGTCCATCATAATCGATTCATCTTCATAGTACGTACAAAAATTCAGCTCGCCATCTTCAAGATCTTCTTCCTGATCAATATAATAATCCAGCAGTATATGAATGCCCTGGCCAAATGGGAAATAGCAGTCACGCACCATCTTCGCATATGTCGGGGTAAAGGCCGGCTGCATTGCACACGATAGTAAGCAATATACGCCAACGGTGGAACCAGTGCAAGCAGAAAATTCATACCATGACATTTCCGGCAAATCCGCCTTATAGCTTTCAAACCAGCGGATCAACCGCTCTTCACGTTCTTCTTCGCGGACGTGTTTATGAATTTGCAATTCACTGTAGTACCGGCTTAATTCCAAGACATATGGCTTTGCAGACGCAAACGAAGCGGTCTTTGCCACAATGCCCCTGCATCCATCAACCAGGGCGTTTAAGTAACCTCCATCGTCTTTCGTATCACGAAAACGGTAGTAATCGCTTTTTGGCTGATCTGGAAAAAAACAATCACGAAGCGCTTCATGCAAGGCTGCAAAATCATCCGGGTTAAACGACTTCGTCTGGTCGCATAAATTATCGAGATAATCACAAATAAGCTGATAAGGTACAATAAATGAGATTGCATCCGCTGATTTATCACCCGCAAGCATTGAAATCACTCCACCCGCTTCACAGTGAAAATACTTTTTATCATATACATCAATTGCCTGGCGGCGAAGTTCCGGGTCTGGAATTCTTTCCGTTAGCAATTTCCATTTACTCCATTCCGCTTTTACTGCCGGAAAAATGTCTTTATAAATTTTTCGCATTAATAAAAGCGAATTATTAGGGACAGTCATCAAGTTACCTCACTTTTCAATAATAAAACCGAGTCCACGTAATCGGTTGTGAACAAAATCAAGCGTATACCGAAACACAATTTCACGCTCTGGTTCGTTGAAAATTTCATGATACAACCCCGGCCATTCTTTATACTGCAGCTCGGACACATCAATTTTCTTCGCAAATGCCCGCACGGCACTGCCATCCGTTACTTTGTCATCACCGGCTTGCATAATAAGCAGCGGAATATCTGGTAATTCCCCGGGACCCGCTGCCGCAATTTTAATCGCCTGCACGATTTCACGATACCAGCGGACAGACACTTTTCGGACAAACAGCGGATCGTCCTGGTCGAGCGTCCGTACTTCTTCGTTGCGAGTTGACATCTCAACTGTGATGCCGGCATCAAATTTTAATGATGGTGTAACGGAATTGAGCCCGTGCGACACCATATGTAAATGTTTTGAGGGAGCATGTTTCATTTTAAAAAGTGGCGACGATAAGATAACACCTGCCAGCTCCGGTTTTTGCTCCTGTAAATAACGGGTGATAATTAAGCCGCCCATGCTGTGACCGAGCAAAAAGACCGGTAGATCAAATTGATAGGCTGCCCTCACCCACTCAGAAACTTCTTTTGTATATTCAGTAAAGGACGAAATATGCCCGCGCCTTGATCGCGATGTCATTCCCTGTCCTGGCAAATCCCCCATAACGACATGGAAACCACTTTGGCGCCACATTTCAATGAGCCAGCCATACCGTCCGTGATGCTCAAGCGCGCCGTGCACCATAACGATCACACCTTTGGGGTTTCCCTCACATTCCCATTTCCACATATGTATTCTCTCCTTCAAAAACGATCACCGTTTTTTCTATTATACAAATCTTTTCCCATCCGATAAAATAAAACGATAGATTCATAAAAAGAAAGGGGTTCCAAAATGATTTATCCGTATCAAGGCAAAGAACCGTGCATTGCAGAATCAGCATTCATAGCAGACTACGTAACAATTACAGGTGATGTGACAATTGGCGAGGAATCGACGATCTGGTACAACACTGTCATTCGTGGTGATGTGGCACCAACCTCCATTGGCAATCGTGTCAATGTGCAGGACAATTCCGTCTTACACCAAAGCCCAAACAATCCGCTTACACTGGAAGATAATGTTACCGTTGGCCATCAAGTCATTTTACATAGCTGCACAGTGAGAAAAGGAGCGCTGATCGGGATGGGATCGATTGTATTAGACAATGCCGAAATTGGTGAAGGCGCATTCATTGGTGCAGGCAGCCTTGTTCCACCCGGCAAAATTATCCCGCCGAACACAATGGCATTCGGCCGACCGGCAAAAGTAATTCGAGACATAACCGAAGAGGACCGGAAAGACATGGAGCGAATCGTACGGGAATATGCGGAAAAGGGACAGTTTTATAAATCAATTCAAAATAAAAGCTGATTCTTCCTTTCCATATCATTTATTCCGCCGCCGTGCATTCCATTCCTTTTTCACCATTGAGTTTTTCCACTAACGAAATAAAGACTGCCTGAACAAAGTTCAGGCAGTCTTTTTATCGATTACTTAGAAGCTGCTGCTTTCAAAAGTTCAGCTTTGTCAGTACGTTCCCATGGAAGATCTACATCTGTGCGTCCGAAGTGGCCATACGCTGCTGTCTGGCGGTAAATCGGGCGGCGAAGGTTGAGCATGTTAATAATGCCCGCTGGACGAAGGTCGAAGTTTTCGCGGATCACATCAACGAGCACTTCTTCAGACACTGTACCTGTTCCAAATGTATCAACAGAAATGGATACAGGCTGTGCTACACCGATCGCATATGCCAGCTGTACTTCACATTTGTCAGCAAGTCCTGCTGCGACGATGTTTTTCGCTACGTAACGTGCTGCATATGCGGCAGAACGGTCCACTTTTGTCGGATCTTTACCAGAGAATGCGCCACCGCCATGACGTGCATATCCACCGTACGTATCAACGATGATTTTACGGCCTGTTAAGCCGGCATCCCCTTGAGGTCCACCGATTACAAAGCGTCCAGTTGGATTAATAAAGAATTTCGTTTCGCTGTCGATTAACTCAGCTGGTACAACTTCATTAATAACTTGTTGACGAATTTCTTTTTGAATTTGCTCAAGTGTTATTTCAGGATGATGCTGTGTGGAAATAACAATTGTATCGACGCGAACCGGTTTGTTGTTTTCGTCATATTCAACTGTTACTTGCGTTTTACCGTCCGGACGCAGGTAATCAAGTACTTCTGTCTTACGCACTTCCGTTAAACGACGTGCAAGCTTATGAGCCAGTGAGATAGGAAGAGGCATTAACTCTTCTGTCTCGTTGCACGCAAATCCAAACATTAATCCCTGGTCACCTGCACCAATCTCATCGATTTCTTTATCTGTCATCTGCCCTTCACGTGCTTCAAGAGCTACGTTTACGCCGGCAGCGATATCAGGTGACTGCTCGTCAATCGAAGTCAATACACCTGCTGTTTCAGAGTCAAATCCGTATTTTGCACGAACATAACCAATTTCCTTTACCGTCTCACGAACGATTTTAGGAATATCCACATATGAAGAAGTGGTAATTTCCCCGGCAACGAGTACAAGCCCTGTTGTTACAGATGTTTCTGCTGCTACACGGGCATTCGGGTCTTTGTCAAGAATAGCATCAAGAATTGCATCGGAAATCTGATCACAGATTTTATCCGGATGTCCTTCCGTTACGGATTCTGATGTAAACAGGCGGCGCTGTTTTGTCATGAAAAAATTCCTCCTTTAAATCAGTATGTGTACGGTACTCATTTTCCCCCGATGATCCGAAAATAAAAAAACTCTCCCGGCATTGAGAGAGGAAAGGTTGTTTTTACTTGGTCCTTTCACTCTTATCGTCCAAGGCTGATCCTTGCTCAGGTTTAGCACCTTTTCGCGTTTCCGCGGCAGGTTGCTGGGTTTCACAGGGCCTGTCCCTCCACCGGCTCAGGATAAGAGTATCCGTTCAAGTGTCAATGTTACGAAAAATCACTGATCATGTCAACCGATAAATTCATCGAATGAGAAATCTGTAAAAATGCGGCATCTTTTATGCGATTCAATGTCACTATTTACTATTAATATAGTATACTTATTAAACATCATGTAAAATGGTAAGCGAATTCAAACAAAAAAAGTTTTTTAAATAGTATAGACTATTTGTTTTAATGTGTTATACTAATTTCAAGTTAATCACAAACATATAAAATTTTGATAAAGGATGGTCGTACAACTATGAACTCTTTAACTGTTTCCAGCGAAATCGTCGAGCTGCTGAAAGGCTCAAATATTATTCTTCAGCCTTCTGTGCCTGTGCTTGTAGAAAAGGTACTTAAACGCGGCGAAGGCATATTAACCGCGTCCGGTGCGGTTCGCGCCGAAACAGGCAAATATACGGGCCGCTCCCCGAAAGACAAATTTACCGTTGAAGAAGCGTCCGTAAAAGATAAAATCGACTGGGGAAGTGTAAACCAGCCGATCTCTGAAGAAAAGTTCAACAATTTGTACGAAAAGGTCGTCCGTCATTTAAAAGAAAAAGACGAATTATTCGTTTTCAAAGGGTTTGCCGGTGCTGATCAAAAACACCGTCTACCGATTCAAGTTATAAATGAATACGCGTGGCACAACTTGTTTGCCCACCAATTATTCATCCGCCCAACAGAAGAAGAATTAGCTTCTCATGAAGCCGGTTTCACTATTTTGTCAGCGCCAACATTCCAGGCCGATCCACTTGTTGACGGCACAAACTCTGAAACCTTCATTATTGTCTCATTTGAACAGCGGGTTATCTTAATTGGCGGCACAGAATATGCCGGAGAAATGAAAAAATCCATTTTCTCTGTCATGAACTACCTATTGCCAGAAAACGATATTTTATCAATGCACTGCTCGGCAAATGTCGGCTACGAAGGCGATGTCGCTTTATTCTTTGGCCTTTCCGGCACTGGAAAAACGACGCTCTCTGCTGATCCAAACCGCCGCTTAATCGGTGATGATGAGCATGGATGGTCAGCAAACGGCGTGTTTAATATTGAAGGCGGCTGCTACGCAAAAACAATCGGCTTAACACGTGAAAAAGAACCACAAATCTTCGATGCGATCCGCTTTGGTTCCGTCCTTGAAAATGTAGTTCTTGATCATGACACACGCATTCCAGACTACGATGACAATATCTTAACGGAAAATACACGTGCTGCGTACCCGCTTCAAGCGATCGATAACATTGTCGATCCTAGCATCGCCGGCCATCCAAATACAATTATTTTCTTAACAGCTGATGCATTCGGCGTCCTGCCTCCTATCAGCAAATTGTCTAAAGAACAGGCAATGTATCATTTCTTGAGCGGTTACACATCAAAACTTGCCGGTACTGAGCGCGGTATTACGAGTCCTCAAGCCACGTTCTCAACGTGCTTCGGTTCACCGTTCCTTCCGCTTCCGGCAACAGTATACGCTGAAATGCTCGGCAAAAAAATTGATGAACATAACGCGCAAGTCTTCCTTGTGAATACAGGCTGGACAGGCGGTGAATATGGAACCGGAGAGCGAATGAAGCTGTCTTACACACGCGCGATGGTCCAGGCTGCACTCGAGGGTGAATTAAACAATGTTGAAACATACAGAACGAAAGTGTTCGGCCTTGATATCCCAATTCACGTTCCTGGTGTGCCTGATGACGTGTTAATTCCACGCAAATCATGGGCAGATGAGGATGCATTTATGGAAAAAGCAAAAGAACTTTCTGCTAAATTCCATGAAAACTTCAAAAAGTTCAACGACGTCCCTTCCGAGATTGAAGAGCTCGGTGGACCGAAAATGTAATAACAAAAGGGCAGCTATGTGGCTGCCCTTTTATATTTTTAGATAGATTATATTCCGGTGATTCAAGAAAGCCGGTTAGTTTGTTGAATTCAATGACGCAAGTGTATACATAATCGTTGTCGAGTCATTTTGCCATTCTACTTTTGTAATGAACGCTGTGCCGCTGGGCTCGCTGTCTCTCGTTTTATGAACAGCTATTGGAATATCAATTGGATAGAGACGATAGCCGCTTTTCTGCAAAATAAATTGATTTTCTCCCACTCTTTTCTCATTCCCTTTTGTCACGATCATTGTGTTTAATTCCATTGGCATACCCATTATTCATGTCCCCTTCCGTTTTCTTTCATCCACGCTGCGACCTTCTGAACGATTTTTCGATTCACAGCTGGAGGTATGTAATGATCATAATCATCTAAATATAATGTGTCCGCATGATTGAGTTTCTTTTTAAGACGATATGCGTGTTCAACTGAAACATTATCATCCAGGCGGCCGTGAATAATGAACACAGGAGCCTGAATGTTTGATGCCTCTTTCAACGGCGTACGCCATTCGTACAGTTCTGGAACTTTCGAAGGACTTCCGCCAATTACACGCTTCATCATCCGCCGCATATCTTTCCGTTCTTCATACGTTAAAACCATATCAGATACACCACCCCATGTTACAAGGGAAGAAACCGGCTTATGAATTGCCGTCAAAAGCGCCATTACACCTCCGCGGGAAAAGCCGAATACGTGCACACGTCCATTTTTTACACGTTTATGCTGTTTTAATAAATCGAATGCAGAAAAGGCGTCTTCCCGGTCATTCCCCGCAAAATCTTCATTCCCTTCTCCGCCTCTGTTGCCCCTGTAAAATGGCGCAAAGACGATAAATCCTTCTGCGGCAAACTCAGCAATACGTGCAGGCCTGACCATGCCGACATTTTTTATGCCTCCGCGCAAATATAAAAAACCGTCGTACTGCATAGTGTCCGCCGGTTCCGCAAGAAATCCCTTTACACGCAAGCCGTCCGACTCGTACACGACTGAAAATAGGCGTACACGCGGGTTCGGAGATGGATATGGTGTACATTCAATCATAAAAATCCGCTCCTTTTCAACTTTTCAAATGAGCAGGCAATCACATCATCCTTCATTAAAAAAGAATATGAATCTTGAAAACGAACATGTAAAATATTATTTTTTTCAATGTACGGTCCATCCGTTTCAAAATAATCGACTTTCTTTTCTATATCCGTTACACGTGCGAAAAAAACCGTTTTCAGAAACGGTTGGTCCGGATCGTGTACACAATACTCGCCAATAAAATGTAAATCAGATACAGCAGCGCCTGTTTCTTCCCATATTTCTCTTCTTGCTGCTTCCTCTAGGGTTTCATCCTCTTCCATTTTACCGCCAGGAAATTCAAGACCTCTCTTTCTATGTTTCGTCAATAGCCAGCCCTCTTCGCAGCGGCAAATAATGAACACATGTGACGGTGTTTCCTGAAAAGCACCCTTTTCAAGGGAAATTTGTACCGTATATCCATTTTGGTCCGTAAACGTATGCATCCATACCCCTCATCTCAACATCATGTCTCTCTATTATACTTCAAAGCGCATTCTTTTTATATGTGAGCGTGCCTCGTCATCGCCAAGTTCATATATTTTATCATACACTGCCATCATCCGCCGGTCGTACTGGTCGTTATCTGCATCAAGATGATACGGGATGAATGGAAGGTGTGATCGCCAAAATGAACCGGAATCCGCTCCGTTCATCGCATTGAACATTTCACGCAAGTCATGTATTTCTTTGTCATTGGCAAAAATGCGAAAATTCCATGGGGCCACATCCGGTTTTGACTGAATTTCTCCATTTGCGATTTGTATATAATATGGATGTTTTTCCAATTCCATCACTCCTTTCAATTAGATTGCCCGGAAAAAATCTTTTCCATTCAGATAAAAACATTGGAATATGATACCGTTTTCATGTATAACTATATATATATTCTTAGAAGAAGGAGGGGCAGGTATGAAATTCGTGGATGAACTTTTTGAATTGTACCGAGGCAGGCTGCAGGGGACGGAAGACGATCTTGACATGATAACACTGACAGTGCTCGGAGAAATGTCTGAAGCGGATATATTGACAGTCATTCAGGATATGCCGGAAGAAGAACTAGCTTGGCTGTTTCGAGTTTATTTGTATGAAGGCCTGAAAGAAAAGTTCAATCAACATCAAATACCAGTACGAAAAAGCAGCCAGCTTCATTAATACATAATAAAAAGACGGGGATTATCCCGTCTTTTTTTCGTTATACAAAAACGTCCAAAGCCGCTCCTTTATAAGGGTGCGGTGCGCCTTGATCAGCCGTTGCAGGCATTTGCTGGATCATTGCTGTAACAAAAGCAGTCTGTGTGGCCACCTGGCTTTTTAGTAAATTTACATTTAACGTCCGACGCAAGTCAGCCAGCTGTCCTGACATGATAGAAGATAGTTCCATTTGCCTTCCCTCCCTTTTCCCGTTTATCTTGTCAGACGGAAATAAAAAAATCGAGCCTGATTCACGGCTCGATTGCATATTATTTTCCAAGGAATGATTTCAGCATCCAAACGTGTTTTTCAAGGCTTTGATGAATGGCAAGTAACATGTCTCCTGTTGTTTCATCACCCACTTCAGCTGCTAAGTCCATCGCTTCTTTCAATTCACCTGTTAACGTTGTGAAATCTTCAACAACTGATTTTACCATTTCTTCAGCAGATTCTTTTCCCTCCGCTTCATTGACACTTGCTTTTTCAAGTGATTCTTGAAGTGTAGCAATTGGTTTGCCGTCAAGAGCAAGAAGGCGTTCTGCCAGTTCATCAATGTGAAGACTTGCTTCTGTATAAAGCTCTTCAAATTTTGCATGAAGTGTAAAGAACTGCGGGCCTTTCACATACCAGTGATAATTATGCAGCTTTGTGTATAAAACCGTCCAGTTTGCGATTTGTTTGTTTACACTGTTAACTAATTTCTTTGACATAAAAAAAGTCCCTCCAATATGTAATTTATCTCATTACTATATTAATACCCGAAATGTGTAAAAGTAAACAAAATCATGGTAAACTAATCAAAAAAGGAGGTAGTTTTTTGACGACCATCATTATGATTTCCATCATGATTGTTCTTGTCGTACTCGTTCTATCCGTTCTGACAATTAACAAAGGATACGACTATAAACATACGATCGATCCGCCTGCTGAAAACGTGGCGGAAGAAAAAAGTGGTGAAAAGTGAAAAAATTATTTCTTAGTCTGATTCGCTTTTATCAAAAAGGCATCTCACCACTTACACCTCCAACATGCCGCTTTTACCCGACATGTTCTCATTATGGATATGAAGCCATCCAGAAACATGGAGCGTTTAAAGGTTCTATCATGACAATGATCCGCATTTTAAAATGCCATCCATTTCATCCAGGAGGTATAGACTACGTCCCTGAAAAATGGCCGAATAAAAAATCAAAAGAAATCTGATTTATTTTTCGGCAGACTGAGCTGTTCTTTTTTTTCAAACCCAAATAAGACAGCTGTCATATTTGTTGGAAAACGACTAATCACTTCATTCATCTGTCCGGCAAACTCATTATAATGCCTGCATGCATCTGGCATTTCTTTCATCATTTCGTCGGCTCTTTTATGAAGCTGGATATACATTTGAGATGTCCGGAGGCGCGGGCATCTGGCTGCTGACGCAGTCATTTGTTTATAAAAGGTATCAAGCACCCTGCAGAGCCGCAGTTTTTCTTCGGACGTCATCTCTTCAAAATGTTCACGAATAATCATCATTTCCGCTAGCATTCCCTGTTGATTTAAATCATATGCCGCTACAGTTTCCGACCACTTTGCATATAGATTCACGCGGTCTTCTATGAAACGTTCAACATCCTGAAAAGACCGCTCTGTTTTCCTATGCAGACTAACAAGTCTACTATACGTTCGAACAAACAGAAGAAGAGTGAGACAGGCTCCGGTACATATCATCCATAATCCACTTCCCAACGCCCCACCCTCCTTCACATTTTCTTTCTCTTATTTACTTCTTTTCCCCACAAAAGGTTTCAAAAAAACCAAAATTCAGACAAAATATGTATCGATTGTTACTTTGTCGAGACGATTCCGTTTAACTTCATAGCCGATCCCTGGTTTCTCAGACAATTGAATCCGTCCTTTTACTACGTTGATCCCCTCATCAATTATGTCTTCTTCCCAGTAATGATCGGACGATACGATATCTCCTGGAACCGTAAAACCCGGAAGTGCAGCCAGTGCCACATTATGAGCACGAGAAATACCAAACTCAATCATGCCGCCAGCCCATAGCCCAACACTATTCCTTAAACATTCATTATGAATCTTTACCGCTTCTGTCAGTCCGCCAACTCTGCTGAATTTCACATTAATGAATCGGCAAGCATCCATTTGCAGCGCGCATTTTGCATCATGTACAGACCGGATGCTTTCGTCCAGGCATACAGCCGTTTTGATTTCTTTTTGCAATTTTGAATGCTCCCATAAGTCTTCAACATGAAATGGCTGCTCGATCATTAGTAAATTAAATTCATCAAGGCTTTTTAACTGGTCTATATCATTCATGGAGTACGCTGAATTCGCATCAGCTAGGAGCTGTATAGTTGGAAATGCACGGCGTACTTCATCAAGCAATTTCCTATCTGTTTTTGGTTCAATTTTCACTTTAATCCGTTCGTATCCCGCTTCATAAAGCGTTTCAATGCGTGAAATCATATCCACTGCCGAGTTTCCTGCTGCAACCGCTCCGGCAGAAATGGATGTTCGCTTACTGCCGAGAAGGAGATGCAGGGGTTTATTTTTTTGTTTGGCATATAAATCCCAGATCGCGGATTCCACTCCTGCTTTTGCCATCCGATTTCCTCGAACAGGGGAAAACAACGAGTGGACATTATCTGGATGATTAATTTTTTTATCACGTAAAAGGGGAAACAATACTTCTTTTATGATATGCCATTCCGTCTTTACTGTTTCTTCTGTATACCATGGCGTTGAAAATGCGGAAGCTTCTCCCCACCCGACTGTACCATGTTCATCTTCTGCTTCAATAATAATTGACTGACGGACCGATACCGTTTCTAGATGCGTATAAAAATGCTGTTTTAGCGGCATTTCAATTAGACGCATCGTCAATTTTTTTATGTGCATGATCGTCTCTCCATTTTGCACCGAGTTCACGGCGCAGTAATTTATTTGACGCATTACGCGGGAGCTCCTCCACTTGAATAAAATAAGCCGGCACCTTATATCTCGCAAGTTTGCCCCTACAGAAAGCGGCAAGCTCATCTGAAGACAACGGCCGTTCTGTCACGTAAAACGCAGCAGGTACACTTCCCCATTTTTTATCCGGCACTCCGATCACGCCTGCTTCCTTCACTGCTTCATGTTCGGTAAGGACGGATTCAATTTCTGCCGGATAGATGTTTTCCCCACCTGAAATGATTAAATCAGAACGTCGGTCAAGAACGTATAAAAAGCCGGCTTCATCAATCCGTCCGATGTCACCTGTATGGAACCAGCCGTTTTGAAAGGCTTGTTCATTTGCTTCGGGGCGATGCAAATAGCCCGGTGTCACGTTCGGACCACTCACTAATATTTCTCCTTCGTTTTCACCATCAATCTTTATTGTACATGGAAAAAGCGGCTTCCCTGCAGAACCAAGCTTCGTTAGTGCATACTCAGGCGATAGAGTGACGATTTGCGAGGATGTTTCCGTCATACCGTACGTCTGAAAAACAGGGATATCATTCTTTCTGCATTCTTCAAGAAGAGGTGCTGGTGCGGGTCCTCCCCCGAGAAGCATGCATCGAAAGCGCGGGCTATACTTTCCAGTGAGTTCGTTTACCATAACGGAAAGCATTGCAGTCACAACAGACATAATCGTGACATCTCCTGATTTAAGTGCTTTATTAACCCCTGCAACATCAAATTTTTCAAAGAGATGAATTTCCATTCCATAAATCACGCTTTTCATCAGGATCGAGTAACCGGAAATATGAAATAGTGGTACTGCGCACAACCACGAATCGTCCGAATGAATCCCTAAATTAAATGCTGATCCCGTTGCACTTGCATAATGGTTTCCATACGTTTGAATAACCCCTTTTGGCCGACCCGTTGTACCAGATGTGTACATGATTGAACATGTCTCATCAAGTGAGTAGATATCGCGTGGGTTAAATAAACGATCAACGGTATTTTCCACGATTGATAACGAGGGAACACTTGAAATAGCTGCTGCTTTTTGTTCATGATGTGCGTCGAATAATAAATGAGATGCACCAGCATCATGAAGCTGCCATTCGATTTCATCTGCGGTAAGACGGCTGTTTAACAGGATGGCAACAGCACCGATTTGCTGAAGTGCATAAATGGTGAAGATCGTCTCTGGACGATTGCCTGCTAGAATACCACAAAAACCACCCTTTTGAATCCCAGACCCCCTTAAGGCTGAAGCAGTTTTCAGGGTTTCGTTATATAGTTCTGCAAATGTCCATGATGTTTGTTCAAAAACAAGCGCCGTTCGTTCTGGTGTTAAAAACGCTCGCTGTTTTAACCAGTTTGGTATATTCATCTTTCATTCATCCTTTCAACGGAAAAAGGGTGCCCCATTAAAAATGGACACCCTTTTATATTTATTTACGGAAATCTTGGGAACTGGCCAAAATCCGGCTTGCGTTTTTCTTTAAATGAATCGCGTCCTTCTTTTGCTTCGTCCGTTGTGTAATAAAGAAGTGTCGCATCACCTGCAAATTGTTGCAGGCCTGCAAGACCGTCTGTATCCGCATTCATCGCCGCTTTAATGAATCGAAGGGCTGTAGGGCTCTTCTCAAGCATTTCTTCTGCCCACTTTACTGTTTCTTCTTCCAATTTTTCAAGTGGCACGACAGTATTTACGAGACCCATGTCAAGTGCCTCTTGTGCGTTGTATTGACGGCAAAGGAACCAGATTTCCCGTGCTTTTTTATGGCCGACGATCCGGGCAAGGTAACCTGAACCATATCCAGCATCAAATGAACCGACTTTTGGACCTGTTTGTCCAAAAATGGCATTGTCTGCAGCAATTGTTAAGTCACACACGACATGAAGTACGTGTCCGCCTCCAATTGCATATCCTGATACCATTGCGATAACCGGTTTTGGAATCACACGGATTAAACGCTGCAAGTCTAAAACATTCAAGCGTGGAATTTGGTCGTCACCTACATATCCCCCGTGGCCGCGTACGGATTGATCGCCGCCCGAGCAGAACGCTTTACCGCCAGCACCTGCAAGGATTATAACACCAATTTTTGAATCATCACGTGCATATGCAAACGCGTCAATCATTTCCATTACCGTTTTCGGACGAAAAGCGTTATGTACTTCCGGACGGTTGATCGTTACTTTCGCGATACCGTTATACGTTTCATATACGATGTCTTCATATTCACGTTCTTTTACCCAATTAAAAGCCATCTAAATTGCCTCCTTTAATTTCTAACAAAAATGTCTTTACTATTGTACCAAATTTTTCGTGCTGCTCCACATGAATTGCATGACCTGCTCCATCAATTTTCATCCATTGGCAGTTTGGAATTCTTTTTTTCATGAGGCGGGCAATGTTTGTGAATTTATGATCCAGCGACCCTGTAATTAAAAGAACAGGCATTGTCAGCTCATGTATACGATTCCAGTATGATTTTTGCGCTCCAGTTCCCATTCCTCGAAGCGAGGAAGCAAGCCCCGTTTCCGTTTGATTTTGCCGTTCCCGCCGTACCGATTCACGAATCGATTCAGGCAGCCATTTTTGTGTTTCGAACATCGGGATGTTTTCCCAGAAATCCACGAACCATTCGATACCTTTGTTTTCGATTTTAGAAGCAAGTTCTTCATCTGCCTTGCGTCGTTCCTCCCGCTCTGCTTCTGTTTCAAGCCCAGGCGAAGCGCTTTCAAGCACTAGTGAGCGGACAGCTTCCGGGTACATTAAACCCATTGCAAGTGCCAGGCGCCCCCCCATTGAATAGCCGACAACATGGAATGAGAAGAAACCCCTATCGTTCATCGCCCTTTTTATCGATTCTGCTTCTGTTTCAAGATCGGTGCATACCGCCTTTGTCCTTCCGTGTCCGGCAAGATCCGGCATGAATGTTTCACAAGGAATGAGAGGCGCAATAGTGCGCCATGTACTCCCTGATCCGGTAAAACCATGTAAAAAAACTACAGGCGCTCCTTTGCCAACCCTGTTGATATGATAAAAAGAGTGATCGCCTATTTGAATTACATTTTTCATATCGGGTTCCTCAAAACTTTTTTTGCCTGTTCTACTGCCTGTTTCCAAAGCGATCGATGGATAGATGTATTTGCAGCTCTATTTGTGAACGCTTCTAGAATCGTTACACCTTCACGTGATTCATTCAATTCCTTTGCCAGCTGCTCTCTGCTGCTGATCCGAACATAATGACAGCCATACAAAGCAGCGGCATGTTCAAATTGCAGCCCGGCAGGTGTTCCAAACAGCCGCTCATAATGCTTTTCTTCTCCCGACTGAGGCAAATAAGAAAAAATCCCGCCGCCGTTATTGTTCATTACAAGAACAGTCATTGACAACCCGTTCATTTTCGCTCCAAGTAATCCATTAACATCGTGGAAAAATGATAAATCTCCCATAACAGCATAAACCTTTTCACCACTTGCTGCAATTCCGAGCGCTGTTGAAACAAGCCCGTCAATACCGTTTGCCCCCCGGTTTCCATGAAGTTTGAATCGCTGCTCTCCTGCAAATAAAAAAGAGTCAAGGTCGCGGATCGGCATACTGTTGCCAGTAAATATCGAGGCTCCTTCGGGGACACTTTGTAAAAAACGCCCAAATAAGGCTCCTTCGTCCATTCCATCCGCCGTTTTCATGATAGATCTGGAAGCTTCATTAACTTCTCTCCAAAGTGAAGCCCATTCGGATGATTGTTCCGGAAGAGCGGCGGTCATTTCATTACAAAACACCGCTTCATTTACACACACCATATGCGTGGCGATATGAGACGGGTCACGCCAAGCACCATCCTCATCAACAATGATATGTGGAACATCGTTGTGACGCTTCATATAGAGCATTAATGATTTTGAGACAGGCAGTGCCCCAAACCGAATAATCGCTTCTGGTTTTAATGAATCTTTTATGTCATCATCACGCAAAAACGCATCATAGCTGTCAATTACATCAGTGCTTGATCGGAGCTGAGACAGCGGATCGGCAATAATTGGCCAGCCTATTTTTTCCGAAAGGGCGAGAATAGACGGCAGCACCGCTATATTGACAATTTCACCGGCGACAATAACTCCTTTTTTTCCATGAATCACTTTTGCGACATCATCTATTAGACCGCTGTCTGGTATTTTTTTTCCGGAATTAAATTGAACTGGGGACGGTATCTGTATACGTTCATAAATACCGTCATAATCCGGTAATAAAGGTTCCCGGTATGGGAAATTGAGATGAACTGGTCCTTTAGGAGCTGCCATTGATTCAAAAACAGCACGAGCGCCCTGTGTTCTTACGTATCTTAGTGCTGTATCGTTTGATTCCGGGAGAGCCATTTCCGCAAACCATTTTGCTGTATGTCCATATAAATGAATTTGGTCTATCGTCTGAGGTGCGCCGACATCTCGCAATTCAGGCGGACGATCTGATGTTAAAACAACGAGCGGCACACGAGATATGTCAGCTTCAGCAACAGCAGGCATGTAATTTGCTGCGGCCGTACCGGACGTACAAAGAAGGGCTACCGGTTGCTGCTGTGATTTCGCCAGTCCCAATGCAAAAAAACCGGCAGACCGCTCGTCCACTTGAATGTATGTCGTTAAATCCGGATGTTCTTCCATTAATAGAGCCATCGGTGTTGACCGAGACCCTGGGCTTATTACGGCATTCTTCAAGCCGGAACGAACAAGGCTATCAATGAAATGAGCATTATACAGCGTCATATTTTCCTGATGATTATTCATTGTATCCCCCAATCGCCCGCAGCATCGGCCGGAGTTTCATCTTTGTTTCTTCCAGTTCTGTTTCTGGATTTGATTCTGGAACAACACCGCATCCTGCGTATAAAAAAGCTTCGTTTTGCACTAGTAAACCAGAACGGATCGCAACGGCAAACTCACCGTTTTTCCGATAATCCATCCAGCCAACCGGAGCTGCATAAAAACCACGGTCCATCGGTTCAAGTTCACGAATGACGCGCATAGCAGTTTTCGCCGGCAATCCCCCGAGTGCTGGTGTTGGATGAAATCGTTCAGCAAAGCGTAAAATTGAATCGTGCTGGTCAACAATTCCCGTCACGGGTGTGTACAAATGTTGAATATCACGCACTTTCATAATGATTGGTCTTTCAGGGACCGTAACATCTGCACACATTGATTGCATTTCACTGCGAATCATTTGGACGACATAATCGTGTTCTAACCGATTTTTCTCATCGTGTAACAACGATTCTGCCAATTTACTGTCTTCTTCTTCACTCGCACCACGAGCTGTTGATCCGGCAAGGCATGTCGTCAGCAATGTACGATCTCGTTTTTTCACGAGACGTTCCGGAGAGGCCCCGAGAAAGCAACTGTCCATTGCTTCAATTGAAAAAATAAAGCTGTCCGGCTGCCCTTCATCAAGACAGCGCAGTACATAATCCGGGGTAATTGTTTTGTCGAATACAGCCGTCACTTTTCTCGCCAGTACTACTTTCTTCAATTCATCATCCAATTTGATGGATTGAATCGCTGATTGGATCGATTTCTTCCATTCATCTGTGTCCCCGCCACGAAGATCCAAAAGTACCGCTTCTTCCTTCATTGGCTGGTCATTCTGTTCTAACAGCCTTTTTTTCCTTTTCTCTATACGGTCAAACAAAGGCGCAGAATCTACCCCATCACATAATACGTTAACCGTAATATACGTTTCCCCGCCATAAACGGTCAACATCAATTCCGGCACATAAAAAAAAGACGGCGCGAAGCGGGACCATTCTTCTCCTTTTTCCTGCTCAGGATCAAATGAAAAACCGCCGAATGCAACTGGACCCGTACCGTATACATCATATGGGTTATGAATTTGTGCTCGTTTTATCAACGCATCCCAGTCCGATTCTACTTGAACGAAACGATTTTGTGCACTTTGTATCGTATGTACGCTGCCAAGACCCGCTAACGTCATTTCGTCATCACGGTCTTTAAAATAAAATCGCTCGCCTTTGTACAATTCACTTCCGTTTTCATAGAAACGAATCGGATCAATTGATTCAATTTTTTCGACGTAACTGAACAGTGTCGATCCATTTATTTCTTGTATAAAATCAATAAAGGCTCCTTTCAGTGGATGCCCTTTTATCATAGCCAATGAAATCCCTCCATTGTGCCGACCTTAAGAGGTCAAACTTCTTATAAGATACACCTCTTTTCAAGAAGGTGTCAACGATTGGTATTCTTCTTTCCTTATTATATACCACATATCTATGATTTTCATTTCTGAAACATAATGTTCGATTTTTCGAAAAACGATGGGGAATCGTTTAAATTATGAAAAAAGATTGACACTTTTCAATCCGTTTTCTACACTTGTTAAAGAACTTTTGTTTAATTGTTCACAATGATCGATTGGGAGAGACTTAATAATGAACCAAACCCCTTCAGCAGATACCGGCTTTCAAATCTGGTGGCAGCTTATGCGTCCCCACACGTTGACAGCTGCGTTCGTTCCTGTTTTTCTGGGAACAGCGCTTGCACTTGAGCATACAAAATTACATGTATTATTATTCTTAGCCATGATGATCGCATCACTGTTAATTCAAGCAGCAACCAATATGTTCAACGAATATTTTGATTACAAACGAGGGCTTGATACAGAAGAATCGATTGGAATCGGCGGCGCCATTGTACGAAACGGTGTAAAACCAAAAACAGTATTAAATATGGCTTTTGCATTTTTCGGCATCGCCTTGCTTCTCGGACTATATATTTGCTCGATTACAACGTGGTGGATCGCGTTGATCGGTCTCATCTGTATGGCAGTCGGGTATTTTTATACAGGAGGCCCGCTTCCGATCGCTTACACACCATTTGGAGAACTAGCCTCTGGCTTTTTCATGGGTGGCATCATCATTTATATTTCGTTTTATATTCAAACTGGATTCGTTACAAATGGTGCTATTTTATTTTCAATACCCGTTATTATTTTAATTGGTGCGATTATGCTGTCCAATAACATACGTGATCGTGTCGGCGATCAGGAAGCCGGAAGAAAGACGATTGCCATTTTAATCGGACATGATCCAGCGGTGACGCTTCTTGCAACGATGTTTATTGTATCTTATTTATGGGTGATTATTCTTGTTTTAGGCGTTTACGGTTCATTGTGGCTGTTTTTAACGTATTTAAGCATTCCGAAAGCGATCCAAGCGGTGAATGGCTTTAAAGGAAAAAACAATCCTCTTGAGATGATGCCCGCGATGAAATCAACAGCGCAGACGAATACGCTATATGGCTTTTTATTATCAATTGGCTTATGTCTCACCTATATTTTTTAACCTGCTCATGCCCGAGCAGGTTTTTTTGTGTTCAAAAACGGTTAAAGAAAAACAAACGAAAGGATGGGAACAGATGCTGACTATTGAACAGAAGGCTGAGTTAAAGAAAGAACTGCTGCGCCAAAAAGAACAATTGACGAAACATATTGATCATAATGAAGAAATTGGGGACAATGGGGAGCTCTCGTTATACGACAATCATCCCGCGGATATAGGAACAGAGTTGTACGAGCGCGAACGAGATTTGGCACTCGATGAACATTGCAGAGAACAATTGGAGAAGATCGATGCCGCACTTCAGGCGATGAAAAATGGTACATACGGTATTTGCAAAAAAAGTGGAGAGGAGATTCCATTTGAGCGGCTTCAGGCGGTCCCAACAGCGTTATACAACGTCGAACATTCACCGAATCAAAAGCCGCAAGACGGTAGTAGAGTAGTGGATGAACGCCTTACACATCCTGATGATGGTATTGACAGCTTCCGTGATGCCGCCGTCTACGGAACATCTGAAACACCATCGGATTTTGTGAAGGATCACAATTATAACGAGTTGTACAGCGATGAAGATGATAACTAAAAAAACCGGCGGAACGGCCCGCCGGCATGCTTTTTAAATTTTCCAAATTTCGCTGGCGTACTCTTTAATCGTACGATCACTTGAAAAAATACCGGAACCGCTAATGTTTTTTACCATCATTTTGCGCCATTGCTGAGGATTCTTTTCATAAATACGACCCGCTGCTTCTTGTGCAGAGCGATATGCTTCAAAGTCTTTCAATACAAAGTATTGATCATTTTCTGACAAAAGGGATTCATAAATAACACCAAACAATCCTTTATCGTCAAGAGTGCCATCGACCAACTGATCAAGCGTGCGGCGGATAAGCGGATCGTGGTGATAGTAATCCATTGAACGATAGCCTCCGTCTCTATCAAACGCCATTACTTCCTCTGCTTTCAACCCGAATATAAAGATATTATCAGGTCCTGTCTGTTCTAAAATTTCTACGTTCGCTCCATCCAGTGTGCCAACTGTCACAGCACCATTCATCATAAATTTCATATTCCCTGTTCCGGATGCTTCTTTACTTGCTGTGGAAATTTGCTCGCTAATATCCGCAGCTGGAATAATATATTCCGCAAGGGACACACGGTAATTTTCCATAAAGACGACCGTGATTAATCCTTTCGTTTCCGGGTCATTATTCACAAGCTCTGCAACTGAATCAATCAATTTAATAATACGTTTTGCATAAAAATAACCAGGGGATGCTTTTGCGCCAAAAATAAATGTGCGCGGCGGCATATGGAAAGATGGTTCGTGTTTCACTTTATTGTACAACGCCAAAATATGAAGTACATTCAACAATTGGCGCTTGTATGCATGAAGCCGTTTTACTTGCACATCAAATATGGAGGTCGGATCGACTTTAATGCCGTTTCTCTCATAAATAAGTTTAGTTAAAATATCTTTTCGTTTCCGTTTCACTCTCGACAGTTTTTCTAAGAAGGCTGGATCTTCTACGTACAATGCCAGTTTTGAAAGCTCGGTGGCATCTGTTTTAAATCCTTCACCAATCGTCTCACTCAAAAGAGATGTCAATTCAGGATTTGCTTTTAGTAGCCAGCGTCGATGCGTAATACCATTTGTTTTATTGTTAAATTTAGCCGGTTGAAACTGATAAAATTCATTCATTTCACGATTTTTCAAAATTTCCGTATGGAGGCGGGCCACTCCATTTACACTATGACTGCCGGCAATAGCAAGATGCGCCATCCGAACTTCATCCTTCGCAATGATCGCCATTCTTTCAATACGATCCCAATCTCCTGGATATTGATCCCAAAGACTTTTACAGAAGCGCTCGTTTATTTCTTGAATAATCATATAGATTCTTGGCAGTAATGGCCTGAAAATACGTATTGGCCAGCGTTCAAGTGCTTCTGACAAAGTGGTATGATTTGTATAGGCAAATGTGTTTTCTGTCACATGCCAGGCGTCATCCCAGGATAATTGATAATCATCCATCAACACACGCATCAGCTCAGGAATTGCCAGCACCGGATGTGTGTCATTAATATGAATGGCTATTCGCTCATGCAAACTACGCAGTTCCCCTCCGTTGCTTAAATGTCGTTGTATAATGGAGCGTATGCTGGCAGAGACAAGAAAATACTGCTGTTTCAAGCGTAGTATTTTTCCTTCGTCATTAGAATCATCAGGATATAAAAATTCCGAAATAGCCTCTGTGTCTTTTTTATATTTCAGCACGTCTTGGTTTAAAGAGAAGCTTGATGTTTCAGCACTCCATAGACGAAGCGTGTTGACCGTTTTGCCTCCGTAACCGACAACCGGCATATCATACGGGACTGCTTTTACATATTCAGCATCAACATGCCGAAACTTCACTCCATCTTCTCGTTCAACAACATCCACACTACCCCAAAAAGGCACTTCTACAGTTAGATCAGACTTCCGTACCTCCCAAACATACCCATAGCGCAGCCAATTTTCCGGCAGCTCCATCTGGAAGCCGTTCACCATTTTCTGCTCAAACAAACCGTGTTTATAACGAATCCCGCAACCGTGTCCAGGCAGCCCCATCGACGCGAGTGAATCAAGAAAACAGGCTGCCAGACGACCAAGTCCACCGTTGCCGAGACCGGCATCCGGCTCTATATCTTCCAGCTCCTCAAGAGGAATGTCAATATCATCCAGCCATGATTGGATCGTTTCGTATAAGCCTAAATTAATTAAATTTTGCCCAAGCAAACGACCGAGTAAAAATTCGATGGATAAATAATATGTTTGCTTTTTTTCCTGACGCTGCCTTTCATTCGTTTCAATCCATTCACTGCTTATATGCTCACGTACCATTTGACTCAACGTCACAAATTGCTGGGCACGAGTTGAATCATCAAAGCTGATACTATATGATTGCTCAAGCCGCTTTTTAAACGTCTCCTGAAACGACTTTTGGTCAGAAAACATGACTTTCCCTCCTTATGGATACATCTTCATATAAACGAATATAATCCTTTGCAGACTGGGACCAGCTGTAATCTTCTTTCATCGCTTCTTCGACAATTTTCGCCCACACGTCTGGTTGATCCTTGTAAAAAGATACGGCGCGGCGGATTGTATGTAACAGATCATGTGCATTAAAGTTTTTGAATGAAAAGCCATTGCCGATTCCAGTTTCTTCGTTATATGAGCGTACGGTGTCATTTAAACCACCCGTTTCCCGAACGATCGGCAAAGCCCCATACTTCATCGCAATCAATTGGCCAAGACCGCATGGTTCAAATTGAGATGGCATTAAAAACAAGTCTGATCCAGCGTAGACCTGATGGGCAAGATTTTCATTAAATCCAATGTAAGAGCGCACCTTTTCTGGATAAGACCATTCCATTTCTTTGAAAAAGTTTTCAAACTCAACATCGCCGCTTCCAAGTAATACAAACTGAACATCATCCGAGATCATTTCATGAAATATGTGCGTTAAAAGATCAAGCCCTTTTTGTTTTGTCAAACGAGAAACCAAACCGAACACCGGCACATTTTCCCGTACCGGCAAATGGAAAAATTCCTGCAATCGGCGCTTATTTATCGCCTTCCCTGCCATATCACCTGCTTGATAAGGTATTACCACATCGTTCGTTTCAGGACTGTAAATAGAGTAATCAACCCCATTTAAAATGCCCGTTAAATCCCCCTGGCGCTCCCTCAAAACACCTTCAAGCTGCTTTCCGAAATATGGATGTAAAATTTCATTTCGGTACGTCGGGCTCACAGTCGTTATCACATCAGATGAAATAAGCGCCCCTTTCATGAAATTCGTGTTCCCGTTAAATTCAAGCTGGCCTGTTTGAAAGTGCTGGCTATGTAAATTCAGCAAATCCGTCACAGCCTCTGGCGGAAAAATCCCCTGAAACATTAAATTATGAATCGTAAACACCGTCTTTATTTTTTCATATCCTGGACGATGCTGATGCTCAACTTTGAGCATAAAAGGGACCATTCCCGTATGCCAATCATGACAGTGCAATATATCCGGATAAAAATCGAGGTGATAAAGCGCGTCAAGAATCGCTCGCGTAAAGTAAGAAAAACGCTCACCATCATCATAATGACCATACAGACCATCCCGGTTAAAATAGTACAAATTATCAATAAAATAATAAGTTACTCCTTCATGCAAAAGCTCAAAAATAGCACAATATTGATTGCGCCATCCGACAGGAACAATAAACTCAGCCACTTTTTTCATATCATCCCGATACTTCTCCGGGATCATGCTATAATTCGGCATGATGACCCGGACGTCTGCACCAAGTTTTACAAGTTCTTTCGGCAGGGCCCCCGCTACATCAGCAAGTCCTCCTGATTTCACAAATGGTGCACATTCTGACACAGCAAACATCACGTTCACGAGCTTGCCACCACACTCTCAACCGACCCTTTTTTTACAACTAGCGGCTGTTCTGGAGTCCCACGTAATACCGCTCCGTCTTCTACTATGACATCTTTATCAAAAATAACATGCTCAAGAACACAATTACTGCCGATTTTCGTTTTCTGCATCACAATGCAATTTTGCACAGTTGATCCTTTTCCAATGTGTACCGCCCGGAAAACGATGCTATGATTAACTTCGCCTTCAATATTGCATCCGTTTGCAATCATCGAATTGGTCACGCTAGAATTACTAGTATATTTAGTCGGCGGTTCATCTTTTACTTTTGTGAAAATTGGCTGGAATTCATTAAAAAGCTGACTCCATTTATCTTTTTCAAGCAGCTCCATGCTCGTTTTATAATAGTCTTTGATCGATCGAATCCTTTGTAAAAATCCGTTGTATTCATACTGGCAAATGGTAAATGAGGAGTGTTGATCATTAACAGCATCTTGCACAGAGGTATAACCAGTTTCATTGCGATTTTTTATAAGATCCATTAACAAATGCAGCGATAAAATGTACGTGCATGTTGATTCGCCTTTATGAGTGATTTCAAGTAAATCACATTTCTGATTGATAAAACGTTCAAGAGCGGGCACAAAATCGATGTTTGCAACAGTCGTACAGCTTGAAATAAGCACAAATTTTTGTTCACTTCGTTCAAAATAATCAATATTTTCTGCCATGCGGCTTAATTGATCTTCCTTTATCTGTGCAGGAAAGAAGAACAATCCGTCACGCTTCCTGTTTAAATCCCAGTCTTTCCCTGAACCGAGGTGATCGATTAAAGATCGATAGGGTGAACAAGGGAAAATGGCAACGCTTTGAATGCCGGAATTCACCATATTCGATAACACAAAATCTACAAGTCGGTACCGTCCTGCAAAAGGGATAGCTGCCGGAGAACGATGAATAGCAAGCTCTCCCATTTCACCAGGCAGCATCGTCGCGTCAATTACACCGAGCATTGATTTCTTCATTATGCCTCCTCCATTTTTGTCCGTTCTTGTGTGTATTCCGCTAAGAAAGCTTCTGTAATAAGTAATATTTCATCTGAATCATTGTGAATGACTGTATGGTCTGGTACTTCGAGATCCCCCATAATGATTACCCGTTCAAGGGAAGAACCCCGTCCAATACGTGCATTTGGCATAACGACACAATCTTTTACGACAGCATTTGGGCCCACTTCTACACCCTGGAACATAACAGAGTGATTAATTTCACCGTCAATAACACAGCCTTCGTTCACTAGTGAATGTTTCACAATTGCTTCGGTGCCAAGAATTTGGGGCGGTTGATTCGGGTTAACAGAATAAATCCGCCAAGAGTGTTCAAACATATTTAAATCCTGTTCCTGATCAAGCAAATCCATATTTGCTTCCCATAAACTTTTTACTGTCCCTACATCTTTCCAGTATCCTTGAAACGGATATGCAACCAGCTTCAGCTCATCCGCCAGCATCGCCGGGATAACATCTTTTCCAAAATCGTTTGATGAATCAGGATTGTTTTCATCCATCTCTAAATAATCACGCAGTACAGACCATTTGAAAATATAAATTCCCATAGAAGCGAGGTTGCTTTCGGGTTTTTCAGGTTTTTCATCAAATCGCGTCACGTTATAATGTTCATCTGTATTCATAATGCCAAAACGGCTGGCCTCATCCCAAGGGACTTCAATAACAGAAATCGTGACATCTGCCTGCTTTTCAATATGAAAGTCAAGCATCGTATCATAATTCATTTTATAAATGTGATCCCCTGACAAGATGAGTACATACTCAGGATCGTACTGCGAAATGTAGTTCAAGTTTTGGTAGATCGCACTAGCCGTTCCGGAATACCATTTAACTTCAGAGGATTCACTGTATGGCGGCAGCACAGTTACGCCACCAGTTCTCCGATCCAGATCCCAAGCACTGCCTATGCCAATATATGAGTTCAAGACGAGCGGCTGATACTGTGTCAATACACCTACCGTGTGAATACCTGAATTTGCACAATTAGAAAGTGGAAAATCAATGATACGGTATTTTCCGCCAAATGGTACAGCAGGTTTTGCCAGCTTTTCCGTCAATTCTTTTAGGCGGCTCCCTTTCCCTCCAGCAAGAAGCATTGCCACACATTTTTGTTTCGCCATGTTAGTTCCTCCCTTTATCTTTCACACACCGTAAGTAAATTGCTCCAAATGGTGGTACATTTATGTCGACATAAGCAGGCTGTCCGTGAAACACCTTCGCAACTGATTTAATCTTCTTTTTGTTCACCATATTTGATCCGCCATAAACCGCCTCGTCACTATTCAAAAATTCTTCATACATCCCTGATTGTGGAACACCAACTTTATAATTACTGTAACCGCAGTTTCCAAAATTACATACGATAATGACAGCATTTCCTTCAATATCGTTTCGAATAAATGAAAAGATACTTTGTTCGTGATTGTGAACATCTATCCATTGGAATCCGTCTGGACTATGGTCAAGTTCATAAAGGGACGGCACTGTTTTATACAGATGCATTAACTGTTTAAAGTACTCATTAAAGCTTCTGTGCATATCGTAATCCAACAAGTGCCAGTCCACTTCCTCGAGGTCTTTCCATTCAGAAAAAGGGGCCAATTCTGTACCCATAAATAAAAGTTTTTTTCCAGGGTGCGCCATCATAAACATGAGTAATAGTCGCAGCTGTGCAAACTTTTGCCAGTAATCTCCCGGCATTTTGTCAAGAAGTGATTTTTTCCCGTGAACAACTTCATCATGTGAAAAGGGTAAAATATAATTTTCAGCATAAGCATACATAAGTGAAAATGTCATTTGATGATGCTTCTGTGAACGATAATCCCAATGTGTCTCCATATAATCGAGAACATCATTCATCCACCCCATATTCCACTTATAGTTAAATCCAATACCGCCCTGGTCCACGGGTGCGGTCACCTGAGGCCAATCACTTGAATCTTCTGCAATCATCAATGCATCAGGTTTAAACGCAAAAACCGCTTTGTTTAATTTCTGTAAAAAGGACACGCCGTGCGGGTTTGCTTCCAAGCCATCACGATTAGGCCAGTAAAAAATGTTTGACACCGCATCAACCCTGAAACCGTCTATATGGTAATAATCTATCCAAAAAAGTGCGTTTGAAATTAAAAAGCTTTGCACTTCCTTCTTGCTTAAATCAAAGTTTGCTGTACCCCATACATAATTTTCCCGATCCCAACTGTTTTCATATTCATAGCTGAATCCCCCATCGAAATTATGGAGTCCATGTGCATCTTTACAAAAATGACCTGGAACCCAGTCGAGAATTACCCCCAATCCGTGTTGATGACACTCATCGACGAAATACATAAAGTCTTCAGGAGTACCATACCGTCTCGTGGCAGCAAAATAGCCAGTACTTTGATAGCCCCAAGAACGGTCAAACGGGTGCTCCGTCACTGGCATCACTTCAATATGCGTAAACCCCTGTTCTTTCACATAAGGAATTAACATATCAGCAAGTTCACGGTATGTATAAAGATCGTTTTCACCTTTCCCCTTTTTCTTCCACGTACCCAGGTGCATTTCATAAATAGCGATCGGATCTTTATATAGAAGAGAAGACCGCCGATTTTTACTGCGCCAATTTTCATCACGCCACTTATAGCCATCAAGCGTATAAATAACCCCGGCCGTTTGTGGACGCAGTTCTGTCATAAATGCAAACGGGTCAGTTTTATGAATAACTCTTCCGCTTTTCGATACAATTTCAAACTTATAAAGAGAGCCTTCCAGGTTTTGCGGCAGCTCTAGAAACCAAACTCCTTCGTTCGTTACCTGTTCCATTTCTGCACCGCGACCCGTCCAATTATTAAAATCACCCATTACACTTACCTTTTCAGCATTTGGCGCCCATAAAGCAAAAAATGTTTTTTCATTTCGAACATGTGACCCAAAGAGGTTGTAAGCTTTGAACAAGTTTCCTTCATGAAACAAATGAAGATCAAAATCGCTTGGATAAAATGAATTTGAAGACACAGGCAACACCCTTTATATATGTATTCTGGTGAAGTGAAAAGAAGAAAATACGGAAATTTCCGTATTTGTCTAATAATCCTAATATTCTTTGTGGAAGGATATTTTCCTGCTTTGCCTTTATTAAATATTTATTAATATATTCCCTAACTCGTATAAAAATAACTACTTTAAGTGTATATTTTTTATAAAAAAAAAACGTTTCAAGGAAATTAAAAATAATTCCTTGAAACGTTTTTTAAGTGATGACCCCTACGGGATTCGAACCCGTGTTACCGCCGTGAAAGGGCGGTGTCTTAACCGCTTGACCAAGGGGCCGACTGGCGGAGAAGGAGGGATTTGAACCCTCGCGCCGGTTACCCGACCTACACCCTTAGCAGGGGCGCCTCTTCAGCCTCTTGAGTACTTCCCCAATTAAATGGCTCCGCAGGCAAGATTCGAACTTGCGACCGATCGGTTAACAGCCGATAGCTCTACCACTGAGCTACTGCGGAACGAAATGGGCCTGAATGGACTCGAACCATCGACCTCACGCTTATCAGGCGTGCGCTCTAACCAGCTGAGCTACAGGCCCATTGTTAAAAATGGAGCGGGTGATGGGAATCGAACCCACGACATCAGCTTGGAAGGCTGAGGTTTTACCATTAAACTACACCCGCGAAAATGATAAAAAATCAGATGGGGCGACTAATGGGAATCGAACCCACGAATGTCGGAGCCACAATCCGATGCGTTAACCACTTCGCCATAGCCGCCATAATTCAAATGGTGGCTCAGGACGGAATCGAACCGCCGACACAAGGATTTTCAGTCCTTTGCTCTACCAACTGAGCTACTGAGCCTAAAATGGCGGTCCGGACGGGACTCGAACCCGCGACCTCCTGCGTGACAGGCAGGCATTCTAACCAGCTGAACTACCGGACCAACGATTGCGGGGGCAGGATTTGAACCTGCGACCTTCGGGTTATGAGCCCGACGAGCTACCGAGCTGCTCCACCCCGCGATAATAAGATGAAAATGGAGGAGGAAAGGGGATTCGAACCCCTGCGCGGTTTGACCCGCCTGTCGGTTTTCAAGACCGATCCCTTCAGCCAGACTTGGGTATTCCTCCGAAATATATAATTGATTCAAGTGGTGGACCTTGCAGGACTCGAACCTGCGACCGGACGGTTATGAGCCGTCTGCTCTAACCAACTGAGCTAAAGGTCCTTTTAAGTAGCGGCGGAGGGGATCGAACCCCCGACCTCACGGGTATGAACCGTACGCTCTAGCCAGCTGAGCTACACCGCCCCTATATAAACAAAAAATGGTGGAGCCTAGCGGGATCGAACCGCTGACCTCCTGCGTGCAAAGCAGGCGCTCTCCCAGCTGAGCTAAGGCCCCATTTTATTGATAGGATATTAGAAGATCGGGAAGACAGGATTCGAACCTGCGACCCCTTGGTCCCAAACCAAGTGCTCTACCAAGCTGAGCTACTTCCCGTTTGCTTGAACAGGATGTTCTGGCTTCTGTGTTCTCACAGGACGTGAGCGCTCTTAGCAGATGTTCCTTTTTAAATAGGATACTGCTAAAGGTGATAGCCTTTCAACATAAGACTGTTCTAAACATATGTATGGCGCGCCCGAGAGGAGTCGAACCCCTAACCTTTTGATCCGTAGTCAAACGCTCTATCCAATTGAGCTACGGGCGCAGTTATTCGTTTTTCACATAATAAAATGGTGCCGAGGACCGGAATCGAACCGGTACGGTAGTCACCTACCGCAGGATTTTAAGTCCTGTGCGTCTGCCAGTTCCGCCACCCCGGCACATCATTCAATTACTGGAGCGGAAGACGGGATTCGAACCCGCGACCCCCACCTTGGCAAGGTGATGTTCTACCACTGAACTACTTCCGCAAAGTGCGGGTGAAGGGACTTGAACCCCCACGCCTTGCGGCGCCA
>NZ_MSFI01000008.1 GCF_001975785.1 Domibacillus epiphyticus | reverse complement strand
CTCCAATTGTCAGATGGTGTCTAACAATTGGGGTGCAGTTCATTATCCGGGTTTTTTCGTTTTTCAAAAGCCTTTGTTATGGGTTAGTAGACCATAAACCAGCTGATTTGATAAACGTACGGCTGTTTAGTTTAAGTTGAGCCACAATAAATTCAGCTAAGTCTTCCGGCTGCATCACTTTATCAGGGTTGCCATCTGTCAATTTGTTTTCGTAAGCTAAATCAGTTGCGACGGTGCTTGGCGTTAACGCACTGACACGGATATTATGTTTTCTCACTTCAAGTGCAAGTGATTCAGTCAATCCAAGGACAGCGAACTTTGAAGCGCTGTACGCACTTGTTACCGGTGCTCCTTTTTGGCCGGCTGTGGATGAAATGTTAATAATGTCACCTGATTTTTGCTCGATCAAACCTGGTAAAACGGCACGGGTAACATTGTAAACACCCATTAAGTTGACATCAATAATGTTTTTCCACTCGTCCGCTTCCAGTTCAAGGAACCCGCCGAATTTCGCGATGCCGGCGTTGTTGATTAAAATATCGATACTGCCGAGTTCGCTTCTTAATGAATCCACCGCTTTGGTGACCTCTTCCAAGTTCGATACATCAGCTGAGGCATATGCAACTTTTACATCGTTTAATTCGCCTGCTGTTTTCTTTAAATTTTCCTCAGAACGAGCGATCAATCCAACGTTTACTCCTTCTGCAGCAAGTGCCTGAGCAATTGCACGGCCAATCCCGCGTCCTGCTCCGGTAATAATCGCGTTTTTTCCTGTTAATGATTGTGGCATTCGTTTTCCTCCTCAAAAAATCTTTCTTTTAGCATACCACCGGTTGTATGTGCCCTGCTAATTATTTGCTTATGTATATTTACAGAAGTGTTTACTGTTTAAAGAGATATATACTGGAAGTTTGCATTGGAATAATAAAACAGTAATTTACTTATAGATAATGGAAATGTAAAATCTTACATAAGGGGGGATAATATGGTGAAAACGGTCATTCTAGAAGGGGCGCGAACGCCAATCGGCAAATTCGGAGGCGTGCTATCTTCATTAACAGCCTCACAGCTCGGAGGCAGCGCAATGAAAGAAGCTCTTCGCCGAGCGGGGGTAAAGACGGGAGAACTGGATGAGGTCATCTTTGGGAATGTATTGCAGGCAGGTCAGGGGCAAATCCCATCTCGTCAGGCTGCAAGGGAAGCTGAGATTCCATGGAATGTGAAGACAGAAACGATTAATAAAGTGTGTGCTTCAGGACTTCGCAGTGTGACCATGGCGGATCAAATGATTCGGGCAGGCGATGAAGAAATCATTTTGGCAGGTGGAATGGAATCTATGTCCAACGTGCCGTATGCGGTATTCAAAGCACGCTGGGGTGCTCGAATGGGTGATGTGCCAATGGTTGACTTAATGATTTATGATGGGCTTTCATGCAGCTTTACTGGTGTACATATGGGGACATATGGAAATGAGACGGCGGAAGAACTCGAGTTATCAAGAGAGGAACAGGATAAATGGGCGGCGAGGAGCCATGAGAGGGCTGTTGCAGCAATAGAAAACGGCATGATGAAGGAAGAAATTGTGCCTGTAGCAGTGCCGCAGCGAAAAGGAGAACCGATTGTGGTAGACACTGATGAATCTCCACGGAAAGGGACGACGCAAGAAGTGCTGGCAAAATTGAAACCGGTATTTGGGAAAGAAGGCACCATTACAGCCGGCAATGCACCGGGGATTAACGACGGAGCTGCAGCGCTCGTTTTAATGAGCGATGAAAAGGCAAAGAAAGAAGGAAAGTCCATTTTGGCCACGGTCATCGCTCATGCCGAATTGGCTGTAGAGGCAGGGAAATTTCCGCAAACACCGGGGCTCGTTATTAATGAATTATTAAAGAAAACAGGCAAGACTGTAGAAGATATTGATTTGTTTGAAATAAATGAAGCATTTGCTGCTGTAGCGCTTGCGAGTATTAAATTAGCCGGCCTCACCCCGGAGAAAGTAAACGTTAATGGCGGTGCTGTAGCGTTAGGGCATCCAATAGGAGCCAGTGGAGCGCGCATCATTTTAACCCTGGCGTATGAATTAAGGCGCCGGGGAGGAGGGACGGGCATTGCTGCTATCTGTTCGGGAAGCGGACAGGGAGACGCGATTATGATCGAAGTGTTAGCAAATAGATAAAATACCGATTAAAAAAAGAGCTCGCAGTTCTGTCAGAACTGCGGGCTCTATTGATGCTTCATGGTATAATAAGGAAAAGGGGGCATTATCTAATGATTATGACAACCACCTCAACGCTGGAGGGATATAAGATTCAACAGTATATTGGTGTTGTGAGTGCAGAAGCCATTATGGGAGCGAATATTGTACGTGATGTTTTTGCGAGTGTGCGCGACGTGGTTGGCGGGCGGAGCCAGGCATATGAAGAGAAGCTGACCGAGGCTCGCGAAATAGCGACGAAAGAGATGACGGAAAAAGCGGAGTCGTATGGAGCGAATGCGATCATCGGGATTGCTTTTGATTTTGAGACGCTCGGCACAGGGATGTTAATGTGTGTGGCAACCGGTACGGCAGTTAAAGCAGTTCAAAAGTAATCATATTTTTTGGGATTGCCTCGGGCAAACCCTTTCCTTTTTTGGAGGTGCTTGTATGGTCTACTGGTTGATCCCAATTTTATTTTTACTTCATAACGTAGAAGAATCATTTGGCATGACGGCTTATTTGCATAGCGAGTTTCAAATAATTATTTCGCAGCCGAATTTTAATGCGGCGATTTCAATCTTGACCGTCATCGTTTTTATGGTCATTTTCTTGTTTCACTTAAGGGCAATCAGATCAATCTACTGGATTGTGTTCATTCAGGGTGCTATTTTATTAAATTCGTTACAGCATGTTTTGTTGTGGGTTTCACTTTCCGACTATAATCCAGGCTTAATTTCAGCTATTATCATTCTTTTATTCTCCGTTTATTTGTTACATGTAAAAAAAACAGAAGTGTCAATAGGAAAGGGATTGATGACACTATTAGGCAGTCTCATTGCATACCCGCTGTTCACTTGGAGTGCGTTATGGATGGGTGGTTATTTTATAGAGTAGTAATTTAGCAGCGGTTTAATCGGAATTTTTAAAAGTGCTCATGGTTGCGCGGACTGTTTCCGTGATTTAAAGTTAAAGTAGTACATATTGGAGGAAAATATATGCAGATAGTGGAGTATGTGCTTGTGTTTATTGCAGCGGCGATTCCTTGGATGGAGATCGCGTTCGTCATTCCGGTGGGAATTGTACGCGGCTTGTCGCCATTCTGGGTCATGTTACTTGGCTTTACGGGTAATATGTTAACAGTACTTATGCTTATTATTGGCTATAAAAAAGTGGAAGAATGGGTGAAAAATAAGCTTAAAAAATCCGGGAAAACTGAGTTAAAGCAGACGAACAGAGCACGGGCAATTATGAGTAAATACGGTCTGCCGGGGCTGGCGCTGCTTGGACCTATTTTTATCGGGACCCACATTGCGGCGTTTATTGGCTTGTCGTTCGGTGCAAGTAAAAAATGGACGACGCTCTGGCTGACAATCAGCATTGGTTTGTGGACGCTTGTTTTTGGAATCGGGACGATGCTAGGCTTTGATTTTATCTTAAAACAAACGGAAGGATGATATCAAATGTTAGAATTGCTTAAATCTCATGCGTCTGTGCGCAAATATAAAAACGAACCCATTCGTGATGAAACGCTCCATGAGTTAATCGCGACGGCTCAGCATGCTGCATCTTCTCATTTTGTACAGGCGTATTCAATCGTCGACGTAACAGACTCGAACAAGCGGGACAAGCTGGCAGAGCTGTCTAAAAACCCGGTTCAAATTAAAGGAGCTGCACGTGCGCTTGTGTTCTGTGCGGACTTAAAACGTCTTGATTATGCGGCACAAAAACATGGGAAAACCGTAGAAGCCGGTACGACGGAAAACTTCATGGTTGCGGTTATTGACACAGCGCTTCTCGCGCAAAACTTTGTCGTGGCCGCAGAGGCAAAAGGTTATGGAATCTGCTATATTGGGGGCGTCCGTAACAACCCAGAGCCGATCAGTGAACTGCTCGGGCTGCCCGATCATGTCATCCCGTTGTTTGGATTGACGCTCGGTGTACCGGATGAAGCGAACGAAGTGAAGCCTCGCCTGCCGGTTGAAGCGGTTCTGCACACGAATGAATATAATGAAGCGAAATACGAAGAGTTATTGACTGCGTACGATGATGTGATTCGTACGTATTATGCGAAACGCTCGACAAATAACAAGTCAGCCGGCTGGACAGAAGGCATGGCCGACTACTTGTCGAAACCCCGCCGCGAGTATATGCTCGATTTCGTCAAATCAAAAGGATTTTTGCAAAAGTAACCGGAGGAATAAACATAAACATGAACGAGCAAATTCAGCAATGGATTGACACTGCGCAGGAAATGTTTGGCCTGTCATCGTTTACCCGCTGTGCAACAACGACTGGCTATGAAAAAAATGAAGTGAACGAAACTGATTACCGGCTGATAATGGAGTGGCTCCCGCCTGGAATGGAAGAACGGAAAGAAGAAGACCTGAACCCGGATGGTACTGCGGTGATTGAAGTAGACGTGAGATCAGGACTGTTAAAAAGTGTGGTATTCGTTGGAGGCAAAGCACCGCAGCGGGGCCTGACGTTTTTAACGGGCGATAAAAATGAAATTGTCCGCTGGGTGGAGCAGATGACAGGCTGGACGTATGGCAGACATTTTATCGACTCACAATCGAACCATACGTATTCATTCGAACTCGCATACAAGGGTGTTCCAGTTTCCCCGTCCGGTTCTATTCATGTGTCTCTTGATGATGAGAAAAGACTGACGTTTTTTTCTGTTTACGGCCAAGTACCTAAGGAAAACGTAATCGAAGAGACGTTTACCTTAACACTTGAAAGTATCCAAGATATCGCATTTAAACGGCTTGTATTTTGTGAAGTGCCGTCTGAAGAAGATGAAAAATGGATGCCTGTATACATGATTGATGAACAATTTATTTCGAATGAAACAGGAAAACCGGTTGTGGAAGAGTTAGAAGTGCTCGAATGGAAAACAAAGAAAAACATGAATGTAAAACGAAAGCTCATTCAATATACGCCGGATGAGATTGATGAAGAGAAGATTTTTGATTTTCCACCGCATCCGGATACAAAACCGATTACAAAAAAAGGACGCATGAAAGTGAAAGAAAACAGCCTGCTGTTCCTTCAAAGCTATTCGCCGAAAGAAAGTGGTCAGTGGGTGCTGTCAAATATTCGGCGGTCAAATGGAATGATTGAAGCAAGGCTGACAAATAAAACGGACGTGAGTGTCGTTCCGCGTTCATGGAAGCTGTTTCTCGATAAAGATTCATATGACGTTATCAGCTATCAGGATAACAGCTGGATGCTTGATCAGTTTGAGGAGTACAAAAATGCCGAAAAGGCAGAAATAACAAAGGAAGAAGCATTTGATGCGATTAAGCCTCACCTTCAATTAAAGAAAGTGTATGTGTTGGACGGAGACACATACCGCCTGTACGGACAGATCGACTGCCATTCTGCGATTCATGCAGTAAACGGCAAAGTCATTCATTTTGTACAATGAAAAAAAACGGCTGTTATGAGCCGTTTTTTCTTTTTTCCAGTATTATCAAACAAGTTGTAACGAGATGTATCCGGATATTTCACATGTAAATAGTGTATCATACGTACGATTCAAGCATTTCATGGCATAGAAGAACTCCTGTCAATAGGGCGCCAAACGATAGTCTTGCAAACAGCACTTGTTTTTTTACAATAGCCCGTCTATAGTTAATATGTAAAAACAACTGTAAAGACAGGAGTAAACAAAGATGACTGAAAAAACAATCTCACAGAAAAAATTGCTTGGGGTGGCGGGTCTTGGCTGGATGTTTGATGCAATGGACGTTGGAATGCTGTCATTTATCATTGCCGCATTAAAAGCAGATTGGCAGTTAACGCCAGAGCAGATGGGTTGGATTGGCAGTGTGAATTCGATTGGGATGGCGGTCGGCGCGCTCGTGTTTGGTGTATTTGCGGACCGTGTCGGTCGAAAGAATATTTTCATTATTACATTGCTCATGTTTTCAATAGCAAGCGGATTGTCCGCATTTACGACGACACTTGCAGCATTCTTATTTTTACGTTTTTTCGTCGGAATGGGACTAGGAGGAGAACTGCCGGTTGCATCGACGCTTGTGTCAGAAATCGTTCCTGCAAAAGACCGGGGCAGAGTGGTTGTTTTACTTGAAAGTTTCTGGGCATTCGGCTGGGTTTTAGCTGCAGTCATTTCATATTTTGTCATTCCTTCATATGGATGGCAGGCAGCGTTAATTATTGGAGCATTACCCGCATTTTATGCCCTGTATTTAAGGTTTAAGCTCCCCGATTCGCCAGCATTTTCAACTTCTGAAGCAGAGAAAAGGACCATCGTGCAAAATATGAGGGCTGTTTGGTCAAAAAATTATTCACGTTCGACACTTGTCTTATGGGTTGTCTGGTTTACAGTTGTATTTTCTTATTATGGCATGTTTCTCTGGCTGCCAAGTGTCATGGTCATGAAAGGATTCAGCCTGATTGAAAGTTTTGAATATGTGCTAATTATGACACTTGCGCAACTGCCGGGTTATTTTACGGCGGCATGGCTCATTGAACGTGCCGGACGGAAATTTGTGCTGATTACGTATTTACTAGGGACAGCTGCCTCCGCTCTCGTATTCGGGAATGCAGAAACGACCGCTGTCTTAATGGGTTCCGGTATTTTGCTTTCTTTCTTTAACCTCGGTGCATGGGGTGCGTTGTACGCTTACACGCCGGAGCAATATCCGGCTGTCATCCGCGCAACCGGTTCCGGTATGGCCGCATCAGTCGGACGGGTCGGGGGAATTTTGGGACCGCTTCTTGTAGGCTCGCTCGTCGCATCGGGACAAACCATTGGCCTTATTTTCGGAGTGTTTTGCGCGAGTATTGTCATCGGCGTAGTTGTTTTAGCTGTCCTTGGCAGGGAAACGAAACAAGTTGAATTGAACTAAAAATACCTTAAAAGTAAAAATAGCTCAACAGCCGTTGAGCTTATTTTCTTCTTCTAACTTTCGATGTTGATTGCTGATATAATTGTTTTGGAGGGAGAAAGATGAATAGATTTATTATACTTGGAGCGGCTGTTTTGGCTATTTTCTTTTTTGTCATCGGCACTGCCTTATATTACACTCTTTAATTGAACTGTAATATGATTTAATCTGCATGTCATAAGCATGTAACCGGTGCCGGGTATACTTGCCTCATGAAATAGTGAAAGGGGCGTATACCGCATGCAATTTTTTCTGTTAATGTTTATTTCGTTCATCGTTGCCATTGCGATTGCCAGCGGAGGGCTTCATTTATTATTTAAACAACTGCATAACTACTTAAATCAAGAACAAGAACGATAATGAAAACCGCCTGGATGCGCTCCGGCGGTTTTTTTTTAGGCGAGAAAAGAATAATAAAATGTGACAAAGAAAGCGAGTGCAAAAACTATGACAAAGATAATTCGCTGCTGCTTGTTTGCTTTTTTCATCATTGTGTCTTCAATTGTCATGAAAATGGCGATAATTGCGACTAAGATCGCGAACCGGCTCCAGCCGTCAGGATACGCCATAATCCCATATGTCAATGTGAAAATGATGAGTATTGTACGATAAATAAGTCGGAATTTTGATGAAGTCAAACGATCACGTCCTTTCACTTTATCGTAACGGAATTTGAAGAAGTTGTATAGATGATAAAGTTAGATGGAGAAACTATTGTAGAAAAATTCGACGAGGATATCTCGATATCCTTCTAGAAAAAATAACATCAAAGCATCCATCAGGAATAAGCGAGAGAGATGCTTTGTTTTGAATTGGCAGAACTAAGCAGTATCTTTACAATAGGAATAATTGACAGGCTTACTTCTTTGTATAGAGAAGTAAACGGATAAAAACGAAAAGGAATGATGTTTTATTTGAAAACACTTTTTTGAATGGACCGGAATAAGTTCTATCTATGAAAGGAAGCACAAGTCAGACGAAAATCGCAATGCGTAGACTGGATAAGCCCGGAGATCTTTTTATCGATGTATTAATCACCCTTTTATTTCCATTATCCACGTTTGTAACCAGTGCAAAATAGGGTATAGAACGAGAAGAAAGGTGGAGTCGATATGAACATACAATCGGTAAGTCAGACACCAGATAGTATTACATTCAGCTGGACGGGTGCCGGACAGTCGTATCGAATCTGGAAAGACGGAGTTGAAGTATATAATGGCCCAGACACTGAATTTACAGATAGTGGGTTAAGAAATGGAACGCTTTATTCCTATGTCATTGAAGGAGAGCAGTTATTAAAAATTCAGACGGCAACAGCAGTAGAGCGTAAAAATAAAAATTCTGATATTCCGTTGCAGGAACTCATTGTGACCACAGTTGTAAAAGATAACGAAATTGCAATCGCCTGGGAAGAAATAAAAGGGGTCAAACAATATGAAATATACAGGAATAACGAATATGCCGGAACAGTGAAAAAAGCAGGGTTTCAAGATACGAATCTCGACAATGACGAAATATATACATACCGGATTAAAGCAAAGCGTGTAATGGAGTTCGGTGAGGAAGATGGGACTAGTGAGCCATCTCTTTTTTCGAGGTTGCTACGCCTTATAAAATTCACGGAAAATGAAGATGATATGCTCGTTGAAACGTTTTTTATTGATAAAGAGATCGGCCGTCTTGGTTCGCATTTAACCCACAAACCTGTGGACATTGAAAAAGATTATTTCATTCGCTATACGACGTTTTTAAAAGATAAGTGGATTTTAAATCCGGTTTTTTTATCGAAAATCCGTTTTTTTGCGGGCGATAACCGCGGTTACAATGCGGATTCGAAACGGTACAGAACACGGGCCGATGTAACTGTGAAGGGAGAAACGGTATCCCTTGCACGTGATGTCGGCGCATCAGAAGGATATTCTTGGAATAAGAAAATGATTAAGAGGGACACGGCCTCGGACGAAGGAATTGAAATTAAGAGTATACGTCAAGATGAGGAGAAACTCGCATTTACGCTGCTCCATTCAGTTGGCAATCCTCTTGTGGCGGCACCTGCTATTGTATATGAAGTGTATATGACGTTTTATCATAACGGTGTGTTTGATTTTAGTGGTGAGCATGACGAAGCACCGCATCATGAGGTGTATATGAAGCGTGGCAAGGACTCATGGAAACCGTTGCATTTGTCGAAAAGCCGCGGTCTGGACCGCCTTGCTCCTCCAACAGCAAATCGTTTCTGGCGTGTGTCGAATTTAAGATGAGTGTAGAAAGTAAAAAGAAAAAATGAACAGAACAATCCCGACAATTCAGGAGGCTGTTTTAGTATAGACAAAAAAACTAATCTAATTTATGCCGCCAATACATATTAAACAAACTTTTTGAAAGAATATAAAATTGACGAAGAAGTAAGTTTGTTTTTATGCATAGTGATCGCAGGAGTAAAAGAAGAAAGGAGAAATAATCATGGTTATTGTTGCGTTTAGTGTGCTAATGGCTTTAGGATTGTTTATATTGTTAAATGGAATACGAAAGAAGGACAAAACACTTAACAGTTTTTTTATGTCGATTGTGTGGATGGTGTTGTCGGTTATTTTATACAGCATTAGTTTTTTAGGGCAGTTTGACAACGATTTTATGAGGATTGGGATCAGTTATGCAGCAATTTTATTCGGTATTTTGTTTGTACTGACTGCTTTAACTGCATCAGCGGCTAAGGAGCGAACTGAATAAACAAGAAGGGTGTGATGGGCTTTAGGCCCCTTCTTTAACCTATTGATCGGTATATGTATATCAAATCGGCTGTTTTTAGAAAAGATTTCATCAATAAAAAAACGTGCACTCACATGAACGAATACTTGAAAAATTGTCCATTGCTTCCTGCTTTTTTAATTTCTATTATAGTATAATAGTATAAAAGAAGCAGGGGGCTTATTTTTTTATGACGGGACAGAGAAGCGAGGAAAAAAGGAAGAAGCGAAGGTTAAAACGCTGGGTTCGATTAACAATATTAGCGCTGTTTTTATCTATTTTTGCAGCATTGATCGTGAATCTGCTGACAACATCTGATGAAAATGACTTAAATGACATAACGAAAAACAATACAGAACAAGAGCAGGATCAGGTTGCTGAACCAAAAGAAACAAAAGAAACAATTTCAATCAGTGCAGCCGGTGACTTCACTCTCGGTACGGATGAAACATTTACATATGAAGGGTCGTTCCCGCACGAGGCGGAGAAAAACGGGTTGGAACACTTTACGGCGGAGCTCGGCGGTGTGTTTGAAGAAGATGACCTGTCGACTGTCAATTTAGAAACGACATTGACTGAAGCGACCGAAAAAGCTGAGAAAAAGTTTCGTTTTAAAGGTGATCCGGAGTATACACAAATTTTGATAGACGGCGACATTGAAGCAGTTAACTTAGCGAATAATCACATACACGATTACTTGCAGCAGGGTTACGATGATACGATTGCGAATCTTAAAAAAGAAAAGATTGGTTATTTTGGCTATGACAATCAATACGTAACCGAAATAAAAGGCGTAAAAGTCGCTGCGCTTGGGTATGAAGGCTGGCAGGATTCAGCTGAAATTCGGGAGCAGGTGGAAGGGGACATTCAAAAGCTTCGAGATGACGGCGTTGAGATCATTATTGTTCATTTCCATTGGGGAGTTGAACGCAGCTACGTCCCGGAAGAATCGCAAAAGACACTGGCCAGGTTCACAGTGGATACAGGAGCAGACCTGGTTGTTGGGCACCATCCGCATGTTGTTCAAGGGATAGAAGAGTATAAAGGGAAATTTATCGTGTACAGCCTTGGCAATTTCATGTTCGGTGGCAACCGGAACCCTTCTGATAAGGATACGTTCGTTTTCCAGCAGACATTTCATTTGAAAAACGGGAAATTAACGGATCAAAAAGAGATTAACGTTGTCCCGTTCTCGATTTCATCGCTTACAGAGCGGAACAACTACCAGCCGAAACGACTTCAAGGTGCGGAAAAACAACGCGTCATGAATAAGATTATTGAGGTATCCAATCAAATTAATGGAACAAATGCAGAATGGATGAACTATCAAAAAGAAACAACCGGAAATTAATCTCCGGTTGTTTCTTTTTGAAAAACTGCTTAGAAATAGGCGAGGCCTGTTGGTAAAATGGCTGGTGTTTTAATGTAACCGCTTAACTATATGACGAAAAAGTGAACTTTATGAAAATAGTAACAAATGTGCTAAAACATGTTTAATCCGCTCCGAAAAAAGGTATAGACCCTTTGTGATGGAGGAGGAAAATCATGAATGAGTTTAGTGACGCACTTATGTTATCTACATACAAAAAAGCGGTTGAGCTAGAGCTTGAACCTGCTTTTATCCAGCTGCTTAAGGAAGAATTAGAAAGAAGACAATTACAGCTATAAGCTGTTTGTTGAATACAAAATGCCTGATCCAATCTGTTGGGATACAGGCATTTTTTTCGGTCATCCCCATACTTCTTTAAGCGTATCCCGAAAAAGCTGATCAAGTGTAAACGTCGGATCGGTTATTTTCACATTTATTCTTTTGGTTGAGGATTCCAAGCGTGCGATCTCATCTGTCAAAAAGTCTTTGATTAAGTCAATGCGGGGTTCTGATCCGATCATGTCACCGGTCATTTTTCGCTTCAAAAGGATGTCAATTTTCGTTCTTACTTCTCCATTCGGTACAAATCGTTCAAGAAGCTGTTGAAATTCGAGCGGTGGGAATTCATTTAACTGTTCAATCCATTTTGCGGCAAGTACTGGCCGTAGTGCATTAAAATACATTTTCATTTTTACTTGCTCCCCATGCAATAATGCTCCAACATTTTTGTTCGCCATATTTAAATAATGATGTAAGCATGATGCAGGAGAAATAATGGAATTGTTCAGCTTTTTCATTTGATGAATTGTGGAAAATGCCTCGTAATAAATGATGGTTGAGTGCAGCCATTCTAAAAGAGGGGGATTTGATTTCCGAAACAGTTTCAAGGCTTTCGTCAGTTCCCACCCGCTAACATCGAGCAAGTCGTTCATCGGCACATCGATCACATCGCGCTTTTTTCCAATACCAACTGGATCAATACTCAAATAAGTTTCTGGTGGATGTACGTAAATAAACCGCACATCATAATCGCTATACCTTGAAGGAAATCCCCATGCACGGCTGCCGGATTCGCATGCGTACAGGACCTTGACATTGTAATCAGATTCCAATTTCTTTAGTGTATTTATTATTGTTTTCCTCACAAAATCCCTCCCTTGAATTACTTTATGTATTTTGGTGTATATGAACCCGTTTTTCACCAAAAGTTTTGCTTCATCCAATTCCGTGCGTCAATTGCATCCTGCCGGCTCTATCCTTTGTTTTGGATTCGGAAAAAAATCCCTTGTAAATTGATTGTATTCAAATTGCGACCCTATTTCTATTTTGTATAGCAGGTCTTTTTATCGTATTTCTTCCTCATTCCATGCCTCAGCTGCATCCTGGTATGCTTTCCTAACATTCTCTTTAAAATAGTTTTGAATGTGTTTTGAAGAATGAAAGGATGGGTGTACAGCTTCTTTAAAAAATACCCGCACTTTTTGACTGCAGCGATGATGTTCAGTAATGAGCGGCTCGCAGTTCTTTTATTATCCAGTAATAGTGAGTGAATGAATTCATGAGTCTTTATCTGAATAGGTCTCATTTTCCACTGCCTTTTTAAGTTAAGCATAACTTAGAACTAATGTTTCAATTTGTCAAGATATCCATAGTGATTTTCCCCCTGTTGAGGATTTTCCGGTTGTTTCCAATGGAAGTTTAAAGAAAAAACAGCGTCTTTTACATTACCGAGATAAAAGGCAGATGACCTTGAGAAAAATGCCTCATAAGGTCATTTTTTTCTATATAAAGGAAAGATGCGGAGTTAGCAAACTGGTTCGCAGATTTTTCCAAGCTTCTTATATGGTATACTATGTAATAAAATGAATAATCTGGAGGGGTAAAAATGATTATTAAAGAATTGCAGTTAGAAGAAGATATTATGGATGCATTTCCGGTGATGAATCAGCTCCGGACACATCTGGATAAAAAAACGTATGTGGACCTTGTAAAAGAGGCAATGGAAAAAGACAGCTATCATTTGTTTGCGTTACTCGTTGATGATGAGATTGTTGCGGTGACGGGTTTTAAGCCAATGATCACGTTATATTATGGGCGGTTTGTATGGGTATGTGATTTAGTAACAGATGCGGAGACGAGGTCAAAAGGATATGGTGAAAAGCTGTTGCGTTTTGTGCATGAGTGGGCAACGAAACATAAATATGAACAAGTGGCGCTGTCCTCTGGATTACAGCGTGAAGCGGCGCATCGTTTTTATGAAGAAAAGATGAACTATGAACGGGTAAGTTTTGTCTTTAAACGATCACTTTAAGAGACAATGGAGATTCATTATGGAAATAACATTGATCAGGCATGGCAAGTCAAGGTGGACGGAGAATCACCGAATGAGGTATAACGAGTTCGCTCGATGGGTGGAAGGGTATAACAACACAGGAGTAGTTGAAGAAGACAATTATCCCGCCGAAACAGTTCAAAAAATGATAAACGCTAGAGTCGTCGTGACGAGTGATTTAAAGAGATCAATCGAATCGGCTAAGATATTGAAACCGAACGCCAAGATTATAATGAACGCTATTTTTCGTGAAACAGAATTACCTCTCATGGCAAGAACGGGCATTTTAAGGTTTCCTCCAAATGTATGGGCCGTTATTTTAAGATGTTTGTGGATGATTGGATTTTCAAATAAATGTGAGTCGTTTCATGAGGCAAAAAAAAGGGCTGAAAAAGCAGCTCAATTGCTGGTTGATTATGCAAAAAATAATGAGAGGGTTGTATTAGTAGGGCATGGATTTTTCAATAGATTGATCGCCAATGAACTTACAAAACGGGGATGGAAAGGGGAAAGAAAAACGAGTTCAAAGCACTGGATCAATGTGACATATACGTGGAGTTATGCAGAATTAACCGAATGAGGGTATGGTGGAAACGAGCGGGGGAGAGAATGAGGATTCCACAGATACAAGGGCTTCCGATCATTGCCCCGCTTTTTATTTTACAATTCGGTTTATACATCTTTTATCGGAAACGAATTAGGAATCAAAAACATGGAGTATCTTCGTCATTTTTTGTAAAATAAAGGATGATCTGTTATGATTACTCAGATGTTAAATAGAAAGGATGTTCATGTATGGGGCAGGAGATATTGAGAGCAGAAATCATTTCGTGGGTGAAGACGATTACGCTTGCCGTTGTTGTTACTGCGGTGTGCAAGTATTTTTTCTTTTCGGGCCTTGTTGTTCACGGGGAATCGATGTCACCGACGTTTGAAGATAAGGACAAGGTACTTGTCACTAAGATGACGGACATTGAGCGCTTGGATCAAGTTGTTTTTCATGCCCCGGACTCTGAAAATAACTATATTAAACGGGTAATCGGGCTGCCAGGAGATACTGTTGAAATGAAAGATGATGTTCTATATATTAACGGGAAAAAAGTGGATGAACCGTATTTGGATGAAAATAAAGAGAGTGTAATGGTTGGGCAAAAGTTAACCGGTGATTTTACACTGGCGGAAGTAACAGGTCATGATACAGTACCGGACGGGCATTTGTTTGTGCTTGGTGATAACCGGGCAATCAGTAAGGACAGCCGTATTTTCGGTTTTATTCGGGAGGATTCGGTTATCGGGGAAGTGCAGCTTCGTTTTTATCCAATAAATTCAATAGAGACCTATTAAAAAAAGCGTCCCTCAATGGGGACGTTTTTTAGAGTTTAAATTGGTTTACAGCATGCTGTAATTCTTCAGCCATTTTAGATAAGGCTGATGCAGATGAAGCAATTTCTTCCATGGATGCCATTTGTTCTTCAGAAGCAGCGGACACGTTTTGGGTTCCAGATGCCGCTGTTTCTGAAATATCGGTAATGGTGTTAATATTTCGAACAATTTGGTCGGCGCCGGCTGTTATGTGCCCGACGGCAGCAGATACTTCTTGAATTTGGCCAGTGACGTCGTTAATCGATTCGTTAATTTGTTTAAATGAGTCACCTGCTGTATTGACAACTATAATCCCTTCCATAACTTCACCTGTTGCAGATTCCATTGAACTCACAGCAGCTGCTGTTTCAGTTTGAATGGTCGCAATGAGCGTTGAAATTTGACTGGCGGACTGAGCTGATTCTTCGGCGAGTTTACGGACTTCGTCGGCCACAACAGCAAATCCGCGGCCTTGTTCGCCAGCACGTGCGGCCTCAATTGCTGCATTCAGTGCCAGCAAGTTCGTTTGGGAAGCGATTGTTGTGATCGAGTCAATAATTTGGCCAATTTCATTTGAACGGTCGCCGAGCCCTTTAATAACACCTGACAATCTGTTAAACGTATCGTTAATTGAATTCATTTGTGTGACCGCTTTCATAATCGATTCATTTCCGGATGCCGCTTTCTCATTTGCACTGGCTGCGGTCGCTGACACTTGCTGGGCGTTGGCAGCGATCTGCTGGACACCGAGCGATAATTCATTTACTGTAGCTGCTGTTTTGGATACTTGCTGCAGCTGCTGATCAGAACCATTCGCCATTTCTTCCATTGTATGCGCAATAAGTTCTGTAGCTTTACTCGTTTCTTCCGCGTTAGCGGTTAGTTCTTCGGATGCGGCTGCGACTTGTTCCGCTGTTTCGTTTACCTGACTGACTACGCTGCGCAGTCCGACGATCATTTTGTTAAAGGATCTCGTTAAAATACCAAGTTCATCCCGTGAATTGTACGTTCCTTCAACGGTCAAATCTCCTTTTTCCGCTTTCCTCATTAACGTTTGTATATCTTTAAGCGGCCGTGTAATAATTTGTGCAATCGCGATGCTAATCAATGTAAAAATAATGATTGATATAATAAGGATAATGACTGAAATACGGGTGGCACTCTCCGCCTGGGTGTTGTTTTCTTCATTCAATTTACTGGCAGATTCTTTATTATATTGTGTTAACTGTTCGGATGTTTCAAGCAGGGGCTTTCTTGCAGCTTTCGTCTGATTCACGTACAGCTGATAGGCTTCTTCTTTTTTATTTCCCTCTGCAAGTATCTGGGACTCGATGATAAGGTTCGTGTACGCATTGACTTGGCCGCTGAAAGGTGCCGCTAGTTCTTTTGCTTTCGGATCAGACTCGATGAGTGCCGCATACTCTTTTAAAACAGCAGCATTCTGGTCGACTCTCACTTTTGTATCCGCTTTCAATTTATCCATTAGTAAAGGATCGGTGGTGACGATCATCTCCATTGTAAATAAATCAATTGCCATGTTGTTCGAACGGATTGTATTAAGAAGCTGTATGGACATGAGTTTTTTTTCATACATTTCTTCCGAGTTATCGGACATTTGATTCATGTAATAAAATCCATTAAGTCCGATAGAAGATAAGAAAATAATCGCTGCCACTATTAAGACAGACATTTTTTTGTTAATTTTCAAATGACGTAACATTAGCTTCCTCTCCCTTTGCTGTCTAGTTTTCAATCCGCTGTGACTACCCCAATGTCGATAAAAACAAGTGCTTTTACTAATTATGTCATAATTAGTAGGGAAAAAGTAGAGTATTTTTTAAAATATGTTATTTTTACATAAGAAAATGGTAACAGGAAGAGAAGAAATAAAATGAATAAAAGGTGACAAGATTAAATTACGGTTATATCGTGATATACTACACATAAACAATAGAAAAGAGGCACATTATGCTCACATTCGAAGAAAAAAAAGCGATTATTGATACATTTCCCCAATTATCGGCGAAAAACGTATCGATGAAACGTATTAATTATCATTTTGAAGAAAGTCTATATGAAAAAACAATCGTCGTTTATCATCTGCATCCGAATGGCAATGGTTTTGTCTTCGTTGGTGACCTTCCGGGATATGATGCGAATGACAAAGGGCTGGTCAACATTCGAGAAGCAACGGAAGCGGAACTGCGCTCAGCCATTACGGATTCCATTAGGTACCTTTCAGATAAAGCGGAAGATGAGATTATCGAGCAAGAGCCTGTTTTAAATGAAGAAGAATGGAGCAACCAAAAAGGACAACTCCTGATTCTAGCAAATGAAGACGAACTGTGGAATGTGTATACAGGATTGAATCTGGAAGAAAGTTTCGAATCATTTAAAGAAGCGGAACGTTATTTGTTGGAAGAGGGATTCCGACGAACACGATCTTGATAAAAGTTCTCTTATTTCCCCTTAGAAAACAGGGGAAGTTCCTTCATTTATTGACCTCAAACAATTTGTCATAGGCCGCATAGAATGCGGCCTATTTGACGTTGTAATATTCTTTGATAACATTCATAAACTCATGAAGTCCCGACTCTTCTTCCAGGTTGGCGATCATTCCTCGAAGAACTGGAATGCGTGGCTTGCCGCTTTCGATTTCACTTTCGATGACGTCCAATGTAATGCGTATATCTTCGTCTTTCCACTCTCTTTTCAAATCCACAAGCCAGACCAAAATCGTTTCGTCATTCAGCCGTTCTTTAAATAAATGATCCATCAGGGAAGGGTTAATGACCGGAGATTCCGTTCTCTTTCGAAAGCCTGCTTCCATGTCGTCTGCGCACTGCAGCATGAACCGCGCGAAACGGTTGTAATCAATGTCGACTTTATCAATCATCATCACATGAAGAAATGAATGCTGTATGCCTTGCAGCGCAATCGACAAGTCCCAGAAATATGTCTTCAACGTGTCACCGTAAATCGCCAACAGCCTTTTTTGATAAAATCGATGCGTTTCCAGCCGCATTTTGAAAATAAATGCTTCAATATCATCGTTATATGGAATGGCATTTTCTCGTGCCTGCATAATAAGAAATTCCTTGTGCCGGCAAATTTCACGCACCTGACATTCAATCTGTTTCATAAATTTGTCCCGTGGCTCCAGATCTTCTTCCTCAATTTCGATCAATTTATCGTACATTAACTGAAAATAATGATTCAATATCGCCAGCAGCAATGCTTCTTTTGACTTGAAATGTAAATAAAAGGCACCTTTTGAAATGCCGCATGCGGTCGCAATTTCTTGAATGGACGTTGCATTAAAGCCTTTTTCTGCAAATAATTTCATGGATTGTTCAATGATGAGTTTTTCTTTTTTTTTCATTATGGTCACCTCATACAAGTATTATGACCTAATGGTCAATGTTTTGAAACATTTATTTTATTGACGACTGACCGATTGGTCATATATATTTATAAAAAAAGAGACCTGATGGTCAAAAAGGAGATTTTTCCATGAATGGTTTAATTCAATTTGTCTTGAGAAACAAATTCGCCGTCTGGCTGATGACGATTATTATCACGGCAGCTGGTCTGTATTCAGGATTGACGATGAAACTCGAGACGATTCCAAATATTACGCCGCCGATCGTCACTGTGACAACAGTGTATCCTGGTGCAACGCCTGAAGAGGTGGCAGACAGTGTATCGGAGCCGATTGAAAAACAGCTGCAGAATTTAAACGGTGTCAAAGTTGTCAGTTCGACATCGTATCAAAATGCGTCGTCCGTTCAGGTAGAGTATACATTCTCTACTGACATGGAAAAAGCGGAGCAGGAAGCGTTGGAAGCGCTGGCGGACGTAGAGTTCCCTGAAAATGTTCAGGAACCGGATGTTTCCCGTTTAAGTATTAATGCATTTCCTATTATGGCGCTCAGTATTTCTGATGAAAATAAGACACTGTCAGAACTCACAAAGACAGTGGAAGAAGAGATTTTACCGGAAATTGAAGGGCTGGACGGGGTAGCATCGGTCCAAATTTCCGGACAGCAGGTGGAAGAGGCAACACTTGTATTTAAAAAAGAAAAATTAGCACAGCTTCAACTGGACGAAGAAACGGTTAAACAAATGATTCAGGCATCTAATATGAATGCGCCGCTTGGCTTGTTCACATTTGGCAACTCAGAAAAATCCGTCATGGTTGACGGCAGCATTTCAACGCTGGAAGACTTGAAAAATATGAAAATTGGTCCGGCGAAACTGTCTGATCTTGCAGACATCGAAATGGAAGGAAAAGCAGAATCTATTTCACGAACGAATGGCCAGGAATCGATCGGTCTTCAAATTGTGAAATCAGCAGACGCCAACACGGTGGATGTAGTAAATGCAGTGAAAGAAAAAGTAACTGAGTTTGAAGCGGATTTTGAAGGATTAACGGTCACGTCGACGTTTGACCAGGGCGCTCCAATAGAAGAATCGGTTCATACGATGCTGAATAAAGCATTATTCGGCGCCCTTTTCGCGGTCATTATTATTATGCTGTTTTTGCGTGATGTGCGTTCGACTGTCATTTCGGTTATCTCGATACCACTTTCAATTTTAATTGCACTTATCGTGCTAAAACAAATGGATATTACACTGAATGTCATGACGCTCGGCGCGATGACAGTGGCGATTGGCCGCGTTATTGACGACTCGATTGTTGTCGTAGAAAATATTTATCGCCGATTGTCGCTTCAGGGAGAAACATTGCGAGATAAAGAGCTCATCCTTGAATCGACAAAGGAAATGTTTGTGCCAATTATGTCGTCTACAATTGTGACGATTGCCGTATTCTTGCCACTCGGTTTAGTGGAAGGGATGGTCGGTGAATTATTCCTGCCGTTTGCCTTGACGGTTGTATTCGCTCTATTGGCATCGCTTTTGGTGGCAGTAACAATTGTGCCAATGCTCGCACACACGATGTTTAAAAAAGGAGTAAAAGCTAAAACGCACGATGAGAAACCAGGCAGACTGGCATCATGGTACCGATCCGTGTTGAACTGGACGCTGAATCATAAAATTGTGACGTTTTTAGCGGCGATTGCGCTTCTTGCGGGAAGTTTCCTGCTTGTGCCGAAAATTGGCGTAAGCTTTTTGCCTGGTGATGAGGAGAAAATGGTTATTGTGACGTATTCACCGGAACCGGGTCAGACGCAGGATGATGTAGTGGATCTTGCTGAGGATGCAGAGAAATATTTTATGGACATTGAGGATGTGGAGACTGTTCAATACTCGGTTGGAAGTGAAAATCCAATGAGTCCAGGCCAGTCGAACAGCGCGATGTTCTATGTGATGTATGATGAAGAAACAGAGAACTTTACAGAGAAAAAAGAAAAAGCGATTGCTGATTTACAGGCGAGTGTGGAAAAAGGGGAATGGGCTTCCCAAGACTTCTCTGCAAGCGCCGGCAGCAATGCCATAGCGGTGAATGTGTACGGCGAAACGGTTGAAGACATTGAACCGGTTGCCGGTAAAATTGAAGAAATCATGAAAGACAGCGGCTCGTTTAAGAAAGTAGAAACGGGACTTGCTGATTCTTATGAAGAATACACGCTCGTAGCTGATCAGGAAAAATTGGCGGCAGCTGGTTTGACTGCCGGTCAAATTGCAATGGAGTTAAGTCCTATGCGTGATCGTCCGGTATTGACAACCGTTGAAAAAGATGATGAAGAGGTCAATGTGTATTTGGATGTACCGGTGCAATCATATGAAACACTTGATGATTTGACTGGTCGGAAAATAACCTCGCGGCTGGGTGCATCTGTCACAATAAGCGACGTAATGAAAGTAGAAGAAGGTGAAACATCTGATACCGTTACACGCCGTGATGGGAAAGTATTCGTTGATGTGAGCGGTGAGCTTGAAGGTGATGATGTGTCGGCCGCATCCACAGATTTACAGGCGAAATTGGATAAGCTTGATTTGCCGTCTGGTGTAGAAGTTTCAATGGGCGGCGTCACGCAGGATATTAACGAATCATTTACACAGCTTGGGCTTGCGATGCTCGCTGCAGTGGCCATCGTGTATTTAGTGCTTGTCATCACGTTCGGCGGCGGTCTTGCACCACTTGCGATTTTGTTCTCGCTTCCGTTTACCGTGATTGGTGCGCTCGTGGCGTTATTAATTGCAGGTGAAACGATCAGTATTTCAGCGATGATCGGGGCACTGATGCTAATCGGAATCGTCGTGACAAACGCCATTGTATTAATTGACCGGGTGATTCATAAAGAAAAAGAAGGGATGTCGACGCGGGATGCGCTGCTTGAAGCAGGAACAACCCGTTTACGCCCGATCTTGATGACTGCCCTCGCAACAATCGGCGCCTTATTCCCTCTTGCGCTGGGACTAGAAGGCGGCGGGTTAATTTCAAAAGGACTTGGGGTAACCGTCATTGGCGGTTTGACAAGTTCCACACTGTTGACATTGGTTATTGTACCGATTGTGTATGAAACGCTGTCCAAGTGGATGAGGAAAAAAGCATAATGAGTCAGGCAGCTTCCTTAAATGGAGGCTGCCTGTTTTTTATAGGTTCACTTGTAAAAAAAGGATGCCCGGGGCATCCTTTTTATGATGTATATCGATTTTTTGCTTCACCGATTCTGTCTTGTATTTCACCTTTGATTTTGTCTTTTTTACCATCAGCTTGAAGACGGGCGTTGTTTGTGGTGTTCCCGATTTGATCTTTTACTTCGCCTTTTGCTTTGTTGACGGCACCTTTGATTTTATCGCCAAATCCGTTGTTTTCGTGAGCCATTCATTATCTCTCCTTTGTTGTTTTGGTAATCAGTTACCCGGTTCACAACAAATTAAACGAAATCATCACGCTCAACGACTGCATATTTATTTTCTTCATTTTCAGAAAAGCGGTTGTAACGGTGTTTGTACAAGTCGAACATGTATTGAACAAATACTTTTAAAAGCGCGTAAGTCGGCAGACCGATTAAAACGCCGACAATACCATACAGATGAGCAGCTGTCAGTAAAACGAAAATAATCGTGACGGGATGAATTTGCAATGTTTTTCCCATGATTTGCGGTGAAATGAATTTTCCTTCAAGCAGCTGCACGACTGTCCAAACAAGTGCTAGTTTAACGACCATGAACGGTGACGTGACAATCGCAATGATAATCGCCGGTGTAATCGCGATCACAGGTCCGAGATACGGTACGACACTCGTGACGCTTGCAATGGCGGCAAGAAGCAGGGCGTAATCCAGTCCAATAATGAGAAAGCCAATGTACATCATGACTCCGATGCAAAGACTTACCAGCATTTGTCCTTGAATGTAGGACCGAAGCTGTTCGTCCATTTCGATAAGCATCGCACCGGTTCGGCCACGCATTTTCGGCGGCAGCATGTGTAAGAATCCGTTGTACAATTTGCTGCCGTCCTTTAATAAATAAAACAAAATAAATGGTACAGTGACAAGCGAGACGACGAAATTGGTTAGCGTCGCGATAACGCCCGTGATACTGTCTAACGTCTGGCCGGCAATGTCGGAAAAGTTTTGGGTTAGCGAACCGAGAAACTCTTCGGCATTTGTCTGCATGTTTTTGGAGATCTCCATATACTGTGCTTCAACCGGTGAGTTCCGTGCCCACCTGTCAATGTCCATGCCGAGCTGCCGGGCGTAGTCAGGAAAAGAGGCGATGAGTGCTTCTGTTTGATCACGTAAAAAGGGGAGGATCGTGAGCACGAGTATCGTAATGATTCCAGATAAAGCGATGAAGACAAGTAAGATACCCCAGCCGCGTTTTATTTTGTACCGCTGCAATAAATTGACGAGCGGGCTTAATAAATAATAACCGACAATCGATAAAATAACGGGCAGTGCAACGGTCGCAATAAACCCGAGCAGCGGCTCAAAAATAAATGATACTTGAGAAAAAACCATAATAATGAGGCCGATTAAGAGCAAAATGGTTAAGACGAAAATCGCCGTACGTCCGCCTAAAAAACGGACGAGTGGAGAACTTTGCGGCTCGTTTTCTTTCATGACGCCAACTCCTCTACTTTCTTTCTTTAATTATAACGCAATGGCCAAAAAAACACGCATTTTCCGCTTTTCTGAAAACACTATTTTTTAAGTTGACGAGAATTTCTCTTTTATAATGGAAACAAAAGGGGGGAGCGTCTCATGCACATACTGCTTGTCATTGCCGGGTCGATGCTTGTTGCTGTTGCATACAATTTCTTTTTAATTCCGCATGAGATCTTGAGCAGCGGGCTAAGCGGCATAGCGATTATGCTCGGTATCATTACACCGCTTAACACGGGTGTTTTAAACTTATTGTTAAATTTACCGCTTCTCATTCTTGGCGTAATGAAGCTTGGCAAACGATTCATTGCGTATACGATTTTATCCGTTATAACATTGTCGATCGGGCTGTACATCGTGCCTGTTATTAAGCTGTCAACGGAGCCTATTTTATCTTCTTTATTTGGCGGGGTACTGACCGGAGCAGGTGTTGGGATTATTTTTCGAGCATCCGCATCATCCGGCGGCTTTGACATACTTGCGATGCTGCTGGCCCGAAAAAAAGATTTTCCACTTGGTGCCCTTTTGTCCATCATGAATGCTGCTGTCGTCGTGGTGGCTGGTTTTTTGTTCAGCTGGGATGCTGCTTTAAACACATTGATCGCAATTTATGCAACCGGGAAGGTAGTTGACACGATTCATACGAAACATATAAAACTGACACTGAACATTGTCACTTCAAAAGGCGATGAAATGTGCGAGAAGCTGCTTAAGAGTCTATACCGCGGCATTACGTTGACGGAGGGCAAAGGCGCATATTCCGGAGAAAACCGTTTTATTTTAATGACCGTCATCACGCGCTATCAATTAAATGAAGTGAAGCAAATTATACATGACATCGATCCGAAAGCGTTTGTGAACATTACGCAGACCGTTGAAGTTGTTGGACTATTTCATCGGGACTAGAAAGAAAAAAGCCGATCCTCGTTTAGGATCGGCTTCGTTTGTTTACAGGATTTCTGTTACTTCTCGATCGATCAAGCTTGCTTTATTTGCGGAAATGAACGAACCCGTCGTTGAGATGAAGACACCGGATGCAATGATCGCATCCATTGCTTGTTGAACGGTAACTGCATTTACCGGCTCAAGCGGTGCATCAATCGTCACGCTGGCACTTCCGCCTTCAGATGTGTTGAACTGAAGCTGCAATGTTTTCGCCATAAGAGTCATCCTCCTTTTTTTGTTTAGTTAATAACAGATGAGTCATTGAGTTCTATGGAAGAAAGCGGCATTGATGAAAGTGTTGCAATCGCCGCAGCTGCAGCTTGTAGCTGGTCTGCTGTAGCGGCCGTATTCACATTGGAATAAGACTTTGTTTTATATACAGATTTCCCTGACTCGTCGATCCCGTTATCAAACACGAGACGCAGCGTCGATTTGTTCAAAGTCGCCTGTGCCATTTTTTATCCCTCCTTTCATTTGTTAAGTACGGGATATATTGAAAATCGATACCTCCATTTTTGAAAAATTTTTTTTTATACATTAAGACAAGGGAGAGTGAGTAAAATATGGGGCAGATTAAGATTTATGGATTGGGAGACTCTTTGAATGTCGTCAAAGAACAAATATCCGATATTGTACATTCGTGTGTCATGGACGCGCTCGCATATCCGGAGCAAAAAAGATTCCATCGATTTTCCCGATGGAGAAAGCGATTTTTATTCTGCAATTATTGAAAATCAGCCTCTTTGAAGGGCGAACAGAGGAAGCAAATGGATATGGAAATTACCATTTTCGAAACACTGAAAGAAAACCGGGCATTCGCGGGCTTCCGGGGTATAATCTGGCGCTGAATTATAAAGTAGACGTGTAAGAGAGCAAAGAGCCTGGTTCCGTTAAACGGAATCAGGCTTTCTTTCGATAAAAATACTTTTTTCTTTTAGATGAAGCTGGAAATCTGTTATTTGTAGATTATATGTGTCCGCGAGTTGTTGAATGTCGCAAAAGGCTGTATTGGTTGTGATCCAGTATACGTACGAGCCCCCTCTTGAAAAAATAATCGCTTCATCGCCTTCACTGAATGTCATAACAGCGCTGTCCATTGTAATTTCAAAAGCAGGTTTAGACGCTTGCTGGCTGCGAATAACACCAATGTTATCTTCATGATTGACGCCAGCATCATACTGTAATTTGCCTATTTTTTCGATATTTGTTGGATCGAGATCCTGTTCATTTGCTATCACTCCGTCTTCTTCAAAAAAAGAGACGCCGTACGATTTATTTTCAGTCAATTTCTTAAGGAAATGGTTCCACACATGTTCTTCGTGTTCAAATGAGAACATATAACACATAATGGCGTCAGTCGCTGAATCCAAATCGAATTCTTCCATTTTGATATTTCCATAATATTTTTGAATGAATACAGGCAGCTTGTAGCTTTCTGTATTTTTTATCAGTTTTTGAACATGGTCAACATACAGCTTTTCAATAGAAGGTATTGAAAGATCACTTTGTATTAATTGTTTTTCAAGATCTGTATATTTGTACATAAACGTCATTCCCTTTAATAGCATTTTGTTTTTGTATCTGGCTTATGACCAGAAGGGATGAAAGAACACATCGTATGGTGCATATTGACATCAGGGGTAACGTGGAAATGCCAGATTTTTTTTGAGCTTCCCGGTTTTAACGGAATTTTAGTGTGGTCAACAGCAAACACACGTTTTTTTGAACGGCCCACTTTTTGAAAAACGACAACTAAACTATTTAAACTGCCGTCTCTCCCTTTAACATTCCAGCTTACTTCATAGTTTTTTCCGATTTTATTTAACTTTCCTTTTAAATATTTTTCGGCAAATTTCGTTCCTTTTTTTGCGACTGCTTTAATAGCGACCCTTCCAACCATTGCTGCTACCGGAGCCAGTAATACTGGCAGGGCCTGCGCTCTTACTTCTGACGTATTTTTTGAATAGGGCTCAAGTGTAGCTAATTTTTTCTCTAATTTTAAATATTCAGGGGATGAAAGCATGCTGTCAATAAAATCCTGCTGTTGTTTATTGCTCATTGATTCAAACTTTTTTTCTGTCACCTTTATTTTATCAAAAAATAAATCTATTTCTTTATACATCTCTGCTTCAACATTTTTTATTTTTCCGTTTACGGGTTTTTGTGCGTGATTCACCTCAGGTTTTACCAGTGCAAGAATTAAAGTAAAAATGATTGCTGTAAAAATAATTTTTTTCATTTCAGTCCTCCCAAAGAATGGTTACGTGGCAACATTACCATAAACTTGTATCATATTGTTATAAATTGATAAAATCAGGAAAAGTTAACTATATAAAATAAGCATTTCCAACTAATTATCAAATCTTTTTTTCCTTGTTATTTCCTGCATGCCTGGCAGTTCATGGTTTTTTATTACTATGTATAAAAAAGCACCGCTTCATTTGAAGCTGCGCTTTTTAAAATAAGGTTACTGTTTCATTTTGTCCGGAAGATTCTGTATGGACTCGATGACGCCATCAAGTTTTGTTTCAATCCGATACAGTAAATAGAACGTTACGATAATTGGAAATCCAACGTCCTGAATGAGCGGCAGTAATGTTTCCACAGGTCATTCCTCCTTTCTTGCTTGTTATATACAGTGGATGCATGAAAATCGAAACCGGACCGGGCAAATTGTTTGAACCGTTTCCGATGCCATAATGGTCTTTTTTACAGGCGGGGGTTAAATGAAAAAAACACCATGAACCAATATTCATGGTGAATTGTTTCTTATTTCTTTTAATGGTTCTTTTGTTTAATGGTGTTCGGCGGCTTCAAGAAGTAAATCGACGATATGGACGGCACGAACTTTGTTTGACAGACCTTCCCGCTCTATACCAAGCTTCATTTGGAGAAGGCAGCCTGGATTCGCTGTTACAATCGTGTGGGCATTCGTTGCTTTTGCTTTTTCCATCTTGTGATCGAGAATTTGCATCGACATATCGGATTCAACGATGTTATATATTCCGGCTGACCCGCAGCAACTGTCCGCATTTTCCATTTCGCGAAAGTCGGCGCCCTCGATCGCATTCATCAGTACACGAGGTGCGATATGCGTATTCATGACGTTGCGCAAATGGCAGGAATCCTGGTACGTAATCGTTTGCGATTCGATTTTTAATTTGACCCGCTCATGGAAATCAAGTTCGAATAAAATTTGAGTAATGTCTTTGATTTTGGCGGTAAAGGCTTTTGCACGTTCAGCGTAATCCGGATCATCCTTTAGCAGGTGATCGTAATCGATTAAAAACGCGCCGCATCCTCCCGCGTTCGTAATAATATAGTCTGCATCTGATTTTTCAAATGCATCAATATTGCGTTTCGCCAATTCTTTCGCGCCGTCTTTTTCACCGCTATGTCCGTGAAGTGCGCCACAGCAATTTTGACCCTCTGGAATCACAATGTCACAGCCCGCTTTCTGAAGAAGCTTGATTGTGGCGTTATTTGTATTGAGAAACATTGTATCCATAAGGCAGCCGGAGAAAAAGGCGACAGTAGCCGTTTTTTCAGTAAGTGCGGTAAAACTTGATGACCGGTTTTTCATCTCGCTTTTTTTTGGTACAGCAGGAAGGATCCGTTCCATTGCCTGCATGCTTTCAGGAAACAATTTCATGAATCCAAGTTTGCGTGTTGCGTTTTGCAGCCCGCTTCTCTGGTAAATGCCAAGCAGTGTAACAGCATGTTCCATCCGGTTTTGATGAGGAAATAAGCCTTCAAATACCGTTTTCCGAACGGCTTTCACAGGTGCAGAATGCTCGTTATGGTTATTGAAAATATCTCTTGCTTCTTCAAGCAAGTAACCGTATTTCACACCGGCGGGGCAGACCGGTTCACAAGCCCGGCAGCCGAGGCACAGATTAAGTGAACGTTCCACATCATCATCCGGTGCGATCAACCCGTCATGAACGGCTTTCATGAGTGCAATTCTTCCCCGCGGTGACTGGCTTTCGTCAAAACCTGTCTCCAGGTAAGTTGGGCAGGAAGGGAGGCAAAAGCCGCATTGCATACAGTTTAATAGCTCGGCTTCATCCATCCGTAAACTAAATGATTCTTGAATCGCTTTTTCACGTGCCGTCATTGTTGTCATTGTGAAATCACCAACCTTTTTCTCGTTTCTTTCGCAAAGATTTTGCCGGGATTCATAATATTTTCAGGGTCAAAGGACTGCTTAATCGCTTTCATAATGGCGATCCCTTCAGGTCCCATCTTCCATTCTAAATAGGGTGCTTTCATCATCCCGACGCCGTGCTCCCCGGTAATTGTACCGCCAAGTTCAATTGCTTTTTCAAATATGTCTGCAAATGCTGCCTCGACGCGTTCCATTTCATCGTGATCACGCGCATCGGTTGGACATGTTGGATGAAGGTTTCCGTCGCCGGCGTGGCCGAATGTGGCAATCGTGACGTTATGTTTTGCCGCAATTTCATTGATCGCTTTGACCATGTTGGCGATTTCCGATCTTGGCACTGTCGCGTCTTCTAAAATTGTCGTCGGTTTTAATCGGGCGAGAGCGGATAATGCTGCGCGGCGTGCTGTTGTCAGCGCCAGTGCTTCTGCTTCTGTTGCGGCAATTTGGACGGAAATAGCCTGTTCACGCGTGCAAATGCTGGCCATTTTTTGCATGTCACGGGCGACATTTTCTGGTGTTCCGTCTTGTTCGATCAAAAGAACGGCTTCAACGTCTGTCGGCAGACCGATTTTTGCAAAATCTTCGACGGCTTTTAATGTAGGACGGTCGAGAAATTCAAGCGTCGCCGGAATGATTTTTGCCGCAATGATTTCGGAGACAGATTTGGCCGCTGCGTCCATGCTTTGATAGAGAGCGAGCATTGTCTGCTTTGTTTCGGGCATTGGAATGAGTTTCATTGTTGCTTCTGTTATAACAGCGAGTGTTCCTTCAGAACCGGTTAATAGTCTTGTTAAATCATAGCCTGCTACATCTTTCGCAAGCTTGCCTCCTGTTCGGATAATGTCGCCATTTGGCAGCACCGCCTCAAGAGCCATTACATAATCCCGCGTCACGCCATATTTCAATCCGCGCAGGCCTCCGGAATTCTCATTAATATTGCCGCCGATTGTCGAAATTTTCATCGAACTCGGGTCTGGTGGATAAAAGAGACCACGTTTTTCTACGGCGTTAATCATATCAAGGGTGATAACGCCTGGCTGTACGGTAACCGTTAAATTTTCTTCATCGATTTCGAGAATTTGGTTCATGTGTTTAAATAGCAACACAATGCCCCCTTCAGAAGGCACTGTTCCCGCTGCTAAATTCGTTCCCGAACCACGTGGGACAATCGGAATTTTCCCTTCTAAGCAAACGGTTACAATTTCAGATACATCTTTTGTATTGCGAGGTGCTACGACTGCATCTGGCATCGACTGAAAATTGGGTGTTGCATCGTATGAGTACACAAGTCGTCCAACAGGGGAAACATCTACATTTTCAGGACCGACAATTGCTTCGAATTTTGTTTTTATGTAATCAGGTATCATTGGTCTATTCTCCTTTTCTTTGTATCTTAACCTATAAAAAGTTGTGTTTATATAGATATTGGTGTGAAAATGAGCAATATATTTACTATTTTTTTGTATGTTCATCTAAAAAGCGAAGAGCTAAATAAAGAGATACGATATCAGGAAAGTGTTTTAAATCCAGCCCTGTGAACATTTCAATTTTTTTCATGCGGTAATGCAGGGTGTTAATATGAATTTGAAGCGCTCCCGCTGTTGCTTTTAATGACATATTTTGCTTGAAAAACATGTGGAATGTATCGAGCAATTCTTTGTTGTTCCTCACGTTTTGCAGGATTCGTTTTACAAATTCATCCCGCGTGTCGGGGTTGATATCCTGCAGGCAGTAATCAAGACGCAAGTCCTCCTCGAAGACAATGGTGTTTGGCGCAGCTGCAGCAAGAGCCCGTTCTGCCTGCGCGTATCCGGCTGCCACGTCGGTTGATTCTACAATCCGTCCAATCCCGATCCGTACAGGTGTATTCATAAAGGACAGTAATCTTTCCAGTTTATATGTAAGTGTTTCTTTTTCAAAATACGCACTATGAATGAGGAGAACCCGGTTATTTCCATGGTGGATGAAAAAGTCCTGCTCTCGTGGGTCGTCCCAAAATCTTGTCAATTCTGCCATGCTGTTGTATATAAATTCTTCTAGCTGGATGAAGATAAATTGTCGTTTTGCCGTTAAGTCGATGTTGAAAAATTCTGCCCGCTTCATTAAATCCCGAGACCATGAATCTGCTTGCAGCCAGTCATATACAAATGCCTCGAGCCCCCGGGACCGCCATTGAAGCTGCTCCGAGTAATAGCTTTCTTGAACGAGCAGTTCTGTCATTTTTCGCAGCAGTTCACCATAAGGCAAAATACGATCAGGTTCTCCGGTAATCCCGATCACGCCGATCACGTTATCAAGAAAGAAAATTGGCAAATTCAATCCGTTTCTGACACCTTTTAATCGCTGTTCATCTTCTTTGTAAATAATCATTTTTCGACGCTCTGCCGCACAAACAAGAGCTCCTTCATGAAAAGTCCCGACTCGGCTATCATCGGAGCTCGCCATAATGATCCCGTCCACGCCGGTAATAATAAGATCTTCATTTAAAAACTTTTTCACTTCATCGATGATTTTTTTTGCAAGAAATGTAGAAAGCACCCGAAAAACCCCCATTCTTTTTTACATGTAGTGTAACACATGAAAAAAGAATGAGGGGAGGGCGACGAGGGAGATATATGGAATAAAAACCAGTCCAGAGCAGCTCTGTTATTTCGGACTGATATGAATACCTTCTCCTTCCCGCCAATCGGCGAAAAAGACTTCCTTTTCATTGTTGTATCCATTCGCCTTTAATTCGTTCAGTAACCATTCGTGATCAAAGCCCCGTTCCTGCAAGTTATCTAAAAGAATTTCCCCATCGATGATGAACGAGATGGGAAGGTCCACTTCACTTTCTGGAATGTTAAGGTCTTCCTTAACTGTCTGGTCGTATTTTGATTTTAAAAGTACACTAATCTGTCCGTTTTCTTCCAATATGCCATATTGAACTTCCCGGACGGAAAATACACTATTGAGCCGCAGTAAGCTTGCGACTTCATTAATGTCTAATTTATTTTTGTTCATCATCTCCCGATCGAGAACGCCATCCCGAATAATGATGGAGGGATTTCCTTCCAGCAAGGAGCGGGCCGATTTCTTTTTTTGTGTCAAATACTCGATGGCCAGCATAAGGAGAGTCCATAGGCCGGCTGCATATAGGAAATGGAATATCTTTATCTTGTTTTCATATAGACTTTCTCCTAAAAAATCCCCTAGCACTAAAACAAACACTAAGTGATAGGGGGACAATTGATTGATGGATACTTTTCCGGTTGCAAGAATGAGAAAAAATAAAGCGGCAAAACCGATGATCACTTTCAATGTCAGTAAACCTATTCCCACTGTTTCCAATACGACTTACCCCTCCTGCCAAATAGTTCTGTTCTTTAGTATGGACGAATTAAATGTGAAGGTATACATCAAATGTTTACTCTATTTAACTCTGGAACGAAGAAAGCGCATGAAGGTTGCTGAAGACCTTCATGCGTCTATTGAAAGTGTTTGAACTCCTGATCCTATCCATCAGGCAAAGACCAGTTGTACCCAGTAAAATAATAAAAACAATGTGACAATGGTCGTTAAAGGGACGACAATGAGGGACACACTCAGATAGTCATTCCATGTGACTTTTATATTGTTTTTTCTTAAAATGTCCATCCAAATGAGAGAAGCAAGTGTTCCGATAGGCAGTAACAGCGACCCCATATCACTGCCAATAATATTAGCGAGGTAAATAGTTTTTAAGGTGATAGGATCCAGTCCCATTTCTGTTAAGGTAATGGTTCCAATCATTAAAGCAGGGTGGTTATTAAATAGGTTAGATAAAATTGAAACCAATCCACCCATGATAAAGCTTGCTTGAAACAGCCCCTGATTAACGATTGGCTCACATATTTTCACAAGCATCGCTGTCAAACCTGCATTATGGAGGCCGTAAATGATGACATACATAGAAAAGGCAAATATAAGGATGTGCCATGGTGTTTTTTTAAAAATATCAATCGGATTTGTGCGCAGATGGTACCATCTCCATAAAAGAAGAATAAGCGACCCGAGCACTGCCACCAGCTCAATTGGAATTGAAAGATAGGAGGCGACAAAAAGCAGACAGCGGAGTACAAAGACGAAAAGCAAAACCCTTAGCATAAAAATCGTCCGTTTCCGCTTTGTTTCAATACTTAGTGTCCCTTTTAACGGATGAAATTTTTTTGTGAAAAACATTTCTTCTATGTCATATTTGGAATTTGGCAGCTTCTCCGGTATTTTCTTTTTCACGACGACAAACATCAACCAGGACATAAACAGTAATCCGAGAGTAGCAGGAACAAACATCATCGCTGTATGCATATAAAGAGACATATGAACAATTTTTAAAGCAATTAAATTCACGATGTTGCTTACCCCGATAGGAGCGCTGGAAGCTGTTGCAATCAGAGCACCACTCAATAAATAGGGAAGTTGTTCATGCGGTTTTAAGCGAAGGTTTGTAAGAAGTAAAATTAAAATGGGAGTCGTAATCAAAATGCTGCCGTCATTGTTAAATAAAAGCGTCATCAAAAAACATAGCAATTGGATGTACCAATAGAGACGATATCCCGAACCTTTCGCTAAATATGCCAGGCGTGCTGCTGCCCAGTGAAAAAACCCGAAACTTTCCAAAATGACAGCCATGACAATTGTGGCCATAATCGTAACCGATGCTCCGCCGATCTTGCTAATGATATCTGAAATATCATCACTTGATACAATTCCTGTGAGTAAAATCATGCCTGCCCCAACAGATGCCGGCCATGCTTCATTTATTTCGCCGGGCCTCAGTAATACAACGGACATCGTCATGATAAACACAAGAATGGTAATTGCGATTTCGAAGCTCATTATTACCTTCTCCTTTTTAAAAAGAGCTTGAGCCATTTGCCCTTCTTGTCCGATTTATTACTATATTTATATTCATTCCTATGAAAATGCAACTGGATAACCAACCTAATCTAATAATATTTTTTTATTGAAAATATTATTAGAGAATAATGCCTAATCTGATAGTGGAGGAAATCTTTTTTATTGGCTGTTCATACATGCACCTATTGAGACCGGCATAAAAAAATGGTGTTTGGTCTTTTTTTAGAAAAATGGTTATACAGAAGGGAAAATGGGGCACACTGTCGTTTGATGAGGGTGATCAATGAAAAATTGAGCGGCAGTAAAAAGCAGTAAACAAAAGGGAGGTGCCAGTCAATGGAGGTCATTTCTGTAATCATTCCTGCTTACAATGAAGAAGAAAATATACAGTTGATTTATGAAAGGATCGTCAAAGAATTTTCAAGACTTCCATACGATGTTGAATTGCTGTTTATCAATGATGCAAGTACAGATGACACACTAGATCGAATTAAACAAATATCCTCCAGAACCTCAAAAGTGAAGTATATTTCCTTCTCCCGGAATTTTGGAAAGGAAGCAGCTCTTTTTGCCGGTCTTCAGTATATTACCGGGAAAGCAGTCATTATGATGGATTCCGATATGCAGCATCCTCCTTCCTTAATCCCTGAATTGATCAAAGGGTTTGAAGAAGGCTTCGACCAGGTGATTGCCCGCCGAAACCGGAAAGGGGAGCACCCTTTTCGCCGATTTTGCTCATCCGCTTACTACAAAGTGATTAACAAAGTGGTTGATGTGGATTTGGAAGACGGGGTAGGCGATTTCAGGCTTTTAAGCGAAAGAGCCGTGAAGGCTGCTTTATCATTAAATGAAAATCAGCGTTTTTCTAAAGGTTTATTTTCCTGGATTGGCATGGAGCAAAAAATGATTGATTATGATAACGTACCTCGTGAAAACGGAGAAACCAAATGGTCGTTTTCAAACCTGCTTAATTACGGATTGGATGGGCTTGTGTCGTTTAATAATAGACCGCTCAGGGCTTGCTTTTATACGGGGGCGTTTATTCTGTTTTTATCTGTTGTTTACAGTTTGATTACGTTTATTCATATTGTCCAAACGGGAATCGATGTGCCCGGCTATTTTACGATTATTACAGCTGTTCTTCTGCTTGGAGGCATTCAGCTTTTAAGTTTGGGCGTCATTGGTGAATATATTGGCAGAATTTATTATGAAACGAAAAAACGTCCACCTTATTTAATTCAGGAGACAAATATCATGAATGGAGTAACGTATGGGAAGAACAGGCCAAGAATTTATCAGATTCGTGATCATCGGGGGAATTAATACCGTTACTTACTATGTGCTCTATCTGTTGTTGCATTCCTCGTTAGAGATGGAATATATGTTTTCTCACATTGTTGCTTTTTTCATTAGCATGGTTATCTCGTTTTTCTTAAATTCGTACATTACGTTTAAAGTGAAGCCGACTCTGGTAAAGTTCTTAACGTTTCCTTTAACGCAGCTCTTTAACTTTGCCGTTTCATCTTTTTTTATGTTTGTGTTGATTGAATATTTCCATGTGAGCAGTACGATTACACCGATTTTCGCTGTCATTATCGCTGTGCCTATGACTTTTCTTGTGACAGGGAAAGTTTTGAAAAAAGAGAGTGTCGCAGGATGAGGGATAAATCGATACCATTTTTAATGCTCAGCTGTTTCATTTTGTCCGCAGCTGCGCATTTCTTTTTTTTACAGAAGTGGCCGGAAGGAAGGCTTATGATTGGTCCAAATGATGGGCTGTCACAGATGATTCCATTTAAAAAATTTATTTACGACCAATACACTGCAGGAAACTTTTTTTATTCCTGGAGCTTTGGACTTGGCGGGGGATTTTACAGCCAGTTAGCTTATTATTTTTCAACGTCCGTTGTTTTTCTTTTCACATCGTGCGTTGTCTTTTTCATGGAATCCCTTCAGCTCATTCGCCCGCCTGATCTTTTCTTTTGGCTAAATGCGGTCTTAATCGTCAGCATTTTACGATTAAGTTTGATTTTATTTATGTCTACGCTTGTTTACCGGTATATGAACATCTCTACAGCGGCTGCTTTTTCAGGTGCGGCTGTATATGGTCTGTCTGTCATGTATTTTCGCCATGTGGTGTTTTGGGAGTTTTTTGCCGATGCGATGCTATGGGTGCCTCTCCTTGTGTTTGGCGTGGAAAAAATCATAAGAGAAAGCAGGCCAGTCCTTTTTATCGTCACGTTGTCTCTTATGTTAATGACAAATTTTTATTTTGCCTACATAAATTTCATTTTTGTATTTCTCTATATTTTTTGCCGCTGGATGATTCCATTAACTGAAAAAGAACTGCCAAAGAAGAAACAGCTAACATTTTTTATAAAAGGTGTGCTGATCAGTTTTTGTATTAGCGCAATATCTTTTATCCCGGCAGTTTACGGTTATGTAAATAATTACCGTCCAAGCTATGAGCAGAATATACCGTTGGTTGATTTGAGTGACAATATTTTGTTTTCCAGCCACGTCATCATTTTGCCGGCGATCGTCGTTCTTTTTTTGTTGAATTTTTCTTTTTATAAGCATCGCATTTTCACGTTGTTTGCTTGTTTAAGCCTTTTCTTCGTCTTGCTTCATTTTAGCCCATTGGCAGCAAGTGCTTTCAACGGCTTTTCAGCACCGCAATACCGCTGGGAATATGTGCTGTCTTTTACGGCGGGCGGTGTCACAGCAGCAGGGCTGCATTTCTTGAAACAAACGACCATCCGCTCGGTGCTTGTTTCCATTGTTGGGACGCTCTTTCTCTATATGTTCACTGTCTATGCTGATCAAAGACTGCCGTACACCCGCGATCAATGGAATACGATATTGGCGATCATACTCTCTCTTTTACTCATCCACGTTATTCTTGTCTTGGTGTTCAGCTGGAAAAAGAAAAAGGGAGTTTTGCTCATGCTGCAAGGCTGGATTTTGCTTTCAAGTGTGTTGATTGTCAATGTTTATGAAAAGTATATGCAGTCGGGATACCCTGTTCATCAAGTATCGGCAGAATTTTTAAGCAGTGAGGCGTACAACAGCAAAGAGCAGCAGCAGATGATTGGAAAAATAAAAAAAGAAGAGGGCGGGCGCCTGTTTCGGATCGACTGGATGATAGCCGGCAGAAATAATACGCCGATTGTGCAGGGTTTTAACGGAACCAGCCTGTATTCGAGTATTTTTAATGAAAAACTATTGTTTTTTTATTGGCATGATTTGAAAATCGATATGGGCAGAGAAAGTGTCAGCCGTTATGCCACTCTTGGCAACAGAGCGAATTTGCACAGCCTTCTGCAGGCGAACTATTGGATGAGAGAAAAAAATAAAGGGGAAAACGTGCCGTACGGATTTGAACCTTTTGCGGAATCCGACCAGTATGTTGTGTACAAAAATTCAATGACGCTCCCTTTTATACGGACCACCAAAAATGTATTTTCTGAAAAAGACTTACAATCCGCCTCGCCGCTTGACCGGGAACACGCGATGCTCGATGGGATTATTTTAAATAAAGGAAGTTCGCAGCAGCCTGCGAAGGAAAAAAATCATATTTCGAGTACGGCGATAGAAACTGTTGGCGCAACCTATGAAAATAACCGTCTGACAGTCACAGAAAAAACAGGAGGAATCGATTTACTTCCTGCTCAGACGCTTTTGAATACAGAAGATTTGTATGTTCATTTATCCATTAAAAATAGAGAAGGGAAAGGTTTCTCTTTAAAAGTGAATGACTACCGCACAACAAGAAAACATGGTGCATCCATTTATAAAACGGGCGTGAACGATTTGGTGATCCGAGTGCCGAAAAGTGAAAAAATATCTATTCGGGTGCCGGAAGGAATGTACGAATTGAAGGGACTGGCCTTATATGAAGAAGACTATCGCGAACTTCGGATGGCTGTACAACAAGCGGAGAATACTTCCTCCTTTGAATGGAAGAGAAATAAGCTTGCCATTGATTTCAACAATCAGTCTGGGGAAAAATATATGGTGCTGCCTGTGCCTTATGAAAAAGGATGGGAATTAAAAATAAACGGCGAAAAAAAACAAATTGAAAAAGCAAACTACGCATTTACCGGCTTTGCTTTAGAAAAAGGAGGGAATCACATTGTCTTATCGTATTATCCTCCTTACTTTCGACTCTCTCTTTTCCTTACGTTTGTCGGTATGATGGGTGCTTTGGCAATAAGTTCAAAGCGTGTGTAACCGTCGATTGCAACCAACTTGTTTGACCATATTAAAGATCTTCATTTTTGGGCAACCTAAAGGATAGAAAAAATGTTGAGGTGGTACAAGGTGGAAAGAATTAAGATTGCCGGTATCTTTACTGGCAAGAGCAAAAGCGCCGAGTTTTTCATTCTTACACATAACGGCCGGCATATTGCTGCTTTGCCGGAAATGTTTATTTCGTTTTATGTTGGAGATGGACGAAAAGCAGCGTTGAAAGCTTTAACGGGTCCTTTCTCTGCAAGTGACGCTGAAAAAGTATATAACACGATTTATCGTTACGTTTATCCACAGGGCAGCAAGGAGCAAGATTTCATGAGCTGGTTTGAAGAAAAATATGGACTCTCGTGGAGCACCTTTGATGAGGGGATGAAAAAGTCCAGAGCAACCATTATGGAAAGAAAACAGGCTTTTAATCATGCGGTGTCCAGCTACTATAAAGAGAAAGAATCGGCTGCTCAGTAGCAACGAGCCGGCACTGCAAGTTCTCGCGTTTACCGGCTATATCCAAAAAAGTGGCGTGATGTTCAGACCATCCCGCCACTTTTTGTTTTGAGGTCGAATTGGTACATCTATAATTTTCTTTCCACACTTTTCATGCGGTTTTGCTGATTCGGAATCCGGTCTTTATCCTCCATCATCTGATTGTGCTCTTCCTGTATTTGTTTGACATTTTCCTTAAACGTTTCTTCATAACCTTCTTTGTTTTCAGCCATTATGAGTGCCTCCTTGATCGATAGTTCAGGTTATTTTCTCCGTTTCTTTAGAGAACATACGTGAAATGGAATGGCACAGCGTGTTGCAATTCCTTTAATGCCAAAAATAAGTATTGCAAAATAGATCATTTGTTCTTATAGTACAAAAAAGAACTTATGTTCCAGGAGGCGTTTAACATGCTATACACTGACAGAAAGATGGGTAAATGGCAAGGATTTATGTTGTCGGAGCACGCTGAGCAGATGCGGGACGCCGATAATGAAAAGAAATCTGCTTTTCTAGACGTACACGCAAAGGAATTGTTCGACAGAGCCCTCATTGCTTCTATTTATGACGGAAAGCCGATTGAAATGAAGATGACGTTTGGTGAGCCTTTCACGGTGATAGGGGTAGTGAAGTCAGTCAATTGGGAAGAAGGGTATATACAAATTAGCGGAACCAGTGAATATTTTTACCTGAAAGATATCGTCTCTCTTGATTTTGCGGATGCCCGAACGGCAGATTAATCACGATTCTGTTCTTTCGACATAATCTTTTTTAGAATATGAACGATGATTCTACAATCTTTTCTTTTTGTCTGCGATATAATTATGTAAAGCGCTTACAAAAAGGAGAATGGATTTATGAATTGTGCAGTTGGTTTACTATGTGCTGCATGCAGGAAAAAGATTTTGGAAAAAGACCTTGTTGCCTGGACCGAAAAAAACAAAGTGGTGCATCTTGTTTGTGACACTGTGCAGATAAGTGATGGAGTACGGTTTTTGGGCCGGGCTGAACTGTTGAAAGAGCAATTAGAAATATATGATGAATTCGCCTGATTTTTAGCTCCTTTAGGGAGTTTTTTTATTTTAATCTGGAATACGCGGAACCGCCACGAACTTATCTTTTCTGTATATTTCACTGTATTTCCATTTTTCCTATATTCCCATAAATCTCCCTTTGCCAAATCGAACGATAGTTCTTATAATGAATAAAAAGAACTTATGTTCCAGGGGGCGTTGACTTTGTTATATGACGATAGAAAGATGTTGAAATGGCAAGGTTTAATCCTGCCGGAACACGCCGAACAGCTGAGAGAAGAAAATATTAAAAAGAAACAAGTGATGCTTGATGAACAGGAAAAAGATCGTTTTGACAGGATTGTAAACATCTCGATTCATTTCGAAAAGGAAATTGTATTTAACATGGATACGTTTGGGGAACCTTATTTCGAAGTGAAGGGCGTAGTTCAATCCTTCACCCGAACAGGCAGGAAAAAAGGGTTTCTTTCATTGAAGGGATCCAGCTCTGTGTTTTGGGTCGATGAAATCGTATCGATTACACTGGTTGAGAGGTGATGGTGATGTCGATTGATTACACACAGATGCCGAGGCGGGATGTCCTTTGTATCGATGTGAAATCTTTTTTTGCCAGCGTCGAAGCAGTCCGGCGCAAAATCCATCCTTTAGGTGCCTATATTGTAGTTGTTTCCAATAGGAATCGACCCGGTTCAGTCGTTCTGGCTTCTTCGCCGAAAGTGAAAAAAGAATTTGGGATTAAGACGGGATCGCGCGCCTTTGAAATTCCCAATGACCGCCGGCTAATGATTGTGGAGCCATCCATGTCGCTGTATTTAAAAGTGAATAAAATGATCATCGATATTCTTAAGCGGTTTGTATCAGATGAAGATTTATATATTTACAGTATTGATGAAGCATTTTTAGATGTAACGGCCTCGCGTCGATTGTTTGGAGATAAGTTTGAGATCGCAAAGAAGATCCAGCATACGATCTTTAAAGAGCTGAAACTAGTCGTCACGATCGGGATCGGTGATAACCCTCTTTTAGCCAAGCTGGCGCTGGATAACGAGGCGAAAAATGCGCCCAATGGGCTTGCATACTGGTCGTATGAACGCGTACAGGAAACGATCTGGCGCATTCCGGAATTAACGGATATGTGGGGGATTTCCAGCGGCTATAAAAAAAGGCTGAACAATATGGGCATTTACAAGGTGTATGACCTTGCGCACGCGGATCGGTTCAAACTGAAGAGCAGGCTTGGAGTTCTCGGATCTCAGCTGTATTACCATGCGTGGGGCGTGGATTACAGCGTGATTTCCGAACGAGTCGGTCCCAGGGAAAAATCGTATTCGAAAGGCCAGATTTTAATGAGGGACTATTACGTTGAACAGGAAATCATCGTTGTGATCCAGGAGATGGTCGACGAAGTGGCGATGCGGCTTCGCGCGCATAATTCGGCGGCGTCTGGCATTGCGCTTGGCATTTCGTACAGCAAGGACATTGAAGAGAGGGGATTTAAGCATCAAATGCTGCTGCAGCGAAGCACAAACAGTACAAAGGAGCTTGCTGTTTCCTTTATTCAGCTGTTTAAGCGATACTGGCGCGGGCAGCCTGTCCGGCAGATTCATGTTGTCTGCACCAAACTCGGTTCGGACGAATACGAACAGATCAATTTGTTTTCGGCGGCTGAATGCGATGAGAAGAATCATGCGATCGACGCCGTAATGGATACGATCCGGTTGCGGTATGGGAAAGACTCGATTTTTAGAGCACATAGTTTATTGAGGGGCGGCACGTTTTTGAGGCGGGCAAATCATGTAGGGGGGCATAAAGGGTAAAATCCCTAATCGGGGAAATAGTGTTAAATAACCTGATTTTCCCTCTTTATTGACATATCGAAAAAACCCGATTAACATAAAGCCATGAATCAAATTGACATTTTTAAAGCACTATCTAATGAAACGCGATTAGAGATATTGAAATGGCTTAAAGAACCGGAAAAACACTTTGATAAGCCTTCCGCTCATTTATCAAAAAATATGAATGAAAAAGGAGGAGTCTGTGTCGGAGATATTGTTGAAAAGGCTGGGTTATCGCAGTCAACGATTTCTCAATATTTAACCATGCTGCAAAAGGCGGGCTTATTGGAATCTGAACGACACGGTCAATGGACATACTACAGGAGAAATGAAACCATCATTAAAGAACTCTGGAATTCGTTAAAAGAAGAACTTTAACGAGTTCTTTTTTGTTATATATCGTTTATTTTAAATGTATCAATGAAGAAGGGGCCAACGAACAATAAGATGGTTTTAAGCGCAAGAATTGGTGGTATTGTACTGAGTGCTCAATCACACAAGACAAGGTGTATTTTTCATTAATAGGCAGAAACACCTGGAATGATGAAAGGTTGTTAGAAAACTTGAACAAATTAATCAATACGCGGTTACGATTCGCACTTCTTCTTGGCTCACTTGCCGCAATGGGTCCTCTTACAATCGATATGTACTTGCCTTCATTCCCGACAATCGCAAATGAATTCGGCACGAGCGCTTCTTTTGTACAAATTAGTTTAACTGCCTGCCTGTTAGGTCTCGGATTCGGACAGCTGATCATCGGACCGATAAGTGATGTCCGGGGCCGACGTAAACCGCTCCTCATCTTTCTCACATTGTATTTTGTGGCGTCCATATTATGCGCATACGCTCCTTCGATCTATTTCTTTATCGGTGCACGCTTTTTGCAAGGGTTTGCGGCGGCGGCAGGGCTTGTTATTTCACGTGCTATTGTCCGCGATGTATACAGCGGCCGGGAACTAACGAAGTTTTTTGCATTACTGATGCTGATTAACAATCTTGCCCCTATTCTGGCGCCGGTCGCGGGAAGCGTTATTCTCTTTTTTACGGACTGGACAGGTGTCTTTATTGTGTTAGGGGCAATTGGGGTTTTGTTCGCTCTCATTGTGCTATGGAAACTGGATGAAACGCTGCCTGTTGAAAATCGTGTACCAAGCAGCTTGACGGAAACAGTAAAAAACTTCATTTCATTAATAAAAGACCGCGAGTTCATGGGATACGCACTTACGCAAGGATTCATTATTGCGGGCATTTTTGCTTACGTTTCCGGTACTCCTTTTGTTTATCAAAACATTTACGGGGCGTCTCCTCAATTATTCAGTTTATTGTTCGGGATGAATGGGATTGGGTTAATCATTGGAACACAGATTGTTGGCCGATACGCCGATTTTGTTTCAGAAACACGCTTTTTGCAGATTGGTTTATTTATATCAAGCGTGTCCAGCCTTTTGTTAGTCATCATGGTTCTGTTAAAAGGACCGCTCTTTACGATTGCTATTCCGATCTTCTTTTTTGTTTCATCAATCGCCATTATTGCAACGTCTTCTTTTTCATTAGCAATGGAAAAGCAGGGGCATATTGCGGGAAGCGCATCCGCTCTTTTAGGATTGCTGCCTTTTGTACTGGGCTCGATAACGGCGCCGCTTGTCGGAATAGCGGGGGAAAATACGGCTCTCCCGATGGGGGTTATTATCTTTTCTGCAAGTGCGTTTGCCCTGCTGTCTTATTATGGGCTGGTTAGAAAGATGAATAGAAGTTACAGCTAGAACGAAAAAATAAAGCGGCGTCCCGCAAGGTTTACTTGACTTGCGGAACAGCCGCTTTTTCTTAAATAACAGATTAAAATCCGTTTCAGACGATAACACTGGTAAATAGAAACTAGAATGAAACGGGCTAAAGGAGAAAAGATGATGAAGCAATATCATGTAACGGTCATGCACAATGCTTTTGAAAAGAAAGAAAGGATTACGTGTTCCTTATTCATTATAGATGAAAAAACGTTATCTATTCTCTATACAGAGGGGTTCAGCGTGAAAACAAAAAAAGAAATGGATGAATATGCTGAAAGAGTAAAGTGGCGCTTCCTAAGGTGTATATAAAATATATAATATAGAGGAAAGCACATGAATCTCGGGAGCTGCCTACGTTTCTTTAGACGCCAGAATGTCCAATGAAATGTTCACCTGGTCTCCGAGCAATACACCACCTGTTTCTAATGGCTTATTGAAATTCAATTCATAGTCTTTACGATTAATGGATCCTCTCGCACGAAAACCAATTTTCTCTTGCCCGGCAGGGTCTTTTGCGGCACCTTCGTACGTGACAGCAAACGTTTCCGAACGGGTTACGCCGTGCAGCGAAAATTCGCCGATCATGTCGTATTTGTTTTCACCGGTTTCCACAATATTGTTCGCCAAAAATGTCATTTGCGGAAACTTGTCAATGTCAAAGAAATCAGGCGTGAGTAAATGAGCATCGCGTTCCTTATTGTGTGTATCAACGCTTTCAAGATCAACAGTGAATGCAATGTTTGCTGTCGTTAAATTTGCCGGGTCAGCCTCTATGACTGCTGAAAATGCGTGAAACGTTCCTTTTACATTGCTGACCATCAAGTGCCGGATGGCAAAATCAATACTGCTGTGCGCTCTGTCGACTGCCCATTTTGTTTTTGTCATGATTCACTTCTCCTTTTGCTCGTTTTTAAGAAATTTGGTAACAGTGGATGCTATATGATGTATTTCCCTTGCTTTCTTTAAATAAAACGAACGTAAAAGAATCATCAATAAAAAAGGAGTGAATGCTCAAAAAATCACAACATTTTTAATGTTTTCTGGAACGGCTGAGGAGGCCATGAATCAAAGGTTATCTGAGAAAATGGAACGGTTTTAATACCGTTAGCCGCTTCTTCGATGAGTGAAAAATTCGGGTGGGTAGAAAATAAATACGGTGTTTCGCGGCAATTACATCTTGCCAAAAGCTAACGACGTGCATAATCCCCTTCATTTTGGGTCACATTACAAAAAAACATGGCGGGGTGTTTATGTGGATAATAAAAAGGAATATAAAGATTTATCAAACGTGGAAAAACAAAGAAATTTCTTAACAGCGGAGGAATTTCCGGAAGGACCATATGGTTCGCCAATAGGTAAAATAAAACCAGTTGAAAATAAGAGCACTCCATGGGAGGAAGGCCAGCAATACACAAGTGGTTTTACCTATGAGTTTAGAAATCAGCATGAAAATTTACCAAGGCAGTACCCCGGTGCACACCCGACACATGATGAAAAAGATGAGACAGAATAGCCGCCTAAAACCATGGAGTTAAAATCCATGGTTTTACATATACATAAGTACTTCTTTTTTGAATATGAAACTCGCACCAAATGATTGCAATTGAGGTATAATGAATACAGTAAGTGAATGCAGCCATTCGTATAGTTTTATTACATATTAGTTCTTTTGTGAAGAGTCAAATTTGAAAGAGAGTGAAATAGTATGGGGCGTAAGTGGAACAACATTAAAGAAAAAAAAGCATCAAAAGATGCAAACACGAGTCGTATATACGCAAAGTTTGGACGCGAAATCTATGTAGCCGCTAAGCAAGGGGAACCAGATCCAGAAACAAATCAGGCGTTAAGAGTCGTACTCGAGCGGGCAAAAACGTACAGTGTACCAAAAACGATTATTGACCGTGCGATTGAAAAAGCGAAAGGCGGTTCAGAAGAAAACTTTGACGAACTTCGTTATGAAGGCTTCGGACCAAACGGATCAATGGTCATCGTGGATGCACTGACCAATAACGTGAACCGTACTGCATCAGATGTACGTGCCGCATTTGGTAAAAACGGTGGTAACATGGGAGTAAGTGGTTCAGTTGCCTATATGTTTGATGCAACGGCTGTCATCGGTCTTGAAGGGAAAACAGCAGATGAAGCGCTTGAAATCTTAATGGAAGCGGATGTAGACGTGCGTGACATATTAGAAGAAGATGAAGCAGTTATCGTTTATGCCGAGCCTGACCAGTTCCATGCCGTGCAAGAAGCATTTAAGAATGCCGGGATCACGGAATTTACAGTAGCGGAGCTTACGATGCTCGCGCAAAATGATGTGACATTATCAGAAGCCGATCAGGAACAGTTTGAAAAAATGATTGATGCATTAGAAGACTTAGAAGATGTCCAGCAAGTGTACCACAATGTGGATTTAAGTGAATAAAAATGAAAACAGACCTTTGTCATAAAAAAGGTCTGTTTTATTTTTATCACATCTTTCCATTCCCCCATTCAACCATATTGTTTGTCATTAAACACCGACATGTAATAAGATAAAGATTCATTATTCACATAAATAGAAAGAGTGAAAAAACATGATCTATGAAAATAAACGTTTAACCTCCATAATGACGGCCTCTTTAGTTATTTTTGTGTCCATTGCATTTTTGTCGTTATACAATGATGGCTTTTTATTTGATGAAGTCATTACTTCGTGGATAGCTCAAAATTCCAACGCCATGGTAGAAAGTATGGAATTGATAACTGTTATAGGATCGAGTGAATTTATCCTTGTGGCTACGCTTGGAATGACAGTCTTCTTCCTATCTAAAAGGGATTGGTTTAACAGCTTCTTTTTAATAATTCTCACATTTGGCGGTATCCTATTAAATCTACTGTTAAAAGTTTCTTTTCAAAGGAAAAGACCAGGAGAAATGAGTAATATAGAAGTGTTTAATTATACTATTGAAATCGCATCTTACAGCTTTCCCAGTGGACATACAATGCGGAGTGTTATCCTTTTCACCTTTCTGATTTATATAAGTTATCGCTTAGTAAAAAAGGAGTCAATAAAGATTCTCCTTTATGCGATATGTTCAATCATTATAGCAGGGGTTGCGTTAAGCCGGATTGTCCTCGGAGCCCATTTTCTTTCTGATACAATTGCTGCTATAAGCATTTCGGTGGCATGGTTTTGTTTTGTTTATATTACCTGTCAGTCCTATATAAAAAAATGCAAAAGCGCTGGGTGACCAGAAACTAAAAAACGAAGCACTGTCTTACAGTTTGTTTAAACGGCCACATATAAAACGGGTGTACTCTCTTTTCCTCCTTTACTTACAAGAGCCGTAATTAATAAAAATCATGATTCTTGGCAGGTAAGTTAACGATTCCATTTAGTCCACTTCCTGGAGCAGAGGAAAGGACAGCGGGAAAATGACGGATCATGACTGCAAATTGGTGTATAAATTGGTGTGTAGACCTTGTTATACATCAATTTATACTTTTTTTAGCCTTTATTTCCTCTCCCATTTTTCCCTCTCTTTCCTGTGTTGCCAAGGGTTTAGCCCGAATCCAGATATGAACGATTGAAAATAACCTGCCCAGCCTGCTGCCACAGCCGCAAGCGCAATAACATATTCAAGCATTAAACCCCAGCAATTAAAAAGGCTAAAAGTCCACCAAAGGTTGCATACGTATACGTGTAAACACTCCCCGATACCGGTATAGACGTCTGCCATAGATTACTTAAAAGTATTAACACTAGAAGTAATAATGAGGTGAAAATGTCCAGTTGAAATTCGCTGGCGGCTATAAATAATTGATGAAGAATAAGGTGCTTGCCGCCAAGACGATTCCGAAGACTGCATAGTCAATGAAACCCGCTTCTTTATCGTTCTCATTCTCCACACCGTCATCTATTTCTTTAATATGGATCCATTTATTAAAACGTTGGTCGTAATATTCATCAATCTCAGGTGTTATACCGACATTAATGTAAACGTCTTGATCGTTTGCTGCATTATCACCATTTTTTTGAGACATGTACCTACACCTCCGAGTCAAATAATATACGGAAAGGATGAACCCGTTATTTGAAAAATTGAAAGGAAATTTATTCATCTATTATTTGTATGTTGTGCTTGGAATTTTAATTATTGAAACATTTTTATGTCGCACGAGAAAAGGGGCTTTATATAAATGTATCCGTCATAATGGCCCCCTTTGCCGTTTTCTATAAATTCGTGTATATGAATAAAGGAATGAAAAGCTCCTTTTACCATAACGTCAGTAAATGTATATGGTGGATCCATTTCTGTAATTTTAGCTGTTACTCTCTGTTTAACACCGAAATGAATTGCCTCCCAAGTGACATAATCACCTTGTTCTAATAATCCCTCTGTCACACCGCCAACAACTGTTTCCTTTGTATTAGATGTTGTTTTTGTATGCACTTCTACATTTCTGCCAATGTCAAAATACACTTCAATAGGTGCTTTTATATAAGTGTGGTATTTGAGTACAGTTTGTCCACTCCCTTTTAATTAGCTCTTATTCTATAAAATGAATGTTTACATTGTAACAAGCATATAAAAAAGCTGAATCCATATTTGGGTACAGCTTAAAAGAATAATATTAAGATGTAGTAGAAAATCGATGCAATGGTTGCAGAAACAGGAAGTGTAATCACCCATGTGAAGATCATACGTTGTGCTGTATCCCATTTTACACCTTTTACCCGATGGGAAGAACCTACACCGAGAATAGAGGAAGAGATGACATGAGTCGTACTGACCGGCAGATGAATCAGTGTGGCCGTGAAAATAACCATAGCAGACGATAAATCGGCTGCCACACCGTTAACAGGACGGATTTTCATAATTTTCCCGCCGACTGTTTTAATAATTTTCCACCCGCCGACAGATGTGCCGAGCCCTATGGCTAACGCACAAGAAACTTGTACCCATAACTGGATATCAGTCGTTTGCTGATGGTTGTTTGCAATGAGCGCCATCGTGATAATACCCATCGCTTTTTGTGCATCATTTGTTCCGTGAGTATAGGCCTGTAATGCTGCTGTGAAAATTTGGAATGCGCGGAAATTACGATTCGTTTGTGATAGATTGTTGTTTTTAAAAATAACTTTGAACAGGCTGTACATAATGAATCCAACTGCGAAAGCAAGTAAGGGAGAAATGATCAGTGCCTGTAAAATTTTAAAGAAACCCGTGTAATTAAGTGCCTGAAATCCTGCAGCTGCAATCGCTGCACCAGCAATAGACCCGATAAGGGCATGCGAAGAACTACTTGGAATGCCATAATACCATGTAAGCAAGTTCCAAAAAATTGCTGCAAGCAACGCAGCTAAAATGACCATCGATCCATTTTGAAGCATGAAAGGATCTACAATATCTTTCGTGATGGTTTTCGCAACACCTGTAAATGTCATTGCGCCGACAAAATTCATAACTGCAGCAAGAATAATAGCCCGTCTTGGTGTAAGTGCTTTCGTTGAAACGGCTGTTGCAATCGAATTGGCAGTATCATGAAAACCATTGATGAAATCGAAAGCAAGGGCAAAAATAACAATGGGAATGGTAATGATTAAGAAATCTTCCATATCGCTAATGCCCTTTACGCATTCTTCATGATGATGGTTTCAAGGGTATTTGCAACGGCCTGGCAGGAGTCTGCTATTTCTTCAAAATGATCATAAATCTCTTTCATTTTAATGAGGCGGATCGGATCTTTTTCAATTGTAAAAATGTGCTTAATTGACTGGCGTAAAACGCCTTCACAAATGATTTCATACTCTTTGATTTTAATTGCATGTGCTCGAATATCCGGCAGTTTTTTTGCGGACAACAATTCAACCGCTTTGACAATTTCATCTGTACATGACCGAATCGCATCTACAACCTTAAACATATACGCATCTGTCTGCGCCACAGAATATATTTCGAAAATGGCGGCTGTTTCTTCCAGCCTATCCAACACATCATTCATACTCATCGCCAGCGCTAAAACATCTTCCCGCTCAATCGGTGTAATAAATGAATTGTTTAATTCTTTAATGGTTTGATGAATATACTTATCACCTTGAATTTTAAATATTTTCATTTCTTCTGAGAATATGTTTAAATCACTCGGATGTTTAAGTTTATAGTCTGAGAAATAATAAGCTCCTTCTTTTAAATTTACAGCAATGGATTCGAGCAGAATAAAAAATTTATCTTTTTTGTTTTTAAACATCTGAACGTCCCCCTGTTTTTTAGATGAAAACGAATCAATTTTGCTTAAGATGTTTCGAGAAAAATAAGTTTTTATGGGAGATGGAATCAATCTAGTCTAATGCATGAAGGCGGTGATTATGACAGTAATGGAAAAATAAAGGGGGGTGCTCGAATATTTCAAAGAGAATCTCTGTTTTAAGACGCGCAACTACCTGTAATCCGTATTTGCAGTTCTTAAAATAAATTCCCTAATTATGCTACATTTTCCTTATAAAAACTATGAAGGAGGGGGGGAATGGCTAAAAAGTGCTTTTTCTCCTGCTGTGGAAAAACCTTTTTAGAATGCATGATAACTGTAATAATTAAATACGATTTATATACAGAGGAGAGATGACATTGGTTTTTCCATCAAAAAAAAGTATTTGGATGTCTTTAGTTATTTGGATCATCATATTAACTTGCATCTTGCCATCTATCTTATCCATTGAACCAATAGGAGTAATCATGTTGCCTGAAATTCTTAATAATAAAGTGATAACAACCATAATATTGTTAATACCAGCAATTTATTTATTATGGATATGGTTCGGCACACGCTATGAAATTCAACAATCAATATTAAACGTACATTTTGGACCTTATAAAAAAATAATTGATATTGGTACAATTAGTACGATCAGGCAGACAAAGAATCCATTTATTGATCCCGCATTATCAGGAGATAAAATCGAAATCAATTATAATGAATTTGAAACTATTAATATATCTCCAAAAGATAAAGAGGCGTTCTTAAGACAAATACTCAAAATAAACCCCCATATAAAAATTGATAATAAGTCTAGGCTGCTTAGTTAATATTTAATGGATTACTAGCTTTATCAAGAAGAACTATTGGTCGATTAGGTCTGGTAATTACTCGTCCCTCTTTTAGATACTTATATGTTTTGTATATTTATCATTATTCATTAAAATGCAAAATAAAAAAATAAAGTTAATGCTCGTATCGGCTAGCCTTATACTTCTAATAATCTCATGCCTCGAATGGATCGGTTTATATGGGTTTCAAAATTCATAATAAAATGTGTTTTTAAAAAGACCTATCAAAATAATCATTTTATAACACTGTTTAAATCTAAACAGTGTTATTTATTTTCATGATCATTTGTCAAGTTAAGTGCAGCATTTCGCCGATGAACGCTTCGTGTGGCGTGCGCCAGTCAAGACACTTTCATGGCCGGTTGTTGAGCAGCTGGAGAGCCCGGTCGAGCTCGGCACCTGTCACCGAAGCAGGTCATTGGTGTTTTCATTGCTTCCGCGCCCCGATTCGATCGTCATTTTAATCAATCTGCTGATGAAGTTTGGTCGAGGCTGTTACATGGGCTAAAGATGTTGTTCGCTTTGAATTATATTCCGAACAGGAAGGCTGTCAATTAGTATTCATTGAAAAGATTCATACGATAACGAACCATACCCCAAAAGATCTTGCCGGCTGGCATGTTTGTCTGGTCGTCATTAAAAGCGTTATTGGATGGAATAACGATTTATCCCTGTGGAATTTAATGGAAAAAATGGTGTGAAAAGTACGTTCAGGCCGTCAGCCAGACTGTTGAACATGAGTAACGATAAAAAGAAAATTTCATTGTAATGACGCGTAAAGCAGCTATTATAAAAGCTGCTTTTTTTGTTACCTCAAACAAGACATTCCTATTCTTTTATTTGGAATAAACTATACAATTATAACCAGGTATTTTATACTAATAATAGAAATGAGTTGAACATCACTTCTTCTCGCAGCAAAGCTATTATTCTTTTATATTGGAATCTGGCGAAAATCAAAAGAATCTTTCAATATGAGTGAATAAAAATGTTTCAGTTATTTTGTATGTACAGGGGAGTTTTTAATGGTGTTCAAAATGAGTGCCAACTAGAGGGGAGCAGCAAGTTGATATGGTAATTAGAAAAAATAGATTAGGCAAAAGAGCAGCTTTAATAGGTTTATTGATTGGTTTATTCGGGGGCTTTGAAACAGAAAGATTGGAAGAGAACCCGTTTTTATTAACTTCGATTGCTAAAGCAGCAGAAGTAAAACAAGCATCTTCAGTTTTAGTTACAGAGAGAAATGAAAAGAAGAGAAAATCAGATGAGCCTTCAGAAACGTCAAAGAAGTCCTATCAACCTACTTTTAAAAAATATAGTATGTTTAACAGTGCCGTTTATGTGTATACTTCGGGGACAAACGAAACGTTAAAAGTGAGTTTGGGTACATCAAAACTAGAAAGATTAATAAATATGAAGATGAATAAAGAAACAGCCAAAATAAATATGGGTATGTTCGGACCCGGCTCTCAACATGGAGGTATGTATCTCGTAGATGGCAAGTATATTCAAGCCCCTTCAGCGCGGTATATTTCTCTGCATCTTTATAAAGATGGACGTATTGATATTGCAAACTATGACAATAAAACATTTGCTAGAAGCAAGTTAAATCAATTGAAGCAGCAAACAAACTTTGTTGTGGGTACAAGTTACGCTTTAGTTCAAGATGGTGTGAAAAACCTCGAAAATGCCTATCGATTTTCTCACAGCACTCAACGGAACCCACGCTCTCTTTTTGGACAGTTAAAAGATGGACGTTACATTTTAGTTGCTGTTGACGGAAGAAGCGGAACAAGTAAAGGCGTGACGGCGGATCAAAGTGCGCTAATTATGCTGAAATTAGGTGCTGTAGAAGCCGTAAACTTTGACGGCGGTGGTTCTAGTTCTCTTGTAGTCAGGGGGAAAACAGTTAATAGGCCTACAGAAAATAGAAACATTGGCAGTGCGTTGTTTGTGGTAAAAAAGTGATAATATAATGAGAGTTTTCTAGATTGTGATTGTGAGTACAAAATATTTCTCCGATTTAGTGAATGTAAAGAAAGAAATGGATGTCACTCATCACATAATAAGAACAGAGGTCCGGAGCAAAAAAGCCGGTTCACTTTGAACACGTATTCGAAGACGGTTAAGGGGGATTGCGATATTGCCTGAACTCCGCCGACTTACAATTTATCCCAAAAGAAGAACTGGTTGAAAGGGGATATGAAGAATATCTAATCATTATTTAAGTGTCATAAAATCCAAAGAAAAAAGCGGCGTGCGTCTTGCAGCCGCTTTTCATTATTTATTCCGAAACGCCATCCGGCCGTTCAAAATCTGACCAGGGCTTTTTAGCTGGAACATGCCCGCATCTGTTGAGTAATCAATTTTTAGCTCTTCATCGTAAAACACCATTTTCGGTTTTTCAACGAGAATGGACATGTCATTGGTTTCAAGCAGTACATCATGATCCTCATCTGGTTCATCTACATACCATAAGGTTGGGACACCGTTCAGCACGCATCCGTTGCCTTCTGTATCCCATTTTAACTTCAACAAGCCGCGTTCACGATTTCGCAATTCTCGAATTTTTTTAGCGGCGGCGGGTGTTATGGTAATCTCCATTGTCGTTCATCCTTTTTTCTTTTCAGTATATCATAGCTGTTTTTTTAAGGCTTGCCGGACGATTGGAAAGCAGATTATCCAATAAATTCAGCTAATGTCTGATTGAATTTATCCCGCTCTTCCCAGAACAATCCGTGACCGCTGTTTTCAAACGATACAAGTTTTGAGTTTTTTATCCCTCTATTTTGTGCTTCTGCAAGTGGAAATGGACAGACTTTATCATGAATACCATGAAGAATGAGTGTCGGAACTTGAATGTTTTCAAGATCAGAAAACAAGCTTTCATCTCTAAGTGAGGCAGCAAGCGACGCTGTGGACCAGCCTGCAGCCTGGAGCCCCAACTGGAAGAACCAGTCGGAGAAAGAGCGAGTGACATATTGAAAGAAAAAGAGGTCTCCGAATTCTTTCAGCATGTTTGGACGGTCCTCATATGTTTCCTGAATATGTTTTGTCACGTCTTCTTTCGTCATCCCGTAAGGAAAATCAGGAAGTTTTGTAAAGCTTGGTGCTGCGGCAGCGAATAAAGCAAGCTTTTCCACCCCATACCCATTATGGCGTGCCATGTATCGAATGGATATGGCTCCTCCTACAGAGTGTCCTGCGAGTGTAACATTTTCTAAGTGAAGTTCTTCAATCACAGCCCTCACGTCATCGGCCATTCGATCGTAGGAGTAGCCGCTTGAAGGTTTGTCCGAGTTGCCGAATCCCCTTAAGTCCATACCTATGCATCGATAGCCCATCGAAGGAAGGTGGTTAAACTGGTATTCAAACAGCTTATGATTTGCGGGCCAACCGTGTAAAAACAAAATTGTCTTTGCGCTTTTTTGGTTCACATCTTCCACATATATATTTACATCAGGCTCTATTCTCAAATAATATCCCACGTGAATTCCTCCTATAAAGACTGCTGTCCTGAAAGGTATTCATCTACAGGAAATAAAATGACTTTATGAAAAATATTTTTTCTTTTTGTAATGTTTGGCTGTTCCCATACCCGCTAACTTTTTACCATTTTTTATAAAATGCACTGTATAATAGAAAAAGAAAAGGTAGTAGAGAGCAGGAGGGGGATGGATGCACCTATCTATATTTAATACCTTCACAGATCGGGCATTTCGAGGCAATCCGGCGGCTGTTTGTCTGATAAAGGAGGAAAAAACGGATCACTGGATGCAGCAGGTCGCAAGCGAAATAAACTTGCCCGTTACGGCTTTTATACGAACGGCCGGCGAAGAATTTCAGTTAAGGTGGTTTACCCCTTCAACAGAAATCCCAATCTGCGGCCATGGTACGCTTGCCAGTGGTTATTTTTTATGGGAAAACAAATATGTTCAAAAGGAACAGTCCATTCATTTTCAAACAAAAAGTGGAGTCGTGACGGCAAATTTGGTGGATGATTGGGTACAGTTATGGTTTCCTGCGCTTTATGAAAAAGAAGTGGAAACACCAGAATTCCTAGTAGAAGCGCTAGGTGTGAAACCTGTTTATATCGGGCAAAATCAGTATGATCTGCTGGTGGAAGTGGCTTCTGAGGAAATGGTCAGGGAAATGAATCCTGATATAGAGCTGATTAGCCGGATGTCTGTACGTGGTGTGATTGTCACGGCCCGTTCAGATACACCAGACCTCGATTTTGTTTCTCGTTTTTTCTCTCCCGCACAAGGATTGAATGAAGACTATGTCACTGGTTCAGCACATTGCTGCCTGGGTCCGTACTGGAAAAAGAAAATGGGTAAACATGATTTCACTGCCTATCAATCTTCTGAAAGAGGCGGTCTATTAAAAGTAAATGTTGAGGGCAATAAGGTGCGAATTGCGGGGAAAGTGACATCGATTTTGGATGGAAGACTAACAACGTAAATAAGAAATGTTCAAAAGAATGATCGGAGGGAGAAAAAATGAAAATCGCTTTTGTTCTTTTTCATCATGTAACAGCGCTCGACTTCGTTGGTGTGTATGATCCCGTAACGAGATTGAAAACGATGAATGTCATCCCGGATTTAGAGTGGGATATTTGCGCTTTTACAGAAGAAATTGTAGATGGGACAGGTCTTCAGTTTACACCCACGAGAGTAAGGGAATCTCTTGATCAGTACGATCTTGTCATTGTCCCAGGTGGATTTGGCACAAGAACATTACGAAATGATGCTCCGTTTATTGAATGGCTCAAAACAGCAAAAAACTGCAAGATGAAGGCGTCTGTTTGTACAGGGTCACTTCTATTAGGCGCTGCAGGATTTTTAGAAGGGAAATCTGCAACGACGCATCCGAATGCGTTTCTTGAGTTACAAACATACTGTACGGTTCTCAGTGAGCGAATTGTCGATGAAGGGGATATTATTACAGCCGGAGGCGTCAGCTCTTCTATCGATTTAGGACTTTATCTCTGTGAGAAATTAGCCGATTTTGATGCAAAAGAAAAAATCCGAGTACAAATGGACTATCAAAATGTATGAGGTAGGGTGACTCACAATTTTTAAAATTGGTAATGGTATATAGAAAAGAGGTAAATGGATGGAATTTTTTCAGCTAATTCTAATTTTGCATATTATTGGCGGGTTTACTGCGCTTTTCACTTTCTGGATTCCCGTTGTGACAAAGAAAGGGGGGAAGCTGCATAGCATGTCGGGATGGGGGTACGTCGGGGGCATGATAGTAGTGGCGATATCAGCTTTTTACTTAGGTATGTATCGTCTGTTCGACCCGGGGCAGTTCTTCCGAAACCATATCATTTACAATGTTTTTAATTTTTATCGCCATCTTAAGTTCATCGACAGCGTTTTATGGCATTCGGGTGCTCCGGTTTAAAGGGAGGAAGGACGTCCACAAAAACATACTCGATTTAGGATTTCCGCTCCTTCTTCTGACATCGGCTATTGGCATTAGCATATATGGATTCATCAAGGACTTTGCACTCTTAACCTGGTTTCCGCTGTTAGGTGTGTTTTTAAGTGTAACCCAGTTAAAATATTGGCTGCGAAAACTGAATAGAAAAATGCACTGGTGGTTTGAACATTTTGGCGGCATGCTTGGCTGCTCCATCGCCACGATTACAGCTTTTGTTGTGTTCGGGGCACCGAGACTCCTCGATATCGAAACGGTCAGCATTTTGTTATGGTTTCTGCCAACGATGATCTTAACGCCTGTTATTATTGGACTATCCATTTACTATACGAAAAAATTTAACGGCAGTAAGAACAGCAATATTTAGGCATAAGGAAAGACATAGTACGAAGTCAACCCACTTGTTCTATCGTAGACGACTATAAAACCATTCAATAATAAAAAGGGGGCTTCTCAAAAGAGAGCCCCTTCCTCATAAATGCTTTGGTCAAGTTAGAGAATCCCACCTAACAGATCTTCATCTAAAAGATTGTCAGTAAGATTGTTATCCTCATGATTAATTGAATCCAAAAGATTGTCTGAACCATCCAAAAGATCACCGAGTCCGATGCTTGCATTTACATCTAAGTTCAAGCTGGAGATTTCTTCTTCACTCCACCCGGATTTTTCAGCTAAATTTTGAAGGTCCGCTTCCGTTAAGCCGTTAGCATCCGCCCATACTTGAAGATCTTTTACAGTCCAATTATTGGATTCCGCCATAGCTTGTAATTCTTGATTAGAAGATAAATAACCATCGTGGAGTTCTGTATTCAATTTTGTAGAAAGATCCACTTGGCTTTCTTCAGCTCCGTTTGCTAATGCGGCCGATCCCGCACCAAATGCCAGACCTAAAGCCAAACCTGAACTCGCTAATTTCTTCATCATCTTAACATCACTCTCCTATGGTAGATTTATGATACATTTGCAAGTTTCCCCACAGTCACAATCATAAACAGGCAAGTACGAGATGTAATCAATTCGTAAATGCTAAGAAATAAATAGAAATAGGATTACTGAATTTTTAATATTCAGAAAAAATAGACAGCAGTATATAAAAAATTGGAAGAGGATCATTGGCCGGATAGCATCAAATTTTACATAAAAAGGGGCGATCCGGATGGGCGTTCGGACCGCCTAACAATGCACAATGAATCGGTGGGGTAAAGCACTATGATAATGATTATCATTACCGGTTACATTTTTATCATAAACGCAGTTTTCGTATAAGTCAACAAGAAATTGAAAATGATTCTCAAAATCATTAAGAGAAGTTGATGAAGGATATAACAGACGGAAGCATTCACATAACAAACCGCTTGATATTTTCATCATTATGGACCGTCTTGACTAGAAAAAAATATTCAATGTTACAGCCGCCGCGGGTTTTGGAATGCTGATGGGGGGCGTTCTTGCAGCGATTAGTTCCACAAAGCTGAAAGAAAAAACAATCATGTTCAGCGGGTTATTCTTTTTAGGCCTGGCGACGATCATTGAAGTATGGTCAGTTTGGCCGATTTTAACAGGAGGAATGCGGTTACTTACTGGAATTTTATTATGGATCTCATTCAGCCGACGTTGACAGCAGTGATCCGTCTATTGATAAAGCGTACATCGGCAGGGTGAAGGAGTTGATGACACCAGTACTTACCGGTTCTTTGCTGATCGGTACGAGTGTTTCAGGAGTCTTTATGAATATGACATCGCTGATTACCGTTTTTATGACTGCGGGCGTGCTCTTTATCATTGCATCGTTTATTAATATTTATTTGTCTAATCATCAGGAGAAGAATCGAACCGTTTATGATGGAATTACCGTATCTATAGATGGGTGGAAATAATTTTAAAAAAACCGTCTCAACTCAGAGGGGGACTGCCCTTAAGTTGAGACGGTTTTTTTTATCGAACTGCTGCTAGTGATAATCCATTTTTCGCAGTAACGAGCCGTGCAAGATATACGATAACGATGGCAGCATAAACGAGAAGCCAAACGTTGACAACACCGTGAATAATGGCCATGCCAAGGAATCCAGCTGCAAGCAAGTAGTAGGTCATTGGCAGAAGAACGCTGCGTATGAGGGCGCCTTCTTTACCAATTAAGCCGACTGTAGCGGATGCAGCAACAACATTGTGGACGCAAATCATATTACCGGCAGCACCGCCGACCGCTTGCATGGCCACCACAATGCCAGACTGATGTACGTCTAGTCCGATGTTGCCAGCAGCACCGAACTGGAACAGGGAGAACATCATATTGCTGAACGTATTGCTTCCGGCAATAAACGCACCGAGAGCACCGACTGAAGGGGCAACGATCGGCCAAAAATCACCAGCGATAACCGAAACACTTTCGGCAAGAACAAGCGGCATATTTTGACCGGCGAGAGCTTCTGTCGCAGCGGACACTTTATCCGCAGCTAAAGACGTATTCAAGAAAATTTTAATCATGGGTACCGCAAAAATAAGCGCTAAACCAGCAGAAGCAGCTGTTTTAAATGAACTTTTCCAAGCGTGTTTGTAGTCCGCAGACTTCATGCGGTGGAGGAAGAATGTTAAAACAGACACAACGATAAAAATAAAGCCCGGTAAAAAAAGAGGTGTTGATGTTGTTGTAATACCAGATCCGAACGTATTTTCAAATACCATTGCAGGCGCTTTCAAAGCAGACGTCAATGGCTCGACCGTACGTGATGCAACCAGAAGCCCGGCAACAAGAATGTACGGAAGCCATGACATCGCCATTGAAATAGAACGATTTGTTCCTTCTTCTCGTTCTGGTTCATGGTTAAGTTTGCCGAACCAGTCTTCTTCCCATTTGCTTCTAGGAGGGAAATCAAAAACCTCGTCTTTTGCCGGCATAAACAATCCTTTTTGTGCAGCCGGTACGACAATGATAAGAGCGATTAGTGAACCAAGCAGCGATGGGAATTCCGGTCCTAACAAGGTGGCAATAATATAGTAAGGAACGGTAAAAGCGATTCCTGCAAACAGGGCAAATTTCCATACTTTTAACCCTTCGCGAAATGACTTGTTCAGCCCGAAAAAGCGAGTAAGCATGGCGACAACAAATAATGGAATCAATGTGCCTACGATTCCGTGAATAAGGGCGACATTGGATGTAATATACAGAAGATAATCGGTGTAATTCATGCCTGTGCCTTCGAGCCCCGCGAGTACAGACGGCTGATCTGTTAACCCGGTGTTCACACCAATTTGAAGTGGTGTACCGATGGCGCCGAATGAGACAGGCGTACTTTGAATAATGAGGGATACCATAACGGCGGCCATCGCAGGAAATCCAATTGCCACAAGAAGCGGAGCTGCGATTGCGGCAGGTGTGCCAAATCCCGCAGATCCTTCTATAAACGATCCAAACAACCAGGCAATGATAATGGCTTGAACACGACGATCTGGTGAAATTCCAATAAAACCGCGGCGAATCGTATTGATGGCACCGCTTTCTTTTACAGTATTTAAAAGAAGTACGGCACCGAATACGATGAAAATAACTTCAAGTGCTGTGATCAGGCCATTAAATGCAGCACCAGCGACAACATTAGCGTCCGTTCCCCAGACGAACATGGCGATGAGCGCAGTAACGAAAAGTGCGATCGGCATCGCGCGGCTAGCCGGCCAGTTTAAGAAAACAAGAAAAACCAAGATCGTAATGATCGGCACAATTGCAATCAATGACAATGTTAGCAAACTCATAATATGGCACCCTCCTAAAAGTAAGCGATTTCAAAATTAGTTAATGATTTGGTCATCAGATGACCTGTTTTGATTATAGAGGGAATGTTCTGAAAAAACAATCAAAATTTTTAAAAAATCAAAATTTCTTCTGATTTCCGTTTATAATAAAAACAAGAGGTGACGATAACGTTGAAATACAAGCAAATTAAACCGAAAAAAATATATGAAGAAGTAGCCGAAACACTGATTGAATCCATTCGCTCTGGCGAGTTGCAGCCGGGTGAAAAGTTAGATTCCGTTCAGCAGCTGGCTGAAAGTTTTCAGGTCGGGCGCTCGGCAATTCGAGAAGCACTTACATCTCTGCGTGCGATGGGCTTAATCGAAATGAGACAGGGAGAAGGGACATATGTAAAATCCTTTTCTGCTGATGGGATCGCGTTTCCTTTACAGAGTGCGTTGTTAATGAACCGTGATGATTTAACCGGCTTAATGGAAGTGCGAAAAATTTTAGAAACAGGGATTGCGGCTTCGGCAGCGAACCGGCGAACCGATGAAGATCTCGACGCAATGAAGCAGGCTTTTGCCGATATGACAAAGTATTCAGGTGACGCAGAGCTGGGAGAGAAAGCAGATCTCGCGTTTCACTTAGCGATTGCAGAAGCAGCCGGCAATAAACTTTTGGCAAGCTTAATGCATCATGTGTCAGACATGACCGCGGAATCAATGCGTGAAACACGCCGCATTTGCCTATATTCGAAAACAGCAACAGTCGATCAATTAAATGTTCAGCATGATGCGATTTTGCGTGCCATTCAAGAAGGAAATCCGTCGTCAGCGCGCAGCGCAATGGCATTGCATCTTGATTATGTCGAGCATGTTCTGCATGACTATATGAACAATAACGATGTGTATACTGAAACCGGTGAAATCTAGCCGGTTTTTTTGTTTTATAAAAAGCGTTTGTGGTTATGTAAGCGTTTGTAGTATGATAAAAATAAAACAATAATACAGGTCATCTGATGACCTTACTTCATGGGGTGGGAAAATTGAAGGTAACACTATTTATTACGTGTATTGTTGATATGTTTCAAGCCGATGTAGGGAAAGCAACTGTGGAATTGCTGGAACGCCTTGGGTGTGAGATTGAATTTCCGATGGGTCAGGTTTGCTGCGGTCAGCCTGCGTACAATTCAGGATATGTGGAAGAATCAAAAGATGCGATGAAAAAGATGATTGCGACATTCGAAAATGCGGAAGTCATTGTCACACCGTCCGGCTCATGTGCGACGATGTTTAAAGAATACCAGCATATTTTCCATGACGATCCAATTTGGCGTCCGAGGGCGGAAAAGCTTGCGTCGAAAACATATGAACTGACGGAGTTTATCCTCGATGTCTTAAAAGTGGAAGATGTAGGGGCGAGATTAGATGGTGTGGCAACATATCACCCATCTTGCCATATGACGCGCCTTCTTGGTGTAAAAGATGCGCCAATGAGGTTACTTAAAAATGTGGAGGGGCTTTCATTCGAACCACTTCCAAACGCACATAACTGCTGCGGATTCGGCGGCACATTCTCGGTGAAAATGGGCAATATTTCTGAACAAATGGTGGATGAAAAAGTAGATTCTGCGGAAATGACTGGCGCTGATTTTTTAATTGGTGCTGATGGCGGCTGTTTAATGAATATCGGCGGCAGAATCGAGCGGAGGGGAAAACCAATTCGTGTCATGCACATTGCGGAAGTATTAAACAGCCGGTAAGGGGGAAAACAATATGGCGATGAAAATCGGTGAAGGAAAATTTAAAGACAATGTAAACGAAAATATGCAGGATACATTTATGCGTGGAGCGGTGGCAGGAGCGCAGGAGCGTCTTCGAACACGTCGTCTGGATGCTGCAGAAGAGCTGGGGAACTGGGAAGAGTGGAGGTCACATGGAGAAGAAATTCGCAAGCATGTGCTTGACAACCTTGATTATTACTTGCATGAACTGGCAGAAAATGTCCAAAAACGGGGCGGACACGTGTATTTTGCTGAAACAGCGGATGAAGCGAATGCGTACGTTCGCGAAGTCGTCAATTCCAAAAACGGCAAAAAAATCGTCAAATCGAAGTCTATGGTTACGGAAGAAATCGGTTTAAATCAAATTTTGGAAGAAGAAGGATGTGAAGTGATCGAGACGGATCTCGGTGAGTACATTTTACAGCTCGATGACCACGATCCACCTTCACATATCGTTGCGCCGGCACTCCATAAAAATAAAGAACAAATCCGAGACGTGTTTGCGGAGAAATTAGATTATAAATTAACATCGAAACCGGAAGAACTGGCCCTTCATGCACGGGAGAAACTGCGCCAGGAATTTTTAACAGCGGACATCGGTATTACTGGCTGTAATTTCGCCATTTCAGAATCTGGTTCTATCAGCCTTGTTACAAATGAAGGAAATGCGCGCCTTGTTTCTGCACTGCCGAAAACGCAAATTACGGTGATGGGGATGGAACGCATAGTACCCACATTTGAAGAATTTGAAGTATTGGTCAGCCTCCTTACACGTAGTGCGGTCGGACAAAAATTAACAAGCTATATCACGGCACTTTCCGGTCCGCGTCAGGATGGCGATGCAGATGGACCGGAAGAATTTCACCTTGTTATTGTGGATAATGGACGTTCAAAAATCTTGGGGACTGAATTTCAGTCAGTGTTACAGTGTATTCGCTGCGCTGCTTGTATTAATGTATGTCCGGTATACCGCCACATTGGCGGCCACTCGTACAATTCAATTTATCCGGGACCAATTGGTGCAGTATTAACGCCTCTTCTTGGCGGCTATGATGATTTCAAAGAACTGCCATACGCGTCAACATTATGTGCGGCTTGTACAGATGCATGTCCGGTGAAAATTCCATTGCATGAACTTTTACATAAACACCGCCAGGTCATTGTGGAAAAAGAAGGACGTGCACCAATTTCAGAGAAACTTGCGATGAAGGCATTTGGACTTGGTGCTTCATCGAACCCTCTTTATGGAGCGGGTTCGAAAATGGCCTCTACTGTCATGAAGCCATTTACGAAAGATGGGCGTATTTCAAACGGACCGGGTCCTTTAAAAACGTGGACGGAAATTCGCGAATTTCCGGCACCGAACAAAGAACGGTTCCGTGACTGGTTTAAGGAACACGAGTCAGGAGGAGTTAAAAAATGATACACAACCGCGACTCTTTTTTAGATAATATAGCTGAACGGCTTGGCCGCAGCCGAAATACATCAGTGAAACCGGATGGTAACTGGGCATTTCGTCCGCAGGACAAAACATTGACCGGCAAAACAGCCGATGAACTAATGGAAGTTTTACGCAATCAATGCCGGCTTATTCATACGGAACTAATCGAAACGTCTAGTGATAAGCTTGCAGCGGTTCTGGAATCAACGGTCAATTTGTACGGGGGTGGTCCAATTTCGCTATGGCGTGACCTTCGCTTTGATGAATTCGGTCTCGGTAAACTTGTTCGCGAAACGTGGCCTGCTCGCAGCGTCGAAGTGAATGAATGGGATTCCAATCGAGGGAAAGAAAATATTGCTGAAGCCGAGCGTGCCAATATCGGCATTACATTCAGCGATATGACGCTCGCTGAATCCGGTACAGTGGTGCTGTTTTCAAGCTCTGATAAAGGGCGGTCCGTTAGTTTGCTGCCCCACAAGTACATTGCGATCATTCCTAAAAGCACGGTTGTCCCCCGTATGACACAGGCTGCACAGGAAATATCACGACGCGTTCAGACTGGTGAAACAATTCCATCGTGTATTAATTTCATCACTGGACCGAGCAACTCCGCAGATATTGAAATGAATTTAGTCGTCGGTGTGCATGGTCCCGTAAAAGCGGCATATATCATCGTGGAAGATCGATAAATTCCCTAAATGGTTAGCTGAATAACTTGTATAAGAAATAAAATAGAAAATTAGAAAATCCGCAGTGAATATACAGCGGATTTTTTATTATAGTGCATAAAGCCGCTCATAAGAGCGGCTTTATGCACTATAAAATAGGCGACAGTAATCTGGCAAGAGATTCCCCAATTCGTTTTAGGAAATTTCTATGTTCATATCGTTCACGGCTAATCGGAACCGAATCGGAAAAGTCCTTTAAAAAGTCCACTTCGACTTTTTCGACGGCCGGTGTCCGGTTGTATAGGAACGTCATGAGTTCATGGTTAAGACGGAAGCTGCGGACGTCAAAATTGGCTGTCCCCACAATAGCATGCTTTCCGTCTATCAGCAGCACTTTTGAATGAATAAAAGAATCATCCCGGTATGCGAATACTTTTACACCGGCGCTTAATAAATCCTGAAAATATGAATTTGTACCATAAAACGAGATTGCACGGTCTCCTTTTCCGGGGACGATAACGCGCACATCTTTGCCACTTCGCGCCGCTACACGGACAGCGGCTAGGGATTCGTCATCCGGTACAAAATAAGGGGATGCAATCCAGATTGATTTTTCGGCGGATTGAATCATTTCCATCATCGCATCACGTACATCCCGTTCTTCATTGTATGGCCCGCCATATACCGTCTGAACCATTTCGTCTGCTTCATGTGTTTCAGATGGAAAATAAGCAGAAAATCGAAACGTTTCTTTTAATTCATCAAGCAATGACGTTTTCGCACTCGTTGCATGAATCCAATCAGTGATAAACGCTTCCTGTAATTGGCGTACAGCGGGACCTTCCATTCGTATATGTGTGTCGCGCCATACTTCGAACTGTTCTGTATTGCTTCTGTATTCTTCACCGACGTTAAGCCCGCCGGTGAATCCAGTGTGTCCGTCAACGACAACCATTTTTCGGTGGTTCCGCAAATTTGCCGTTCGTGTAAACCAAGGGGATACGATTGGATCAAAGGCATACACTTCACCGCCTGCCTCTTTTAAAGGACTCAAAAACGACGCTGATAATCCAGAGGAACCGAGACCATCATACAAAAAGCGCACATGTACATTTGCTTCTGCTCGTTCTACAAGAGCATCGCGCACTTCTGTTGATAGTTCATCCTCGCGGAAAATATAATATTGAATGTGAATGTGATGTTCCGCATGGCGGATCGCATCGAGAATGGCCGGGAATGTTTCCTCTCCGTTTGTTAATATATCAACCTTATTTCCCGCGAGTGCTTCAAAGCCGGTCATATTTTGAATTTTTTTTGCTTGGGGAACCATTTTTGAAATATCCCATTTCTCACCGTGATGGCGCATCGTTGTAATAAATTTCACTGTTTCTAAAATGACATGCTTTGGCAGCATCCGGCTGCGCGGATCCCGTCCAAACACAGAATAGACGATTGCACCTGCCAGGGGAAAGACGAGTACGATTGCAATCCAAGCGACTTTTGAGTTCGTTCCGCGTGAATCGAATAATAATAAATTAAATACAACAATAATCGAAATGATTCCGGCGAGATATGTAAATGCAACCGACAATTCATTCGAAAAATAGCGTAGTCCAAAATATACGAGCGCAACAACAGTAATTAAAACGATTAGCTGCACTGTTTTTTCTCTCATGGCAAATACCCTCCCTCTCAACCAACTATGTATCAGTTTACCCGTTTTTTCCGGAAGTGACTGTTGAAATTTTAAAAAAGGTCCTGTATAGTGAAAATAAGAATAAATGAATGAGTATTCATTCAAAGGAGGATACAAAGTGGTTCAGCACATTCGAAAAGCAGCGGTCATCGGGTCAGGTGTCATGGGCTCAGGCATTGCCGCGCATCTTGCGAACATTGGCATTCCATCCATTTTACTTGATATTGTCCCAGAGAATGCAAAAAATAGAAACGAACTTTCTGAAAGCGCTATCCGAAAATTATTCAAACAAAAACCAGCACCGCTTTCTTCAAAACAAAACGCGCATCTTATCACAGCCGGAAATCTCGAAGATGACCTTGATAAACTCGCGGAAGCAGACTGGATTGTCGAAGTCGTTGTGGAGCGTCTTGACGTGAAAAAGGCTGTTTTTGAAAAAGTTGACCGGCATCGAAAGCCAGGCAGCATTGTTTCATCCAACACATCAGGCATTTCTGTTGAAGCGATGAAAGAAGGACGGAGCAAGGATTTTAGAAAGCATTTTCTCGGCACTCACTTTTTTAACCCGCCCCGATATTTAAAATTGCTTGAAGTCATTTCAACATCTGAAACAGACCCGGATGTATTATATTACATGAAAAAGTTCGGAGAAGACGTGCTTGGAAAAGGCGTGGTATTCGCGAAAGATACACCGAATTTTATCGCAAACCGGATTGGCACATATGGTTTGCTGAAGACGATGCATGTTATGACCGAGATGAATTTATCACCGGGTGAAGTTGATTCTATTACAGGACCGCTTATTGGCCGGCCAAAAAGCGCTACTTTCAGAACACTCGATGTTGTTGGCCTCGATACGTTCATTCACGTCGCCAAAAACGTTTATGATCTGGTGGATGGTGAGGAAAAAGCAATATTTAACGTGCCGGAAGCACTTTTGAAAATGCGTGACAAGGGCTGGATCGGAGCGAAAGCAGGTCAGGGCTTTTTTAAAAAGGATGGAAAGACTATTCTTGAGCTAGATCTAAATGTAATGGAATATATTGAACGAAAGAAAATGAAAGCGGCTTCAATCGAGAGAGCCAAACAGCAAAAAGGATCTATGAAATGGAAAACGCTTGTATATTCGGACGATCAGGCGGGGCAATTCATTTGGAATATGCTCGCACCGACACTGTTGTATTCGGCGCGGTTAACCGGTGAAATTGCTGATGATATTGTATCAATTGATAGGGCCATGAAATGGGGATTTGGATGGAGTGAAGGCCCTTTTGAAATTTGGGATAAAATCGGTATCGCTGATTCAATTAACAAGATGGAATCTGACGGACACATCATTCCAGATTGGGTGAAAGAGATGGACGGTGACACGTTTTATAAAAACGGCCTTTATTACGATCCGTCATCTCAATCGTATAATCCGATTGAAAAGAATCCGAAAGCCATCGATTTAAAACAGCTGAAACAGGAAGGGAACGTCATTAAACAAAACAGCGGAGCGAATTTGATCGATCTTGGCGATGGTGTGGCACTTCTTGAATTTACCTCTCCAAACAACGCAATTGGCATGGATATCGTACAGATGATCAATACAGCAGTCGATGAAGTTGAGAAAAATTATAAAGGTCTTGTCATTGGAAACCAGGGGAAAAACTTCTGTGTTGGCGCGAACCTCGCGATGATCTTAATGGCCGCGCAAGATGATGACATATGGGAAATCGATATGGTTGTCAAGGGGTTCCAGCAGGCGATGATGAAAGTTAAATACAGTGCAAAACCAGTTGTTGCCGCCCCGTTTGGGATGACGCTGGGAGGGGGAACGGAAGTATGTTTGCCGGCCGCACATATTCAAGCTTCAATGGAAACGTATATGGGACTTGTCGAAGCAGGTGTTGGGCTTATTCCAGGAGGCGGGGGAAATAAAGAGCTTTATATTCGCCACCTTGAACAGCTGCCAGCTGGTGTTACGGTTGATTTGCAGGCAGTTGCAAATAAAGTATTTGAAACGATTGCGATGGCTAAAGTGTCAACATCGGGGGCAGAGGCACGAGATAATAATTTTTTATATAAAGCTGACGGAATTAGCGCTAATCATGATCATCTGCTGCATGACGCAAAACAGGCAGTCCTTCATTTATACGGGAAGGGATACACCGCACCAGTTCGCAAAAAAGTGCCGGTCACAGGTGAAACCGGTTACGCGACACTATTACTAGGTGCGCAGTCAATGCACGCATCTGGATTTATATCCGATTATGATTTGACAATAGCCAAAAAGCTTGCATGGGTGATTGCAGGAGGCAAAGTCCCGTTCGGAACGGAAGTCGATGAACAGTATTTGCTCGATCTTGAGCGGGAAGCATTTTTACAGCTCGTAGCACAGCCGAAAACACAGGAGCGAATGCACCATATGCTCGTTAAGGGAAAACCACTTCGTAATTAAAGGGGAGATCGAAATGAAGGAAGCGGTCATTGTCGCCGGTGCGCGTACACCGGTTGGACGGGCAAAAAAAGGGACATTGCGGAACATGCGTCCGGATGATCTTGGCGCAATTGTTGTAAAAGAAACATTGAAAAGAGCAGGCGGCTACGATGGTCATATAGATGATCTTATTATCGGGTGCGCAATGCCCGAAGCGGAGCAAGGGTTAAATATGGCGCGAAATATCGGTGCGCTTGCCGGGCTTTCGCATGATGTACCTGCTATTACAATTAACCGGTACTGTTCATCTGGACTGCAATCCATTGCTTATGCAGCAGAAAAAATTATGATTGGCCACGCGGACACGATTATTGCAGGAGGAGCGGAATCGATGAGTCTTGTGCCCATGATGGGCCATATTGCACGTCCTAACGTAAGGATTGCCGAAGAGATGCCGGGATATTACATGTCGATGGGACACACGGCAGAAGAAGTGGCGAAAAAGTACGGCATTTCGCGAGAAGAACAGGATGCTTTTGCCGTGCGCAGCCACGAAAGGGCAGGTCATGCAATTGAAGAGGGTAAGTTTGTTGATGAAATTGTACCAGTTGAAGTGACATTCAGAGAAGTTGGTACTGATCATAAATTAGTGGAGGAACACGTTGTTTTTTCACAGGATGAAGGGGTACGTCTTGGAACATCAATGGAAGGGCTTGAAAAACTTCGTCCAGTATTTTCGGTTACGGGATCTGTAACGGCGGGTAATGCTTCACAAACATCGGATGGCGCCGCAGCCGTCATGGTGATGGAACGCGAAAAAGCGGAGTCACTCGGTCTCACGCCTATAGCAAAGTTTCGCTCGTTTGCGGTTGGGGGCGTCCCGCCGGAAATTATGGGCGTCGGCCCGGTTGTTGCGGTGCCCAAAGCACTGAAACTTGCAGGACTGGAATTATCAGATATTGATTTATTTGAACTGAACGAAGCGTTTGCATCGCAGTCGATACAGGTCATTCGGGAACTAGGATTGAACGAAGAGATTGTGAATGTAAACGGCGGAGCGATTGCACTCGGCCATCCGCTCGGCTGTACAGGGGCAAAGTTAACTTTGTCATTACTGCATGAATTGAAGCGCCGTAACCAGCAATTTGGTGTTGTCACGATGTGCATCGGCGGCGGTATGGGGGCCGCCGGCGTTTTTGAAATGATTTCATAAAGGGGGAAATGAACATGGCAGCAAAAGGCGGTTCTTTTTTAATAGAAGATGTGGATTTTAATTTCATATTTACACCTGAAGATTTTTCAGATGAACAAAAAATGATTGCCAAAACGACTGAGGACTTTGTGATAGGCAGCGTCATGCCTGAAGTACCCTTCTTAGAAAAGCATGAATTTGACCGGTCTGTGAAATTATTAAGGGAAGCAGGCGAACTTGGGCTGCTGGCTGCAGATGTGCCAGAAGAATACGGGGGGCTGAATCTTGATAAAATCAGTTCTGCGCTGATTGCTGAGAAAATGGCGGGCGCAGGCGGATTTTCTATTTCGCATGGGGCGCACGTCGGAATCGGATCATTGCCGATCGTCTTATTTGGAAATGAAGAGCAAAAGAAAAAATATCTTCCCGATTTAGCAGCGGGAACACGTTTCGCGGCCTATGCCCTTACAGAACCCGGTTCGGGATCGGACGCGCTCGGGGCGAAAACAACAGCACGATTGAACGAATCAGGGACACATTATGTGTTAAACGGGGAAAAACAGTGGATTACAAACTCTGCGTTTGCAGATGTGTTTATTGTGTACGCGAAAATTGGCGGGGAACAATTTTCGGCGTTTATAGTGGAGAAAGATTATCCGGGTGTATCAACCGGGGCAGAAGAAGAAAAAATGGGGATCAAAAGTTCATCGACACGAACACTAATTTTAAGTGATGCCCAAGTGCCGGTGGAAAATTTACTTGGTGAAGCAGGACGCGGTCACGTCATTGCATTTAATATTTTAAACATTGGGCGTTACAAATTAGGTGTTGGTACAGTCGGCAGTGCGAAGCGGGCGCTGGATATCTCATTAAAGTACGCAAATGAACGCCAGCAGTTCAAAACACCGATTGCAAACTTTAATTTGATCAAAGAAAAATTCGGGACGATGGCGTCAAAAGTATACGCATCAGAAAGTGCAATTTATCGAACGGTAGGGTACTTTGAAGAGCGGATGAGCGCCCTCTCTGAAGAAGAACAAAAGGACGGAAAAGCCATTGCGGCATCTGTTGCCGAGTATGCAATTGAGTGTTCACTAGGCAAATTTTTCGGATCAGAAGTACTCGATTTTGTTGTAGACGAAGGGGTGCAAATTCACGGCGGCTACGGATTTATGGAGGAATATGAAATCGCGAGAATGTATCGGGATTCTCGCATTAACCGTATTTTCGAAGGAACGAATGAAATTAACCGGCTTCTCGTGCCGGGTACATTTTTGAAAAAAGCGTTCAAAGGAGAGCTGCCGCTGTTTGAAAAAGCACAGGCGCTGCAAGGAGAAGTGATGATGCATATACCGGAAGAACCGGGGGACGCTGTACTTGCGCAAGAAAAAATGCTTGTGAAAAATGCAAAGAAAATTGCCCTTCTTGGTGCAGGGCTTGCCGTTCAGAAATACGGAAAAGCGCTTGAAGTGGAGCAAGAAGTACTGGCAAATATCGCGGATCTTGCTAACTTAGTGTATGCGATGGAATCAGCGGTTTTGCGCACTGAAAAAGCAATAGAGAATTTCGGTGAAGAAAAAAATAAACAGAAATTATTGTACACCCAAATTTTCTGCCAGGAAGCATTCAACGAAATAGAAACACATGCAAAAGAAACGATCGTGGCGATTGAATCAGGCGACACATTGCGCATGATGATGTCTGTATTACGCAAACTCGGCCGCCACACACCGATCAACGTCATTGCAAAAAAGCGTGAAGCAGCAGAGAAACTGAATAATACGTTGAAATACGTCGTATAATAACGTGGGCCCCTTTTGATAAAAAGGGGCTTTTAGCATTAACAAAAGAAGGATTTTTACAAAAAAAGTTGAAATTTATCCGTGAGGTGATCATAACGTGAAAAGTGCTAGTCCTTTTATTTTAGTGAAAGATGTACGGGAATCGGTAGAGTATTATCAGTCTATTTTCGGTGGCGATATTAAAATTTTGAACGAGCATGCCGGAAAATTGCTTCATGCTGAGCTGCATCTTGGCGGCAGCCTTATTCATTTTGCCGATACATATGGAAAGCAAAATGAGACGAAAGATGCAAATGTCATTATGCAATTTGGGAGCGAAGAGGAAATTACGAATGCCTATGAAAAATTGGCTGCAGACGGAGGCGCCATTAAAGTAAAGCTCGCGGATACATTTTTCGGCGCACTGCACGGACAGGTCACCGACTGCAAAAACGGCATTAACTGGGTAATGAATTTTCAAAGATAAAAGGATTTTTGCGGATTTTGTCGAACATCATCAGTTGAGGTGATTTTATAATGAAGTTTTACTGGTATCCAAAATGCGGGACATGCCGCAATGCAAAAAAATGGCTTGATGAACATAATGTATCGTACGAAGCGATCCATATTGTTGATATGCCCCCATCAAAAGCAGAATTAAAAGAAGCCTATGAAAAAAGCGGGCTTCCGTTAAAGAAGTTTTTTAATACGAGCGGTCAAAAATACCGTGAGCTGGGGTTAAAGGATAAAGTCGCAGCATCGTCTGATGATGAGCTGCTTGACATATTGGCATCTGATGGCATGTTAATTAAGCGCCCGCTTGCAATCAACAATAATACGGTGACGGTTGGCTTTAAAGAAGACGAATATGCACAAAAATGGAAATGAATCCTCTTGCTTTCTGTATAAATAATCAGTAAAGTGAAAAGTATAATTATACAATCTGGAGGGACAAACAAATGAATTTGCCTAAAGACCTGCGTTTTTCCGAAGAACATGAATGGGTGAAACAAGAAGATGGGAAAGTGCGCATCGGGATTACGGATTTCGCGCAATCTGAACTTGGTGACATCGTTTTCGTTGAGCTTCCGTCTGTTGGCGATGAAGTAACAGCTAACGAACCTTTCGGCAGTGTTGAATCTGTTAAAACAGTTTCTGAATTGTATGCCCCGATCAGCGGGAAAGTCGTTGAAATCAATGAAGATCTTGATGACAGCCCGGAATTTGTTAATGAATCTCCATATGAAAAAGCATGGATGATCGTGGTTGAGCCGTCTGATGCGTCTCAAATTGACGATCTTATGACTGCAGAACAATATGAAGAAATGACAAAAGAAGATTAATTTAAAAGGCCGGCACAACGCCGGTCTTTTTTGTGTTCCAAAAACAACGAGCATTTCCATATACACAGAATTTGCATCATGTTATGACTTGGTATTAACCGGTTATGTTGTTTGTCAACTGAAAAAAAATCCTACCAACTATAATATAAATAGAAGGGGGCTGACAGATGAAGATTAACATTGACATAAGTGATGAGTATGAAGAGCCGGTGATGACAATTCATGCGAAAGAATGGACTAGGGAGCTGGAATCGATTGTAAAGTTTTCCAAAGGCTCGAGAGTGAAACGATTGGTTGGAGAAAAAGGAGGCCAATCGTTTATCATTCAAGCGGAAGATATTGATTACGTGCAGGCGGAAGGAAGAAAAGTAACGGCCGTGTTAAAGGATCAAATAATTGAATTAAAGATGAAGCTGTACGAAGTGGAGGAGACACTTGATCAAAGGCAATTTACTCGATTTTCTAAATCAGTGATAGGCAATGTAGATCAAATTCACCGATTTGAACTTTCTTTTAACGGAAATCTATGTGTTTATTTCAAATCAGGAAATAAAGAGTATGTATCGAGAAAATATACAAAAGTAGTGCATGAAACATTAAGGACAGGAGGCAAATAACATGTTTGAAGTGATAAAACGAGCGTTTGTCGGAATTAGCATGGCTGGAGTGATAACATTTGCTGTATTGACTGTGATGAAAGTAAACATGGTGGAAGCAACAGTGTCAGAATTATGGATGCATATGTTTGGCAGTTTAATAATAGGTGTTTATTTTGGATTTGCTTCGTTTCTTTTTGACAATGACTCGTGGAGTCCGTTAAAACAAACATCCGTTCATTTTCTACTATCTATATGTGTGTTTTACCCGCTAGCTTTGTTTGTCGGTTGGGTTCCGCCTGAGCCGCTTCCTGTTGTACTGAGTTTTGTGGTATTTTGTGCAACCTATGTTTTATTTTGGATAGGGGCCCGTTTTAATTTGAAAAAGCTGGAACAATCAATGAATGATTCAATACGAAAATAGGTTATCTACATGGGAAACTGGACAAATAGTTTATAAAGAGCAGACAACAAAAGGATTGGTTGTCTGCTCTTATTTTTTGCATTTTTTCATCAAACAGGTGAAAATAGAGACAATAACGTGCAGCGGGGTGATGGTGATAATGGTGGAAAAAACAATTATCGTCGAAGGGTCTTCTGACCGGAAACGGGTGGCTGAAATTGTTAGAGAACCGGTAGACATCATTTGTACGAACGGAACGATTGGTGTGTCACGTCTTGACGAGCTTGTGGACGAGCTGTTTGAACGTGATGTATACATCTTAGTTGATGCGGACGCATCAGGAGAGAAATTACGCCGACAGTTTAAACGGGAGCTTCCTCAAGCACGGCATCTATACATTGACCGCCGCTATAAAGAAGTCGCGGCTGCTCCGCATCGTTATCTCGCGTCAGTTTTAATGAGCGCGGATATCGATGTACACGGTGAATTTTTACAGAAAGAAGGAACGCAGTAAAAGATGGAGACAACAAAAACAATTCAAGAACTGCTTGCTGGACCGAAAGCAGCTTTATATGCATACACACCAATGTGTGGTACATGCCAGGTGGCCGGTAAAATGCTTGATGTCGTTGAGGCTATGAACATAGACGTGCCGCTTCGACGGATCAATTTAAATTACCACGAAGATATTGCCCATTTATTTGCGATTGAAAGCGTCCCATGTTTACTCTTGTTTTCAAATGGGAAACTAATAAAGAAAATTTATGCTTTTCAGTCAGTTCCATATATATATGAAGAAATACGCTCGGTTATATAATCCCATTATTTACAACGGGGGTTAAATATTGTTTTATTGACATAATTATTATCCGAATGTTAAAATCCATTCATGTTTAGAACAAGCTCTTATCAAGAGAGGCCGAGGGATGTGCCCGATGAAGCCCGGCAACCTTCTTTAGCAGAAAGGTGCCAAGTCACACGAAGCAATATGCTCCGGAAGATGAGAGAAAGGGGTTCATCACTGCCTTTCTGTCTACTTTGTGCAGACGGGTTTTTTTTATGGAAAGGAGTTGACACCATGATTTTAATTGAACAGGCAAAGAAAATATTCCATACAAAAAATGGCCGGGTAACTGCTGTTGATGATATAAATCTTTCCGTTCAGGAGGGTGAAATCTTCGGAATGATCGGCTACAGCGGTGCGGGTAAAAGTACACTCATCCGCATGCTAAACGGACTCGAGACACCAACTGAAGGCTCTGTGACTGTTGCGGGACGGGCGGTGTCTAAAATTAAAGGCAAAGAACTTCGAAAAGCGCGCCAGGAGATCGGCATGATTTTTCAGCATTTTAACTTGCTCTGGTCACGCACGGTTCGTGAGAATATTGCATTTCCGCTTGAAATTGCCGGCGTTAATAAAGCGGTACGGGACAAGCGTGTAAACGAACTTATTGAACTTGTCGGTCTTGAAGGACGGGGGGATTCTTATCCATCACAGCTATCAGGAGGACAAAAGCAGCGAGTGGGTATTGCGCGAGCACTCGCGAACAATCCGCAAGTTCTTCTGTGTGATGAAGCGACATCCGCGCTTGATCCACAAACGACCGATTCGATTTTAGAATTGCTCGTTGATATCAATCAGCGGCTCGGACTGACAATTGTGCTTATTACGCATGAAATGCATGTTATCCGCAAAATCTGCCATCGCGTGGCCGTAATGGAAGCGGGGAAAATCGTAGAACTTGGTACGGTGCTGGACGTATTCCGCCGTCCGGAACAGCAAATTACGAAGCGGTTTGTGCAGCAGGTGACTGAGCCTGAAGAATCAAAGGAAACGATTCATCATTTGCTTGAATCTCATCCGAACGGAAAAATTGTTAAACTGACATTTGTTGGTGTATCAGCAGAACAGCCGGTCATGACCGAATTGATCCGCCAGTTTAACGTGGACGTTAATATTTTGCAGGGGAAAATTTCACAAACGCAAAATGGCGCTTATGGAACATTGTTTGTTCAAATAACGGGTGATGCAACTGAAGTCGACAAAGCCACGGCATTTTTGGATGCGCAGCAGGTGGATTCGGAGGTAATTACATATGATTGAACAATGGTTTCCGAATGTCGATTGGGAAAAAATGTGGGAAGCAACAGTACAGACGCTTTATATGACGAGTATTTCAGTCATTGTCACCTTTATTTTAGGTATATTACTCGGTCTTCTGCTCTTTTTAACATCGAAAGGGCAGTTATGGGAAAATAAAGCGGCATATGGCATAACAGCCATCATCGTCAACGTCTTCCGCTCGATTCCCTTCATCATATTAATTGTGTTGCTTATTCCATTTACAAAGGCGCTGGTCGGAACAATTATCGGAGAAAATGCGGCACTCCCTGCGTTAATTATTGGAGCAGCTCCTTTTTATGCCCGGATGGTTGAAATAGCCCTTCGGGAAATTGACAAAGGGGTCATTGAAGCTGCCCGTGCAATGGGTGCATCTACATGGACGATTATCAGAAAAGTATTAATTCCGGAATCATTGCCAGCTCTCGTTTCCGGCTTGACCGTTACGGCGATTGCCCTTGTTGGCTACACGGCGATGGCGGGTGTTATCGGAGCAGGAGGACTCGGCAATCTTGCCTTTTTGGATGGATTCCAGCGCAGTCGTACTGATGTCACGATGATGGCAACCATTATTATCTTAATCATTGTGTTTATTATTCAGTTCATCGGGGATACTGCAACACGTAAACTCGATAAACGATAAATTTGTTTAGGAGGAATTTGTAATGAAAAAATGGCTTCTCGGTTTAATGACAGTCGCTTTTATGCTCGTTCTTGCAGCGTGCGGAGGCGGAGAAGAGACAGCAGATAATGAAAACAAAGACTCAGGTACAGCAGAAGAAGATAAAAAAATTGTGGTAGCGGCTAATCCAGTTCCTCATACAGCGATTTTGGAAAAAGCGCAGCCGATACTAGAAGAAAAAGGGTATGAATTGGAGATTGAAACCCTCCAGGATTATATTATACCGAATAGAGTATTAGAAGAGGGAGAAGTTGACGCGAACTACTTCCAGCATGTTCCTTATCTCGAAGCACAAAAAGCGGAGCATGGGTACGATTTTGTAAGTGCTGGCGGTATCCACGTTGAACCTATCGGGATTTATTCGAAAAAGTATAAAGACTTAAAAGAACTTCCAGAAGGCGCTAAAATTATTTTAAGTTCATCTGTTGCAGATCACGGTCGTATGCTGGCTCTCTTTGAAGAAGCGGGTTTAATCACGTTAAAAGAAGGTGTTGCGAAAGAGGCAGCAACACTTGATGATATTGCGGAAAACAAAAAGAATTTAGAATTCGACTATGATTATGAAGCTGCATTGCTTCCGCAAGTGTACAATAACGACGAGGGTGATGCAGTCATGATCAACTCGAATTATGCTGTGGACGCTGGCTTGAATCCACTTGAAGATGCGATTGCCCTTGAAGGAAAAGATTCACCATATGCGAATATCATTGCTGTACGTTCAGGTGATGAAGATAAAGAAAAAATTAAAGCATTGGTAGAAGTCCTTCATTCTAAAGAAATTCAAGACTTTATTTTAGAAGAATGGGGCGGAGCATTCGTACCAGTTTCGAAATAATGCGTAAACCGACCGGCTTAGTACTGGTCGGTTTTTTTTACCTTGTAAGAACATTTAGTTTTCAGATAATTAAGAATTCGTGAGTATTTGGTTTATATTCTGCGAAAGGGGATATATACAAGAGTATAAAGGAGCTCACAACTTGTGAGGGGGACTCAAGGCTTCTAATTGCTTTTGCGTATCCCGTTCGCCGCCTGCTAGTATTAATAGCGGAGCAGGTCTCCAAAAAAAAACGAAAAGGATTGATTCCCTATTAGTAACTCACTGAATATGAAGTACACAGAAGGCATGGAAAAAGCGATGCACGCATCCCATGGTGTTGGCTACGAAGTGTACAGCCAGAAGCATGAAGTGAGAATTGACGTCGAGCAGCAGCGCGAGCAGGATTACCTTGAAAGCAGACGCATCGTTGCGGACTTTAACCGGAAATTTACTAATCACATATCTTAATGAAAAGTAAGGGAACCGGCAAAAAAGCCGGTTTTTTTACTTTTATTTGAGAATACAAATTGTAATCGCTTTCTACGGTTGAATATAAATTTAATTTGTTATAAGATTGTAATGAGAATAAATTGAGAATAGACACAATCGGTTACTCAAACCGATGAATACGGAGGGTAAAACATGTCACAATCAACATTAACAATTAAAGATCTTCACGTCGCAATCGACGGGAAAGAAATTTTGAAAGGGGTAAACCTTGAGATTAAAGGCGGCGAGTTCCATGCGATCATGGGGCCAAATGGAACGGGTAAATCGACTCTTTCTTCCGCTATTATGGGTCACCCGAAATATGAAATAACACAAGGGTCTATCACACTTGACGGAGAAGATGTTCTTGAAATGGAAGTAGACGAACGTGCTCGTGCAGGTCTATTTTTAGCAATGCAATACCCAAGTGAAATTACAGGCGTTACAAACGCTGAATTTCTTCGCTCTGCAGTAAATGCCCGCCGCGAAGAGGGGGACGAAATTTCACTAATGAAATTTATCCGTCAAATGGACGGCAACATGGATCTTCTTGAAATGGATCAAGATATGGCACAACGCTATTTGAACGAAGGATTTTCTGGCGGGGAGAAAAAACGCAACGAAATTCTTCAATTAATGACAATCCAGCCGAAAATTGCCATCCTTGATGAAATCGACTCAGGTCTTGATATAGATGCGCTTAAAGTTGTATCAAAAGGAATCAACAAAATGCGCGGTGAAGATTTTGGCTGCTTAATGATTACGCATTACCAACGTCTCTTGAATTACATCACACCTGACCATGTCCATGTTATGATGCAAGGAAAAATCGTGAAATCTGGTGGATCGGAACTTGCGGAACGCCTTGAAGCAGAAGGATATGACTGGATTAAACAGGAACTTGGCATCGAAGACGAAACGGTACAGTAATCGAGGAGGAGCTACTATGACTGAAACAAAATGGTCGGTTGATCAAGAAGGAATTCGCGCTTTTTCAACTGCAAACAACGAACCTGAATGGCTTTTAAACGCTCGTCTAGATGCGTTTAACAAAGCGGAGGAATTACCGCTTCCAAAACCGGATAAAACAAAAATCGATAAATGGAACTTTACGGAGTTCGGTGCGCACAATGTACAGAGCGCTCCATTTGAGTCGCTCGCAGCTCTTCCAGAAGCAGCTCAAGCGGTTGTTGGGGAAGAAAATCCAGCACAAACTATTTACGTACAGCGCAATGGCACACCGTCCATTTTAAATATATCTTCTGAATTAAAAGAAGCAGGTGTTATTTTCACTGATTTTGCAACTGCTGCAAAAGAACATGGCGACCTCCTTCAAAAATATTTCATGACTCAAGTGGTGAAAGCAGATGAGCATAAGTTAACCGCTCTTCATGCAGCACTTGTAAACGGCGGCGTCTTCTTATACGTGCCGAAAAACGTTGAAATAAAAGAACCAGTACAGGCTGTTTTCATTCATGACGATAAAAACGCAGCACTTTTTAATCACGTAATCGTTGTAGCAGAAGCGAACAGCTCGGTTACGTATGTGGAAAACTACATTTCCACAGTGGCAACTGAGCGAAGTGTTGCAAACATTGTGACAGAAGTAATTGCAGGAAATAATGCGCGCGTATCATATGGAGCTGTAGATACACTTGCTGAAAACGTAACAACATACGTGAACCGACGCGGTATTACAGCACCTAATGCCCGCATTGATTGGTCACTAGGTGTAATGAACGATGGCAATACCGTTTCAGAAAATGTAACGAACTTAATCGGTGACGGATCCTACGCGGATACGAAAATGGTCGTTGTCGGCCGTGGAAATCAATCCATGAACTTTACAACAAAAGTCGTTCATTTTGGAAAACATACAGAAGGCTACATTTTGAAACATGGCGTTATGAAAGACGAAGCAAAATCAATCTTTAATGGAATCGGCAAAATCGAGCATGGTGCCTCTAAATCGAATGCAGAGCAGGAATCACGCGTGTTAATGCTTAGTGAAAAAGCGAGAGGTGACGCCAATCCAATTCTTTTAATTGATGAGGATGATGTAACGGCAGGTCATGCTGCCTCTGTCGGCCGTGTCGACCCTCTACAGCTTTATTATTTAATGAGCCGCGGTATCACAAAACAGGAAGCAGAACGCCTTGTTATTCATGGCTTCTTAGCACCAGTTGTGAATAATTTGCCAATCGAAAACGTGAAACAACAACTAACAGGTGTCATTGAAAGGAAAGTTCGCCAATGAACGCAAAAGAATTGAGAAAATATTTTCCGATTCTCGATCAAGAAGTGAATGGTCATCCACTCGTATATCTTGACAGCGCGGCAACATCTCAAAAACCTGTTCAAGTCATTGAAGCGCTAAACGATTATTACCGTTTGCACAACTCGAATGTTCACCGCGGTGTTCATACGCTTGGCAATCGTGCAACGGACTTGTATGAAGGGGCGCGCGATAAAGTGCGCCGTTTCATCAACGCAGCGTCCACAAAGGAAATCATCTTTTTACGCGGGACAACGACAGCGCTCAATCTTGTTGCGCAAAGTTATGGACGTGCAAATGTAAAAGAAGGCGACGAGATCGTCATCACACACATGGAGCATCATTCGAATATTATTCCTTGGCAGCAGCTGGCGAAATTTTCAGGTGCTACACTAAAATATATTCCGATGCAGGAAGATGGAACGATTTCTCTGGATGATGTGCGAGCAACGGTTACCCCAAATACTAAGATTGTATCTGTTATGATGGTATCAAACGTACTTGGAACGATAAATCCGATTGAAGACATCACGAAAATCGCCCATGAAAACGGAGCTGTTATGGTTGTTGATGCCGCCCAGGCAGCACCGCATATTCAAGTCGATGTACAAAAGCTCGATTGTGACTTTCTAGCTTTTTCGGGCCATAAGATGTGCGGACCAACTGGAATTGGGGTATTATACGGGAAAGAACAATTGCTCAACAACATGGAGCCGATTGAATTTGGCGGTGAAATGATTGACTTTGTCGGTCTTTATGAGTCAACTTGGAAAGAGCTGCCGTGGAAATTTGAAGGTGGCACGCCAATCATTGCCGGGGCAATCGGTCTCGGAGCAGCCATTGATTTTTTAGCTGACATTGGCTTGGATAAGATTGAACAGCATGAGCATAAACTTGCGACTTACGCGCTTGAAAAGTTGGCGGATATTCCAGGTTTGAAAATTTTAGGTCCGAAAAGCGGAAAAGACCGCGCGGGTGTGGTAACATTTAATTTGGATGAGGTTCATCCACATGACGTAGCAACAGTTCTTGATGCAGAAGGCATCGCCGTCCGCGCTGGCCATCATTGCGCACAGCCGTTAATGAAATGGTGCCAGGTCTCTTCGACGGCACGAGCAAGTTTTTATTTGTACAACACGGAAGAAGATATCGACAGACTTGCCGCCGGTTTGCTAAAAACAAAGGAGTATTTCTCAGATGTCTTTTGATAATTTAGATCAACTTTACCGCCAGGTGATTATGGATCATTACAAAAACCCACGGAATAAGGGAGCAATTGAAGACGGCAGTGTTACAATTGACATGAATAATCCTACGTGTGGAGATCGTATTCATTTGACGATGAATGTAGAAGACGGGATTGTCACAGATGCAAAATTTGACGGGGAAGGCTGTTCAATTTCAATGTCTTCCGCGTCTATGATGACACAGGCGATTAAGGGGAAAGACATTAAAACAGCTCTTCGCTTGTCAAATGTGTTTTCCGATATAATGCTCGGAAAAGATTATCCTGATGATATGGACCTTGGTGATATTGAAGCACTGCAAGGTGTTGCAAAATTCCCGGCACGTATTAAATGTGCAACATTGTCGTGGAAAGCGATGGAAAAGGGACTTCAAAACGAGAAGTAAAAAACTGACAGGAGGAATGCAACATGGCAAAAAAAGCCCCTGAAATTGGCGATTATAAATATGGCTTCCATGACCGTGATGTATCGATTTTTCGTTCGGAACGTGGATTGACAGCTGAAATCGTAAAAGAAATTTCAAAAATGAAAGAAGAACCCCAATGGATGCTTGATTTCCGTTTGAAATCACTTGAGCATTTTTATAAAATGCCGATGCCGCAATGGGGAGGCGATATGTCGTCTCTTAACTTCGATGAAATTACGTATTACGTAAAACCATCTGAGAAATCTGAGCGTTCATGGGATGAAGTGCCGGAAGAAATCAAACAAACATTTGATAAACTAGGCATTCCGGAAGCTGAACAAAAATATCTTGCGGGTGTATCCGCTCAGTACGAATCAGAAGTTGTATATCACAACATGAAGGAAGATTTGGAAGAACTGGGAATCGTCTTTAAAGATACAGATTCAGCTTTAAAAGAAAATGAAGACATCTTCAAAAAATACTGGGCGACGGTTATTCCGGCGACAGACAATAAATTTGCAGCATTGAACTCTGCTGTGTGGTCAGGCGGCTCATTCATTTATGTCCCACCAGGCGTGAAAGTGGATACACCACTTCAAGCGTATTTCCGTATTAACTCCGAAAATATGGGTCAGTTCGAGCGTACGCTTATCATCGTCGACAAAGATGCGAGCGTACATTATGTTGAAGGATGTACGGCACCTGTTTACACAACAAACTCGCTTCATTCAGCGGTTGTCGAAATCTATATTGCAGAAGGCGCATATTGCCGTTATACAACGATCCAAAACTGGGCAAATAACGTATTTAACCTAGTGACGAAGCGTGCGGTTTGTGAAGCGAATGCAACAATGGAATGGGTTGATGGAAACATCGGTTCAAAATTAACGATGAAATACCCAGCTGTTATTTTAAAAGGTGAAGGTGCACGCGGCATGACATTGTCAATTGCCCTTGCCGGTAAAGGACAGCATCAGGATGCTGGTGCAAAAATGATTCACCTTGCACCGAATACATCATCCACAATCGTATCAAAATCAATCTCGAAACAAGGCGGAAAAGTTACGTACCGCGGTATCGTTCACTTTGGACGTAAAGCAGACGGCGCTCGCTCAAATATCGAGTGTGATACATTGATTATGGATAACAAATCAACATCTGATACAATTCCATACAATGAAATTTTGAATGACAATATTTCACTTGAGCATGAAGCAAAAGTGTCGAAAGTATCGGAAGAGCAGCTCTTCTACTTGATGAGCCGTGGTATTTCTGAAGAAGAAGCAACAGAAATGATCGTTATGGGCTTTATCGAGCCATTCACAAAAGAACTGCCAATGGAATACGCTGTTGAAATGAACCGCTTGATCAAGTTCGAGATGGAAGGTTCAATCGGTTAAAGAATAAAGACCCCCTTTCACGAGGGGGTTTTTTTGTGCTGGAATTGCTGGAATGTTACACAAGAATAGTTTGAATTCATGGAAACCGAATATAGGCAGCGGTAAGCGATTTCTTAAAAGTTGTGATAGAATATTCAGTATGAGGTGATAGATATGATTTATACGGGTGTAACGGGATGGGGGGATCATGACACCCTTTATACACAAGGTGTCGCACCCCGTGATAAATTAACAGAATATGCCGCTCATTTCCCGACAGTTGAAGTCGATTCGAGCTTTTATGCGGTTCAGCCGGAACGGAACATGAGTAAGTGGGCAAGTGAAACGCCGAAGGGCTTCCAATTTGTCGTAAAAGCTTATCAAGGCATGACGGGACATGAACGAGGGGATATTCCATTTGCTTCGAAAGAAGAAATGTTTCAAGCATTTAATTTGTCGCTTAAGCCAATGATTGAATCGGGCAAACTCGCGATGGTTCTTTTTCAATTTCCGCCTTGGTTTGACTGTACACGTGAAAATGTGACATATCTTCGTTATTGTAAAGAAAAAATGGAAGATGTACCACTTGCAGTCGAATTTCGAAATCAATCGTGGTATAAAGCGGCTTTTATTGATAAAACGATTGCTTTTTTGGAACAGGAACAATGGATTCACACTGTATGCGATGAACCACAAGCTGGTGAGGGATCCATTCCAATTGTTTTACAAGCGACGCACAAAGAAAAAACATTAATACGGATGCACGGCCGCAACCGAGCCGGCTGGCGGAAGAATGGCCAAAAAAACTGGCGTGAAGTGCGATACCTGTACCGATACAACGAACATGAACTGCGACAGTGGGTGGACTTTACAAAAGAACTTACCGAACAGTCAAAAGACGTATACATTCTTTTCAACAATAACTCAGGCGGTGATGCGGCAGATAATGCAAAGCAGTTTCTAGATATCGCCGGTATACATTATGATAATTTGGCTTCACGCCAGCTTGATCTTTTTTAGGAGGCACTTAGTCTATGGAATGGTTTATATTACTAGTGATTGGACTTATTGCAGCTGCAATTGGCGCGCTGGTTGGGCTTGGCGGCGGCATTATTATCGTGCCGGCGCTGTTGTTTTTAGGAGGCACAGCACTTCTAGCACCTGTATCACCACAACTGGCAGTAGGCACATCGTCAATTATTTTAATCATTACAGGTTTGTCGTCAACGCTTGCGTATATGAAACAAAAAAAAGTCGATTATAAACTAGGACTTATTCTTTTTATCGGCAGTGCGCCGGGCAGTATTGTCGGAGCATATGCAAATAAAGGGCTTGATATGAGTCAGTTCAGCCTTTATTTTGGGTTATTCATGGTGTTTATGTCGTTTGTTTTGATGTTCAAAAACCGAGCGAAACCGCTTCTTGGCAGTCGGGGGTTGCCCCGTACATTTACCGATAATGAAGGAACACATACATATTCCATCGAACCTCTGACTGGGACAATCATATCGTTTATTGTCGGATTTCTTGGTGGCTTATTTGGAATTGGTGGAGGTTCGCTCATGGTGCCAGCGATGATTATGCTGTTCGCGGTACCTCCGCACGTCGCAGTTGCGACATCTATGTTATTAATTTTTCTATCAGGCGGAGTATCAAGTATCACACACATCGCTCTTGGAAATATCGAATGGATGTATGCTGCTGCCCTTGTACCGGGAGCATGGTTTGGCGCTAAACTGGGTGCTTGGCTGAACGCACGGATTGCCTCAAAAACGGTGGTGATGCTGCTTCGCCTCATACTTATTTTTGTCGGTGTCCGCCTTATTTGGCAGGGGATCAGTTAAAAGGTGGAATAACGAATGGAGAAAACGATACACATTTACCATACGAATGACCTGCACAGCCATTTTGAAAACTGGCCTCGCATTGCGCATTTTTTAAAGAAAAGAAGAAATATTCATAAAGAGTCAGGTGACTATGTATTTACGTTTGACATTGGGGATCATGTGGACCGGGCACACCCGTTAACAGAAGGGACACTAGGCACTTTTAATGTGGAGTTATTAAATGACGCGAAGTTTGACGCGGCTGCGATCGGAAACAATGAGGGCATTACATTGCCGAAAGAAGCACTAAACAGGCTGTATGAACACGCAGAATTTCCGGTTATTTGTGCAAACCTTTTTAATAAAGACGGATCAAGACCGGACTGGGCATTACCTTATACGTTCTTAAAAGCAGGTAATGTAACGATTGCTGTTACCTCTGCTACCGCCTATTACGCGCCGTTTTATGAACAGCTTGATTGGAGCATTACACATCCAATCGAGGAGTTAAAAAAACAAATTACTGAATTGAAAAAACGTGCTGATATCATAATCGTGCTTTCTCATCTTGGCATGTATGATGATGAAAAAATAGCGGAGGAAACCGATGCTGATGTTATTCTCGGAGCACATACACATCATGTCTTCCACGAAGGAAAAGAATTGAATGGCACGCTGCTTGCAGCAGCAGGCAAATACGGGTATTTTACGGGCCATGTGGAAATAAATATAAATGAAGAAACAGGCGTGATTCGCGCAAAACGCGCACGAGTCTATGAAACGAACAGAACACTTGAAGCGCCGCTTGATGAGCTTGTTCAGCAGGAAGCTTTTTTAGCAAAAGGAAAAGAAGTACTTTCTCTTCCAGTTGTTCATCTGGAAAATTCTATTGAAAGTGACTGGTTTCATTCGTCCCCATTGCCGAAGCTGCTTGCTGAAGCATTGACAGAGTGGTGTGATGCAGACTGTTCATTTATAAACTCCGGTGTTGTGCTTGGAAATCTGCCAGCAGGAAACGTAACGAAACATGACCTTCACAGTTTGCTGCCGCATCCAATCAATCCATGTGTTATTGAACTGACCGGTCAGGAGCTGATAGAAGTGCTGCGGCAAACACGTGATGAGAAATGGCCGCATCTACAAATAAAAGGACTCGGTTTTCGCGGGAAAGTAATGGGCCGCTTCGTTTATGACAGGATTGAAATGGAAGGATTGAAGGTTTTTATTGATGGAAAACCGCTCGATATGAAAAAAAGGTATAAGCTTGCAACATTGGATATGTTCACATACGGACACTATTTTGTTGAATTGCACCGGGCGCACGCGAAAAAATATTTCATGCCAGAATTTTTACGTGATGTGATGGAATGGAAATTATTGCAGTTATGATCCCTATTTTCCGCATATAATGCGGAAAAGGGGGTTTTTTTTATGCGCCGCCGGAAAAAATGGAGGAGTAAAAGTAAATTTTCGACGCGGCACCGCCTGCTCACCGCAGTTTTTATATTTTTAGCTGCTATTTTGTTTATTTTATGGCTCATCAACCGGAATATTCAGCCGGTACTTTTGAATTTTGCAGACGCTCAGACCAATAAAATTGCCTCGATGGTACTGCAAAAAGCAATTAGTAAAGAAATAACCGAAAATCTCGATATACAAGACATCATGATTACCGAACAAGGGGAAGGAACGTCAACTGTTTTTAATGCGGAGGTAATTAATAAAGTACTCGCCGAAGTAACAGATCTAGCAGAAGAAAACCTAAATCAGGCAGAAGAAGGGAATTTGCGTGAGCTCGAAGATATGTTAGGTGTTGATATTGATACGGAACGGTCGAAACAGGCAGAGGGCATTTCTTACACAATCCCGCTTGGACAAATTACGAACAACGCAATATTAGGCAACCTGGGTCCTCGTGTGCCAATTCGTTTTCACGCCATTGGTGATGTTACATCGAATGTGAAAACGAAAGTCGAGCCATTTGGGATAAATTCAGCCTACGTTGAAGTCTATATTGAACTCGAAGTGAATGTTCAGGTTATTGTTCCGTTTGCAGCTGATACGACTGTTGTACGCCAGACGCTTCCGGTAGCGATGGGGCTTGTTCACGGAGGTGTACCAGAATATTATAACCCGGATTCTATTGGTATACCGACAAAATAAAGAGAAAAATACAAAGTGAGAGTTTTGGACATATGAAGTGCCAGTATAAACTCAATTGAAAAATCACCCGTCTTTTATAGACGGGTTTTGTTATATAAAATTAGGGGAAAAAGGTGGATATGGATATGTATGCGTTATTGTATAAATTATTTTATAAAAATATCAAAAAAGATATTTACTAATATTTTAATGGAGTTTATACTGAAAATGTACTTCAGGAATTATCTGAATATATAAAAATTTGGCACATTCGTGCGTTTAAGGAGGTCCATATATTATGGAACAAAATCGTCCGCAGTGGGGATCCCGTGCTGGTTTTATTATGGCAGCTGTCGGATCAGCCGTTGGACTTGGCAATATTTGGCGTTTTCCGGCAGTGGCTTATGAAAATGGAGGAGGTGCATTTTTTCTTCCATACTTGTTTGCACTGCTTACAGCTGGTATCCCCCTTCTCATTATGGAATTCACAATGGGACATAAATATCGCGGTTCAGCACCGCTTACAATGACGCGTCTGAACAAAAAAGCGGAATGGCTTGGCTGGTGGCAGCTCGCTATTGCTTTTGTTATTGCTACGTATTATTCCGTTATTGTTGCCTGGGCATCATCCTATGCATTTTTCTCATTTAAGTTAACGTGGGGCGATAAACCGCAGGACTTCTTGCTTGGGGATTACTTGCAAGTGGTGGAAGCGGGACAATTCGGTGGATTTGCAAATGGTGTTCTATTGCCGCTCTTAGTTGTCTGGATTGTCACGCTGGGCATTATGTTTTCTGGCGTGAAAAAAGGGATTGAAGCGGCAAATAAAGTAATGCTTCCACTTCTTGTTGTTTTATTTTTTATCGTCGTTGTCCGTGCCGTAACACTTCCAGGGGCGCTTGAAGGACTTGATGCGTTCTTCCAGCCGGATTGGTCAAAAATTACGGATGGTAAAGTGTGGATTGCAGCATACGGTCAAATTTTCTTCAGTTTATCAGTCGGATTTGCAATCATGGTCACTTATTCAAGCTACTTGCCAAAAAAAGCAGATATTACGAACAATGCATTCATTACTGCATTTTCAAATTCATCTTTTGAATTGCTTGCTGGATTTGGTGTGTTCGCTGCTCTTGGCTTTATGGCAATGCAGCAAGGTGTGCCGGTACAAGAGGTTGTTTCAAGCGGGGTTATTCTTGCATTTGCTGTTTTCCCTCAAATTATTAATGAGTTTCCGGTTGCTAACGGATTTTTCGGTTTCTTATTTTTCATTTCGTTAACACTTGCAGGTCTTACGTCACTCATCTCTATTATTGAGACGTTTGTTGCAGGTGCTCAGGAAAAATTCAACATCTCCCGTACAAAATCTGTCGCGTTTGGCGGTGGATTGGCGGCTATCCTTTCGCTAGTTTTTGCCACAAAAGGCGGTTTGAACTTCCTTGATGTTACTGACAATTTTATCAATCAATTTGGTATTGTATTTGCAGGACTTGTTGAAGTTATTCTCGTTGCATGGGTATTTAAAGAACTTGATTCGTTAAAGAAACATGCTGATTCCGTATCTGATATTCAGCTTGGAGCTTGGTGGAAAATTTGCTTGAGTGTTGTAACACCGATTGTTCTTTTCTTCATGATGTTTGACAACGTCCGTCAAAATATCAGTGCACCGTATGGCGGCTATCCAGCGTCATTTGTCTTTACATATGGCTGGATTGTCGCGGCGCTTGCATTAATTGCAGGGTTTGTCTTTATGTATATTAAGCCATGGAGCAACAACAATAAGGAGGAACTGTAATGAGTACAAGTGCAATTGTGATGATGATCATTGGGGTTCTGATTATTTGGGGCGGTATGGCTACAAGCATTGCCTATGCCGTGAAAAAAGCAAAAGAACGCAAAAGTATATAAATAAAGGATCGAAGACTCAAAACGCGACATCCTGTCGTAACGCTTTCGTGACCCGCATCGTGCGGGCAAAAGCCGGATTGCCTAGGGGCAGTCCGGCTTTTCTTTACTTACTAATTATGATAAAGTAGCGGTATATGATCCAATGATTGGAGATGATCTAAATGAGCACGAAAGAAGAACATTTACGTAAACCGGAATGGTTAAAAATAAAGCTGAACACGAACGAAAACTATACAGGCTTGAAAAAAATGATGCGGGAAAAACAGCTGCATACGGTTTGTGAAGAAGCAAAATGTCCAAATATCCATGAGTGCTGGGCAGTTAGACGTACAGCTACTTTTATGATTCTTGGAAGCGTCTGCACGCGTGCATGTCGCTTCTGTGCGGTTAAAACAGGTCTTCCGACTGAGCTTGATTTAAAAGAGCCGGAACGAGTAGCTGATTCCGTCGTGCAAATGAACTTGAAACACGTCGTTGTAACAGCGGTAGCTCGCGATGATTTGAAGGACGGCGGAGCGTATGTTTTTGCCGAAACCGTTCGGGCGATCCGCCGGAAAAATCCATTTACATCGATCGAAGTTTTGCCATCTGATATGGGCGGCATCGAAGAGAACTTGAAGATGCTGATGGATGCGAAACCGGATATATTAAACCATAACATTGAAACGGTGCGCCGTTTGACGCCGAGAGTCCGTGCGCGTGCGAAATACGACCGTTCTCTTGAATTTTTGCGCAGAGCGAAAGAAATGCAGCCTGACATCCCGACGAAATCAAGCTTAATGATCGGTCTTGGTGAGACGAAAGAAGAAATCATTGAAGTTATGGATGATCTTCGTGCAAACAATGTAGACATTATGACGATTGGCCAATATTTACAGCCAACTAAAAAGCATTTGAAAGTGCAAAAATATTACCACCCTGACGAATTTGCAGAGCTGCGCGAAATCGCGATGTCTAAAGGATTCAGCCACTGTGAAGCTGGGCCGATGGTTCGATCTTCTTATCACGCGGATGAGCAGGTAAATGCAGCGGCTAAAGCGAAACATGAGCAAGGCGAGGCGCAGGCAGCAAAATGATTACCATTCAAAATGACTGCTACGATATTTTAGAAGAGCGGACAGAAGGCTTCAATGAAGAAGCCTTCCGTGCCCGCTACAGTGATATTTTGTCTAAATATGACTACATTGTCGGCGACTGGGGCTACGGACAACTACGGCTAAAAGGTTTTTTTGATGATGAAAATAAGAAAGCTTCATATGATAACAAGTTCTCGACTATCCGAGACTATTTGCTTGAATATTGTAACTTTGGCTGCGGCTACTTCATCTTAAAAAAGCTTCCTGTATCAAGCGCAACATAAAAAACCGGCCATTGCCGGTTTTTTTTAAATGACTTCATACAAAAACTCTTTTAATTCTTGTGCCTCTTCCTCGCTTAAGTCAAATGCGTATTCTATATAGCCAGGCTCGTCCAAATCATCTCGGCCGATAATGGCATACCTCCGTCCTTGTAAATTCATGACGATACGCTTCCCATAGTAGCGGTCTGTTTGCATCAATGCAAGATCATACCGCGCATGTTCACCGGCAAAACTGACGAACCGTGTAGTCGTCGTGTCCTTTTCATCATACAGAAAAAAACGTTCACTCATCCGTGATCCTCCACTCGTTCATTTTCAACCATTGTACCACATGATACAATAAGAGCGGAAAGGATGGATGTCACGTGTACTTTATTGACCGAAAAAAAATGGAGGCAACACTCCGCTTTATGGAAGATCAATTTAACTTGTTTGAAACACATTCGGCTTGGATCACCCCGATCGAACAGGCTGCACTTGAGCGAATAGCGCAGACCGTTGTTGAATCGATTATCGATGTCGGCAATGCAATGATTGACGGTTTTATTATGCGCGATCCTGGCAGTTATGAGGATATTATCGATATTATGGACGATGAAAAGGTCATTGCCCCAGAACAGGCGGCGCCGCTTAAAGATGTGATCGGGCTCCGTAAAACACTTGTACGAAACTACACAGACATTACCCATGATGAAATTGCGGCGCTTTTAACTGCGCATAAAAAAGAAATTAAAGACTTCCCGAAACGCGTCCGTGCTTATTTAGAAACCGAACTTGGACCGGTTACCGCATTTTTACCCGAAGAAGGAGATTCATGATGACAAAATACAAGGGCTATTTAATTGATCTCGACGGAACGATGTACCTCGGCACAGATATTATCCCTGGTGCCCCGGAATTTATCGACCGGCTGAACGAAGCGGGCATCCCGTATTTATTCGTTACGAACAATTCATCAAGAACACCAAAACAGGTAGCGGAGAAGCTTGTGAAAATGGGCATTCACACAACACCTGAAAATGTTTTTACGACATCACGCGCAACCGCTCAGTTCATTCATGAAGAGAAACCCGGTGCATCTGTGTATGTGATCGGAGAAGAGGGCATATTAGAGGCGCTTGCAGATAAAGGGCTCGAAGTCGTCACACATGAAAACCCTGATTATGTTGTGACCGGTATTGATAGAGGCATTACATATGAAAAACTTGCTGTTGCCTGTTTATCTGTCCGAAATGGTGCCCGCTTTATTTCTACAAACGGTGACATTGCTATTCCAACCGAACGAGGTTTTCTGCCAGGGAACGGTTCTCTTACATCCGTTGTTGCAGTTTCAACAGAAACACAGCCTATTTTCATTGGAAAACCAGAACCGGTCATTATGGAGCAGGCACTGGAGGTTCTCGGCACGTCGAAAGAAGAAACCATTATGGTCGGTGACTATTATGATACCGACATAAGAGCGGGCATTAGCATCGGCATCGACACATTGCTCGTCCATACAGGCGTCACACAGCCTCATCATCTCGAAAGACATGAAATAAAACCGACTTATACGCGTCAAAATTTGACCGAGTGGGAGATTTAAGAAACAGCGATTAGGCGCTGTTTCTTTTTTTTGGATAAAGTTGGTCAGGCTTGGGTATAAAAATAGCATGTACAACTTATAGGAGGGTTTTCATGCGTATCCCGAAACAATCGAAGTCGTATTGGAAAGATCATCAAGTGACCCAGCCTTTTGTTACACTTGACCGGAATTTAGAAGTGGATGTAACGGTCGTGGGCGGGGGAATTACAGGGATTATTGCATCCTGGCTTTTGGCGAAAGAAGGAAAAAAAGTGGCGCTTCTCGAATCAAGGAAATTGATGGATGGAACGACTGGGTACACAACAGCAAAAGTGACGTCACAGCACGGACTTGTTTATGATGAACTTATTGGAAATTTCGGTGAAGAAAAAGCGCGATTATATTATGAAGCAAATGAAGAAGCGATTGCATTCTTAAAAAAAACGGCGGAGCAGCTATCCATTGATTGTGATTTTACAACACAGGATGCTTACGTATATGCAGAAACAAAAGAAGCAGCGGGAAAAATACAAAAAGAAGTTGATGCATATGAAATTCTTGGGATTAATGGGGGGCTTGCCGGTACTGAAGTTCAGAAGAAGCTACCATATAAAGTGGAAGAAGCCATTGTCATGCGAGAACAGGCACAGTTTCACCCGGTGAAGTTTTTGGAAGCACTCGTCCGTGATATGGAAGGAAGTGTGCAAATTTTTCAAAATACAAGAGCAGAATCGATCGAAGGAAATAAGGTGAATACAACGGATGGATATGCTGTTTCAAGTGAACATATCATTGTGGCATCCCATTTTCCATTCAACGACTTTGATGGGTTTTACTTTTCAAAATTGCATGTTGAACGTTCTTATGCGATCGGGATAAAAAGTGAACGAGATCTGGAAGAAGGCATGTACATTAGCGCGGATAATCCGTCACGGTCATTGCGTTTTGCGACAATGGATAACGGCGAAAAGCTCCTTATTGTTGGCGGTGAAAATCATCCTACTGGACGCAATAGTGATGAAACGGTGAAGCATTATGAAGAACTTGGCGGCTTTGCGGAACGACATTTTGGAACAAAAGAAATTTTATATCGTTGGTCTGCTCAAGATTTAATTACACTTGATGGTGTACCATACATTGGCGTCGCCCACGAAAATATTTTGGTTGCAACTGGCTATGCAAAGTGGGGGATGACAAATGGAACGGCAGGTGCGCATTTATTAGCCGATCTTGTCATGGGGCGTGAAAATCGATTTGCGGAACTATATGACCCGGCAAGGATTAAATTAAAACCAGCAGATGTGAAGACGTTCGCAGTGGAAAATGCAAAAGTAGCGAAAGAATTAATAGGCGGCAAGCTAAATGGAACAGTAAAAACGATCGATGATCTTCAGCCTGATACGGGCGGCATGGTCATGATAGACGGCAAAAATGCAGGTGCCTATAAAGATGAAGATGGGAACTGTCATCTTGTCGATACTACATGCACGCATATGGGCTGTGAGACGAAATGGAATGATGCCGAACGAACATGGGATTGTCCATGCCACGGATCCCGTTACTCCTATACTGGAGATGTAATTGAAGGTCCCGCATTAAAACCGCTCGCTAAACTTGAGAGTGAAATGAAATAATAAAAACGAGCTGTCCCATATACAGGACGGCTCGTTTTTATTATTCCGTATGAGCTGCACGATGAGCCAGACGGCTTGCAGCAGCTGCCGCAATAGCACCAACAATGTCGTCTAAAAACGTGTGTACCTGACCAGTTGATTTGTCATTTAAAAATTGTAAAATGCCAGGCTTTTGTTTATCAATATATCCATAACTCGTAAGGCCGATTGTACCGTACACGTTAATAATCGCGGTGGCAATCGTTTCGTCCAATCCGTATAATCCTTCATCGGTCTTAATAATCGAGAGAAGAGGTTCTTCCAGCATTTCTTTCTCCGCCAGCATATCCAGTTGAATACCGGTGAGGACGGCGTTTTGCACTTCACGTTTTCGCAAAACAGCCTCCACGTGATCGATTGCTTCCTTTAACTCCAGATTTGGATGATACGGCCCTTGCAGGTAAACGACGAGTTCAGCGATGTCTTCCACTTTCACACCGCGTTCCGCAATCCAGCGGCGTGCTGTTTTCTCAGACATGCTCATAACGGGCTTTTTTTCAATTGTCATTGTTCATCACACCTTTTTCAATCATTATATTCATCTACAGAGTTATCATACCCTCATTAATTGTGACATACTCATCTGGAAAATGGTACAATAATAACGGAATAATCAGAAAAGAGGTGCGTGTGTGAGACCATTTGTGTATGTCACAAGAAAAGTACCGGACGAAATCTATGACCGATTGGCTGCGAAGTACGACGTTGAGATGTGGACGGAGTCGGATAAAGCGGTTCCACGCGATATTCTTCTTGAAAAAGCGGCGAAAGCCAATGCATTATTAACTGTTATATCGGACGCGGTTGATGAAGATTTGTTTTCACAAGCTGATCAGTTAAAAGTTGTCGCAAACATGGCAGTTGGTTTTGATAACATCGATCTGGATGCAGCGAGCAGACACGGTGTTTCAATTTGCAATACACCCGATGTATTAACCGATACGACGGCAGATTTAACGTTTGCTCTTCTATTGGCAACAGCACGCCGTGTGACGGAAGCGGCAGAGTTTGTAAAGTATGGACAGTGGACGAGCTGGGCGCCAATGATGCTCGTCGGAACAGACGTCCATCATAAAAAAATCGGCATTGTTGGAATGGGGAAAATAGGGACAGCGGTAGCAAAACGAGCAGCTGGATTTGATATGGAAATTTTGTATCATAATCGGAACCGTCATGAAGTGGCCGAAGAAATGCTGGGCGCGCAATATCGCACGTTTGATGAACTGCTGACAGAAGCTGATTTTGTTGTATGTCTCGCTCCTCTTAATGAAGATACGCGAGGACTTTTTCAGCGGGAGCATTTTCAAAAAATGAAAGATAGTGCGATTTTTATCAATGCAAGCAGGGGACCGATTATAAATGAACAGTCTTTAATTGAAGCTCTCGAGGCAAATGAAATAGCAGCAGCCGGTCTTGACGTATTTGACAAAGAGCCGATTGATGCATCTCACCCTTTTTTAACGATGAAAAACGTTGTAGCACTGCCACACATCGGAAGTGCGTCGACAGAGACACGGATGGCCATGATGGGAACTTGTTGTGATAACATTGAGGCTGTGTTCGAAGACCGTCCGCCGAAAACACTCGTCAATAAAGATGTGCTTCAATATTAAAAAAGAGCTGACCCGATTTTGGATCAGCTCCTTCTTCTTTATTAAAATACTTGCTCAACTTCAACAACACCAGGAACTTCTTCCAACAATGCGCGCTCGATACCAGCTTTTAATGTAATCGTTGAACTAGGGCAGCTGCCGCAAGCTCCGAGCAGACGAAGTTTCACAATCCCGTCTTCAATATCGACGAGTTCGCAGTCGCCGCCGTCACGAAGAAGGAATGGACGTAATTTATCAAGTACTCCTTGTACTTCACCATACATTTCTTGCTCTTGCATATATATCGTCTCCTTTCAATAAATATATTATAATGATTTTAAATTAAAAAATCAATTTAACATTGAAAGAGAATGGAAATGAGAAAGGAAATGATAGCTTTTAGTATGGAATAAATTTGCGTCAGCTATGTGAACCCGCCGTTTACTTTAGTGAGTTTACAATTAGCCGTTCTCACTTGTGTGTTACTATATTTTCTCACCACAGGATGAAGAATTGAAAATATACTTTGTTTTTCTAGTGTTTGAATGACATCATAATGGGCAAAACAGTAAAAAAGGAGATGTTAGGATGAAAGAATGGAAAATGTACATAAATGGGCAATGGATCAACAATGAGAAGAAAATCGAAGTTGTGAATCCAGCTACGCAGAATGTCATTGCAACAGTGCCTGATGGTGGTACAAATGAAGCGAAACAGGCAGCGGATGCGGCGTATACAGCGTTTAAGAAATGGTCAAAAAAGACTGCAGGTGAAAGGGCGGAACTGTTGATGAAGTGGTTCCGTCTGGTCGATGAAAACAAGGAAGAAATCGGCCGCATTATGACAGAAGAGCAGGGAAAACCGCTAAAAGAAGCAATCGGGGAAGTGAATTATGCAAACAGTTTTATTTCATGGTATGCAGAAGAGGGGAAACGCATATACGGCGAAACAATACCGGCATCCGACCCGAAAAAACGCCTTCTCGTTTTAAGACAGCCAGTCGGAGTTGTCGCGGCGATTACTCCCTGGAATTTTCCAGCAGCAATGATTACACGAAAAGTTGCTCCTGCACTGGCTGCTGGCTGTACAGCCGTTGTAAAGCCGGCTAAAGCAACTCCGCTTACAGCGTTGAAGCTGGTTGAGCTTGCCCACGAGGCGGGAATTCCTGAAGGTGTTTTGAACGTCGTAACAGGAGACTCGAAATCAGTTGCAGGAACTTGGATGGAAGACAGTCGCGTTCGAAAAATTACATTTACCGGTTCCACTGAAATAGGCAAAGTGCTTATGAAACAAGCAGCGAATACGATGAAAAAAGTGTCATTAGAACTTGGTGGACATGCTCCTTTTATTATTACAGCGAATGCAGATATTGAGAAAGCGGCGAAAGGATTGATCGGGTCTAAGTTCAGAAATGCAGGGCAGACGTGTGTGTGCGCAAACCGCGTATATGTGCATGAATCAATTGAAAAAGAATTTACAGAAGCGTTTAAATCGGAAGTGAGAAAACTACAGGTCGGTAATGGATTAAAAGAGGGTGTCGATATCGGTCCATTAATTGACTTGGAAGCTGTAGAAAAAGTGAAGAGTCAGCTGGAAGATGCAAAGCAAAAAGGGGCAATTGTCGAAATGGGCGGTGAGGCAGACGGAAACTTCATTACCCCGGCTGTACTGACGAACGTTACCGACGATATGGTTTGCATGATCGATGAAACATTTGGCCCTCTTGCGCCGATTGCGACATATAAAACCACCGAAGAAGTTATTGAGCGTGCCAACAATACGCCATTTGGACTGGCAGCATACGTATATTCAACAAATATCTCGGAAGCTGTTGAAATTTCCGAAGGACTTGAATACGGAATTGTCGGATTGAACGATGGTCTTCCATCTGTTGCACAGGCTCCTTTCGGCGGTTTCAAAGAAAGCGGCCTTGGACGAGAAGGAGGACATTTCGGAATGGATGAATTTTTAGAAGTGAAATATGTGTCACTCGGGCTATAATGGAAGATGGATGATAGAATAGAAGAATCTCTCCAATCAGGAGAGATTCTTTTTTAAAATAAGAAAGCCGGTATAGCGCCGGCTTTTTTTGGTTATCCATTATGATATTTGTACATCCAGAGGACGCCTGATTTTAAAAATCTCGCAACGCGTCCAGTAATGGCACGGTCTGCAACAAAACCAAAACCTTGTTTTTTGCCAAGTGAGCCAAGAACACCTTTCAGCTTCATTTCCGGCATTTTGTCAGGAAGCGTCTCATTTCGCCATCTTTTTTGGAGAACATCCACGATTTGCTCCGCTTGTTCCTCCGCAAGCTGTGCGCTCGGTGCATGCGGCAAGCTGGCACAGTCGCCGACGACATATACATGTTCATTTCCGGGAACATTATGGTGAGGTGTCAAAACAATGCGTCCAGTTCTGTCTTTTTCGACGTTCATTTCACGAACGACGCGGCTAGGCTGAATGCCGGCTGTCCAGACGATCGCATCCATCGGGTACACATCTTCATGGTTGTATATACGATCCGGTTCCACGCGCGTGATGTTTGCATCACTGACAACATCAACACCGTGATCGGTAAACCATTTTTCTATGTATCGGCTGAGACGCTGCGGGAAGTCTTTCAAAACCCGAGGTCCACGGTCGAACAATTTAATATCAAGATCGGGACGGCTTTCGCGCAATTCACTTGCTAGTTCAATGCCGGAAAGACCGGCACCGACAATGCCTACTTTTGAACCAGCCGGCATGTCGTTTAATGTACGGTATGTTTCGCGCGATTTATGAATCGATTGAATACTGTGAGTATATTCGGCTGCACCCGGTACATTATGGTATTTATCTTCACAGCCCAGTCCGACTACGAGATCATCATATGAAATCGATCCATTCGTTTTTAAAACAACTTCTTTTTTATCTACATCAATCGCTGTAATTTCGTCGTAAATCAATTTTAGTTTTTCATGCTCTGGAAACGGTACCCGTACTTCATGATCGGAAGCGGTTCCAGCAGCGAGGGCATAATACTCCGTTTTCAAACAGTGATAAGGAACTTTGTCAACAAGCGTAATCGTTACATCGTCTGGCAGATGATTCGGCAGAAGTCTGAGCAAAACACGCATATTTCCGTAACCGCCACCGAGCAAAACTAAATTTTTCATATGTAAGATCTCCTTTGTCAATCTATATATGTATGACCGCTTATTCACTTCCGAGTATAACGAAAATGAGATTAATATACAACAGACAGATGGAAACTTCCGGCTTTTTTCAAAAGGAATTTGGTAGTACAATGAAACGGTGAGGTGAACCTAGATTATGAAACCAATTATCGAATTTTGCGTCAGCAATTTAGCAAGCGGATCGCAAAAAGCGTTTGAACAATTAGAGAGTGATTCAAACCTCGATGTGATCGAATACGGGTGTCTCAGCTATTGCACACGCTGTTCGGATTCTCCGTTCGCCCTTGTAAACGGAGAGGTTGTCAGCGGAGCGACTCCGGATGAACTCGTTTCGAATATATATGCATTCCTTGAAGAAACATGGATGTTTTAAACAACAAAAACCGGGCCACACTGCGGGCGCCCGGTTTTTTGTTATGCAGTTTCTTCTTGGTCTTTTTTATTTTCACGCAGCTCATGCCAGCGGTCGCGAGCCATTTCAAGAATCTGTTTTTCAGTGGACTCCCGCTGTTCAATGACTTTTGAAAAAAAGGAGGCAGCTTTGCCATTATTTCCGAGCTTTCGACTTAATTCCCCTAATAAATACAGCACTTTCACTTCCGACATTTTAGCTGCTACATCTTCAGATAAAAAGGCTTCTTCGTATTCACGGAACGCAATGGAAAGAAAACGATCTTCTTCTTTTTTTTGGTCAAGGTCACGGTAAATCCAGGCAGTACGAAGTGCAAGCCCGGCGAGTGTTAAATGCTTTTCTTTTTTTAATACTCCGGAATAAAGGGCGAGCTTATAACTTTTAATCGCTTTAGTTGGCGTTCGTTCTCCGCTGTAATTCTGCTCAATCCAATGTTCAGAAACGGAAGCACGCAAAATATTAGCCGTTCCCGGTGGAAATTGAACTGAAAAATCGTCAGTGAACGAATAACCGCAATGACGGCAGACGTGCACATTATAAAGAAGTGGGTTTATTTGCCCACTTGCATAGAGTGGTTTAAAGTCTGTATCTTGTCCAGCAACTTTCACCATGCTTTTCCGGACTTTTGTCGCAGTAAAGGATTGCTCACATAGCGGGCATTTTATTTCTTTATTGTAAAGTGGAGGGACGTTTGACATGATATAAGCCTCCTGTTTATTTTTTTAAGGTCTTTATGCTTATTATAGTATACAACAGCAACAGGTAAAAGGAATTGAATTTTTTCTGAGGAATTATTCTGAGCGGTTTGGTTGAGGATTTATGGGATAAAACGTATACTAAAAGAAAATGAAAGGAGAGATTTCATTTGTCTGAACAGCAAGTTGTCACAATTACGGAAGCCGCGGCTTTTCAAATAAAAGATATGATGAAACAAAATGAAGAAGAAGGGTCATATTTGCGCGTAGCTGTACACGGCGGTGGATGCAGCGGTCTTTCATACGGAATGGGCTTCACGCCTGAAGCGGAGGAAAACGATATTGAACTGGACCAGCACGGCATCCATATCGTTGTTGCAAAAAACGACGCGCCGATTCTAAATGGAACAGTTGTAGATTATAAACAATCCCTCATGGGCGGAGGCTTTACGATTGAAAATCCGAATGCCATCGCGTCATGCGGCTGCGGTTCATCATTCCGGACAGCGACGGATTCGGGAACACCGGAAAATTGCTAGGTTGAGTTTTAAACGTCTTCTTTACTTTTTGTAAAGAAGACGTTTTTTTGCATAAAAAGAGTCATTCACTCTTCATACCTTTTCTTGTTTTTCAATGTAAGTAAGATAACAGCGGCAGGGATGGCAATGTAGAAAACAATAAAGAACGCAATAATAAATTGGAGCATGACTAAATCATACAAAGAAACCACCTCTTTTTTGTTTTTTTACTAATATAAACAATTCCCGACATTCTAAACGTCCATTTCATAAGTGTATATCCAGCAGAAAATAAAGACAGGGGGATGTGACAATCTTCCTGTTTTATTGTTTGTTAATATTTTTTTAATATTCTGTAAAAATCCATTTTCAAAATTAAAAGTAACGTACAATGAGTATGATTTGGATAAGAACGTTAATTATTCGAAAGGGGATCGTTGGATGAAAAAAATGGGACAAGTTTTTGCAGCATGTATTTTCATGATAGGTGCACTTACTCCGTTTAGCCATTCTGCAAATGCAGCGGCTATTACTGTAGGAGATGCGATCACAAATAACAGCGGGACAGCTACAGTAGAGGGGTACATTGTCGGCTACACCCTTTCAAAAGACAGCTATACGACTGAACATGACCGTTTTCAAACGACAAATATTGCAATAGCCGATTCCGTTCTTGAAACCGATCCGGCAAACATTATGCCCATCCAGTTAACGCCATCTGTTCGACCGGGTATTAATTTAGTTGAAAATCCCGATAATATCGGAAAAAAAGTGCGTATTACAGGATCGCTTGAAGCGTATTTTGGGGAGCCAGGCTTGAAAAATCCTGAATCTGTTATGCTGATTGACAGCATAGAGCCGGAAGCACCAGTCGAAGCACTTGACATTCATGATATACAAGGGGCAGGCCACATTTCATCCTACAACAATGTGCATGTTAAAAATGTAGAAGGCGTCGTGACACACGTTGTAGACAGGAACAATTTTTACATGCAAAGCATTGAACCGGATGATAATGATGACACGTCAGAAGGAATCCTCGTCTACAAAAAATCACATGGTAGGCAAAAAGGCGACCTTCTTAGCGTAAATGGAATCGTAAAAGAATGGGTACTAGCGGGCTATTCAGAAAAATTACAGACTGATCTGCCGGTAACGGAAATTAACGCAGACACCATTGTGATAAAAGAATCCGGTCATGTGCTGCCAGCAGCAGTCGTTATAAACAAAGATCGTTTGATCCCGACTGAGGTAATAGACAATGACCAATTTCGTCATTTTGATCCTGAGGAAGATGGTATTGATTTCTTTGAAAGCCTGGAAGGGATGCTTGTTCAAGTGAACAATCCGAAGGTCATCGCGCCCCAAAAGTATGGTGAAGTCGTTGTTTTGCCGGAAAATGCGGAAACGAACACAAGAGCAGGCGGCCTCCGTATATCTGCGGAAGATTATAATCCGGAGCGTCTTCATCTAGACTTGAATGATGAATATTTTGTTGCAAAAACAGGCGACTATTTTGCCGGTAATGTGACTGGTGTTGTGAGCTACGGCTATAGTAATTATAAAATGCTGGTCGAAGATGTACCGGCGCTTGTAGAAGGTGGATTAAAACCTGAAGAAACAATGTTACACTCGACAAAAGATGGATTGACGATTGCTTCTTATAACCTGGAAAATTACTCAGCTGCCTCATCCAATGATAAAACGAACCGTCTTGCAGCGGGGATAGTCAATAGCATGAAGTCACCGGATATTATTGCTGTTACCGAAGTGCAGGATAACGATGGTCCGGTAGATTCAGGCACGACCGATGCGGCTCAAAGTGCGGCGAAATTGATCACAGCAATGGAAGCACTTGGTGGTCCTGCCTACGTGTACACAGATGTTGCGCCTGAAGATAAAATGGACGGCGGACAGCCTGGCGGTAACATTCGTGTCGGCTTCCTATATAATCCCGGTCGTGTACAGCTGGCAGAAGGAATGAAGGGAAAGGCAACAGAATCAGCAGAATTTGTAAATGGCAGATTAACACTGAACCCAGGCCGCATAGATCCGGAAAATACAGCGTTTGAAGACAGCCGAAAACCGGTGGCTGCGCAGTTTATATTTAATGAGGAAAGAGTCATTGTTGTTGCAAACCACTTTAATTCAAAAGGCGGAGACCAGCCGCTGTTCGGTAAAAATCAGCCACTGGTAGCAAGCAGTGAAATTCAGCGCAAGAATATGGCTGCGGTTGTAAATGGTTTTGTAAAAAAAGTAAAGGCGTCAGATCCAGATGCAAATGTTGTTCTTGCCGGCGATTTCAATGACTTTGAATTTACCGAATCACTCTCGGTTTTAAAAGGATCAGAGTTGACGAATATGATTGACCGTGTTCCAGCAGAAGAGAGGTTTACGTATTCTTATCAAGGCAACTCACAGGTGCTTGATCACATTTTAGTGACGAATAACATGGCGGAAATGACGGAAGTGGATATTGTTCATACAAACTCATCGTTTATGGACGAACATGGACGCGCCAGTGACCACGATCCAATTGTTATCCGGACCACATTCGCTGCGGATGAAAATATTCAGTACATTGAAGGGAAGAAGAAGGAAAAGAAGCTAATTGTCGCAAAACCGGGGATTCATCTAGACATCGATAAAGATGCGCGATTCCGTGACGGGATCGTTGTAAAACATTCCGCCACGCTGCAAGGAGAAGGATTAAAATATAATGTTGTTATTATTTCAACGCCGCAACGTGGCCAGGTCATCGATTTCCGTGGTGCGGAAGTGAAAGAAGTCCGGCTTGATACAAAACGAAAAGTAGAGTTCATTGGCGCAGAGAACGTGAAAAAGTGGACAAATTCAAAAGCAAAGAAAACAAAAAAGCCTGCTTCATAAAAACCATAAATGAAAACCGTTCGGAGAGACGAACGGTTCAGAGTGTAGACAAAAGAGGCTGTCATGTCCCAGCCTCTTTTTTAAGTTCTATTAATCATCCATTGAAATTGTTATTTAAAAAAACCTATTCATAATGTCACTGACGAACCAAAGTAAAAGCAAGCTGATGACCAATAAAAAGTTCAATAAAGCGAGTAATCATTGTCTAGTGACTAAACTGAGTAAGACCCCTATAAAGCCGAATAAGACGGTAAAGTGATATATATCTTTTGATGTGGTCAAATGGATGATTAAAAAAAGAGCTGCGATAACGAGACAAGCCAGGTTTATAGTTGTGACACTCTTTTTTCTCATAAAAACACCTCCATCCTATTTCTTGCAAAACGTACTAGCTTACAGATAAAGTATTCACAAGCGCATTATCGCAGCTGCATTTGTACATGCCCCTGCTTTTATAACACAAATCAACGAAATCGACTATACCTGCATCTTTCAACGTAACATACTGATTGACAGTCTGTTGAAATTCAACAACCGTCAGTTTTTTTCCTATCTGCTTTCTTTACTCATTCTGTTCGTTTTTTGGCGCTCACGCCGTTTTGGAGGAATTCTTGTTTTGACATCTCCCTTTGAACGGATTCGGTAGATTCGGCAAAACTTCTATTTGGCATAATAATACAAAACAAGACTAAAAAAATCAGAAAAAGATTTTTATGCTTATATTCATTATTTTTCCTCTTTTTTTACATTTTAACATGGGGATTTTGAAGAAATGTGCAGTCTATTTTACTTGTTTTAAAAGATAGTTTATAAGAGATAACGGTTTATCATTGTTTCCTGAGGATATAGGATGTATTTCGATGAGGGAATGTAGAACTTCTCTGCGAACGCTTTAAAACCAAGGAGGGTAAAAGGAGATAGAACCAAATGAGACAGTTCTCTTTATATTCTTAAACTAGGTGAATGGGATGGATATGAACAGACACAAAAGGATCCGTCTTTTTGGGGGCAAAAAAAAGAGATGAAGAAATAGGGTATCATCATCTCTATCCAAAATGACTATAATAATTTCAATAAATTTATATTGTGAAACCACATCTTGCCTAGGCGCATTTCTTGAAAAAACCCCTCTTACCCTCCTTAAATGACTTAAAACAGGGAAGAACTATGCAGCGGCTGTACTTTTGCAGAAGGATCAATATATGATTTTGCGTTATTTACAGCAGTTGGCGCTTCTCCGAAACCAGTCGCTATAAGTTTTACTTTTCCGTCATATGTAGCAACATCACCTGCTGCGTACACACCTTCTATGTTCGTTTCCATTCTTGTATTAACAGTGATTTGATTTTTCTCAATCTGAAGCCCCCAGTTTTTCATCGGACCAAGTGACGAGATAAAACCGTAATTCACAATTAAATCATCAATTTCGAGCAATTCATTTCGCTCACCTTTTACTTCTTCTAAACTGAGTGTTACTCCATCAAAAGAAACAGGTATAAACGGTGTGGCAACACGCACGTTTGATTCCATCAGCTGTTCCACGCTATGTTCATGTGCCCGGAATTTATCCCGTCGGTGAATAATCGTCACTTCTTTTGCAACCGGTTCAAGCATCAATGCCCAGTCGACAGCTGAGTCTCCTCCACCAAGAACGGCGACACGGCGCCCGGCAAATTTATTTAAATCCGTCACAAAGTAATGGACATTTGGCAAATTTTCCGTACCGTCAAGTTCAAGACGGCGCGGCTGGAATGCCCCGTTCCCAGCGGTAATAATAACCGCTTTTGTAAAATGCTCTCCTTTAGTTGTCGCAAGACGAATGACGCCATCTGCCTGTTTTTCAAGAACTTCTACCGATTCCTCAAGACAAAGTTCAACCGGGAATCGGTTCATTTGCTCCACTAACCGGTCGACTAGCTCTTGAGCCCTTACTGCTGGGAAAGCTGCCACGTCGTAAATAAATTTTTCGGGATATAGTGCTGACAATTGTCCACCCGGCTGCGGCAAACTTTCAATAATTTTAACGGAAGCACCGCGCATTCCAGCGTAAAATGCGGCAAATAACCCGGTTGGACCGGCGCCGATAATCGTAATATCTGTCAAAAAAATCCCCTCCTTATTTCCTATAATACAAAATTTTTCATCATTCGTCCTATTTGAAAATCGATAAAATAACTTGAAAAAAGAAGATAAACCGTCTATGATAAGACTAGTTATGAACATTATGAACATTTTGTGTAAAAGTAAAACGTATTTTTTTATAATGATTAGTGAAGAATTTCACAAACTTTAATGAGGTGGATGAAGATGACAGTGAGAAAGCCGAAAATTGTAGTATTGGGCGCCGGTTATGGCGGTCTCGTTACCGTAACACGTCTACAAAAAGCGTTATCAGTTGACGAAGCAAATATTGTGCTTGTAAACAAAAATGATTACCACTACGAAACAACATGGCTTCACGAAGCGTCTGCAGGCACAATGCATCATGATCGGGTGCGCTATGATGTGGACGCTGTAATCAACCGCAGCAAAGTGGAATTTATCCGCGCAGAAGTTCAAGATATTAAACCTGATGAAAAGAAAGTGATTTTGGATACAGGGGAAGTCAATTATGATTACCTCGTTGTTGCTCTTGGCGGCGAATCTGAGACATTTGGCATCGAAGGGCTAAAAGAACACGCGTTTACAATTTCAAATGTAAACACAGCGCGTCAGCTTCGTGATCATATTGAATTCCAATTCGCTACATATGCAAACGAAGAAGAGAAAAAAGAAGAGCGCTTGACTTTTGTTGTCGGCGGCGCCGGCTTTACTGGCATTGAGTTTCTTGGTGAACTTGCAAACCGGGTTCCTGAGCTTTGCAAAGAGTACGACATCGACTATTCAAAAGTTCGGATTTACTGTGTAGAAGCAGCACCAATGGTTCTACCAGGTTTCGATCCTGAACTTGTGAAATATGCGGTGGCGCAGCTTGAGAAAAAAGGTGTCGAATTTAAAATCGGTACACCGATTAAAGGCGCAACAGCGGAAGGAATCATCGTCGCAAAAGGTGAGGATGATACGGAAGAAATTAAAGCAGGCACGGTCGTGTGGGCTGCTGGTGTCCGTGGAAGCAGCATCATAGAAAAATCAGGAATTGAAAACATGCGTGCACGCGTAAAGGTGAATCCTGATCTTCGTGCGCCAAACCAAGAAGATATTTTTGTTATCGGTGACTGCTCACTAATTATTAACGAAGAAATTAATCGTCCATACCCGCCGACAGCTCAAATTGCTATGCAGCAAGGTGAAACTTGTGCCCGCAATATTGTGAAGCTTGTAAAAGGAGAAAGTGATCTCGAAACATTCACACCTCACCTTAAAGGAACCGTTTGCTCACTTGGCGACGACGATGCCATTGGTGTTGTATTCGACAAGAAGCTCACGGGTACTAAAGCATCCTTTATGAAGAAAATGGTTGATAACCGTGCACTCTTCTTGATTGGCGGTCCATCTCTAGTGTTGAAAAAAGGTAAATTCAACATACTTTAATGTATATGTCGGCTCCGGATTTTTATTCGGGGCTTTTTTATTTTTAGAAAGGAAGGATTACATGAAAAGGGGTAAAGTCTGGTTAGCAGCGGCGGGGGTCGTTATCGACAGCAAAGGGCGCTGGCTTGTTGTGAAAAAAGCGTATGGTGGTTTAAAAGGTCAATGGTCGCTGCCGGCCGGTTTTGTCGATGAGGGGGAGCGGGTGGATGAAGCAGCCGTACGCGAAGTAAAAGAAGAAACAAATATTGATGCGGGAGTGTGTGGTGTGGTCGGCATTCGAACAGGCGTCATTCGGGATGATGTGAGCGATACGATGATTATTTTTCATATGGATCTGAATGAGGAAAAAGAACCGTTACCAAACAAAAGCGAACTGTTTGATGCCCGTTGGATGTCAGTTGATGAACTGGCGGAAAGCCCGGATACATCGGTGCTGCTGCGAAGCATTGTAAAGCTGTTTGAAACAGCGGGTCTTGGATGCATAGAAGTCCCTGATCCTGGTCCGCAGTTCGGCTACACATCATACCGTTTCTTTATTTAACATATTGTCATATAAAGTTATAAAAATAAGAGGAAATGGTTATATTAAGGAAGAAAAATTATTTTCGTCTTTGTTTTGAAAAGATTGAAAATACTTTTGCAAAGCACCGACTGCGGTTCCCCCTCGCAGTCGGTGTTTTTTGTCACATTTTCGCTCATTGACCTTTCAGCGGTCGTTCAGTAAACTAAACGTAATGAGTTTAGGGGGAATTGCTTCATGCATATAGCAACTGTACTCGTGTCGTCACTGCTCTTTTTTGTTCTTTTTTTCGGCATCGGGTTTATCTTAAACATGCTGCTTCGTATGACATGGATTATGGCGTTTATTTATCCGCTTGTTACGATTGCCATTGTCGATGGAATTAGCTCGTTTGATTACATATTTAAGACTGGTGAATCATTTCGTATTCTTGGAGATCGGTTCGCTGGACTCCAGCCGGTAGACATTACGATTTTGTTATGTGGCTTTCTCGGCGCAGTAGTAAGCGGATTCGTCATGCGGCTTCTGCGGGCAAAAGGATACCAAATGTTCTAAAATTAACCTTCAGGGATACCTGTGGGTTATTTTTATTTTAAGCCCAATTAGAAGCTTCGTGACCAAAGATACACCGGCACCTTGGGAAATGAATACAGACTTTGCTCAAAATTCCCCCCCGTATGTCTCCGTTGTATAATGACATTGAGGTGATAACATTGTTTACAATAAAAAAAGGATCGTTTACTGAATCACATTCAGACACTTTAATTGTAGGGATTTTTGATAAACCTTTGAAATTTGAAGGCGTTTTAAACGGACTGGATAAGTCATTTCAAAACCGCCTTACGGATCTTGTAAAAGAAGGAGATCTTTCAGCGAAAAAAAGTCGAGTGGCTGTTATCCCGACGCTTGGATATATTCCAGCGAAGCGTATCGTGTTTATCGGACTTGGAAAAGAAAAAGATGTCGATTTTCATTCAATTCATGAAGCGGTCAAAAAAGCAGCGGCCCAAACCAAAGAATGCAGCTTAGAATCAGTTAGTCTGGCGCTTGATTCGTTCATAACGGAAAACGTGACAGCATCAGAGGCCGCAGAAGCCATATTTGAAGCGTTTTTTTTGGCGCGCTTTCAGTTTACAGGCTACCGTACGCCAGGGAATGAACCGGAGAAAATGTTGAAATCGATTGATGTTTGGACAGAAGCGGATGAGATGGAAGTGAAAGCAGCATGTGAAGTCGGAAAAGCAATGGCTGACGGGACGAATACGGCAAGAAAGCTCACGGCCACCCCTTCAAATATGATGACCGCATCTGATCTCGCTGACCATGCCATGAATCTGGCCAATCGATACGGGTTTGAAATAGAGGTTTTAGAGAGGGCTGATATGGAAAAAATCGGGATGGGTGCATTTCTTGCCGTCGCACAAGGGTCTGTTGAACCGCCGAAAATGATTACCCTGAAATATAATCCAAAAGACGTCTGGGATGATGTACTAACGTTTGTTGGGAAAGGTGTCACATTCGATACAGGTGGTTATTCTATAAAATCAAAAGACGGAATTGTCGGAATGAAAACAGATATGGCAGGGGCGGCAGCTGTGCTTGGTGCTATGGAAATAATAGGCGAGCTTCAACCTGATCAGCCCGTTATGGCGGTAATCGCGGCAACGGATAACGTAATAAGCGGTCATGCGTTTAAGCCTGATGACGTTATCACATCCCTTTCAGGAAAAACAATAGAAGTGAAAAACACCGATGCAGAAGGGCGGCTTGTCCTAGCGGATGCCATTACATACGCAAAACAGCAGCGTGCCGGCCGAATTGTCGATGTGGCCACATTGACAGGCGGTGTCATTATTGCGCTTGGCAAGGATAAAACCGGGGCGCTGACAAATAATGAGCCGTTTTTTGAACAGGTGCTTGAAGCATCTCATGAAGCAGGAGAGTTTATCTGGCAGCTGCCGCTTACAGAATTTGATAAAGAGCGTATACGGAAAAGTGACGTCGCCGATTTGAACAATTCACCAGGACGAGAGGGCCATGCCATTATGGGAGGCGGCTTTATCGGCGAGTTTGCGGAAAACACCCCTTGGGTGCATCTTGATATTGCAGGTAGTGCAGAAATGTCCCCTGGTGTCATGACACGAACACTGGCGATTCTTGCTTTATCTTAAAAACATTGCGCACGCTCACAATACGTCCCACCTCACTATGCATGGTTGAGATTAAGCGCGTTATTTTAAAAGGGGGAAATAGGTTATGGACATCAATACAAAAGGAACACTAGTCGAAGCACTAGGGATGGAAATCATTGAAATAAAAGAAGGGCGTGTCGTGATGACAATGCCAGTGGATGAACGGACACATCAGCCGCTGGGCTACTTGCATGGCGGCGCATCAGTTGCACTCGCCGAATCGGCTGCCAGTATCGGTGCAGCTGCACTTATTGATAACGAAACAGAACTGTGTTTCGGATTAGAAATAAACGCGAATCATATTAAATCAAAACGGGATGGGATCGTGACAGCAACCGCAGAAATCGAGCATCGCGGCCGGACTACAATGGTTTGGACCATTAAAATCACGGATGAAGATGGGGCGCTTATCTGCCTGTCGCGCTGTACGGTGGCTGTTGTAAAGAAAAAATAACGTTTACCAAACAGCCAGCGGGGAACATTCTTGATAAGGGAGGGATTATTAATGCCATGGAGTAAAAATGATTATCCTGATTCAATGAAAAATCTATCGGATCCTGTCCGTGAAAAAACGATAGAAATTGCAAACGCGCTGCTCGAAGATGGTTACGAAGAGGGGCGATCAATTGCCATTGCCATTGATCGGGCACGAAGTTCAGCTGGGAAAGAAGAGTCAGGAAGGCCTCATTATGAAGTAAAGGCTAAGAATGAACGTTGGGGATTGATGAAAAAAAATGGAGAACGGAATATTCTTTCAGGAGAAACGAAGAAGGACGTTTTAACGCGCGCAAAAGAGTATGTGAATAACCATGAGGGCGTGTTAACAGTTTACAAAGAAAACGGAGAAAAAGAAGAAACGTTATATGAATGAAAAAAGGTGTCAGGTTAATGGTCTTTCCTGACACCTTTTTCTTGTTACTTTTTGTTTTTTAAATCATCGCGGACACTTTTATCCCACATTTTCACGCCGGAGTTGTAAGCAGCGCGGCTGATTAAGTGGCCGGCCACAGGTGCGGTAATGAAAAAGAAGGCGATACCAAGCAGAAGGCGGGAGCTGAATAAATCATGCTCCACAAGGAAATAGACAAATGTACCGAGCATAATGCACATTACGCCTAGTGTAGCACTCTTAGAAGCCGCGTGATTTCGTGTATAAACGTCAGGAAGGCGGATGACACCGAATGCCGCTACGAGACTGAAAAATGCGCCTGCAAGCAAAAGAAGCACGATCAACACATCACTGATCACGGTCATATTCGATAATCTCCCCTTTCTCTAAAAACTTTGCAAATGCAACAGTACCAAGAAAGGCCATTATGCCGATAAGCAAAATGATATCTAAAAAGTTGCTTGTCTTAAGGATCATTGATAATACTGCTGCAATAGAGACGAGATTAACCCCCATCGCATCAAGTGCGACGACCCGATCAGGCGTTGTAGGCCCTTTTACTAGCCGGTAAACGAGTCCTAGCATGGCGATGGCCAGCAGGACTAGTGTAAGTTTTAAAACGAGATCAATCATCCGCGGCTCACCTCCATGATCGCTTTTTCAAATGAATTTTTAATACTGTCAACTGCTTCAGATACTTCTCCGATGTCGATTGCATGAATGTATAATATTTTATTATCATCAGATACATCAACGACTAGTGTACCAGGTGTTAATGTAATTAAGTTCGACAGCAGCGTCACTTCCCAATCTGATTTCAACTCGGTTTCCAATGCGAAAATTCCCGGACGCATATTGAGTTTTGGGCGGAGAACTAGTTTTAAGACATCAATATTTGCTTTGATCAGTTCTACTAAAAATAAAAAGAATAAGTAGATGACCGCCCAGACCCGGTGCATATAAAAGCGGTGAGTAAAAAAGCGGCGCATGCCAAACATCACAATTAAACCAAGCAAGTATCCAATAATAAACGTCTGTGCGTTAAAAGATACTTGCAAAAACATCCAGAGAAACGCCAGAAACACATTTAATAATATTTGAAAGGCCATACCATCTACTCCTTTAACACGGCATCGATGTAAATTTCCGGATGAATAAGAACATCAACAGCATGCATCACATAAGGATATACGAATTCTGTTCCAACGCCATACAAAACAGAAAGCAAGACGAGCACTACAACTGGAATGAATAAAGATCCAGTCCGCTTTTTTACATCCGGCAATGGTGTTTCAGTTGTTTTCCAGAATGCACCCATAAACAAATTAACAACTGAATACAGGACAGCCAAACTTGAAAGCAGCACGACAATCGCGCCAACATATTCACCTTCAGCAAATCCGGAACGGACAATTAATAACTTTCCTGTAAATCCTGACAATGGCGGAATTCCGGCTAACGCAAACGAAGCGAGTAAAAATGTCCAGCCGAGGGCAGGATACTGAAGGATCAAGCCACCCATTTTATTTAGATTTGACGTACCGGCAATGTAAATTATAATTCCACCGAGCAGGAATAGCGCTGCTTTAATAATCATATCGTGAATAAGATAAAATACGGTGCCTGCGAGCGATTCATCAGTCATTGTTGCAATACCAAACAATAAAACACCGACCGCAATAATAATATTGTAGATTAGTATTTGCTTCACATCGCGATATGCTAGAGCCCCAATTACACCGGCAACAATTGTAAGGAGGGCAAGCAGCGATAGGATGTCATGTGTAAATGGCTGGTCGTGATAAAAGAACAGCGTATACGTCCGTAAAATTGCATAAATCCCGACTTTCGTCAGTAGTGATCCGAACAAAGCGAGTATTGGTGCAGGTGGTGCTGAATACGAACCTGGAAGCCAGAAATAAAGAGGAAAAATCGCTCCTTTCAAACCGAACACGATTAAAAATAGTACAGCGAGAACAGTAATAATTGGCTCACTGCCTATTTCGGATATTCGAGCCGAAATGTGAGCCATGTTTAGAGAACCTGTCACTGAATACAAAAAACCAACGGCCATTACAAAAATCGCAGATGAAATGACATTGACGAGAATATATTTTATCGACTCACGCAACTGGATTTTTGTACCGCCAATTACAATCAGGACGTAAGACGACATAAGCATAATTTCGAAAAAGACGAACAAGTTGAAAATGTCACCTGTCGTAAACGATCCATTTACACCGAGCAGCAAAAACTGCACGATTGGGTAATAGTAAAATCTTTCCCGCCCGTTTCCTATCGAGCGAAATGAATAAAGAATGACGCATAATGTAATAACCGATGCTGTTAAAACTAATAAAACGCTAAGCATATCTGAGACAAGGGTAATGCCGAATGGAGCCGGCCAGCTTCCCATATCCACCGTTTGAATACCGTCCGATTTCACTTTAGCCATGATCATTATTGATGAAATGATCGTGGCAATCGAGGCAATGACAGACACTATACGTTGAGCATAAATACTTTTAGCCAAAAAGATTAATATAATCGCAGCAACGAGAGGGATGAGAATCGGCAAAATAGGTAAATTAATCATCTGCTTCACTTCCTCTCAATTGATCCATATTGTCCGTGCCTAGGTCTTGATATGCGCGGTAGGCAATGACAAGAAAGATTGCTGTGACACCAAAGCTGATAACAATCGCTGTTAAAATAAGCGCCTGTGGAATCGGATCAGTATAGGATGCCGCATGTTCTCCTAGAACGGGTACAGTACCTGTCTTCAATCCGCCCATAGTTAGCAGCATTAAATGTGTGCCATGGCTTAGAAGCCCGGTTCCAATAATGATTCGGAGCAAGCTTTTTGAAAGCATTAAATACACCGCCGCTGCAAAAAGCATTCCAGCAACTATACACATTAAAATTTCCATTATTCACTCTCTCCAATCGTTTGAATAATGGTCATGGTTACACCAATGACTACCAAATACACACCGAGGTCAAAGAGCATCGCGGTGTGAAGTGATGTTTTGCCGAAAAGCGGCAGTTGAAAATAATCGTATGCATGTGTAAAAAAGGGTACATTAAACAGTACGGATCCGGCTGCAGTTCCGGTAGCAAAAAGCAACCCAAGACTGATCAGCCATTTATAATCAACTGGCAATATTTTTTTTACTGTTTTCAAATCAAACGCGAGCAATAAGAGCACAATTGCACCTGACGTTAGCAATCCTCCAACAAATCCCCCGCCAGGATAATAATGTCCGGCAAAGAAAATGCGGACGGCGAAAAAAATAATCATGAAGAAGACGACTTTAGCAACAGTTTGAAAAATAACATCATTTGTTTTCATTTACGCTGTCGTCTCCTTTCTCAAGGCGAAGTTTAATTAACGCATAAATCCCGAGTGCTGCCACAGATAGTACCGCTATTTCAAACAACGTATCAAACCCGCGGAAGTCGACGAGAATGACATTGACCATGTTTTCTCCGCCAGCTTTTTTATAGGTGTTTTCAATGTAGTACTCATTTATGGACGAAAATAATTTTGTACTGTGAGCAGTAATTCCAATCAGTGTAACGGTAATTCCCACCCCGGCCGCAATTAGCGCATTCCCAATCTGAAAGCTCATCTTTTCTTCATGACGGGACAATTTCGGCAAGTGGTAGAAGCAAAGCAGGAACAATGCTGTCGATACCGTTTCAATAACCAGCTGTGTTAGCGCTAAGTCAGGTGCCCGGAAAATGACGAAAAAAAGCGAGACGCTGTAGCCAACAGCACCAAGTGAAATAATCGACGTCAATCGCGATTTAGCCATCAGAATTGTTGCCGTAGCAACACAAAGTACAACTAGCAATCCAATTTCATAATAACCAATTGGTGACGTATTCGATGCATCATACCGAAACGCATCTTTCGCCCACAAGGTAAATCCGAGCAGTGCAATGAAAAACGCGAAAATATAAACGAGATAGCTTCGAATAAAACCGGACATATAGGATTTTGTAATTGAATTTGAGCCTCGTTCCACTGTATATAAAGAGGCATCATATAGATTGTTAAGTGTGACTTTTCCCGGGAAATAATTGTACAAACCGACCCATTTCGGCAAAAACGTATACAGGATGATCCCGACTAATACAACGGCAATGGTCATCAACAATTCCGCGGTGATGCCGTGCCAAAAATAAATATTTACATCAAGTTGTTCACCAGATGGAATAATGGACGGTACGATTGCCGCCGCTGCTGGTTGGATCAAGCTGTACGAAAGCAAGTTTGGAAATAAACCGAACACGATCACCAGCACAGCTAGTATAATAGGTGAAACCAGCATCCCGGCAGGTGCTTCATGTGGTTTTTTCTCCAACTTTTCCGGCTGGAATTTTCCGGTGAAAACGGTAAAGACAATGATCATACTGTAAATAAACGTGAACACGCTGCCGATCCAGGCGAGAACCGGGAAGAAAATCCCCCACGTTTCAAGATTGAATAAGTTTAATTCACTCAACTGAACCATTGATAAAAAAAACATTTCTTTACTCAAAAATCCATTAAAAGGTGGAAGGCCGGCCATTGAAAATGCACCGATAACAGAAAGAGTAAATGTAACAGGCATTAAACTCATTAACCCGCCGAGACGGCGAATGTCACGTGTTCCTGTTTCATGATCGATAATGCCAACGACCATAAAGAGGCTTCCTTTAAATGTAGCATGATTAATTAAATGGAAGATGGCAGCAATAACAGCTGCTGTGTACAAATTATCGTCGAGTGAATCAAAATAAAGAGCTGCGGATCCAGCGCCGAGAAGCCCCATAATTAAACCAAGTTGACTGACAGTTGAATAGGCAAGGATTCCTTTTAAATCAGTCTGTTTTACGGCATTAAACGACGCCCATATCATTGTGAATAAACCAACAGCACTGACAATCCAGAACCAGTAGCTGGAAAACGCGAAAATCGGACTGAATCGGGCAACAAGATAAATACCTGCTTTCACCATTGTAGCGGAATGCAAGTACGCGCTCACTGGAGTAGGAGCTTCCATCGCATCAGGCAGCCAAATGTAAAATGGGAATTGTGCCGATTTTGTAAAGGCACCGAGCAAAATTAGAATCATCGCCAATAAAAAAAGAGGGTGATGATATAAATCCGGTGCCTGAACAGCAAGTTCACGAATGCTAAACGTCCCGCCCATAATGGAAAGAACAAGAAAACCGCCTAGCATCATCAATCCGCCAAAAACGGTAATAAGCATGGATTTTAATGCGCCGTACCGGGAACGATCGCGGTCAAACCAGTATGCGATCAACAGAAATGACGAAATAGAGGTCAACTCCCAGAACATATACAGCGTAATGACGTTGTCTGATAAAACGACCCCGAGCATAGCTCCCATAAACATGAGCAAATAAACATAAAAATGCTGTAAGCTTTCTTTCGTTTTTGACAAATAGTAAATGGAGTAAAGTACAACAAGTGACCCGATTCCGGTAATGAGAAGAATAAACAGCAGGCTGAGGCCATCTATATACACAGAGAAATCGATACCCAGAGATGGAATCCAGGCCGCCGAATGTGTAATAGAGTTATTATTCATCGTTACAGGAAGATATTGAAGAAATGAGACAAACAGGACAACCGGCAGGATCAAAACGAACCAGCCCGTATGTATGGTTGCTGCTTTCTTTCTGAAGAAAGGCACGAATATGGCCAATATAAAAGGAGCGAGAATGGCCCAGTGAACCAGCGACAATGAAATCCCCCCTAAAGAAATGCTTTTTAAAATTATAGCGCAAAAAAAATGATTGTGCATTTTATAATTTTCGGTCTGTCTGAAAACTAGTACACTCATAATAAATATGAAGAAATACGGATGATTTAGGGTAAAAAACTTTTTTTCGATAATCGTGAATTTGCCAAAAATAGTGTCTTATTTCCAAAAAATATTGAAAATCTCTTGTCATCTTAAGTCTCCTCTTGCATAATGAACATTGACTGACTCTGACAGGGGAGAATCATTTTAATGAAAAATTCTTATTTAACCGGATATATGCCGCTCTTAGCCATTTTGCTTTTCAGTCTTTCGCTCGCGATTTACGCACAGACACTAGTCGTCGATTTGCTGAAAAAAGCAAATTTATATACCGGAATGCTCGATTTCTTTACAAAAACGGAAATGAACCTTGTTGTGATCGGCGGCCTTATGGTTGTATTCACAATGATCTTCGCTACGCTGAAGCTGTTAGCAAATACAGCGAATGAACTGGCTCTTCTTTTCTTTTCAAAAGATACAGAAGGCGAATTGTTGAAAAAAGCACGGTTTGGCGCTGTTATTTTTTTCATCGGTGGTCTCATTTCACTAATCAGCTTTTCATCAGCTGCCGGCATAATCATTATTTTCCTAGTGACGGCAATGGCCTACATTGTCTATTTCGTATACAAAATAAGTCCGCACATCACAACGCCGCAAATGATTGGAATCATTGTATTTGAAGCACTATTCTGGATTTTCTTTGGACTGCTGCTTGCGCTTATTTTAATGAAACTATATAACGGTATCCTAGCATCATTACCATTGTAAAAAACAACGGTCTCCAACTAGCGGAGGCCGTTTTCCTGTTTAGTAGAAAGTAGAATACCTTGGTGAGCAGATTACAAGAAAAAAGCCCCGCTGGCTCTTCGGGGCTTCATTCCATTTAATTAAACAGCTTTGCAATTGCTGCAGCATCCGGTTTAATTACGCCTTTTTCTGTGACAATGCCAGTGATCAGTTCAGCAGGAGCTACATCAAACGCCGGATTGAATACGCTGACGCCATCAGGTGCTACCTTTAATCCGTTCACATGAGTAATTTCAGCGGGATCACGTTCCTCAATTGGAATCGCGTCACCATTCGGTGTATCTAAGTCAAACGTTGACAGTGGGGCTGCAATGTAAAAAGGAATACCGAATGACTTTGCAAGAACAGCAAGTCCAAACGTACCGATTTTGTTAGCGGAATCCCCATTAGCAGCGATCCGGTCCGCACCGGTAATGACGGCTGATATGTGTTTCGTCTTCATTGTGTGGGCTGCCATGTTGTCTGTTATAAGCGTGACATCCACACCAGCCTGCATTAGTTCCCATGTTGTCAAACGGGCTCCTTGAAATACAGGGCGGGTTTCACATGCAAAGACAGACAAATCAATGCCGCGTTCTTTTGCTAAAAAGAAAGGGGCAAGTGCCGTGCCATATTTTGCTGTTGCGATCGAACCAGCGTTGCAAATCGTCATGATCCGGTCGCCGTCTTGAAACAATTCGAGTGCGTGTTCGCCAATTGAACGGCATACTTCTGCATCTTCCGCTTGAATGGCCAGCGCTTCAGCCAGAACGGCTTCACGCAATGCTTTAGTAGAATTTGTTTTGATAATAACATCATTCATCCGATTCAGCGCCCAAAAAAGATTTACGGCAGTTGGACGCGACTGTGATAAATAGCCGCTGTCCATTAGTACAAGCTCCTTCAGTTCATCAATGTCATTCGTTTTGTGGTGAAGCGCCGATAATGCGACGCCGAATGCCGCGGCAATGCCAATCGCAGGCGCGCCACGCACCGCTAGTGATTTAATGGCCTCAAATACAGAAGCTACTGACTCAAGGGTCATATACTCTGTCACATGAGGCAATTTTCGTTGATCTAAGAGCAAAATCGTATCATTCTCCCATTTAACTGACTGTGGGATATTCATTACAATCCCTCCTTAAATGCCTCAACAAGCTCATCCGCAGTTGAAAACTGACGACGTTCTTTCACAAAACGTGCCCCAATCGACAACGATCTTCGCTTCGCCTCGAGGCGTGTCTCTGTATCTGCTATTCCATCTAAATCTTTTACGTGTGCAAGACCGATCGTCCGGCGAATCATTTCGAGACCCATAAAACCGGTTGCCTGTTCAAAAATATCAGCAAGAAGCCATTTAAGGTAGCCTTCTGTTCTTGCAAATGCTTCTTTATTATCTTCTTTCCATAACCGTGTAAATTCACGATTAAACACGTCCCATACGGTTGCAATATGTGCATAAACCGGCTCGCGGCGTGATTCAGGACGCGATAAGGCATTCATAAACAGGTTCGCAGTAAAGTGTGCGATATCAAAGCCGAACGGACCATAAAACGCAAACTCCGGATCAATTACTTTCGTTTCTCTTGCACTTGCAAAAATACTGCCCGTATGGAGATCGCCGTGCAAAAGTGCATCACCTGACGTTAAGAATAACCGCTTTAACTGTGCTGCATGAAGCTTTAACGCTGTATCCTGCCATATTTTTTCTACATCTGAGCGCAAGCCTTCTTCAAAATCATTCGTATCAGCGTCAAAAAAAGGATCTGTGAACACCAGCCCTTCCGTAATATCGCATAGTTCCGGATTGCAGAATGTATTTTGCAATTTTTTCTTTTCCTGAGGCCCCATAGCAAAATCAGATGTCGAGTAGAGTGTCCGAGCGATAAATTCCCCGGTATGCTCAGCGATCAAGGGATAATCCTCGCCGTTAATCAACCCTGTACGGGCAATTTCTAAATGAGATAAGTCTTCCATAATCGTAATTGCTAAATCCTTATCTGAATAGTAGACTTTAGGAGTATAGTCAGGTGCATATTTCCCTTGAAGACGGAGTGCACGGTTTTCGATATCAGCCCGTTCCAATGTAAGCGGCCAGCTTTCGCCAACGACTTTGGCATATGGAAGTGCCTGTTTCACAATGACACTTTTTTCTTTACCTATTATATGAAACACGTAGTTTAAGTTTCCGTCACCAATCTCCTGGCAGGAAAGTGATTCCGATTGAGCGAATAAGCCAAGCTTTTTTACAAGGGAAACAGCTGATTCAGTCGTTAAAGATTCATATGAAGACATGGTCATCCCTCCGAATATATTTACAATTTGACTAATACAATATATATTTATGTCTGAAAATGCAAGAAAATTTTAAGTAGGTGCATAAATGATTTATTTCAATCAATCAACCTTATTAAATACATTGCCAAAGCAGTTTTTTGCTGCTTTGACTAAAAAAGCGGCACAGTATATAAATGCTGGACACGATGTGATCAATCTTGGGCAGGGTAATCCAGATCAGCCGACACCCCAACATATCGTGGATTCATTAAAAGAAGCAGCGGACCAGCCAGCTTTTCATCGTTACCCGCCGTTTCAGGGACAGCTGTTTTTAAAAGAGGCAGCGGCACAGTTTTACAAGCGTGAATACGATGTAGATCTGGACCCGGAAACGGAAATCGCCATTCTTTTTGGCGGTAAAGCAGGGCTGGTTGAACTCCCAATGTGTTTAATGGACGCTGGTGACTACATGTTGGTCCCAGACCCAGGCTATCCGGATTACTGGTCGGGTGCCGCGATGGCGGGGGCGCTGATGGACTATATGCCGCTTACCGTAGAAAATCACTTCCTGCCTGATTATGATGCCATTGAAAAAGAACGGCTCGATCGGGCAAAATTAATGCTCTTAAACTACCCGAATAACCCAACGGGAGCGCAGGCGAACAGCGCATTTTTTGAACAAACAGTTGAACTTGCGAAAAAACACAACATTTGTATCGTTCACGATTTTGCATATGGCGGTGTCGGTTTTGATGGACATAAGCCGCCTAGCTTTTTACAAGCGGAAGGTGCAAAAGAGATAGGTGTTGAAGTTTACACATTATCCAAAACATACAATATGGCCGGATGGCGTGTCGGATTTGTTGCGGGGAACAAAAGTGTTATTTCTGCGATTAATTTGCTGCAGGATCATCTGTATGTGAGCCTGTTTAGTGCGGTACAACAAGCAGCCGCTGTTGCTTTAACAGGCCCGCAAGATTGTGTGCAGGAGTTGTCTGCGATGTATGAACGCCGGCGGAATGTATTTATTGACGCATGCAAGAAAATCGGATGGAATGTGACCGCACCGGCTGGTTCTTTTTTTGCCTGGCTTCCAGTACCAGCGCCATACACATCCGTTGAATTTTCCGATATGCTTTTGGAGAAAGCACATGTGGTGGCGGCGCCAGGAATCGGTTTTGGCACATATGGTGAAGGGTACGTACGCGTTGGTTTGTTAACCGATGAGCATCGACTGGTGGAAGCCGTTGAGCGGATTGGAAGACTTGGCCTGTTCATTGACAAAAACATAAAAAAGTGACATAATCCCACTAAACTAGTGGGTATTTAGAATGGAGAACGAATCATGAGTGAAGTGATTGCAAAATACCGGCTTTTTGACCGGAACGGCAACTTTGAAAAGAAAGCGGAGGGAATTGCACTCGGACTCACAATCGGGTCGTGGACTGATTTGCCTCATCTTGAGCAAGAGCAGCTTCGGAAACATAAAGGCAGGGTGGTTGCCATTCAAGAAACCGGTCGTGAGACGGCGGAAGGACGGGAAGCTGATGTTACAATCGCCTATCCTTCTTCAAACTTTAGTGCAGATTTGCCGGCCATTTTAGTTACTGTCTTTGGTAAATTGTCACTGGATGGTGTCATTCGCTTAATGAATCTTGATTTTTCAAACGATTTAGCGAAGCGGTTTCCCGGTCCAAGATTCGGGGTAAAAGGCATACGTGAACTAACAGGTGCATATGGACGTCCGCTTCTCATGAGCATTTTTAAAGGTGTTATTGGCCGTGATTTGTCCTATTTAGAAAAGCAGTTGAGAGCACAGCTCGAAGGCGGCATCGATATTGTAAAAGACGATGAGATTTTGTTTGAAAATCGATTAACACCGTTTGAAGAGCGTTTAAAACTTGGTCAGCAGGTAATTGCTGAAAGTGGAAAAAAAGCTTTGTATGCAGTGAACTTGACCGGACGGACCAGTGAGTTGAAAGAAAAAGCACGCCGCGGAATAGAGCTCGGGGCTACAGCGTACTTATTTAATGTTTTTGCTTATGGACTTGATGTGCTGCAAGAACTTACAGAAGACCGCGACATTCCGGTGCCAATTATGGCGCATCCTGCCGTCTCAGGAGCATTTACTTCCGCTCCGCACCATGGATTTTCAACGGAACTTATGCTAGGGAAGCTTGTCCGTATGGCAGGTGCCGATTTTACATTGTTTCCATCGCCGTATGGTTCCGTTGCCCTTGAGCGGAATGCAGCTTTGAAAACAGCTGAAATGGCACTTGAAGAAAATATGTATAAGCCAACATTTCCTGTCCCGTCTGCCGGCATTCATCCTGGCCTTGTGCCTGTCCTATATGAGGATTTTGGGATCGATTCAATCATTAATGCCGGCGGCGGTGTTCATGGTCATCCGAACGGCGCAGCTGGAGGGGGACGGGCATTCCGTCAGGCAATTGACGCTGTTATAACGGGACGAACGCTTGAAGAAGCAGCCAAACAGCATGAGGACTTGCGAGTCGCACTCGAAATGTGGGGAACAGGAAAATGATGAAAAACCCGGTATTGATTTGTGATTTTGACGGTACAGTTACGAAAAATGATAATATTATCGCGATAATGAAACAGTTTGCGCCGGACGGCTGGGAGGAATTGAAAGATGGAGTCCTTTCTCAGCGCATATCGATTAAAGAAGGCGTCGGCAAAATGTTTTCCTTGCTTTCCACCTCTCAAAAAGAAGAGATAACCGAATTTATTTTGAATGATGCGAAAATACGTGAAGGCTTTACGGAATTTGTCGCGTATGCAAAAGATGCAGGTATTCCACTATACATCGTCAGCGGTGGGATTGACTTTTTTGTAAGACCGCTATTAAAAGGTTTAGTACCGGACGATCAAGTATACTGCAATATGTCTGACTTTTCTGGTGACTATATTCAGATTGACTGGCCTCATTTATGCGATGAGCACTGTTCGAATGAATGCGGATGCTGCAAGCCATCCATTGTGAGGGAAATTGCAAAAGGAAAAGACATTATTGTTATCGGTGACTCCATTACGGATCTTGAAGCTGCTAAACTGGCAGACTTTGTTGTAGCACGTGATCTATTGCTGGAAAAATGCCGTTCACTTGGTTTACACCACAAGCCATTTGCCACATTTTATGACGTTATTGACCATGTGAAAGAGGTTATTGGATGAATACATTGCAATTAAAATGGAACGATTTGGCGGATGTAAAGCGGGAGCTTGCATTGCGTGACTGGTTCCCTGGAACGAGCGGGAATTTGTCAATTAAAGTAGATGATGAGTCGTTTCTAGTGACAGCCAGTGGGAAGGATAAGCGGAAAGAAACGGCAGAAGACTTTTTACTTGTAGATGCGAGAGGTTCAGCAATTGATGGATTTGCCGGAAAGCCTTCAGCTGAAACACTTCTTCATGTAGAGGTATATGGTAAAACGAATGCCGGCTGCAGCCTGCATGTCCATACAGTAGATAATAACGTAATAAGCGAACTTTACGGGGAAGAAGGAGAAGTAACATTTACTGGACAGGAAATTATTAAAGCGTTTGGTATCTGGGAAGAAAACGCATCTGTAACTGTACCGATTATCCCAAATTATGCGAACATTCCCCAGCTTGCAGCGGAGTTTGGAAAGTATGTGTCCGCTGATGCCGGTGCAGTTTTAATTCGCAATCACGGTATAACGGTTTGGGGACGAGATGCATTTGAAGCCAAGAAATTTTTAGAAGCATATGAATTTTTATTTTCATGGCATATAAAATTACTCATGTTGAAAGGAAGATAAAAAATGGCTGTTATTCAATTTCAAGAAACAGGCGAACGCATTACAGATAAAAATGCAATTGATGCATTTTTAACAAGTCAGGAAGTGATTTATGAGAATTGGGATATTACGAATCTTCCAGAAAATTTACGTGAAAATTACTCACTGACAGATGATGAGAAGCAGCAGGTTCTTGATGTATTTTCAGCAGAAATTAAAGATATTTCAGAGCGACGCGGCTATCAGGCTCATGATGTGATTTCATTATCTGACAGCACGCCCAATCTGGATGAGCTGTTAACGAATTTTCAAAAAATCCATATCCACACTGATGATGAAGTTCGCTTTATCGTGAGCGGACACGGTATCTTTGCTATTCAAGCGAAAGACGGCCAATTCTTTAATGTTGAGCTAGAGCCGGGTGACTTGATCTCTGTACCGGTTAACACACGTCATTACTTCACATTAATGGAAGACCGAAAAGTAGTGGCTGTTCGCATTTTTGTTACAAAAGAAGGCTGGGTGCCGATTTACGACGATGAAAAAACAAATGCATAAAAAAGATGAAAAAGAACCGGGGTTTTTAGGCTCCGGTTCTTTTCTATGAGAATTTTTGATTAAAAAAACAAAACACCCCGCATACCGAATGCGGAGTGAATATGTTATTGCATAATTCGCCGCCAAATCAGCTGATGAGGCGCGTAGCTTTCCATGTAGCGAATACCTTGATATTCGTTTTCATATTTGTCTTTTCCGGTCCACACAGCTGCCGTATAGCCTTCTGTAAGTCCGACAAACCATAAATCCCGTACATTGTTCGTTGTACCTGTTTTACCCCCGATATACGGTGCTGCAAAATTTGCTTTTTTACCTGTGCCATTTTTCACAACGTTTGTAAGCATATCACGCATTTTATACGTTGTCGCACTCGACCAAATTCGGACCGGTTCCTCTTTCCATTCATAAAGCGTATTCCCTTGAAGATCTGTCACCCGTTTAATAGCATGTGGTTTTGTAAAAGTGCCGTCCACGAATGAACTGTAGGCACCGGCCATTTCGAGTGTCGTAAAGCCATCAATCCCGCCAAGCGACGCTGCTGGAAATCGATCATCTTCATTGATGCGGTCAAATTCGAATTTATCCAGGTATGAAAATGACTTCTCAATCCCTGTCTTCATATACAGACGAATGGCTGCAGTATTATGTGATTTCGCCAGCGCTTCTTTTAGTGTCACCATTCCATACTCTGTTTTTGAGTAGTTTTTCGGACAGTATGAACGAGTGCAATAAGCACCAGCAGACACTAGATCATTCACACCGGCACCGAAAGTCTCCATGTAAGGAGCATAGTCTAATAGAGGCTTAATGGTGGAACCTGGCTGGCGGTAGCCTTGGAAAGCACGGTTGAATTGGGTTTTATCAAAATCTTTCCCGCCTGATAAAGCGACAATATCATGTGACTGATTGCCGACAACAGCAGCGGATCCTTGTACAGAAGATCCGGCTAGCACGTTATTAACAGCGTTCACTGCTTTTTGCTGTATAACAGGATCAAGAGCGGTATGGATAATGACACCGGATGTGAGGATTGCTGAGACACGCGCATTCAATTTTTCTTGAATTTGAATACGTGCGTCACCTTCCGCATTAATAAGCTGCTGGTCAAAACCTTCTGATTCAGCAATTAAATCTTTAAATTCGTCCATCACATACGTAGAATAATCAGGATATTTATCAATCCGATCGCGTGTGTTCAAAATGATCTTTTCATTCTTTATCTGCTCTGCTTCGTCGGCTGTAATTAATTCCTCCCGAACCATAATATCGATCAATCGTTCCTGGCGCTTTTTTGTATTGTCAAAGCGCTTTTCCGGATCGTAGAGAGACGGGTTATTTGGAATCGCAGCAATAAAAGCCATCTGTGCTTTAGACAGCTTGTCCACAGGCTTTTGGAAGTAATATTGTGCAGCTGATTCAACACCGTACACATTGTGATTGAAATAAATAACATTTAAATACAAATTTAAAATTTCTTCTTTTTCAAGTTTTTTCTCAAGCTGATACGAATAAAGTACTTCGGAAATTTTTCGCGCAAGTGTCCTGTCTTGCGTTAAGTATACATTCCTCGCAACCTGCTGGGTGATCGTACTCGCACCTTGTTCAATTTCGTCGGACTGGGCATTGACTAAAAGTGCCCGCATAACGGCAGCCGCATCAATGCCGGCATGCTCATAAAAATGTTTATCCTCGGATTGCAAAAAAACTTCCTTTAAAAAGGCAGGTACCTTTTCCCCTTCGACGACAACCCGATTTGGTTGATGAAGCTCAAGATATGTGTCGCCGTTTGCATCTTTTACCCTGCTTGCCTGTGGCAAATCAATTTCCTTAATAATAACTCGCTGTTCAACGTAATCATCAAAATTTTGCACTTTTCCCGCTTCTGCATTGGCGTAATAAAACGTCAGTACGGATACTGGAATTAGCAAAATTATGAGCATGTACCCAAAAACCGTTCTCATTCACTAACCGCCTTTTCGAGGTTTAAAGTTTCATATGTATTATCATAAAGGAAAAAAAGATGGAAATAAAGGGCTGTTATTCACAAAAAAAGGCTATTCAAATGATATTTTATACATGAGGGAATACTCTTTTTTTACCGCGTTAAGCGCCTTCAGGCTGCGTTCAGAGAATTCATCATTTTTTGCTTTTAACCGGTTTTCAAGCTTTGCAACGGCTGCTATAAGCGAATCGTTGTAATCCGTTGCTTCACCATCGAAAGGATGAACAGCCGATTCTGGGATATTTGCTTGTTCGTAGTGGGCAAGTGCTTTCCTTTCATGGAAAAATGGGACATCCACTTCATTCGGGTTATGAAGGTCGCCTTGAGCTGGATGACGCAGAACAGAGGATACTTTCACTGTATAACTGCCGGGGCGCTGCCCGGTAATGGTGCCTGTATATTTACCAGATTTATAATGAGCTGTTACACTATCTCCAATTTTCATCTTATCTCCTCCTTAAAAATTCATTGTATCAATTTTCTTCATTTAATGGAAATGTCACAAACACGTTATTTGATTTATAATCGTCTACTGCTATAATAAACGAGTAATATAGAAGGAGGCATGTATGTGCTGACGAACTTTATACTCGGTTTCGGTAACTTTTTATATTTCCCGGAAGATAAAACGGAATATATTCCGGCTGCGTTTTCCATGGCGTTTTTTGTTTTAATGGCAGTTGCTGTCTTTTTACTGTTTAAGCGGATATCGAAAAAAGAGGAGCAAAAAACGAAACTCCTTGAAGAACAGATCCGCAAGGCAAACGAACAAACTAAACTATAAATGAAAGAAGACATTCCGCTGCGCGCGGGAGAGGTTCGCGAACTCCCTCTATAAAAAACTAAGGAAAAAACCGGCGAGTGGCGGTTTTTTTCTGTTGTCTTCGCGCACCTTTTCTTTCGAATAGAAAGAAGGAAAAAAGAGATGATAAAAAACGAAAAAGCCGTTGTTGTATTCAGCGGCGGCCAGGATAGCACAACATGCTTATTCTGGGCAAAACAAACATTTAAAGATGTGATCGCGGTGACGTTTAACTACGGACAGCGGCACGATGCAGAAATAGATGTGGCGAAAAAAATTGCGGCTGATTTCAATATCCCGCATCATATTCTCGATATGGGATTGTTAAACCAGCTGGCGCCAAGTGCGTTGACACGTGACGAGATCCTCATTAAAGAAAGGGATGGACAGCCGCCAACTACATTTGTTGAAGGGCGCAATCTGCTGTTTTTATCGTTTGCGGCAATTCTAGGTAAACAATACGATGCGCGTCATATCGTAACAGGCGTCTGTGAAACAGATTTCAGCGGGTATCCGGACTGCCGGGATTCTTTTGTGAAATCGCTCAATGTGACACTTAATTTGTCAATGGATTTCGATTTTGTCATTCATACCCCCCTAATGTGGCTCGATAAAAAACAAACGTGGGCGCTTGCGGACGATTTAGGGGCATTTGATTACGTTCGTGAAAATACATTGACATGTTATAACGGTATTAAAGGATCGGGATGTGGAGAATGTCCGGCATGTAAGCTTCGTCAGAACGGACTCGATCAATATAAGGAAGATAAAAGGGGAGACGTGCAATGATGCAACAAATATATCCGGCGCCGGCGCACGATTTTCGCTACGAGTTAAATAAAGATTTTCAATTTGCTGCGGCCCATTACGTACCGCATGATGAAGCGGGCGCGTGCCGCAATTTGCACGGGCATACGTATTTTGCAAACATCACAGTTGCTGGTGATGAATTAAACGATTCGGGCTTTCTTGTGAACTTTCAACTTATTAAGTCTTTAATCCACAACCGCTTTGACCATACCATTTTAAATAATGATGCCCTTTTTTCAGAAGACACTTCAGAGCGGTTTCCGACAACAGAAGTCGTAGCGAGGATCATTTGGGAAGTGGTTCAAAAAGAACTTGATGATACACCAAATAAGCCGAAATGCCTTCAAGTATACTTGCGTGAAACACCGACAAGCTATGTTGTGTACCGGCCCAAAAAAGGTGATTTCTTATGATCCCAGTACTTGAAATTTTTGGTCCGACCGTTCAGGGAGAAGGGGCGGTCATTGGCCGTAAAACGATGTTCGTCCGCACGGCTGGCTGCGATTACCGCTGTTCTTGGTGTGATTCAGCCTTCACATGGGATGGGAGTGCGAAAGACGATATTCGCAAAATGACACCGGAAGAGATATACGAGGAGTTGTTGTCCGTTGGGGGGGAGACGTTCGACCATGTGACGATTTCCGGCGGTAATCCTGCCCTCTTGCCTCAGTTAGGCGGATTAATTGATCTTTTTAAAGAGAAAGGGATCAGCACTGCTCTTGAAACACAGGGTTCCCGCTTCCAGCCGTGGTTCCGGGATATTAGTGAACTAACTCTTTCACCGAAGCCGCCAAGCTCTGGAATGGAGACCGATATAGATAAATTGCATGAAATACTTGAAGGAACTGCGGGTCAGAATGTCAGTTTAAAAGTCGTGGTGTTTAACGAACAAGATCTTGCTTATGCAAAGCACATTCATCAACTGTTCCCGGAGGTGCCGTTTTTCATTCAGACAGGCAATGATAGACTCGATGAGAAAGATCACGCAAAACTATTAGTCTATTTGGCCAGCCGGTATGAGTGGCTGATTAATTTAGTCATGCCGGATTCTGATTTCAAACGGGTGCGTGTTCTTCCCCAGCTCCACACATTTGTATGGGGAAATAAAAAAGGTGTCTAATGAAAGCCTGTTCTTCAAATGAAGAACAGGCTTTTTTATACATTTCTCTTTACCTAGAGTCTTGAGAATTTATTTCATATCATATAAAATTTTTTAAAAGGAGGTGAAAAATATGGAAGAAATACTTGCTGATACCGTCGACCAAACCGTATTTGAAAACGAAAACATGTACCGGCAGATTATTGAATATTCTGTTGACCCAATTGTCATCCATAGAAATTATAAAATATTATACATAAATCAATCTGGAACCCGTTTTTTTAAAGGGTTAAAGGAAGAAATCGTTGGTACATGTGTACTTGATGTGTTTCAAGAAGAGGATAAGCCGATCATTATGGAAAGAAATCGACAAGCAATGGCGGGAACGGAACCGTTAGACGTCATTGAGGAAACTATTACGAAGTTTGATGGGACAAAGGTCGAAGTGGAACTATACTGTCATCCGGTCATATTTGGTGATAAGAAAGCCATTCAAACGGTTTTTCGTGATGTTACAGTGCGTAAGGATACAGAAAAGCTTTTAAACCATCAGGAGAAATTAGCATCCATCGGTCAAATTGCTGCCGGAATAGCACACGAAATAAAGAATCCGCTTACATCAGTGAAGGGATTTTTGCGATTATTGAAGGAATCTTATACGCACCCATATTTAGATGTAATGGATGCTGAGTTAGAGAAGGCGCTTGATACGTTAAAAAATTTATTGCAAGTTTCGAAACCTGATTTACAGGAAGAAAAAGTTGTTTCTATTAATTTTTGTAAAGAGCTGTCTTCGTTAATGCTTCTATTTCAAGAAAGGCTATATAACGTAGAGGTGGAATTGGATTTACGAGATTCAGAGATCACCATATTTGGGAAGAAAAATTTATTCTTAAAAGCCTTTTTTAACCTCATTAAAAATGCCTTGGAAGCAATTGAAGAGAAAGGGAAAATCACAATCCTGCATTACCATAAAGATGGCTGGATACATATAAAAGTAAGTGATACTGGAGTTGGTGTACCGAAAGATAAATTAAAAATGCTGGGTACACCGTTCTTTTCCAGTAAAAGTGACGGCACCGGACTAGGATTGACACAAGTGTTTACAACGATAAATGAGCATGGAGGAAATATCACGGTTGAAAGTGTTGTTGGACAGGGTACGACTTTCCACATCCAGCTGCCCGTGAAACAATAAAAAACCCTGCCACAAGCCGGCGGGGTATTTTTTTTATCATTTTATAGTTAGTGAATCCACTGCTTTTTTCATTCGACTGAGACCATCCTCGACGAGCGAACGCGGGCAGGCGACATTTAATCGCATGAATCCTTCACCACCGGGACCATATTTTGCACCGTTGCCGAGTGCAATGCTCCCTTCATCTAAAAATAATGCAAGCAGCTCTTTATCTGAAAGTCCTAGTTGTCGGCAATCGATCCATACGAGATAGCTTCCTTCTGGTACCATGACGACAAGTTCAGGAATTTTCTCTTCTATGTACTCTTTCACCAGTTGTGCATTTCCTTGAATGTATTCAATCACTTCATCAAGCCACTCATGCCCGTGACGGTACGCTGCCTCCATTGCAGCAATACCCATCTGATTTAATGTAAACGCACCTTGACGGGCAAACACTTTCTGCATTTTCGTTCGTAGTTGTTTATCTGAAACGATTAAGGCTGAAGCCTGTAAACCGGCTAGATTGAATGTTTTAGACGGGGCAATAAGTGTTACCACTTTTTCAGAAAATGAACCCAAAGGAATATGCTTATGTGGTCCCCGTGTCAAATCGCTATGTATTTCATCCGATATAATGGTTACTCCATGCTTTTCACAAATAGCCGCCAGTTTTTTTAATTCTTTTTCTGACCACACACGGCCCCCGGGGTTGTGAGGCGAGCAGAATAAAAACAATTTCGCGTTTTCCGAAACAATTTTTGATTCGATGTCTTCATAGTCCATTTCATAACGATTATTTTTTAGAATCAGCTCACTATGGACTAGCCTCCGTTCATTTTTCTCGACCATATCAAAAAACGGATTGTAAACCGGCGGCTGGACAATGACAGCATCTCCCGATTCTGTCAGAGCTTCAATGGCTGCACCAATTGACGGCACAACGCCATGATTAAACAGCAGCCATTCTTTTTTTATTACCCACTCATGTCGCACGTTCATCCAGTCGACGATTGCTTCACGAGTAGAGTCAGGCACGAGAGTGTAGCCGTAAACCCCGTGAGCCGCTTCTTTTTTCACCGCTTCAATAACGGGTTCTGGCGCTTTAAAGTCCATATCCGCCACCCACATTGGCAGCACATCTTCTTTTCCAAATACTGTTTTCAGACCATCCCATTTCACAGCGTTCGTTCCGCGCCGTTCAACGACTTCATCAAATCTTGACATCAAATCCACTCTCCCTGACAATTAGTTATTATCATGTTAAAACAAAATGAAAGGTGATACAAATGAATGAAACTGCACAATTAAATCTTGCGCTTGCGGACGTATTGAATGGCTTTGATCCATATAACGCCGGAGAAGGTTTTTACGATACAGAAATTGCGGACTCGATCTATGCGGTTCATAGTATCGACGAAATAAACAAACTGGCGGCTGCTATTCGGTCTATTTATGAACACTCATTTGACATGCCAATGTCTGGCGGAAATCCAACTAAACTTGCTGAACAACTAATGACAATAAAAAACAACTCCTCTTGCTCTTTGTGAAATTTCACAAAAATATGAGTTATTTTTAGTGAAATGAACAAACAAGTATTGATTTTGTTATAATGAATTATGTAGTTTTTTACATTACTGAGGAGGATCAATCATCATGAAGCTGAATGAAAAAGAAGTGGAAATCCTTGAAATTCTGCAGAAAGACGCACGTTTTGAAGCGGCAGATATCGCTAAAATGACTGGTCTTGCGGTAACGGAAGTAGCGGATACGATTCGCCGTCTAGAAGAAGAAAAAGTCATTGTTCACTATGCCACACTCGTTGATTGGGCAAAAATGGACAATTTTACAGGGGTGACAGCGATGATCGATGTGAAGGTCACACCGAAGCGCGGCGTCGGCTTTGACGAAGTTGCAGAAAGGATTTACCGCTTTAAGGAAGTCAGCTCTGTTTATTTAATGTCGGGTGTATATGATTTGTCAGTTACCGTCGAAGGGAAATCGATGAATGAAATAGCCCGCTTTGTATCAGAAAAACTATCCACACTGGATTCGGTTGTGTCTACAACAACTCATTTTCAATTAAAAAAATATAAGCACGATGGCATGATTTACACGTCGAAACAACAAGATAATAGAATCGTGGTGTCACCGTGATGACAGTAACAAAGAGCTATATCGCAAAATCGGTAGAAAATATGCGTCCATCGGGCATCCGGAAATTTTTTGATTTAGCGGCAACGATGGAAGGGGTAGTCTCCCTTGGCGTGGGTGAACCGGATTTTGTCACCACTTGGTCAGTCCGTGAAGCAGCTATTTCTTCATTGGAGCGAGGGTTTACATCCTATACAGCGAATGCCGGCTTAATCGAACTTCGCAGGGAAATAGCCCATTATATGGAGAGTCGTTTTAGAGTTCGTTATTCGCCTCAGAATGAAATTATAGTTACAGTAGGTGCAAGCCAGGCAATTGATATTGCGATGCGTGCGATAACGGATCCGGGTGATGAAATTATTGTAGTAGAACCGTGTTTTGTTTCCTACGCTCCACTTGTTGAGCTCGCTGGCGGAAAAGCGGTGACGATCGGGACTACAGGTGAAACGGGCTTTAAATTGCAGCCTGAACAGTTTGAAGCAGCCATTACGTCCAAAACGAAAGCGCTCCTTCTCTGTTATCCGAACAATCCGACCGGTACGCAGCTTAATAAAGAGGACCTGCAGCTCATTGCAGATATTGTGAAAAAACACGATTTGCTTGTCATAGCTGATGAAATTTATGCGGAGCTGGCATACGATCAGGATCATACATCGATTGCATCACTAGAGGGAATGCGTGAACGAACGATTTTAATTAATGGATTTTCTAAAGGATTTGCCATGACTGGCTGGCGTCTTGGTTTTACATGTGCACCCGTTAAAATCTCCAGTGCGATGCTGAAAATTCATCAATACGCAATGATGTGTGCGTCAACACCGGCACAGTATGGAGCAATTGAAGCATTACAAAACGGCATGACAGATGTGGAAAGCATGAAGAAAGACTATCGCCGGCGCCGAAATTATATCGTTCAATCGTTTAATGAACTTGGACTTGACTGCCATTTGCCGGGCGGAGCATTTTACGTATTCCCATCCATTCAGTCAACAGGTCTAACTTCTGAACAATTTGCAGAACAACTCCTTCTTGAAGAAAAAGTAGCAGTAGTGCCGGGTTCAGTTTTTGGTAAAGGGGGCGAAGGCTACATACGCTGCTCTTACGCATCATCCATGGCACAATTGCAGGAAGCGATCAAACGTATTGGACAGTTTATTGACAAAAGACAAATGAATTAATAAGGGAAGAGCAAAAATGCTCTTCCCTTATTTTTTTCAAAAATGTCTATTGAATAGAAAGTATTGTTTTTTATATTACTAACCTTATGTATTTCCATCTGAATTTGAAATTAGCAAAGGCTGATATCAATCTGTTCCTTTTAATTTTTAATCTGTCTTGAATATTTTACTTGACTCTTTTAGTTAGAAAAACCAGTGATTAATTTCAAGTCATTTGAAAGTATGGTATAATATCGCGACGCATAAAACAGAAAACAACAAAAAACTGGAGAGATTTGATGGGACAAAAATTTGAACCGGGGCAGATTGTCACCGGGAAAATCACCGGCATCCAGCCGTACGGCGCTTTTATTGCACTTGATCACGGCCGTCAGGGGCTTGTTCATATATCAGAAATCACGCACGGCTTTGTGCGGGACATTAATGATTATTTAACAGTCGGTGAAGACGTAACGGTAAAAGTGCTTTCGGTCAATGAAGATGAAAGTAAAATTAGCTTGTCCATCCGGGCGACAGAAGAAGGCGGCCGTCATCAGCGCAGAGGCATACAAATTGATGACGATGGAGACGGTTTTCATCCATTGAAAGACAAATTGCAGGAATGGATTGAGCAATCGGTCAAGGAAGAGCGGAAAAAAGGCTGAATATAGGCTATATGTCTTGCGGACGGGTCGTTCGTAAGCATACAATGGAAGCAATAGTAAGAAATGATTACTTGGCGAAAAAATGATGATAAAAGAGGGGAATGTAAATGGCGGAAAATTTAAACTTATTCACATCGACCCAGAACGTCATTAAAGAAGCACTTACTAAACTCGGATACACAGAAGAGATGTACGAGCTGTTAAAAGAACCGCTCCGCATGTTAACAGTGCGTATTCCCGTCAAAATGGATGACGGATCAGTCAAAATTTTCACGGGATACCGTGCACAGCATAACGATGCACCAGGTCCCACAAAAGGCGGCGTCCGTTTCCATCCTGAAGTGAATGAAGAAGAAGTGAAAGCGTTATCTATGTGGATGACATTAAAAGCTGGTATCGTTGATTTGCCATATGGAGGCGGTAAAGGCGGCGTCGTTTGTGATCCTCGCCAGTTGTCCATGCGGGAAATTGAAAATATCAGCCGCGGATATGTCCGCGCCATCAGCCAAATTGTTGGCCCTACAAAAGATATTCCTGCCCCGGATGTCTACACGAATTCACAGATTATGGCCTGGATGATGGATGAATACAGCAGGATCCGTGAGTTTGACTCGCCGGGCTTTATTACCGGCAAGCCAATTGCACTTGGAGGTTCTCACGGCCGTGAAAAAGCGACTGCACAAGGTGTAACAATTTGTATTCATGAAGCTGCACAGAAGCGGGGGATTGACATAAAAGGCGCCCGTGTTGTTGTACAGGGGTTTGGGAACGCCGGCAGCTACTTGGCTAAATTTATGCATGATGCTGGTGCGAAAGTAGTCGGCATTTCTGATGCATACGGCGGTCTCCATGATCCGGATGGTCTTGATATTGATTATTTGCTCGATCGCCGTGACAGCTTTGGTACGATTACAACGTTGTTTGACAATACAATTACGAACCAGCAGCTTCTTGAAATTGACTGCGACATATTAGTGCCGGCAGCAATTTCCAACCAAATTACAGAAGAAAATGCCCGAAACATTCAAGCATCAATCGTGGTAGAAGCAGCAAACGGACCAACGACGCTTGAAGCAACGAAAATTTTAACGGAGCGAGGTATTTTGCTCGTGCCGGATGTACTGGCTAGCGCCGGCGGCGTAACCGTTTCTTATTTCGAATGGGTGCAAAATAATCAAGGATATTATTGGACGGAAGAAGAAGTGAATGAAAAGCTTCATGAAAATTTAATTAAAGCATTTAATAACATTTATGAAGTATCACAGACACGCGGTGTCAATATGCGTCTTGCCGCCTACATGGTCGGTGTTCGCCGTGCTGCGGAAGCTTCAAAATTTAGAGGATGGGTATAAACCGGCTGTTTTTTAGCCGGTTTTTTTTATGTGCTTCAAGAGTAATTAGTTGATAAATACACGGACTGTTTCGCATAATGAAACTGAAAAGGAGTGAAGAAGACAATGAATGAATTTGTATACTGGAATCCGGTTAAATGGATTTTTGGCAAAGATACAGTAAATCAATTAAGAGACAACATCGCTCCATACGGTGAAAACGTCTTGCTTGTTTATGGGGGCGGCAGCATTAAAAAAAGCGGTTTGTACGACTTAGTATTAAAACAGCTTGATGGATTTAATATAACGGAACTAGCTGGAGTTGAACCGAATCCACGTCTGACAACAGTAAAGCGTGGAGCTCAATTATGCCGTGAAAATCAAGTTAGCTTTATCCTTGCAGTGGGAGGCGGCAGCGTTATTGACTGTGCAAAAGCCGTTGCAGCAGCAGCAAAGTATGAGGGCGATCCTTGGGATTTTATCACGAAAAAAGAGCCTGTAAAAAATGGGCTTCCTCTTGGAACGATTTTAACTCTGGCTGCAACAGGATCCGAAATGAATTCTGGTTCCGTTATTACAAACTGGGATACAAATGAAAAGCTGGGATGGGGAAGTCCCTATGTTTTCCCGAAATTTTCGATTTGTGATCCGTACTGGACCACGACGGTACCCCGTGATCAGACGACATATGGCATTGTAGACATGATGACGCACATGCTTGAGCAGTATTTTCATAATTCTGAACAAACGGATGTGCAGGATCGGATGATTGAGGGGACTTTGAAAACAGTTGTCGAAACCGCTCCGAAATTAATGAATGATCTGCAAAATGATAAATTGAGGGAAACAGTGATGTTTGCCGGCACGATTGCTTTAAACGGAATGCTTCAAATGGGCTATCGCGGTGATTGGGCAACGCATAATATTGAACACGCCGTTTCAGCTGTTTACGATATACCACATGGTGGAGGTTTAGCGATTTTATTCCCGAATTGGATGAAATACAACATCGATGTAAAGCCAGAGCGTTTTAAAAAGCTGGCTGTGCGTGTATTTGATATTGATCCGGGAGGGAAGACGGATAAAGAAGCAGGTCTTGAAGGGATTGAAGCTCTTCGTCATTTCTGGACATCCATTGAAGCACCTTCCCGTCTTGCGGATTATGATATTGACGATAGCCGCATTGATGAAATGGCAGGTAAAACATTGTTTAACGGTCCATTTGGGAACTTTACAAAGTTGGACCGCGAAGATGTAACAGCGATTTTGCGAGCTTCACTATAACCGGGCGAAAATAAGCCCGGCTTTTTCTATTGTTTTTCCTTGCGAAACCGAGTTCAGTCATATACAGTAAAGTGGAAAAATACAGATAGACGGAGGTTTTTTGAGGATGACGCATATTCAATTTAATTATTCAAATGCTCTTTCGTTTTTCGGCGAACACGAAATTGAGTATTTGCGTGATGCCGTAAAAGTGGCGCACCATTCCCTTCATGAAAAAACAGGTCAGGGAAACGATTACCTCGGATGGATTGACCTCCCTGAAGATTATGACAAAGAAGAATTTGCCCGAATCAAAAAAGCAGCGGAAAAAATACGTAACGATTCTGATATTCTAATCGTCATTGGGATCGGTGGATCATATCTTGGCGCACGCGCTGCGATCGACATGCTGAACCATAGCTTTTATAATGTCTTATCTTCTGAAAAGCGCAATGGACCACAAGTGTTTTTCGCTGGGAACAATATCAGCTCTACATACATGAGCGATTTGATTGAAGTGCTTGAGGGGAAAAATTGGTCCATAAATGTCATCTCAAAATCAGGAACAACAACGGAACCAGCTCTTGCATTCCGCTTGTTCCGCGGCCTTCTTGAAAAGCAATATGGAAAAGATGAAGCAAAAAGCCGCATTTATGCAACGACAGATAAAGCAAGAGGTGCTTTAAAAACAGTTGCGAATGAAGAGGGATACGAAACATTTGTTATTCCGGATGATGTCGGCGGTCGTTATTCCGTTTTAACAGCGGTTGGTTTACTTCCGATTGCCGTGGCTGGAGCAGACATCGATGCGATGATGCAGGGCGCGCGCGATGCTCGCGAAGCATACAGTTCATCAGAACTTGAGGAAAATCAGGCATATCAATATGCGGCTGTTCGCAATGCTTTGTATAACAAAGGAAAAACAATTGAAATGCTCATTAACTATGAACCAGGCCTTCAATATTTCTCTGAGTGGTGGAAACAGCTATTTGGTGAAAGTGAAGGAAAAGACGGCAAAGGAATTTTCCCTTCTTCTGCAAACTTCTCAACAGACTTACATTCACTTGGTCAATACGTGCAGGAAGGCCGCAGAGATTTATTTGAAACCGTAATCCGCGTCGAAAACCCACTTAAATCATTAAACGTTGAGGAAGCAGATAACGACCTTGATGGGCTAAATTACCTAGCTGGACAAACAGTTGATTTCGTTAACAATAAAGCATTTGAAGGAACGCTGCTTGCTCACACGGATGGCGGTGTACCAAACTTGACGGTATCTATCCCGGCGATGGATGCTTACACATTTGGGTACTTGGTATACTTCTTTGAAAAAGCGTGCGCGATCAGTGGGTACCTTCTTGGTGTAAATCCATTCGACCAGCCAGGTGTAGAAGCGTATAAAGTAAATATGTTTGCTCTCCTTGGAAAGCCAGGCTTTGAAGAAAAGAAAATAGAACTTGAAAAGAGACTCCACGGGGAATAATCCCTGGAGTTTCTTTTAAAAAAGAGTTGCGAATTGCAAGAATAACGTTATAATATAATCTAGACATCAACGGGGCATTAGCTCAGCTGGGAGAGCGCTTGCATGGCATGCAAGAGGTCAGCGGTTCGATCCCGCTATGCTCCATAAAGGAAAAACGGCTAAATAGCCATATTTGGATTCTTTACTGTATTGGCAATCTGTATGCATGTTCAATCAATGTCATACCAGAGTATAAAAGCTAGATAAAACCTCTTTTCCGTTAAATCGGAAGGAGGTTTTTTGAACTTCAATTTCTTTTGTGAATAATTGGTGTGCCGTATCCTTCCGCAGATTTTGTGAAAGCTTACGTCAATTTAGTTTTCTTTACTTTCGCCAATGAAACCTTTTCCGGAGTTTTTCATGGAGGTCACATCGATCTTTATCTTTGTTCCCTGAACGTAACTATATGTACAATAACTCTTATTCAGCCGGAAAGGTTCGAGAATTGATTAACAACACAGTAAAAGCAGCATGTATTGAATTAGATAGCTTTATAATTTCTAAAATGTATCGTTTTTATTTCTATGTAGATTTATAAAAGTAATAAAAAGAAGCAGCTGTATTAAAGTAATGTATTAAAAGTTTTTCAAAAAACACTTGCGCTATATTAAACAATCATGTTATATTACTTCTTGTCCGCAAGAGAGCGGAAAAATATTTTTGACAACTGGTTAATGTCGTGTTACATTATTGAAACGGCATTGCCGAAAATTGAACATTGAAAACTGAACAAAATCAATAAAAACGTCAAC
>NZ_MSFI01000007.1 GCF_001975785.1 Domibacillus epiphyticus | reverse complement strand
GGACGCCGCCTGGCACGTTAAGACAACTTGAGAAATCAGGTTGTCTTTTTTGTATGTTAAAAAAGCAAATAAATTGCAATGAACATCCGGTTTCCTTTATAATTATCGTCAAATATAGTCAAAGTCAAGGTGGGGAGTTAGGTGAGAAACGTTTCTGATATTATTGAACAGTATTTGAAACAAGTACTCGAACATAGTGGAAGCGAAATCGTTGAAATTAAAAGAAGCGAAATTGCAGACAAGTTCCAGTGTGTTCCTTCTCAAATCAACTATGTCATTAACACCCGTTTCACCATTGAGCGAGGTTACATTGTTGAAAGTAAGCGTGGCGGTGGGGGATATATTAGAATTATAAAAGTGACTGTACAAGAGCAGAGCGATCTAATTGATCAGCTGCTTGCCCTTGTTGGAACACGGTTATCCCAATCGAATGGAGAAGATTTTATTTATCGTCTCCTAGAGGAGAAGGTAATTTCCACAAGAGAGGCGAAAATAATGATAAGTGTTATGGATCGCTCTGTGCTGTATCTTGAACTACCCGATCGCGATGAATTGAGAGCGCGTATGATGAAGTCATTTTTATTATCTCTTAAATACCAGTAAAGCAGGTGGACGTTTTGATATGTCAAGAATGCCATGACCGGCCGGCAGCTCTTCATTTTACTAAAACTGTAAATGGAGAAAAAACAGAAGTGTATTTGTGTGAAAAATGTGCTCATGAAAAAGGTGAATATTTATTTAGCGGACATCCGGCATTTTCCTTAAATAACCTGCTCGGGGGTCTGTTCAATTCCGAACCTCTTTTTTCATCCAATCCTGCATTTCGGGAAGAAGAAGTCACTTGTGAAAAATGCCATATGACGTTTCAACAGTTGTTAAAGACTGGGAAATTTGGCTGTGCGAATTGTTATACAACATTTGATTCTAAGCTTACACCTATTTTAAAACGTCTTCATGGTGGCAATACTATGCATCAAGGCAAAATCCCAGAGAGAATGGGCGGCGCACTCCATTTGCAAAAGGAACTTCAGCTGCTGCGTGAAAAGCTAAATGAGATGATTGCCAGTGAATATTTTGAACAGGCTGCAGATGTACGTGATCAAATAAGGGCTGTGGAGCAGAAGCTGTCGGGTGAAGGAGGCGGTTCATAATGTCACTGGAACGTTTTATTAATCAGCATGCAAGTTCATGGATGAGCGGCACAGGTCCTCATTCAGATGTTGTACTTAGTACCCGTGTGCGTCTTGCCCGTAATCTTGATGAAGTTTGTTTTCCGACCGTTTTTCAATTTGACGATGCGAAAAAAATTGTGAAGCAAGTAAATGATGCGGTATCGGAAAAGCTTTCACTTGAACTTCTTAAGATGGAGGATCTTTCTCCTCTTCAAAAAAGAGTGCTTGTTGAAAAGCACTTAATCAGCCCTCTTTTAGCGGAGTCTTCCCTGTATGGTGCAGCGTTTATTTCAGAGCAGGAAGATATAAGCATTATGGTGAATGAAGAAGACCATCTTCGAATTCAATGTCTTTCATCCGGTTTAAAGTTGCAAGAAACGCTGGATGAAGCGAATAAGATTGACAATGTGATTGAAGAAAGTGTTCAGTATGCTTTTGATGAAAAACGGGGTTATTTAACAGGCTGTCCGACAAATGTAGGGACCGGACTTCGGGCATCGGTTATGATCCATCTGCCGGCTTTAGTGTTAACGCGTCAGATGAACCGGATTATTCCAGCGATCAGCCAACTCGGGCTGGTCGTTAGAGGAATTTACGGGGAAGGCAGTGAAGCATTAGGAAATATTTTTCAAATTTCCAATCAGCTTACATTAGGGAAATCGGAAACAGATATTATTGAAGACCTGGGAAGCGTTGTCCATGAGTTAATGTCGAGAGAACAGTCCGCACGGGACGCCCTTGTAAAAACATCCAAACTACAGCTTGAAGATCGTATTTTCAGATCATACGGTATTTTAGCAAACAGCCGGATTATAGAAACAAATGAAGCTTTTCAATGTTTGTCGAACGTTAGATTAGGGATAGATTTAGGGTATATTCAACATATATCCAAAAGTATTTTAAATGAATTAATGATTTTAACGCAGCCAGGCTTTTTGCAGCAGTATGCAGGGGGTCCTCTGCGGGCAGAGGAGCGCGATATCCGTCGGGCTGCGCTTATTCGGGAACGTTTATCTATGCAAGAGACAAATTAATATAAGGGGGAAAAGAAATATGATGTTTGGTCGTTTTACTGAGAGAGCTCAAAAAGTACTAGCACTTGCACAGGAAGAAGCCATTCGACTGGGACATAACAATATTGGAACGGAACATATTTTACTTGGTCTTATTCGTGAAGGAGAAGGCATCGCTGCAAAAGCTCTTTATGCATTAGGTCTCGGTGCTGAAAAAATTCAGGAAGAAGTAGAAGAATTAATCGGCAAAGGGGACGGTGCTTCCAAAACGGTTCACTATACGCCCCGTGCAAAAAAAGTAATTGAATTGTCTATGGATGAAGCACGTAAACTAGGTCATTCTTACGTGGGAACAGAGCATATTTTGCTCGGTTTGATTCGTGAAGGAGAAGGCGTCGCTGCACGTGTACTTGGCAATCTGGGTGTAAGCTTAAACAAAGCTCGTCAGCAAGTGCTTCAGCTTCTTGGCAGCAGCGAGTCAGGTGGTACGCAGGGCGGTCAGGCATCCAATGTCAGTACACCGACACTTGATGGTCTTGCGCGTGATTTGACCGTCATTGCCCGCGAAGGAAGTCTTGATCCAGTTATTGGCCGGAGTAAAGAAATTCAACGGGTTATTGAGGTGCTCAGCCGCCGGACAAAAAACAATCCGGTGTTGATCGGGGAACCCGGTGTTGGTAAAACAGCGATTGCAGAAGGTCTTGCACAGCAAATTATCAATAATGAGGTGCCGGAGACCCTGCGGAATAAACGCGTTATGACGCTCGATATGGGAACTGTCGTAGCGGGTACAAAATACCGCGGCGAATTTGAAGACCGCCTGAAAAAAGTGATGGATGAAATTCGGCAGGCAGGAAATATTATTTTGTTCATTGATGAATTGCATACGTTAATTGGTGCAGGTGGAGCAGAAGGAGCCATTGATGCGTCAAATATCCTGAAACCATCTCTTGCGCGCGGTGAGCTGCAATGTATCGGTGCAACAACGCTTGATGAATATCGGAAGTATATTGAAAAAGATGCCGCGCTTGAACGTCGATTCCAACCGATCCAGGTAGATGAGCCGACTCTTGAGGAATCCATTCAAATTTTGAAAGGATTGCGCGATCGCTATGAAGCGCATCACCGTGTTTCCATTCTTGATGAAGCGATTGAAGCAGCAGTAAAAATGTCCGATCGTTACATTTCAGACCGTTTCTTGCCGGATAAAGCGATTGACTTGATCGATGAGGCAGGTTCTAAAGTTCGTTTACGCTCCTTTACGACACCGCCTAATTTAAAAGAGCTTGAAGTAAAACTCGAGGCGTTAAAAAATGAAAAAGATTCGGCTGTCCAAAGCCAGGAGTTTGAAAAGGCGGCTTCATTAAGAGATGCAGAGCAGAAACTGCGTGAAGAGCTGGAGAAGACCAAGAACAGCTGGAAAGAAAAACAGGGTACTGAAAACAGTGAAGTAACAATGGAAGATATCGCGATGGTTGTATCAAGCTGGACAGGTATTCCTGTATCGAAACTCGCACAGACAGAAACAGACCGCTTGCTGAATCTTGAAGAGATCCTTCATTCCCGATTGATCGGGCAGGAAGAAGCGGTGACATCTATTTCAAAAGCTGTTCGCCGCGCGCGTGCGGGATTGAAAGATCCAAAACGTCCCATTGGTTCATTCATTTTCCTCGGTCCAACAGGTGTCGGTAAAACCGAACTGGCAAAAGCACTGGCTGAATCCATGTTTGGCGATGAAGATGCGATGATCCGCATTGATATGTCCGAGTACATGGAAAAACACTCCACATCACGCCTTGTTGGTTCGCCTCCAGGCTATGTTGGATATGAAGAAGGCGGCCAGCTGACGGAAAAAATCCGCCGGAAACCATATTCTGTCGTATTGCTTGATGAAATTGAAAAAGCACATCCAGATGTCTTTAATATTTTACTTCAAGTACTTGAAGACGGACGCTTAACGGATTCGAAAGGGCGTACGGTTGATTTCCGCAATACAGTGCTAATTATGACATCCAACGTAGGAGCGCAGTCACTTCAGAAAAATAAATACGTTGGCTTTAACATTCAAGACGCGTCGCAGGATCACAAAGATATGAAAGGAAAAGTGATGGATGAACTGAAGCGTGCTTTCCGTCCGGAGTTCCTTAACCGTATTGATGAAATTATCGTCTTCCACGCGCTTGAGAAAAAACATTTGAAAGAAATCGTTTCATTGATGACAGACCAATTGACAAGCCGTTTGAAAGAGCAGGATATTATGGTAGAGCTGACAGATAAGGCAAAAGAAAAAATTGCCGACGAAGGCTATGATCCAGAGTATGGTGCGCGTCCATTACGCCGTGCACTGCAAAAGCAGGTAGAAGACCGCCTTTCTGAGGAATTGCTGAAAGGAAATGTGTTAACCGGTCAGCAAGTGACTGTCGATGTTGATGAAAATGGCGAATTTACTGTTCGCACAGCGGCTGGGTCCGCATCGTAAAAAGTTCATTCAGCGGGTCTTCAATAGACCCGCTGTTTTTTGTTGAAAGGGGTAGGGACGATGGCAAAGAAAAAAACGAAATTCGTTTGTGGATCGTGCGGATATGAATCACCAAAATGGATGGGAAAATGTCCTGGATGCGGCGAGTGGAACCAAATGGTAGAGGAAACGGAGATTACAGGGACGCCGAAACGGACATTTATGCATTCAGATACAGCGACAGTATCAAAGCCGTCGCGGCTTGTTGATGTGGAAACCGTGCAGGAGCCGCGTGTTGAAACAGACTTAAGAGAATTCAACCGCGTTCTCGGCGGCGGGGTTGTCCCCGGGTCACTGGTATTAATCGGCGGTGATCCTGGCATCGGGAAGTCAACATTACTTTTGCAAGTTTCATCACAGCTATCATCTAATGGAAGCAATGTGTTGTATATCTCCGGGGAGGAATCCGTTAAGCAAACGAAAATGCGGGCTTCGCGTATGGGCATCAACAATGAAAGTTTATATATTTACTCTGAAACAAATTTACAGCTCATTCATTCGGCTATTGACCAGATGAAGCCGTCATTTGTTATTATCGATTCGATTCAAACAATCTATCATCCGGAAGTGACATCAGCCCCAGGCAGTGTTTCCCAGGTGCGTGAATGTACAGCAGAGCTGATGAGAATTGCGAAAATAAACGGCATTGCCATTTTTATCGTCGGTCACGTAACAAAAGAGGGGTCAATTGCCGGACCGCGTCTACTTGAGCATATGGTAGATACCGTACTTTATTTTGAAGGAGAACGGCATCATACATACCGCATTTTGCGGGCGGTAAAAAACCGATTTGGCTCGACAAATGAAATGGGTATTTTTGAAATGAAAGAAATTGGACTTGAGGAAGTTGCAAATCCATCGGAAATTTTTCTAGAAGAACGGACACAAGGAACATCCGGTTCAACGGTAGTGGCCTCAATGGAAGGGACACGCCCTGTACTCGTTGAAATTCAAGCGCTCATTTCACCGACTGTTTTCGGCAACCCGAGACGGATGGCTACCGGGATGGATCATAACCGCGTGACGCTCATTATGGCGGTGCTGGAAAAGCGGGTGGGCCTGCTTCTGCAAAATCAAGATGCTTATTTAAAAGTGGCAGGCGGTGTGAAGCTGGATGAACCGGCGATCGATCTTGCCATCGCCGTCAGCATTGCTTCTAGTTTTCGTGATGAACCGACTGGTGCGACAGATTGTTTAATTGGAGAAGTTGGGTTAACGGGTGAGGTAAGGCGAGTTTCCCGAATCGAACAGCGCGTCAATGAAGCGGCGAAGTTAGGCTTTACCCGGCTTGTTATCCCGGCGAACAATCTCGGGGGCTGGTCGCCGCCAGCTGGTGTTGAAATTGTCGGCGTATCAACAGTAAATGAAGCATTAAAAACCATATTCGGTAAATAAAAAAATGGAACTAAATGCGTTTCAGTCTCGTATTAATAGCGCGGGGCTCGAAACGTGTTTATAATGAGAAGAATAAAAGGAGGTGAATAAACATGTTAAAGCGCCTTGTACAGGGTGGGTTCATCATTTTAGGCGGTACGCTCGGCGTATTTCTTATTTCGGACTTATTCCAATACTTTCATCTTAATCATCCATTTATTAATAACCCCTATGTCACTGCGCTTTTAGGTGCACTCGCATTTTACTTGCTGACGTTCTGGGCAGTGGATTACATTGTGGAGTTCATTAAGTGGATAGAAGACCGTATCGTACATGCACCACTTACGGATATTTTAATGGGTGGTCTTGGTCTTGTGATCGGGCTGCTCGTCGCCATTTTAGTCGGCATTCCGCTTGCACAGCTACAGCTTCCAATCGTTAATACTGTTGTGCCAATATTGCTGACAATCGGTCTTGGCTATCTCGGATTTCAATTCGGTGTTAAGCGGCGTGATGAGCTAACAACCTTTTTCTCTTCCAATAAAGCGTCAAAACGAAAAGAAGTACAAACGGAGGAAATAGCGCCTTTACAGCCAGTCAAATCGTTTAAAATTTTAGATACGAGTGTGATTATCGATGGACGTATTGCAGACATTTGCGCCACGGGCTTTTTAGATGGCACAATCGTTATCCCGCAATTTGTTCTGGAAGAATTACAGCATATCGCTGATTCATCAGATACACTAAAAAGAACAAAAGGACGCCGTGGTCTTGATATTTTGAACCGGATGCAAAAAGAAATCCCGATTGAGGTTGAAATGACCGAGAAAGATTATGAAGATATTCATGAAGTCGATTCAAAGCTTGTAAAACTGGCAAAAGAAATGGGCGGCATCGTCGTCACAAATGATTTTAATTTAAATAAAGTATGCGAGTTTCAACAGGTGCCAGTGTTAAACATTAACGATCTCGCAAATGCAGTGAAACCGGTCGTAATCCCAGGGGAAGAAATGAATGTTCTCGTTATTAAAGACGGAAAAGAACAGCGACAGGGCATTGCTTACCTTGATGACGGTACGATGATCGTCGTAGAAGATGGACGTGACTTTATCGGCAAACAGATCGCAGTTGTGGTAACAAGTGTACTGCAAACATCGGCCGGCCGGATGATTTTTGCGAAACCGAAACTAGCATGACCAAAAGAAAGGGTTTAAATGAATGAAATACTTTGTCGTGATACCGGCTGCGGGAAAAGGAAAACGGATGAAAGCAGGCCTCAATAAGCTGCTGCTTGAACTTGAGGGAAAGCCAGTAATTATTCACACACTTGAGGTGTTTGAATCAGATCCTTGCTGTAAAGGAATTGTGTTGTCTGTTCATCCAGATGAGCAATCCGAATTTGAACAGCTTCTTTTAACGTATAACATAAAAAAAGTTTGCGCATTTGCAATGGGCGGTCAAGAACGCCAGCACAGTGTATACAGCGGCTTAAAAGTTCTCCCGCCGGAATCGGACATTGTTCTCGTTCATGATGGTGCAAGACCCTTTATAACACGGGGTACAATTGAAATGCTCGTCAAAAGCGCACATGATAGTGGAGCGGCAATTGCTGCCGTTCCGGTGAAAGATACAATAAAAAAAGCAGCTAGTGGAACGGTATCGAAAACGATAGACCGGGCAAGTTTATGGTCGGTGCAGACCCCGCAAGCGTTTAAAAAATCCGTTTTGCTGCATGCCCAGCAAAAGGCGGAAGAGGAACAATTTCTCGGAACGGATGAATCATCGCTTGTAGAGCGTACCGGTTATCGGGTTCAAATTGTTGAAAGCGATTATGATAATATTAAATTAACGACACCGGAAGATATGTATTTTGCCCGGGCGATCATTGCGAAAAGAATGGAAAGACAGGTGTGACTTATATGTTTCGAATTGGACAAGGATTCGATGTTCATCAATTAACGGAAGGACGGCCGCTTATTATCGGAGGCATCACGATCCCGTATGAAAAAGGATTGCTCGGCCACTCGGATGCAGATGTACTTTTACATACGATAGCGGATGCGTGCCTCGGTGCAATTGGAGAAGGAGATATCGGCCGTCATTTCCCTGATACAGATGAGGCTTTTAAGGATGCGGATTCAGCAAAGCTGCTCCAGCATGTATGGATGATGGTGAAAGAAAAAGGCTATTTACTGGGCAATATTGACTGTACGATCATTGCCCAGAAGCCGAAAATGGCTCCGTATATTGGCGATATGCAGACGCGTATTGCGCAACTGTTAGAAGCAGAAACAAGCCAGATAAATGTGAAGGCGACAACAACCGAAAAACTCGGATTCCCCGGGCGCGGTGAAGGAATCGCTTCGCAGGCAGTGGTTCTGTTAGTAAAAAAACAAGCTTAAACAGCACGGGAGGGAATACAGCATGACAAATGAAGTACGTGTACGTTACGCGCCAAGTCCAACAGGACATCTTCACATCGGCAATGCGCGGACAGCACTTTTTAATTACTTATATGCACGAAATCTTGGCGGGAAATTTATTATCCGTATTGAAGATACCGATCAAAAACGAAATATTGAAGGAGGAGAAGAAAGCCAGCTTCAATATTTAAAATGGCTCGGCATCGATTGGGATGAAGGTCCGGATGCAGGCGGCGAATATGGACCGTACCGCCAGTCTGAGCGAAATGATTTATACAAAAAATATTACGAGAAACTATTAGAAGAGGGAAAAGCGTATAAATGCTACTGCACAGCCGAAGAACTTGAAGCAGAGCGTGAAGCGCAGCAAGAACGGAATGAAATTGCCGGCTACTCCGGAAAATGCCGCCATTTAACACAAGAAGAACAGGCTGCGCTAGAAGCGGAAGGGCGCCGTCCAAGCATTCGTTTCCGGGTGCCAGAAGGCGAAACGATCGCGTTCAATGATATGGTAAAAGGGGAAGTATCATTTGAGTCCGATGGGATTGGCGGCGACTTTGTCATCGTTAAGCAAGACGGTACACCGACATATAATTTCGCTGTCGCCATCGATGACCATCTAATGAAAATGACACATGTTCTTCGCGGGGATGATCACATTTCTAATACGCCGAAACAGCTCTTCATTTATCGAGCTCTCGGTTTTAAACCGCCTGTTTTCGGTCATATGACATTAATCGTGAATGAAAATAGAAAGAAATTGAGCAAACGCGACGAATCCATCATTCAGTTTATTGAACAATATGAAGAGCTGGGCTACTTGCCAGAAGCGCTATTAAACTTCATTACACTGCTGGGCTGGTCGCCAAAAGAGGAAGAAGAAATCTTTACAAAAGAGCAGTTTATTGAATCATTTGATGCAGACCGGCTTTCGAAATCCCCGGCTTTCTTCGACAAGCAGAAGCTGCTCTGGATGAACAACCAATACATGAAAGAACAGCCTGTTGAGCGCGTTGTGGAACTGGCGCGGCCTCATCTAGTAAAAGCCGGCCTAATTGATGAAGCATTCTCTCCTGAACAGGAAGAATGGGTGGAGAGCTTAATCGCTCTATATCAAGAAAAAATGAGCTTTGGTGCTGAAATTGTAGAACTATCCGGTTTATTTTTTAAGGAAGATGTTCAATATGAAGATGAGGCAAAAGAAGTTCTTTCTGAAGAGCAAGTGCCGGAAGTGCTCCGCGCGTTTGCTGAAAAAGCGTCCGCGCTTGATCCTTTTGAAGCTGCCGGCGTGAAAAAAGCGATGAAAGATGTTCAAAAAGAAACAGGCCATAAAGGGAAAAAACTGTTTATGCCGATCCGTGCGGCGGTTACCGGTCAGACACACGGTCCGGATTTGCCAAAAGCAATTGAATTGCTCGGAAAAGAAAAAGTTTTAAAAAGACTTAATGCCATTCTTGATTAAAAGAAGCACCCGTATATAATAGAGTGTATAAATACAAAAAACGTTGAAGAGGAAAAGTATGCGGCAGATGCCTTTCAGAGAGAATCGCCACCTGGCTGAGAGCGATTCAGGCCTCTCTGCCCGCAGAAGTGCCCCTCGGAGTCTGCCGCTGAACATTCAGTAAGCGGCGGCGGGTCCCCGCCCGTTAACAGGTTAAGTTGGGAAAGCAGCTAGTGCTGTTTTTCAAACAGAGTGGAACCGCGTTTATAAACGTCTCTGTCTTTCAGAGGCGTTTTTTGTATGGATCAAACAAAGTGCCGAGAGGAGGGACAGCATTGTTTAAAGTGCTGAAAGAAGATATTGATACAATTTTTGAACAGGATCCGGCTGCACGCAGCTATTTAGAAGTGATTTTAACGTATTCGGGTTTGCACGCGATTTGGTCTCATAGACTTGCTCACGGTTTTTATAAGCGGAAATTTTATTTTATTGCCCGGGTTATTTCACAAATCAGCCGCTTTTTCACCGGTATTGAAATTCATCCTGGTGCCCGGATTGGAAGAGGTCTGTTTATTGATCACGGCATGGGTGTCGTCATCGGGGAGACTTGTGAAATTGGGAATCATGTAACGCTTTATCAAGGAGTTACACTCGGAGGAACAGGAAAAGAAAAAGGGAAACGGCATCCGACAGTGAAAGATGGCGCACTCATCGCAACAGGTGCGAAAGTGCTCGGTTCCATTACAGTTGGTGAAGATGCAAGAATCGGTGCCGGGTCCGTCGTCTTGAAAGATGTACCGCCAAACTCTACGGTTGTTGGCATTCCGGGCCGTATTGTTGTGCAGGATGGCCGGAAAGTGGAAAAGGATTTGAATCACCGCAATTTGCCGGATCCAGTCGCAGACCGCTTGAAAAGCATGGAAGCAGAAATTGCCCGCTTGAAAAAAGAAATGGATGAAGCAAAGAAAGGGGATTACGAGCAATGCCCGTAATGATGTACAACACGCTTACACGAAAAAAAGAAGAGTTTATTCCGCTTGAAAAAGACAAAGTAAAAATGTATGTGTGCGGTCCGACTGTATATAACTACATTCATATCGGTAACGCCCGGCCGGCCATCGTGTTTGATACAGTTCGCCGTCATCTTCAATACCGTGGCTTCGATGTGAAATACGTATCCAACTTCACGGATGTCGATGATAAATTAATACGCGCAGCAAATGAATTGGGTGAAGAAGTGCCGGTTATTGCGGACCGATTTATTAACGCATACTTTGAAGACACACATGCGCTCGGCTGCCAGAAAGCAGATGTTCATCCGCGTGTAACGGAAAATATTGAATTAATCATTGAATTTATCGAACAGCTCGTTGAAAAAGGATTTGCTTATGAGTCAGGAGGAGATGTGTACTACCGGACACGCCAGTTTGATGGATACGGAAAACTGTCTCACCAGTCAATTGATGAGCTTAAAGTGGGTGCACGGATCGGCGCCGGGGAAAAGAAAGATGATGCGCTTGATTTCGTGTTATGGAAAGCAGCAAAAGAAGGCGAAATTTCCTGGGGAAGCCCGTGGGGAGAAGGGCGTCCTGGCTGGCACATTGAATGCTCAGCAATGGCGCGGAAATACCTCGGCGATTCAATTGACATTCATGCAGGCGGGCAGGATTTAACATTCCCCCACCATGAAAATGAAATTGCCCAGTCGGAAGCAGTTACCGGCAAACCATTTGCCCGTTACTGGCTCCATAATGGATATATTAATATTGACAATGAAAAAATGTCGAAATCACTCGGCAACTTTGTGCTCGTTCATGACATTATAAAGGAAATAGACCCGCAAGTATTGCGTTTCTTCATGCTGTCTGTTCATTACCGCCATCCGGTTAACTACAATAAAGAACTGCTCGACAGCTCAGCAGCTGCACTTGGACGGTTAAAAATTGCATACGAAAATTTGAAGCACCGCAAGCAGTCCAGCACCAATTTAACAAATGACGACGATCAGTGGCTTGAAAAAGTGAACGCTCATCACGACCGCTTCCTTGCTGAGATGGATGATGACTTTAACACAGCAAACGCCATATCCGTGTTGTTTGATCTGTCGAAAGACGCGAATGTATACTTGCTTGAACAGCACACGTCAGTCCAGGTCATTGATACGTTTTTATCGAAGTATGAAGATATGTTTTTTGTGCTTGGACTTACCATTCAAGGTGAGGAATTGCTCGATGAAGAAATTGAAGATTTAATCGAACAGCGAAATCAAGCGCGTAAAGACCGCAACTTTACCCGTGCAGATGAAATCCGCGACCAGCTGAAAGAATTAAACATCATTCTTGAAGACACATCGCAGGGCATTAGATGGAGACGCGGATGATGAAACAGTTGATGGTACCATTAAAGGATGCACAGCAGCTGAATGGGCTGGCACTTGCCTATATGGGGGATGCCGTATATGAGGTGTATATCCGTAAATTTTTACTGGAGTCTGGCCGCGTGAAACCGAATGATCTTCATCGTGCCTCGACTCGTTACGTGTCGGCAAAAGCGCAAGCGGCACAGCTTCACCGTTTGCGTGAGGAACGTTTTTTAACCGAATCAGAAGAAGCGGTTGCCAAACGAGGGCGTAATGCAAAATCCGGTCATGTGCCAAAAAACACAGATGTGCAGACATACAATCATAGCACGGCTTTTGAAGCGCTCATCGGTTTTTTATTCTTAACCGGGCAGCTGGAGCGGATGGAAGAAATCATACACAATATTTTGGAAGAAAGTGATGAAAAAAGGGGGGCGAACGCATGACACAGGAACAGGAATGGATTGCTGGGCGGAATCCCGTGCTTGAAGCGTTAAAGTCCGGCCGCGATATTAATAAGCTATGGGTTCAGGAAGGTTCACAAAAAGGATCGATGCAGCAAATTTTAAACAAAGCGAAGGAAGCAGGCATTCCGGTACAATTGGTGCCGAAGCGGAAAATTGAACAAGTTGTGCCGGAAAATCATCAAGGGGTGGCGGCATCTGTTGCGGCATACCAATATGCAGAAATTGATGATTTGTTCGAGAAAGCGGAAGAAAGCGGCGAACCGCCCTTTTTTATTCTGCTGGATGAATTGGAGGACCCTCATAATCTCGGTTCGATTATGAGGACAGCGGATGCTGTTGGTGCGCACGGGATTATCATTCCAAAACGCCGTTCGGTAAGCCTGACAGCAACAGCGGCGAAAGCTTCGACAGGCGCAATTGAATATATCCCAGTTGCACGTGTGACGAATTTGGCGCGGACGATTGACGAATTAAAAGAGCGGGGTATTTGGGTTGCGGGAACAGATGCTTCCGGTGCGGAAGATTACCGCCGCTTTGACGGATCAATGCCTCTCTGTCTCGTCATAGGCAGTGAGGGACGAGGCATGAGCCGTCTTATCAAAGAAAAGTGTGACTTTTTAATTCAATTGCCGATGAGCGGGCATGTGACATCGTTAAATGCATCTGTTGCCGCAGCGTTACTCATGTATGAAGTGTACCGGAAGCGCCATCCTCTGGGGCTGTAACGATGGATATTTTACTCGTAGACGGCTATAACATGATCGGCGCCTGGCCGGAGCTGCGTCAGTTAAAGGATACGGACTTTGCCGGCGCTCGTGATCGTCTTGTCAAATTAATGGCGGAATATCAAGGAGTGCATGGCTGCCGTGTCATTGTTGTGTTTGATGCTCATTTTGTGAAAGGGACTGAAAAGAAATATCACGATTCAAAAGTGGAAGTCATTTTTACAAGAGAAAACGAATCGGCGGATGAACGAATCGAAAAGCTGGCGATTGAGTTGAATAACGTGCGTGATCAAGTTACGGTGGCAACCTCAGATTACACGGAGCAATGGGCTGTCTTCGGACAGGGTGCCCTCCGTGTGTCAGCGAGGGAACTTTTGACAGAGCTTAGCGAGATGCGAAAATCAATTGAAAAAAATCTTGATGCCATCAGTGAAGTCAAGCTGCAGGCTCGAATACCACTCAGCAAAGAACAAACGGAAATATTGGAAAAGTGGCGCCGCGGCGAAAAATGAATGATTGACGCAAAAAAAATTCTTGCTGTATAATATTACTAGCAATGTTTGGCAGGCAGAGGGGATGTGTAAGCTTGAACCGTTCAATAAGTGTGACGATGGATACGCTGAACGATGAGCAGTTAGTGGAACTTGTGCACAACGGCGACAGTGATGCCCTCGATTATTTAATTCATAAGTACCGGAACTTTGTTAGAGCAAAAGCGCGATCGTATTTTTTAATCGGCGCCGATAAAGAAGACATCGTACAGGAAGGCATGATCGGTCTCTACAAAGCCGTCCGTGATTTTAAAGGGGACAAGCTCAGCACGTTTAAAGCGTTTGCGGAGCTTTGCATAACCCGGCAGATCATTACCGCTATTAAAACCGCAACACGTCAAAAACACATTCCACTCAATTCCTATGTGTCCCTTGATAAGCCTATTTACGATGAAGAATCAGACCGGACGTTAATGGACGTATTAATAGGTGCAAAAGTAACGGACCCGGAAGAATTAATTATTAACCGCGAACAGTTTTCCAACATAGAAGGCAAAGTGAATGAGCTGCTAAGCGACCTTGAAAGGCAGGTACTTGCATTGTATTTGGACGGTCGTTCGTATCAGGAAATATCAGAAGAATTAAACCGTCATGTGAAATCGATTGACAATGCCTTGCAGCGGGTAAAAAGGAAATTAGAACGGTATCTTGAATTTAGAGAGATTACCATTTAATGAAAACTTGACGAAATACCGCTTTCAATGATACGTTTTAAGAATTGAAATGGTTAGGTGATTAAAATGGCGAAAAAAGTGCCGCTTGAATGTACGGATTGCGGATCACGAAACTATTCGACAACTGTTAAAGACAACAGCGGCGAACGCCTGGAAATAAAAAAATTTTGCGGTGTCTGCAATAAACATACTGTTCATAAACAGACGAAGTGACACCGGCGGATTTCTTTTTGGAGGTTTTCAGTAAATGTCACGCATTACACAGTTTTTTCGTAACGTGCGCTCGGAAATGGGAAAGGTCAGCTGGCCGAAAAAGAAAGAACTAACGACGTATACAATTACCGTTATTACAACCGTTGTATTTCTTTCTCTCTTTTTTGCTGTCGTGGATCTGGGCATTTCATCGCTCGTACGATGGGTTTTAGAATTGTAATCAGCCTTCTGGAAAATTCACTTGAATACTCAATGTTTTTCCGTGCTATAATGGAAATTGATAAGATCAAAGGCGAAAGTGAACATTCAGGACGCCGCCTTTGCTACCCGCACCGTGCGGGCCCAAAGAAACAAGAAGCCCGTATAACGGGTTTTTTCATTTGGTTTAAATGAAAAGGAGGGAAGGACACAAGTCCCTTTCTATGGAAAAAAATTGGTATGTTGTACACACGTATTCGGGTTACGAGAATAAAGTAAAAGCTAATCTTGAAAAACGCGTTGAATCAATGGGGATGCAGGATAAAATCTTTCGTGTAATCGTACCGGAAGAAGAAGAAACCGATGTGAAAAACGGCAAAAAGAAAGTCACGAAACGAAAAGTATTCCCGGGGTACGTGCTTGTTGAAATCGTCATGACAGATGATTCTTGGTACGTTGTTCGAAATACACCGGGCGTCACCGGCTTTGTCGGTTCATCTGGACACGGTTCGAAACCTACAGCCTTATTGCCGGATGAAGTCACATCAATCTTGAAGCAAATGGGCATGGACGAACGCCGCCTTGATGTGGAGTATGAACTTGGCGAAACGGTCGTTGTAAAAGAAGGGCCATTTGCGGACTTTGAAGGAACTGTTGAAGAGATTGATCAGGATAAAGGCAAGCTGAAAGTCCTCGTAAACATGTTCGGTCGTGAAACGCCTGTTGAACTTGATTTTGATCAAGTAAACAAATTATCCTAAAAAACGGCTTGAATTATTATGTAAAAAATGATACTATTTCTTAGGTCAGTACGTCTTGTGCTGTTAAGACTCATTTTATAATCGTCTTTATTTAAATAAAGATAGACAGAGTGGGAGGGGCAAAGCCCCATGTACCACATCACGGACTTAAGGAGGTGTGTCTCGTGGCTAAAAAAGTAATTAAAGTTGTAAAACTGCAAATTCCTGCAGGTAAAGCAAACCCTGCACCGCCGGTAGGTCCGGCACTGGGTCAAGCTGGTGTTAACATCATGGGATTCTGTAAAGAATTCAATGCGCGCACAGCGGATCAAGCAGGCTTGATCATTCCGGTTGAAATTTCGGTTTTTGAAGACCGTTCATTTACATTCATCACAAAAACTCCGCCTGCAGCTGTTTTGCTTAAAAAAGCAGCCGGTATCGAATCAGGATCTGGAGAACCGAACCGCAATAAAGTTGCAACGGTTAAGCGTGATAAAGTGCGTGAAATCGCTGAAACAAAAATGCCTGACTTAAACGCAGCTGATGTTGAAGCAGCTATGCGCATGGTCGAAGGTACTGCCCGCAGCATGGGTATTGTGATCGAAGATTAATCAGCTGTCTGTTTTTGGGGTTGCGTTGTGAAGGTATTACTTCACTCGCAACCTTTATTCGTGGGAGGTAAATCCGTTAAAACCACATAAGGAGGATATAAACATGACTAAACATGGTAAAAAATTTCAAGATGCGGCGAAACTAGTTGACCGCACAAAGCAATACTCAGTAGAAGAAGCAATTGATCTTGTGAAAAAAACAAGCACGGTGAAATTTGACGCGACAGTTGAAGCGGCATTCCGTCTTGGCGTTGACCCGAAAAAAGCGGATCAACAAATTCGCGGTGCGCTTGTTCTTCCAAATGGAACAGGTAAAACACAACGCGTTCTTGTATTCGCAAAAGGCGAAAAAGCAAAAGAAGCGGAAGCTGCAGGTGCAGACTACGTGGGCGACAGCGACTTCATTAACAAAATTCAGCAAGGCTGGTTTGAATTTGATGTTATCGTTGCAACACCTGACATGATGGGTGAAGTTGGTAAACTTGGTCGCGTACTCGGACCAAAAGGTTTAATGCCAAACCCGAAAACAGGTACTGTTACATTTGACGTTGAAAAAGCAATTCAAGAAATCAAAGCAGGTAAAGTAGAATACCGCGTTGATAAAGCTGGCAACATTCATGTTCCAGTTGGTAAAGTATCATTCGAAAACGAAAAGTTGATCGAAAACTTTACAGCTATTTTCGACACAATGATGAAAGTAAAACCTTCAGCAGCAAAAGGTGTATACATGAAAAACGTTTCTGTTACATCAACAATGGGTCCTGGTGTAAAAGTCGATCCATCATCTGTAGCAGCGAAAAAATAAATTGACAATGAACGATTTCTCTGGTAAAGTGAAATCTGTTGTAAATATACATGTACATTTGTACCGTAGACAGCAGGGGTCTTTTTGACTTAATGATCCTGCCGAGGACAGCGAAATAGATAGTGCGACAATTTTGTCCGCTTTTCGTGCCTCTATGTCTTCCGGGACATAGAGGTTTTTACGTTTCCCGTGACGGTATTAAATTGTGAGCGGATCCCGCTCGTACAAATTCTACAGGAGGTGTAGCAGATGAGCAGCATTATCGAGAAAAAACAAGCACTTGTCGGTGAAATTGCCGACAAACTTAAAAACAGCCCATCGACAGTTATCGTTGACTACCGCGGTCTTTCTGTGGCTCAAGTAACGGAACTTCGTAAGCAGCTTCGTGATGCGGGTGTTGAGTTCAAAGTATACAAAAATACAATGACTCGCCGTGCAGCTGAACAAGCAGGCATTACTGGTCTTGAAGAGTTCCTTACAGGTCCTAATGCGATTGCATTCGGCAGCGAAGATGTTGTCGCTCCAGCTAAAATTTTGAATGAATTCGCGAAGAAAAACGAAGCACTTGAAATTAAAGCGGGCGTACTTGAAGGCAATTTCGTTTCTGTTGAAGAAGTTAAAGCACTTGCAGAACTTCCTTCACGCGAAGGTCTTCTTTCTATGGTACTCAGCGTTCTTCAAGCGCCAATCCGCAATTTCGCTCTTGCAGCGAAAGCAGTGGCCGATCAAAAAGAAGAACAAGGCGCGTAATTGTAAGGCAAGCCGTATAGCGGCTTAAACGAATATACTATTTTAAAACACACTAAGGAGGAAATACAAAATGTCTAAAGAGCAAATCATTGAAGCAATCAAAGAAATGTCCGTTCTTGAATTGAACGACCTTGTAAAAGCAATCGAAGAAGAATTCGGCGTAACAGCAGCTGCACCAGTAGCAGTAGCAGGTGGTGCTGGCGGCGAAGCGGCAGCAGAAAAAACTGAGTTTGACGTTGTTCTTGCTGGAGCAGGCGATCAAAAAATCAAAGTTATCAAAGTTGTTCGCGAAATCACTGGTCTTGGTTTGAAAGAAGCGAAAGAGCTTGTTGATAACACTCCAAAATCACTTAAAGAAGGCGTAGCGAAAGAAGAAGCTGAAGAAATCAAAGCGAAACTTGAAGAAGTTGGCGCTTCTGTAGAAGTGAAGTAATTTTTGATACAATGACGCAAAAGTCCGCTGGAATCAGCGGGCTTTTGTTTGTTGAAAGGAGAAATTTCTTTGAGCGATCATTACTTTTCTAAAAATCCAGACAGTGAACACCGTCCGCAGCAATTTACATTTACGCTGCGAGGAAAAGAATACCGTTTTAATACAGATGCCGGTGTTTTCTCGAAATCGGAAGTCGATTTTGGTTCGAGACTGCTGATTGATACGTTTGAATGGCCGGACATTGAAGGGCCGATTCTTGATGCTGGATGCGGGTACGGACCGATTGGTATTTCGCTTGCGGCAGAACAGCCGGAACGCACTGTTCATATGATCGATGTAAATGATCGGGCGCTCAGGCTAGCACGGGAAAATGCCCGCCTGAATAAGATTGAAAACCTATTGATTTATGAAAGTGACCGTCTGCAAAATGTGTCGGAAGAGGGATTCGCCGCAGTGCTGACAAATCCTCCGATTCGTGCCGGAAAACAAACGGTGTTCGACATTTTACAAAACGGATTTGCGAAACTTGCTGATGGCGGAGAAATTTGGGTTGTCATTCAGAAGAAACAAGGAGCTCCTTCAGCAATAAAAGAATTAGAGAGACTAGCCGGTTCATGTGATACAGCAGCAAAGTCAAAAGGCTATTTTATTTTGCATGCGAAAAAATAATTGACCCAAAAAAAACCGTATGCTATCATTATAAAATGCCAATATAATATTTGTGCCCGTTTGTCAATGAGAATATTTTTTCATTGAAATGGGAACAATGACAACAAAATAGGGCCATTTGTGATAAAAATGAGGTTTTCTTTGACAAAACCTTTTTCTTTTTGTCTTATTGAGTATGAGAATACTCTGCCTTAAGAGGAATTATAGGCAATTATAACGCTTGATTTGAGGGGTGAATCAGTTGACAGGTCAACTAGTTCAGTATGGACGACACCGCCAGCGCAGAAGCTATGCGCGCATTAGTGAAGTATTAGAATTACCGAATTTGATTGAGATTCAAACAGCCTCCTATCAATGGTTTCTTGATGAGGGACTGCGTGAAATGTTCCAGGACATTTCTCCGATTGAAGATTTCACAGGCAATCTGGCATTGGAATTTATCGATTATAGCCTTGCCGAGCCAAAATATCCCGTGGATGAATCAAAAGAGCGAGATGTAACCTACTCCGCTCCGCTCCGCGTGAAAGTCCGTCTTTTAAACAAAGAAACGGGCGAAGTGAAAGATCAGGAAGTTTTCATGGGCGATTTCCCGCTTATGACCGAAACAGGAACATTCATTATTAACGGTGCAGAGCGCGTTATCGTTTCTCAGCTTGTTCGTTCTCCAAGTGTGTACTACAACGGAAAACTGGACAAGAATGGAAAGCGCGGCTTTACTGCGACTGTTATTCCAAACCGTGGTGCCTGGCTAGAATATGAAACAGACGCCAAAGACATTGTATATGTCCGTATTGACCGGACGCGTAAATTGCCAATAACGGTTTTACTGCGTGCGCTCGGGTTTGGTACTGATCAAGAAATCATCGACTTGCTTGGTGATAACGAATATTTACGTAATACGCTTGAAAAAGATAACACAGAAACAACGGAAAAAGCGCTAATTGAAATTTATGAGCGACTTCGTCCGGGCGAGCCGCCAACAGTTGAAAACGCGAAGAGCCTTCTAGTCTCTCGTTTCTTTGACCCGAAACGGTACGATCTTGCCAGCGTAGGCCGCTATAAAATGAATAAAAAGCTTCATACGAAAAATCGCTTGTTTGGCCAGCGTCTTGCTGAAGCTCTTGCTGATCCTGAAACAGGTGAAATTATCGCAGAGGCAGGAACAATTCTTGACCGTCGTACGCTTGATAAAATTATCCCTCATCTTGAAAATGGGGTATCTTTTAAATCTTACCGTCAATCAGGCGGTGTAATTGAAGATGACATGACGGTTCAATCTATTAAAGTGTATGCGCCGAATAGCGAAGACGAACAGGTCATCAACATTATCGGGAATGGTTTCCCGGAAATGAACGTGAAGAATATTACTCCGGCTGATATTATTGCGTCAATCGGCTATTTCTTCAATCTTCTTTACGGTGTAGGCGACACTGATGATATCGATCATCTTGGCAACCGCCGCCTTCGTTCTGTCGGAGAACTACTGCAAAACCAATTCCGAATTGGTTTGTCCCGTATGGAACGTGTTGTTCGTGAGCGTATGTCGATTCAGGACACTGCAACAATTACGCCACAGCAATTGATTAATATTCGCCCGGTTATTGCGTCGATTAAAGAATTCTTTGGAAGCTCACAGCTTTCTCAGTTCATGGATCAAACGAACCCGTTGGCTGAATTAACCCATAAACGCCGTCTTTCGGCACTCGGTCCTGGTGGTTTGACGCGTGAACGCGCAGGTTTTGAAGTGCGTGACGTTCATTACTCTCACTATGGGCGCATGTGTCCGATTGAAACGCCTGAGGGTCCAAATATCGGGTTGATTAACTCATTATCTTCATTTGCAAAAGTGAACCGTTTCGGCTTTATCGAAACGCCTTACCGCCGTGTTGATCCTGATACAGGCTGCGTGACGGAAAGAATTGATTACTTAACAGCTGATGAAGAAGATAACTACGTTGTCGCCCAGGCGAATGTGCCGCTTAACGAAGATGGTTCATTTGCGGAAGAGGAAGTTGTTGCGCGTTTCCGCGGTGAAAACACCGTTGTTAAACGCGAACGTGTGGATTACATGGATGTATCGCCGAAGCAGGTTGTATCGGCTGCGACAGCGTGTATCCCGTTCCTTGAAAACGATGACTCCAACCGTGCCCTCATGGGAGCGAACATGCAGCGTCAGGCTGTTCCATTAATGCAGCCAGAAGCGCCGATTGTAGGAACAGGTATGGAGTACGTTTCCGGAAAAGATTCTGGTGCGGCCGTTATTTGTAAACACGAAGGAATTGTTGAACGAGTAGAAGCACGCCAAATTTTCGTCCGTCGTATTCAAGAAGTAGATGGACAGGAAGTAAAAGGCGATCTTGATAAATACAAACTTCAAAAATTCATCCGTTCTAACCAGGGAACATGTTATAACCAGCGTCCAATTGTTGCTGTAGGAGACCGCGTTACAAAAGGAGAAATCCTCGCTGACGGTCCTTCAATGGAACTTGGTGAACTAGCATTAGGACGAAACGTTCTTGTCGCATTCATGACATGGGACGGCTACAACTATGAAGATGCCATCATCATGAGTGAAAGACTTGTAAAAGATGATGTGTATACTTCCATTCATATTGAAGAATATGAGTCAGAGTCACGTGATACAAAACTCGGACCGGAAGAAATCACGCGTGACATACCGAATGTTGGAGAAGATGCACTTCGCAACCTCGATGATCGCGGTATTATTCGAATCGGTGCGGAAGTCAAAGATGGTGATTTACTTGTCGGGAAAGTAACACCTAAAGGGGTAACAGAACTGACAGCGGAAGAACGCCTTCTTCATGCCATCTTTGGTGAAAAAGCTCGAGAAGTCCGTGATACATCGCTTCGCGTCCCTCACGGCGGCGGCGGTATTGTACTTGATGTAAAAGTCTTTAACCGTGAAGATGGTGATGAACTGCCACCGGGTGTAAACCAGCTCGTGCGGGTTTACATTGTTCAAAAACGGAAGATTTCTGAAGGCGATAAAATGGCCGGACGCCATGGTAATAAAGGTGTTATTTCCCGTATCTTGCCGGAAGAAGATATGCCTTATATGCCAGACGGCACACCTGTAGATATCATGCTTAATCCGCTCGGCGTACCATCCCGTATGAACATCGGACAGGTGCTTGAGCTTCACTTAGGATTGGCTGCCCGCTACCTTGGCATTCATGTTGCATCACCTGTATTTGATGGTGCTTCAGAGGATGATGTGTGGGAAACAATTGAAGAAGCAGGCATGAGCCGTGATGCAAAGACCATTCTTTATGATGGACGCAGTGGCGAACCGTTTGATAACCGTGTATCCGTTGGAATCATGTATATGATCAAATTGGCGCACATGGTTGATGACAAACTTCATGCCCGTTCAACAGGTCCTTACTCACTCGTTACACAGCAGCCGCTCGGCGGTAAAGCACAGTTTGGCGGTCAGCGTTTCGGAGAGATGGAAGTGTGGGCGCTTGAAGCATATGGCGCTGCTTATACATTGCAGGAAATCTTGACTGTTAAATCCGATGACATCGTCGGACGTGTGAAAACATACGAAGCGATTGTCAAAGGCGAAAATGTTCCAGAACCAGGTGTTCCTGAGTCATTCAAAGTACTTATTAAAGAATTGCAAAGTCTTGGTATGGACGTAAAAATTATGTCCGGTGATGATCAGGAAATTGAAATGCGTGATCTTGAAGATGAAGATGACGTTCAACAGGCAGATACGTTAAATATCGCACCTGAACCTGCTGGTACTGAGCCAATCGGATCAACAGAATGAACCATTAAATAAATTTGTCCAAAAAGCGCTTGTTTTCAGCGCTTTTTGGGCGCTTTCAAGGAATTTGGTAAAAAGAAAAGGGAGGTAGGCCCCTTGATCGATGTTAATAATTTCGAGTATATGAAAATTGGTCTTGCTTCACCGGACAAGATTCGTTCATGGTCTTACGGAGAAGTTAAGAAGCCTGAAACAATCAACTACCGTACGCTTAAGCCGGAAAAAGACGGCTTGTTCTGCGAACGAATTTTTGGTCCGACAAAGGACTGGGAATGTCATTGCGGTAAATATAAGCGAGTTCGTTATAAAGGCGTTGTCTGCGATCGCTGCGGCGTTGAAGTAACGAAAGCAAAAGTACGCCGTGAACGGATGGGTCACATTGAACTAGCTGCCCCTGTCTCACACATCTGGTATTTCAAAGGTATCCCAAGCCGCATGGGTCTCGTTCTAGATATGTCCCCGCGTGCACTCGAAGAAGTTATTTATTTTGCTTCATACGTTGTGACAGAATCTGGGGATACGGCGCTTGAAAAGAAACAGCTTCTTTCTGAAAAAGAATACCGTACGTACCGTGATAAATACGGAAGCAAATTCCAGGCTTCTATGGGTGCGGAAGCGATTAAAAAACTTCTTCAGGACATTGATCTTGAAAAAGAAACAGAGCAGTTAAAAGAAGAGTTAAAATCAGCTCAAGGACAGCGTCGTACTCGTGCGATCAAGCGTCTTGAAGTGATTGAAGCATTCCGTCATTCGGGCAACAAACCGGATTGGATGATTCTTGACGTTCTGCCAGTTATCCCGCCTGAACTTCGCCCGATGGTACAACTTGACGGCGGCCGTTTTGCGACATCTGACTTGAATGACTTGTATCGCCGTGTAATCAACCGAAACAACCGTTTGAAACGTCTTCTTGACTTAGGTGCACCAAGCATCATCGTTCAAAATGAAAAACGTATGCTTCAGGAAGCGGTTGATGCGCTGATCGACAATGGACGCCGAGGACGCCCGGTAACAGGTCCTGGTAACCGTCCATTAAAGTCTCTTTCTCATATGCTGAAAGGGAAGCAAGGTCGTTTCCGTCAAAACTTGCTCGGAAAACGTGTTGACTACTCAGGCCGTTCCGTTATTGTTGTTGGACCAAACTTGAAAATGTATCAATGTGGTCTTCCGAAAGAAATGGCCCTTGAATTATTCAAACCATTCGTGATGAAAGAACTCGTGGAAAGAGGTCTTGCGCACAACATCAAGAGTGCAAAACGTAAAATCGAACGGGTTCAATCTGACGTATGGGATGTCCTTGAAGAAGTCATTAAAGAACATCCGGTATTATTGAACCGCGCACCGACGCTTCACCGTCTCGGTATTCAAGCATTTGAGCCGACGCTTGTTGAAGGACGCGCAATCCGTCTCCATCCGCTCGTTTGTACAGCATATAACGCTGACTTTGATGGTGACCAGATGGCGGTTCACGTTCCGCTTTCTGCTGAAGCACAGGCGGAAGCACGCATGCTCATGCTTGCTGCGCAAAACATCTTGAATCCGAAAGACGGAAAACCGGTTGTTACACCGTCTCAGGATATGGTACTCGGCAACTACTACTTAACGCTTGAACGCGAAGGAGCAGTAGGTGAAGGGGCTGTTTTCAAAGATACAAATGAAGCGATCTTAGCTTACCAAAATGGCTATGTTCACCTTCACACACGTGTGGCGGTTGCGGCATCATCGCTTGAAAATCAAACCTTTACAGAAGAACAAAATAAAAAGCTTCTTGTTACGACGGTTGGTAAATTGATCTTTAACGAAATTTTACCGGATACATTCCCGTTCATTAACGAGCCGACAAGCAGCAACCTTGAAGTGAAAACGCCGGAGAAATATTTCGTGGATGCGGGTGTGGATGTGCGTGAACACATCGCGAAACAGGAAATTGTGTCGCCGTTCAAAAAGAAAATCCTTGGTAACATCATTGCTGAAGTGTTCAAACGCTTCAAAATTACGGAAACATCAAAAATGCTTGACCGCATGAAAGACCTCGGCTTCAGATATTCGACAAAAGCGGGTATTACTGTAGGGGTTGCGGACATCGTCGTTCTTGGTGAAAAAGAAGAGATTTTGAAAGAAGCACAGGACAAAGTGGATAACGTAATGAAGCAGTTCCGCCGTGGTTTAATTACGGAAGAAGAACGCTACGACCGCGTTATTTCCGTCTGGAGTGCAGCGAAAGATGTCATTCAAGGCAAATTGATGGAATCACTCGATAAACGAAATCCAATCTTTATGATGAGTGACTCCGGCGCCCGTGGTAACGCATCAAACTTTACACAGCTTGCGGGTATGCGCGGACTCATGGCCAATCCGGCCGGCCGTATCATCGAACTTCCGATCAAATCTTCATTCCGTGAAGGTCTGACAGTACTCGAGTACTTTATTTCGACGCATGGTGCGCGTAAAGGTCTTGCCGATACCGCATTGAAAACAGCCGATTCAGGTTACTTAACACGCCGTCTTGTTGACGTAGCACAAGATGTTATCGTCCGTGAAGATGATTGTGGAACAGACCGCGGTTTGGAAATCAGCTCGATTAAAGATGGAACAGAAATTATCGAAGCGCTTGAAGAACGTCTTGTTGGACGTTATTCACGCAAAGCGATTAAGCACCCGGAAACGGGCGAAGTTCTTGTTCGTGAAAACGAGCAAATCGACGAGGATTTAGCGAAAGTCGTAGTGGAAGCAGGCGTTGAAAAAGTATGGATCCGTTCTGCGTTCACATGTAATACACGCCATGGTGTATGTAAAAAATGTTATGGACGCAACTTGGCGACAGGCCAAGAAGTAGAAGTTGGGGAAGCAGTCGGTATTATCGCTGCCCAATCTATTGGTGAGCCAGGTACACAGCTTACAATGCGTACGTTCCATACAGGTGGTGTAGCAGGAGACGATATCACACAAGGTCTTCCGCGTATCCAGGAGATTTTTGAAGCGCGTAATCCAAAAGGTCAGGCGATTATTTCGGAAATCAATGGTACGGTTACTTCGATCAATGAAGGTCGCGACCGACAACAGGAAATCGTTATTCAGGGCGATGTGGAAACTCGCACATATACAGCGCCATATACAGCGCGCTTGAAAGTCACTGTCAACGATCAAATTTCCCGCGGTCAAGAACTGACTGAAGGCTCAATTGATCCGAAAGAATACTTGAAAATCAAAGACGTTACATCTGTACAGGAATACTTGCTTCGCGAAGTGCAAAAAGTATACCGTATGCAAGGTGTAGAAATCGGCGATAAGCACGTAGAAGTCATGGTGCGTCAAATGCTGCGTAAAGTGCGTGTTCTCGAAGCGGGTGACACAGATGTTCTTCCAGGCAGTCTGCTTGAAATTCATCAGTTCCGTGACGCGAATGAAAAAGTCCTTCTCGAAGGCGGCACACCGGCAACAGGACGTCCAATCCTGCTTGGTATTACAAAAGCGTCATTGGAAACAGATTCATTCTTGTCAGCTGCATCATTCCAAGAAACAACACGTGTCTTGACAGACGCAGCAATCAAAGGAAAACGCGACGAATTGCTCGGATTGAAAGAAAACGTCATTATCGGAAAACTCGTTCCAGCGGGTACTGGTATGCAGCGTTACCGCCGATCCGAAGCAAATTTGAAACAAGTGGAAGAATCAGTTCCGGTTGAATAATTATGTTACCGGTGTTTGTATGTACAAACACCGGTAATTTTTTTCGGAAGATAGTTGACACTAAAAAGTGAAAGTGATAATATGATCAAGGTGCTCCTATATGATCATTCTTAGAATTTATATATAGGAACAAAACAATTGTTGCTATTATATGCAAATGATGTTTTTGTAGATTTCTGCAAGAACTTTGTTTTTGCCCAAAAATGAGCCACCTGGAAGTGTGGGCTTAGAAAAAAAGGAAGGGAGGATCTTTACATGCCTACTATTAATCAGTTAGTACGTAAGCCTCGTAAATCAAAGATCACTAAATCGAAGTCTCCGGCGCTTAATAAAGGATTCAACAGCTTTAAGAAATCCCAAACGAATGTACTTTCTCCGCAAAAACGCGGTGTTTGCACACGTGTTGGTACAATGACGCCGAAGAAACCAAACTCAGCGCTTCGTAAATATGCGCGTGTGCGTTTGAGCAACGGTATTGAGGTAACAGCTTATATCCCTGGTATCGGCCATAACCTTCAAGAGCATAGCGTTGTTTTGATTCGCGGCGGACGTGTAAAAGACTTACCGGGGGTACGTTACCACATCGTACGTGGTGCGCTTGATACTGCCGGCGTTGAAACTCGTCGTCAAGGCCGTTCTAAATACGGTACAAAACGCCCTAAAGCTCCTAAAGCATAATAAATAAACTTAAAAACCTAATTTCCGAAAGGAGGAAAACACATGCCACGTAAAGGTCCTGTAGCAAAAAGAGACGTATTGCCTGATCCGCTTTACAACTCAAAATTAGTTACACGTCTTATTAACAAAATGATGGTTGACGGGAAGCGTGGAAAATCCCAAGCCATCCTTTACGCAGCTTTTGACACAATCCGTGAACGCACGGGTAATGATCCAATGGAAGTATTCGACCAGGCGATGAAAAACATCATGCCGGTACTAGAGGTACGCGCTCGCCGCGTCGGTGGTGCAAACTACCAAGTGCCAGTTGAAGTTCGTCCGGAACGCCGTACAACACTCGGCCTCCGCTGGTTGGTAAACTATGCACGCCTTCGCGGTGAAAAAACAATGGAAGAACGCCTTGCAGCGGAAATCCTTGATGCAGCAAACAACAGCGGTGCTTCTGTTAAAAAACGTGAAGATACGCACAAAATGGCGGAAGCGAACAAAGCATTCGCTCACTACCGCTGGTAATTTTTAAAACTAATTTAAACCTACCCTAATTCAGGAAGGAGAAAGACAATAGATGGCAAGAGAGTTCTCCTTAAAAAACACTCGTAACATTGGAATCATGGCTCACATCGATGCTGGTAAAACGACAACGACTGAGCGTATCCTTTATTACACTGGCCGTATTCACAAAATTGGTGAAACGCACGAAGGTGCTTCACAAATGGACTGGATGGAGCAAGAGCAAGAGCGTGGTATTACAATCACATCTGCAGCAACAACTGCTCAATGGAAAGGTCATCGCGTTAACATCATCGATACACCTGGACACGTAGACTTCACAGTTGAAGTTGAACGTTCACTTCGTGTACTTGATGGTGCTGTAACGGTTCTTGATGCTCAATCCGGTGTTGAGCCGCAAACGGAAACAGTATGGCGTCAAGCGACAACATACGGTGTTCCACGTGTTGTATTCGTCAACAAAATGGACAAATTGGGTGCAGACTTCCTTTACTCTGTCGGCACAATCCATGACCGTCTAATGGCGAACGCACATCCAATTCAATTGCCAATCGGTGCTGAAGACGAGTTCTCAGGCATCATTGACTTAATTGAAATGAAAGCAACAATGTATGGCAATGACCTTGGTACTGAAATCGAAGTTGTTGACATTCCTGCTGATTACCAAGACCAAGCAGAAGAGTACCGTGAAAAGCTGATTGAAGCTGTAGCGGAGCTTGATGAAGAATTAATGGAGAAATACCTTGGCGGCGAAGAATTGACGAATGAAGAAATCAAAGCTGCGATCCGCAAAGGTGTTATCAATGTAGAATTCTTCCCTGTAATGGTTGGATCTGCATTTAAAAACAAAGGCGTTCAGCTTATGCTTGACGCTGTTATCGACTACCTTCCAGCACCAGTTGATGTACCAGCAATCAAAGGTACACTTCCAGACAGCGACGAAGAAGTGGAACGTGAATCAAGCGATGAATCGCCATTCTCGGCTCTTGCGTTTAAAGTTATGACGGATCCATATGTCGGTAAATTAACATTCTTCCGTGTATATTCAGGTGTTCTTTCATCTGGTTCATACGTACAAAACTCAACGAAAGGCAAGCGTGAGCGTGTAGGACGTATCCTTCAAATGCACGCTAACTCTCGTGAAGAGATTTCGGAAGTATACGCGGGCGATATCGCCGCTGCTGTTGGATTGAAAGATACAACAACAGGCGACACGCTTTGCGATGAGAAAAACCTTGTTATTCTTGAATCTATGGAGTTCCCTGAGCCAGTTATCTCACTTTCAGTTGAGCCGAAAACAAAAGCCGACCAAGATAAGATGACAACAGCGCTTCAAAAACTTCAAGAAGAGGACCCTACATTCCATGCGCATACTGACCAGGAAACTGGTGAAGTTATTATCGCAGGTATGGGTGAGCTTCACCTTGACATCATCGTTGACCGTATGCGTCGCGAGTTCAAAGTAGAAGCAAACGTTGGTGCTCCACAAGTATCATATCGTGAAACGTTCCGTTCAAGCGCACAAGTTGAGGGTAAATTTGCCCGTCAATCTGGTGGTCGCGGACAATTCGGTCACGTTTGGATCGAGTTCTCTCCTAACGAAGAAGGAGCAGGATTTGAATTCGAAAATGGTATCGTCGGTGGTTCCGTACCACGTGAATACATTCCAGCAGTTCAAGCAGGACTTGAAGACGCTATGAAAAATGGTGTTCTTGCCGGCTATCCATTGATCGATGTTAAGGCCCGCCTTTTCGACGGTTCTTACCATGATGTCGATTCATCTGAGATGGCGTTTAAAATTGCTGCCTCTATGGCCCTTAAAAACGCAATTTCTAAATGTAACCCGGTACTTCTTGAGCCGCTAATGAAAGTTGAAGTTGTTATTCCTGACGAATATCTAGGCGATATCATGGGTGATATTACATCACGCCGTGGACGCGTAGAAGGTATGGAAGCACGCGGAAACGCTCAAGTTGTTAAAGCGTTCGTTCCACTTTCTGAAATGTTCGGTTACGCAACGTCACTTCGTTCTAACACGCAAGGACGCGGTAACTACTCAATGCACTTCGATCATTACGAAGAAGTGCCGAAGAGTGTCATGGAAACAATCATCAAAAAAAATAAAGGCGAATAATTGATTTATACGTGTTAATCAAGTATAAATACTATTGTAAGCTTTCCCTTCTTCCGGAAAAACCTTTTTTCCGGGGAAGAACTATATATACAAATACTAATTTTTATATTTTGAAGGAGGAACTTCCTAATGGCAAAAGCAAAATTCGACCGTTCTAAACCACACGTTAACATTGGCACAATCGGCCACGTTGACCATGGTAAAACAACTCTAACAGCTGCAATCACAACAGTTCTTGCAAAAACTGGTGGTGCAGAAGCGCGTGCATACGATCAAATCGATGGTGCTCCAGAAGAGCGCGAGCGCGGTATTACAATCTCAACTGCACACGTTGAGTACGAAACTGAAACTCGTCACTACGCACACGTAGACTGCCCTGGACATGCTGACTATGTTAAAAACATGATCACTGGTGCAGCTCAAATGGACGGCGGTATTCTTGTAGTATCTGCTGCTGATGGCCCAATGCCACAAACTCGTGAGCACATCCTTCTTTCTCGTCAAGTAGGTGTACCATTCCTAGTTGTATTCATGAACAAATGCGACATGGTAGACGATGAAGAGCTTCTTGAGCTTGTAGAAATGGAAGTTCGTGACCTTCTTTCTGAATATGATTTCCCTGGCGATGACATTCCTGTTATCAAAGGTTCTGCTCTTAAAGCACTTGAAGGAGATGCTGCATGGGAAGAAAAAATCCATGAGCTTATGGCTGCAGTTGATGAGTACATCCCAACTCCAACACGCGACACTGACAAACCATTCATGATGCCTGTTGAGGATGTTTTCTCAATCACTGGCCGTGGTACAGTAGCAACTGGACGCGTTGAGCGTGGACAAATCAAAGTTGGTGATACAATTGAAATCATCGGTTTGACTGAGGAGCCAAAATCAACAACTGTAACAGGTGTTGAAATGTTCCGTAAGCTTCTTGATTATGCTGAAGCTGGCGACAACATCGGCGCACTTCTTCGCGGCGTAGCGCGTGAAGAAATCCAACGTGGTCAAGTACTTGCGAAACCAGGTACAATCACACCACATACAACTTTCAAAGCGGAAGTTTATGTTCTTTCTAAAGAAGAGGGTGGACGTCATACTCCATTCTTCACTAACTACCGTCCGCAGTTCTACTTCCGTACAACTGACGTAACTGGTATCTGCAACCTTCCTGAAGGCGTAGAAATGGTTATGCCTGGCGATAACGTTGAAATGTCTGTAGAATTGATCGCTCCAATTGCGATTGAAGAAGGTACTAAATTCTCAATCCGTGAAGGCGGCCGTACTGTAGGCGCTGGCGTTGTAGCAACAATCCAAAAATAATATCGTTCCTTGTGAATGATTCAATCCATCCCGGTTATCGGGGTGGATTTCTTGTTTTAGTATAGGTGACCAAAATGTCGCCTTTTATTTTTTTGAGCTGCACAGTAAAGCAGTTGTTTTTTGAGGGGTTTATCATTATTACAAAGTGATTAGTCTGTCATTTTAATATAGAAGAAACTCGTTTAAGACAATGGATTTTTTCTATATATAAAAATTTGATTCTATTGTTGCAATCCTCCCGTAAAGGGGGTATAATAATCAATGTTGGTTTTTGACAGCGATGATGCGGAAGGTTGCTGACACACCCGGCCGCTTTGCCATGGCGTTGATGTCAGGTAAAAATTTTCGCGGAGTATGTCTATTAGCTAAATAGGCGATAAAAGGAGGGAAAATAATGGCAAAACAAAAAATTCGTATTCGTTTGAAAGCATATGATCATCGTATTCTTGATCAATCAGCTGAGAAAATTGTTGAAACGGCTAAACGTTCTGGTGCAAGTGTATCAGGTCCAATCCCGCTTCCAACTGAGAAATCTATCTACACAATCCTACGTGCGGTTCATAAGTACAAAGATTCTCGTGAGCAGTTCGAAATGCGTACTCATAAACGTTTAATCGATATCGTGAACCCAACTCCAAAAACAGTTGATTCATTGATGCGTTTAGACTTGCCGTCAGGCGTTGACATCGAAATTAAACTATAATAAATAAACTAACAATTAATCAGGAGGTGTGACTCATGACCAAAGGAATCTTAGGAAGAAAAGTAGGTATGACGCAAGTGTTTGCTGAAAACGGTGACCTTATCCCGGTAACTGTAATCGAAGCAGCACCAAACGTTATCCTTCAAAAGAAAACAGTCGAAAGCGACGGCTACACAGCGGTTCAATTAGGTTTTGAAGACAAGCGTGAAAAGCTTGCGAACAAACCGTCACTTGGACACGTAAAGAAAGCAGGCGAAGGCATCGCACCTAAGCGCTTCATTCGTGAGTTCCGTAACATCGACAATGATCTTGAAATTGGTCAAGAAGTCAAAGTTGATATTTTTGCAGAAGGCGATATCGTCGACGTAACAGGAATTTCTAAAGGGAAAGGCTTCCAAGGTGCTATTAAGCGTCACGGGCAAAGCCGCGGCCCTATGTCTCATGGTTCCCGCTACCATCGTCGTCCGGGTTCAATGGGACCTGTAGCGCCAAACCGCGTATTCAAAAACAAACTTCTCCCTGGCCGTATGGGCGGAGAGCAAGTAACTGTACAAAACTTGCAAGTAGTGAAAGTAGATGCTGAGCGCAACGTTCTTCTTATTAAAGGAAACGTTCCAGGATCTAAAAAAGCCTTGATCCAAGTGAAATCTGCGGTTAAAGCAAACTAATCAACTTTTTTAGGAAAGGAGGAAACAGGAATGGCTAAAGTTAAAGTATTAAACCAATCTGGTTCTGAAGTCGGCGATATCGAGTTAAATGACGCTGTATTCGGAATCGAACCAAACGAACATGTAGTATTTGAAGCAGTGGTTATGCAACGCGCATCTTTGCGTCAAGGTAACCATAAAGTAAAAACCCGTTCTGAAGTACGCGGTGGCGGTCGTAAACCATGGCGTCAAAAAGGAACTGGACGCGCGCGTCAAGGTTCTATCCGCTCTCCACAATGGCGTGGCGGTGGTACTGTATTTGGACCGGCTCCACGCAGCTACAGCTACAAGCTGCCAAAGAAAGTACGTCGTCTAGCGTTGAAATCGGCTTTGTCATCAAAAGTACAAGAACAAAACATTCTTGTTTTGGAAGCATTGAATTTCGATGCGCCAAAAACAAAAGAATTTGTTAATGTCTTGAATAACTTGTCTGTTAACTCAAAAGCATTGATTGTAACAGATACAGTTAACGAATTTGTTGCATTGTCCGCTCGCAACATCCCTGGCGTAACAGTGGTTGAAGCAGCCGGCATCAACATCCTTGACCTGCTTGGACATGATAAACTTATCATGACAAAAGCAGCGGTTGAAAAAGTAGAGGAGGTGCTTGCATAATGGATGCACGCGATGTAATTAAGCGCCCCGTTATTACTGAACAATCTATGGCTGTTATGGCTGAAAAAAAATATACGTTTGAAGTGGACGTACGCGCAAACAAAACGCAAGTGAAGACTGCTGTTGAAGAGATCTTCGGCGTAAAAGTTAAAAACGTGAACGTTATGAACTACAAAGGTAAATTCAAGCGTATGGGACGTCATGCGGGTTATACAAACAAACGCCGTAAAGCAATCGTCACATTAACGCAAGATAGCAAAGAAATCGAACTTTTCGAAGCTTAATAAACCTATAAAATAGAAGAGGAGGGACACGAAATGGCGATTAAAAAATACAAACCGACCACTAACGGTCGTCGTAATATGACAACTCTTGACTTTGCTGAAATTACAACAAGCACGCCGGAGAAATCATTGCTCGAGCCTTTGAAAAAGAAAGGCGGCCGTAACAACCAAGGTAAAATTACTGTTCGTCATAAAGGCGGCGGTCATAAACGCCAATATCGTATTATCGATTTTAAACGCGATAAAGATGGCATTCCAGGCCGCGTTGCTACAATCGAATACGATCCGAACCGTTCGGCTAACATCGCACTCGTGAACTACGTTGACGGAGAAAAACGCTACATCTTAGCTCCAAAAAACATCCAAGTTGGAACGGAAATCATGTCCGGACCGGAAGCTGATATTAAAGCAGGAAATGCACTTCCACTTGCAAATATCCCGGTTGGTACAGTTATCCACAACATCGAATTGAAACCAGGCAAAGGCGGACAATTAGTTCGTTCTGCAGGTACTTCAGCTCAAGTGCTTGGTAAAGAAGGTAAATATGTACTCGTACGCTTGAACTCAGGCGAAGTTCGCATGATTCTTGCAACATGCCGCGCGACAATTGGTCAAGTTGGTAACGAGCAGCATGAACTTGTTAACATCGGTAAAGCAGGTCGCTCTCGCTGGTTAGGTAAAAAACCTACAGTACGCGGTTCTGTAATGAACCCGAACGACCATCCACATGGTGGTGGTGAAGGACGCGCGCCTATCGGCCGTAAAGGTCCTGTTACACCGTGGGGCAAACCAGCTCTTGGTTACAAAACTCGTAAAAAAGTTAACAAATCCGATAAATTTATCGTTCGTCGTCGTAAAAAATAACGTAATTGTCCTACGGTTCTATATACGAACCGTAGTCCAATCACGAAGGGAGGTACACAAATGGGCCGCAGTTTGAAAAAAGGACCTTTTGTTGATGATCATTTATTCAATAAAGTTGAAAAGTTGAACGAAACGGAAAAGAAGCAAGTTATTAAAACTTGGTCACGCCGTTCTACAATTTTCCCAACATTCATCGGACACACTATCGCAGTATACGATGGTCGCAAACACGTACCTGTATACGTAACTGAAGATATGGTTGGACATAAACTTGGTGAATTCGCTCCAACGCGTACTTACAAAGGGCACGTTGCAGACGACAAGAAAACAAGACGCTAATTGAGAGGAGGATATTTCAATGGAAGCTAAAGCTGTCTTAAGAACAGTTCGCATTGCTCCTCGTAAAGCACGTCTAGTTATTGACTTGATTCGAGGCAAGCAAGTAGGAGAAGCAGTGGCGATCTTGAAACATACGCCCAAAACATCATCTCCAGTAATTGAAAAATTATTAAATTCTGCTATTGCAAATGCAGAGCATAACTATGATCTTGATGTAAACAACCTTGTTGTAACTCAAGCTTACGTTAACGAAGGACCAACATTGAAACGTTTCCGTCCACGTGCAATGGGACGTGCAAGCGCAATTAACAAACGCACAAGCCACATCACAATCGTCGTGGCAGAAAAGAAGGAGGGATAATTCGTGGGTCAAAAAGTACATCCTCATGGACTGCGCGTCGGGATCATTCGCGACTGGGATTCAAAATGGTACGCTGAAAAAGACTACGCTGATCTTCTTCATGAAGATTTGAAAGTGCGCGGATACATCGAAGAACGTCTTAAAGATGCTTCTCTATCCCGTGTTGAAATCGAACGTGCTGCGAATCGTGTAAACATCACAATTCACACTGCTAAACCAGGTATGGTTATCGGTAAAGGTGGTTCTGAAGTAGAAGCACTTCGCAAAGCTTTGAATGAATTAACAGCTAAACGTGTTCACATAAACATCGTTGAAGTGAAACGCGCTGACCTTGATGCTAAACTTGTAGCGGAAAACATCGCTCGTCAACTTGAAAACCGTGTATCATTCCGCCGTGCGCAGAAACAGGCAATCCAACGGACAATCCGTTCTGGTGCAAAAGGAATTAAAACTCAGGTTTCAGGACGTCTTGGCGGAGCAGATATTGCCCGTGCTGAACATTACAGTGAAGGAACTGTTCCACTTCATACTCTTCGTGCTGACATCGACTATGCACATGTTGAAGCAGACACAACTTACGGCAAGCTTGGCGTAAAAGTATGGATTTACCGTGGAGAGGTTCTTCCTGCGAAGAAGAAAACTCAGGAAGGAGGCAAATAATATGTTGTTGCCAAAACGCGTTAAATATCGTCGTGTACACCGCGGCAAAATGCGTGGTCAAGCAAAAGGCGGAACAGAAGTAGCATTTGGTGAATATGGTCTTCAAGCTGTTGAAGCTTCTTGGATCACAAACCGTCAAATCGAATCTGCCCGTATTGCAATGACTCGTTACATGAAACGTGGCGGTAAAGTTTGGATTAAAATTTTCCCTCACAAACCATATACGAAAAAACCACTTGAAGTACGGATGGGTTCCGGTAAAGGGGCACCTGAAGGATGGGTGGCAGTTGTAAAACCAGGCAAAATCATGTTTGAAATTGCCGGCGTTTCTGAAGAAGTAGCACGTGAAGCACTTCGTCTGGCATCTCATAAGCTGCCAGTAAAATGCAAGGTTGTAAAACGCGAAGAAATTGGTGGTGAATCAAATGAAAGCTAATGAAATCCGTGAACTTACCACTGCTGAAATTGAACAACAAGTAAAGTCGCTCAAAGAAGAACTTTTCAACCTTCGCTTTCAATTGGCGACGGGACAGCTTGAGAATACTGCTCGTATTCGTGAAGTACGTAAAGCAATCGCCCGCATGAAAACCGTGATTCGTCAACGGGAAATTGATAACCGATAATTGAAAGGAGGTTTGCACGATGAGCGAACGCAATCAGCGCAAAGTTTACACAGGCCGCGTTGTATCCGACAAAATGGATAAAACAGTAACGGTTCTTGTTGAAACATATAAAACACACAAACTTTATGGAAAACGCGTAAAGTACTCTAAAAAGTTTAAAGCTCATGATGAGAACAACGAAGCAAAAATCGGTGACGTAGTACGCATCATGGAAACTCGCCCGCTTTCTGCAACAAAACGTTTCCGCCTTTTAGAAGTAGTGGAAAAAGCAGTCATCATCTAATTTATGTTCGGATAGATGTTAAAGTCCGAAAGGAGGTAACCTAAATGATCCAGCAAGAATCACGTTTAAAAGTAGCAGACAATTCTGGTGCACGTGAAGTTTTAACGATCAAAGTCCTCGGTGGTTCTGGCCGTAAAACAGCTAACGTCGGAGATGTTATCGTGTGTACAGTAAAACAAGCAACACCAGGTGGCGTTGTCAAAAAAGGTGAAGTGGTAAAAGCGGTTATCGTTCGTACGAAACGCGGCGTTCGCCGTAATGACGGTTCCTACATCCGCTTCGACGAAAACGCGTGCGTTATCATTCGTGACGATAAGAGCCCACGTGGCACACGTATTTTCGGCCCGGTTGCCCGCGAACTTCGCGACAGCAATTTCATGAAGATTGTTTCCCTTGCTCCGGAAGTAATCTAATTGAGTTGAACAAATAAAAGGCCAATCAAGGAGGTGCGCAACATGCACGTGAAAAAAGGCGATAAAGTCATGGTCATCACAGGTAAAGATAAAGGCAAAACAGGTGTTGTTCTTGCAGCTTTTCCTAAAAAAGACCGTGTTCTTGTTGAAGGTGTCAACATCGTGAAAAAACACGCGAAGCCTTCACAATTGAATCCGCAAGGCGGCATCCTTAGCCAGGAAGCAGCTATTCACGTATCCAATGTAATGCTGTTGGATCCGAAAACAAACGAACCTACTCGTGTAGGTTATAAAGAAGTGGACGGCAAAAAAGTCCGCGTAGCTAAAAAATCCGGTGAAACTTTAGATAAATAATATGTCATAAGAAGGGAGGTATTCTAAGTGAACCGCCTAAAAGAAAAGTATCAAAAAGAAATCACACCTGCTCTCGTGAGCAAGTTCAACTACACTTCTGTAATGCAAGTGCCTAAAATTGAAAAGATCGTTGTGAATATGGGTGTCGGTGAAGCTGTTCAAAACGCGAAAGTATTGGACACTGCAGTTGAAGAATTGCAGCAAATCACTGGTCAAAAACCAATGGTCACTCGTGCGAAAAATTCAATCGCGGGATTCCGTCTTCGTGAAGGTATGCCAATCGGTGCGAAAGTAACACTTCGCGGCGAGCGCATGTACGAATTCCTTGATAAACTTGTTTCTGTTTCACTTCCACGTGTACGTGACTTCCGCGGCGTTTCTAAAAAAGCGTTCGACGGTCGTGGCAACTACACTCTTGGTGTTAAAGAACAGTTAATCTTCCCTGAGATTGATTACGATAAAGTATCAAAAGTACGCGGCATGGACATCGTTATCGTCACTACTGCCAACACGGACGAAGAAGCTCGTGAATTGTTAACACTAATTGGAATGCCGTTCCAAAAGTAATCGCTATATAAGGGAGGCGAAAACGTGGCTAAAAAATCAATGATTGCGAAACAAAAACGCACACAGAAGTTTAAAGTGCAAGAGTACACACGCTGCGAACGCTGCGGACGTCCACACTCTGTATACCGCAAATTTAAACTTTGCCGTATTTGTTTCCGTGAACTAGCTTATAAAGGTCAAATTCCTGGCGTTAAAAAAGCCAGCTGGTAATACACTGATTCCGGAAGGAGGTAAAAAAAATGGTTATGACAGATCCAATTGCTGACTTGCTAACTCGCATTCGTAATGCGAACATGGTTCGTCACGAAAAACTGGAAGTACCTGCTTCCAATATTAAACGTGAAATCGCTGAAATTCTTAAACGTGAAGGTTTTATCCGCGACGTTGAATTCATCGAAGACGATAAACAAGGTGTTATCCGTATTTTCTTGAAATATAGCGGAAACGAGCGTGTAATCACAGGCTTGAAGCGTATTTCAAAACCTGGACTTCGTGTTTATGCGAAAGCGGATGAAGTGCCACGTGTACTTAATGGACTTGGTATTGCGATTCTTTCTACATCAACAGGTGTAGTTACTGATAAAGAAGCCCGCGCTAAACAAGTAGGCGGCGAAGTACTCGCTTACGTTTGGTAATAACTTTTTAACGAATGGAGGTGCGAAACTATGTCACGCGTAGGAAAAAAACCAATCGAATTGCCAGAAGGCGTTACGATTACAAATAACAACAATGAAGTGACTGTCAAAGGTCCTAAAGGTGAATTGACACGTCAGTTTAATAAAGATTTGACGATTGAAGTAGAAGGCAACACGATCACAGTTGTCCGTCCTTCAGAGTCAAAAGAACACCGTACAATCCACGGAACAACTCGCGCTCTTCTTGCTAACATGATTGAAGGCGTATCAAAAGGATTCGAAAGAAACCTTGAGTTGATCGGTGTCGGTTACCGTGCTCAAAAACAAGGAACGAAACTTGTATTGAACGTAGGTTACTCTCATCCAGTGGAATTCGAAGCTGAAAAAGGCATCGAAATCGACGTACCGGCTAATACAAAAATTAGCATTAAAGGTATCGACAAAGAGCGCGTAGGCGCGATTGCTGCGAATATTCGCCAAGTTCGTCCTCCTGAGCCATACAAAGGCAAAGGTATTCGCTATGAAGGCGAACAAGTACGACGCAAAGAAGGTAAAACAGGTAAATAATGCCGCGTAGGCAACGGAAAGGAGTGACCTCGGGATGATTACAAAACCTGATAAAAATAAAACGCGTAAAAGACGCCACGCTCGTGTTCGTGCGAAAATCGCAGGTACAGCAGCACGTCCACGCTTGAACGTATTCCGTTCTAACAAGCACCTTTACGCTCAATTGATCGATGATGTAAATGGTGTTACACTTGCAAGTGCTTCAACAATTGAAAAAGATTTCGGTATTGAATCAACAGGCAACCAGGAAGCTGCTGCGAAAGTTGGCGAATTGCTCGCTAAACGCGCAACTGAAAAAGGTGTCGCTTCTGTTGTATTCGACCGTGGGGGCTACCTTTATCATGGCCGCGTTAAAGCTTTGGCTGACGCTGCTCGTGAAAATGGCCTTGAATTCTAATAAAAGGAGGGACACATTTAATGCGTCGCATTGATCCAAACAAACTCGAACTTGAAGAACGCGTAGTAACGGTCAACCGTGTGGCGAAAGTTGTGAAAGGCGGACGCCGTTTCCGCTTTACTGCACTCGTTGTCGTTGGCGATAAAAATGGTAATGTAGGCTTTGGAACTGGTAAAGCGCAAGAGGTTCCAGATGCTATCCGTAAAGCGATTGAAGATGCAAAGAAAAACCTTGTATCTGTACCAATGGTTGGCACAACTTTGCCTCACCAGGTGATCGGTCATTTCGGTGCTGGTGAAGTATTATTGAAACCTGCTTCTGAAGGTACAGGAGTTATCGCAGGCGGACCTGTCCGTGCGGTACTTGAACTTGCTGGTGTTGGTGACATTCTCTCCAAATCACTCGGTTCAAACACACCTATCAACATGGTTCGTGCTACAATCGAAGGCTTGAAAGAATTGAAAACAGCTGAAGAAGTTGCAAAACTTCGCGGCAAATCTGTAGAAGAACTGTTAGGATAAGGAGGGAATCATAATGGCTGAAAAATTACAAATTACCCTCACTCGCAGCCTGATCGGACGTACGCAAGATCAGCGCGAAACTGTAAAGGCACTTGGTCTTCGCAAAATGCATCAGACTGTTGAGCAAAACGACAATCCGGCAATTCGCGGCATGATCAACAAAGTGGCTCATCTTGTGACTGTTACAGAAAAATAATTACATTTTATAGAATAAGGAGGTGCTCGAGCATGAAACTTCATGAATTGAAACCAGCTGCAGGTTCACGTAAAGAACGTAACCGTGTAGGTCGCGGTACTGGTTCCGGCAACGGAAAAACGTCTGGTAAAGGTCATAAAGGTCAAAACGCACGTTCTGGCGGTGGTGTACGCTTAGGATTTGAAGGCGGACAGACTCCTTTATTCCGTCGTCTTCCAAAACGCGGCTTTACGAATGTAAATCGTAAAGAGTATGCGGTCGTGAACATCGATACATTGAATCGTTTCGAAGAAGGAGCAGAAGTTACACCTGAACTTCTTATCGAAAGCGGCATTGTGAAAAGCGAAAAAGCAGGAATCAAAATTCTTGCGAACGGCAACGTAGAGAAAAAGCTTACTGTTAAAGCTCACAAATTCTCTGCTGCTGCGGTAGAAGCAATTGAAGCGGCCGGCGGTAAGACTGAGGTGATCTGATGTTTCGCACAATCTCCAATTTTATGCGCGTGGGTGATATAAGAAACAAAATTATATTCACCCTTCTTATGTTAATCGTATTCCGTATTGGCACATTCATTCCTGTTCCCTATGTTAATGCGGATGTTCTCCGCATGCAGGAACAGGCCGGTTTGATTGGATTTCTTAACACGTTCGGTGGAGGAGCTCTCCAAAACTTCTCAATTCTTGCAATGGGAATTATGCCTTACATTACAGCGTCCATCATCGTGCAGCTTTTGCAAATGGATGTAGTACCCAAGTTCACTGAATGGTCCAAGCAAGGGGATGTCGGACGGCGTAAACTGACTCAGTTTACCCGTTACTTCACAATCGTGCTCGGTTTCATTCAAGGCCTGGGCATGTCATACGGATTTAACCGTTTGTATGGCGGCCTGCTTGTCGAAAACAATAGTTTTGCCGGATACTTGTTAATTGCACTTGTGCTGACTGCAGGTACGGCTTTTCTTATGTGGCTGGGTGAACAAATCACGGCCAAAGGAGTCGGCAACGGAATTTCGATTATCATTTTCGCAGGGATTGCTGCTGCAATTCCAGGAGCGGTAAACCAAATTTATGTACAGCAAATCGAAGGAGCGGGCGATCAGCTTTTCCTGCGTATTTTAGTTTTGCTTCTGATTTTGGTAGCTGTACTGGCAATTGTCGTAGGTGTAATTTTCTTTCAGCAGGCGCTGCGGAAAATTCCAATTCAATACGCGAAACGTGTCGGAGCAGAAGGCGGAATAGCACCGGTTGGCGGTCAGTCGACTCATCTTCCGTTGAAAGTAAACGCTGCGGGAGTAATCCCGGTCATCTTTGCAATTTCATTCTTGATTACGCCACAGACAATCGGCTCGTTTTTCGGTTCAAATGATGTGACGAACACCATTCAAAACATCTTTGATTATACGAAGCCGGTCGGGATGATCATTTATGTTGCACTGATTGTTGCGTTTACGTATTTCTATGCTTTTATTCAAGTAAACCCTGAACAAGTTGCAGATAACTTGAAAAAGCAGGGTGGATATATTCCGGGTATTCGTCCCGGGAAGAACACACAGGATTATTTGACAAATGTGCTTTACCGTCTGACATTCGTCGGTGCAATTTTCCTATCAGTCGTTGCTGTGCTGCCTGTATTCTTCATTCAATTCGCGGGTCTTCCACCAGCGGCGCAAATTGGCGGTACAGGGCTGTTGATCGTCGTCGGTGTGGCACTTGAAACAATGAAGCAGCTTGAAGCACAACTTGTAAAGCGTCATTATAAAGGCTTTATGAAGTAAGCTTGGTGAGGCGCGGCTTCACTCTAACAGACTGAGGGGGTATTTCAATGAATCTCGTGTTAATGGGATTGCCGGGTGCTGGTAAAGGGACTCAGGCAGAAAAAATTGTTGAAAAGTATGGTGTTCCACACATTTCAACAGGTGACATGTTCCGTGCAGCAATGAAGGATGAAACGGAACTTGGCTTGAAAGCAAAATCATTTATGGATAAAGGGGAGCTCGTTCCGGATGAAGTAACAATCGGAATTGTGAACGAACGCCTTGCGAAAGCCGATTGCGAACAAGGTTTCCTTCTTGATGGATTCCCTCGTACAGTTGCTCAGGCAGAGGCGCTTGAAGACATTCTAGCAAACCTTGACCGTAAAATTGATTATGTCATTAACGTGGATGTCGATAAAGATATTCTAATGGCACGCTTAACAGGCCGGCGCATATGCAAAAGCTGCGGTGCGACGTATCATCTTGAATTCAATCCGCCATCTCAAGAAGATAAATGCGATCGCTGCGGCGGTGAACTTTATCAACGTGCAGATGATAATGCGGAAACGGTTCAAAACCGCCTTGACGTTAACTTAAAGCAAACGGAACCATTGCTTGCTTTTTATAGCGAAAAAGGATATTTGAAAAACATTAACGGCCAGCAAGATATCAATGTTGTATTTGAAGACATTGATCAGCTTCTTGAAGGCCTGCGTAAATAATGATCATTTGTAAAACCCCTCGAGAACTGGAGATTATGAAAGAAGCGGGGCGCATTGTAGCGCTGACACACCAGGAATTGCAAAAACATATCTCCCCCGGTGTAAGTACGATAGAGCTTGATGCAGTGGCTGAAAAGTTCATTAGAAGTTTCGGAGCTGAGCCTTCTTTTAAAGGATACAACGGCTTTCCAGGCAGCATTTGCGCTTCAGTTAATGAAGAGCTGGTGCACGGAATACCCAGTGACCGTCTATTAGAAGAAGGTGATATCATCAGCGTTGATATTGGTGCTTACTATAAGGGTTATCATGGCGACTCGGCTTGGACATATTCTGTCGGCCGGATTGCACCTGAGACGGAGAAGCTTCTCGAAGTAACAGAGGAATCGCTTTACATCGGGCTCAATGAAGCGAAACCGGGTGAACGTCTTTCAAACATCTCCCATGCAATTCAAACGTATGTGGAATCGAATGGCTTTTCAATCGTTCGTGAGTATGTTGGGCATGGTGTCGGGCAGAACCTTCATGAGGCTCCGCAAATTCCTCATTACGGTCCGCCGGGAAAAGGTCCAGTGCTAAAACCCGGAATGGTGCTCGCGATCGAACCGATGGTCAATGCCGGTCGTCGTTACGTAAAGACACTTGAGGATAATTGGACTGTCATTACCCAGGATGGAAAAATGTGTGCTCATTTTGAACATACAATTGCGATAACCGAAACAGGCTTCGACATTTTGACGAAAGCTTAGGCATCCGCCGATCGGGATGAAAAGTGAAGGGAGATGAAAAAATGGCGAAAGACGATGTAATTGAAATTGAAGGTACAGTAACTGAAACTTTGCCAAACGCCATGTTTAAGGTAGAATTGGAAAATGGACATACAATTTTAGCTCACGTTTCAGGTAAAATTCGTATGCACTTTATCCGTATCCTGCCTGGCGATAAAGTAACAGTAGAACTTTCACCGTATGATTTAACACGCGGACGGATCACGTACCGTTACAAATAAACATATATGGCGCTCCGGACTATTAAGGAGGTTGGAGAAATGAAAGTAAGACCATCAGTAAAGCCAATCTGCGAGAAATGTAAAGTTATTCGCAGACGCGGCAAAGTTATGGTTATTTGTGAAAACCCTAAGCATAAACAAAAACAAGGCTAATTCTAAAGGGAGGTGCACATTTTATGGCACGTGTAGCAGGTGTTGATATTCCACGCGATAAGCGTGTAGTTATCTCGTTAACTTATATTTTTGGTATTGGCAGACCAACAGCTGAGAAGATTCTAGCTGAAGCAGGTGTGTCTGAAGATACGCGCGTTCGTGATTTGACGGAAGATGAATTAAATAAAATCCGTGATATCGTAGACCGCTTAAAAGTGGAGGGTGACCTTCGCCGTGAAGTATCTCTTAACATTAAACGTTTGATGGAAATCGGTTCATTCCGTGGTATCCGTCATCGCCGCGGACTTCCAGTACGTGGTCAAAACACAAAAAACAATGCGCGTACTCGTAAAGGCCCGCGTAAAACTGTAGCTAACAAGAAAAAATAATTGGTAAAGGAGGCTGAGTTTAGACATGGCTCGTAAACAACAATCTCGCAAGCGTCGTGTGAAAAAGAATATTGAATCTGGTATTGCACACATCCGCTCAACTTTCAACAACACAATCGTAACTATTACAGACGTTCACGGTAACGCTCTATCATGGTCAAGTGCAGGTGCTCTAGGCTTTAGAGGATCACGTAAATCTACTCCGTTTGCTGCTCAAATGGCTGCTGAAACAGCTGCAAAAGCATCAATCGAGCATGGTATGAAAACACTTGAGGTAACAGTTAAAGGTCCTGGTTCAGGTCGTGAAGCAGCAATCCGTGCTCTTCAAGCAGCAGGACTAGAAGTTACAGCTATTAAAGACGTAACACCAGTTCCACATAATGGTTGCCGTCCTCCAAAACGTCGCCGTGTTTAATCTTCCTGCATAAAGGATAACTATTCCGGTTATAATGGAAAATTAACTGTTTAGATTCAGAAATTGACCACTTTTTATGTAAAATCGGGAATGGTAAACATGGGGAATTTCGGCTTGCCGAAGTTTCGACGTATCGAAGGAGGGAAAATGGAATGATCGAAATTGAAAAGCCAAAAATTGAAACGGTTGAGATCAGCGATGATGCTACATTTGGTAAGTTCGTCGTAGAACCACTTGAGCGCGGATACGGTACAACTCTAGGTAACTCCTTGCGTCGTATTTTATTATCCTCACTTCCAGGTGCTGCGGTTACTGCTATCCAGATTGATGGAGTATTGCACGAATTCTCAACGATTGAAGGCGTCGTAGAAGATGTTACATCGATCATTTTGAATATCAAAAAGCTTGCGTTGAAGATTTATTCCGATGAGGAAAAAACGCTTGAAATCGATGTACAGGGTCAAGGAACCGTAACGGCTGCCGACATTACTCATGACAGCGATGTGGAAATTTTAAATCCGGATCTGCATATTGCGACATTAGGTGAAAATGCTAATTTCCGTATGCGTTTGACGGCACAGCGCGGCAGAGGATACAACCGGGCTGATCACAATAAAAAAGAAGATCATCCAATCGGCGTCATTGCGATCGACTCCATCTATACACCTGTTTCCCGCGTGAATTTCCAGGTGGAAAATACGCGCGTTGGACAGCTTTCAAACTTTGATAAGTTGTCACTGGACGTATGGACAGATGGCAGCATCGGACCGAAAGAAGCCATTTCTTTAGGTGCGAAAATCTTAACAGAACATCTTAACATTTTCGTTGGCTTGACAGATGAAGCACAGCATGCGGAAATCATGGTGGAAAAAGAAGAAGATCAGAAAGAAAAAGTACTAGAGATGACGATCGAAGAACTTGATCTTTCCGTCCGTTCTTATAACTGCCTGAAACGCGCTGGCATTAATACCGTTCAAGAACTTGCGAACAAGAGCGAAGACGACATGATGAAAGTCCGAAATCTTGGCCGTAAATCGCTTGAGGAAGTAAAAGCGAAACTGGACGAGCTCGGTCTGGGCTTGCGAAAAGAAGATTGATTTAATCAACGACATCAATAAAGGAGGGTTTCTTCATGGCTTACAGAAAGCTAGGACGTACAAGCGCTCAGCGCAAAGCGATGCTCCGCGATCTTACAACAGATCTTATCATCAGTGAACGCATCGAAACGACTGAAGCACGCGCGAAAGAATTGCGCTCAGTTGTAGAAAAAATGATTACACTCGGTAAACGTGGTGATTTGCATGCCCGCCGTCAGGCTGCAGCATTCCTTCGTCACGAAGTCGCTTCTACTGTTGAAGTAGAGAAAAAAGGCAAAACGAAAGAGCAGCCAGTATACGCTCTTCAAAAATTATTTGATGATGTTGCACCACGCTACTCAGAGCGTCAAGGTGGCTACACTCGCATTATGAAAGTCGGTCCACGCCGCGGCGATGGCGCACCAATGGTGATTATTGAGCTTGTTTAATAGCCAATAAGACCGCGAAATGGGCAGAACAAAACAAAACCTTTGCTTTGTTTTGCCCTTTTTTTATATTTTTAAAAAGTGCAAGTATTTGGACACTATCTAATTCCAGGCGCCATCGGCTCAAGGTCATAAGCCAATCACTTCTGGAGGCACAAAACGCCTCCGCCAGTGCTCTGCTTATGCTTGTCGCAGGTAAGCGGCCTTGCACTTTTACTCAACAAGCTTAGAGCGTTACGATGGGCGTACCACTTGCTCAAACGTGCGTCCCGTCTAGCTCATGCACCCCTCAACCCGACCGCAGCGCGGCAAGAATGTTTATTCTTTGGTTCGGGGTGCGGGCTTTTTTTGTTTTGGCAGGAATAGGGGGATAAAGGATGAAGGAGAAGGTCATTTCAATCAAAGGGGTTTCTTTTCAATATCCGGATCAGGAAGCTTTTGCACTGCGCAATGTTTCATTTGATGTATATAAAGGAGAATGGCTGGCCATTGTCGGTCATAATGGCTCTGGAAAGTCAACACTAGCAAAAATGCTAAATGGACTTCACTATCCGTCGGAAGGAACTGTTTCGATTGGCGGGTATGCATTAATTGAAGAAAATGTATGGTTGATTCGTGAAAAACTAGGAATGGTCTTTCAAAACCCGGATAATCAATTTGTTGGAACAACCGTACAGGATGATGTGGCTTTTGGGTTAGAAAATAACGGAGTTGAACATAGCGCTATGCAGGAGCGTGTGTTTGCCTCTCTTGAAAAAGTAGGCATGACTGCTTTTCTGAATCAAGAGCCGCACCATCTTTCCGGCGGACAGAAGCAGCGCGTTGCTATCGCCGGCGTTATTGCCCTGCGTCCAGACATTGTTTTGCTCGATGAAGCAACATCTATGCTTGACCCGCTCGGAAGGGAAGAAGTAATCAATACAGTACGAGAATTGAACGAAAATGAAGGGCTGACGGTAATTTCAATTACACATGACCTTGAGGAAGCCTCAAGAGCAGATCGGGTTATTGTATTGAATGAAGGCATGCTATATACAGAGGGAACACCTGAGAGGATTTTTCAACTGGACCGGGAATTGCTTAATCTTGGACTTGGTGTGCCGTTTGCTGTCCAAATGAGTCAGCTGCTGACAGACGCAGGTCTTCAGCTGTCAAGGCGTCATTTTAATGAAGAAGAGCTGGTGAAGGATTTATGGACATTAAACTTCGAGAAGTAGAATACAGTTATGCAGCCGGCACGCCATTTGAACGCCAGGCTATTATGGACGTGACGTTCACTATTCCGTCCGGTCAGTATGTGGCGATTATCGGCCATACCGGATCGGGCAAATCGACTGTTCTTCAGCATCTGAATGCGTTGCTCAGGCCGTTAAAAGGAGAAATCGAGATTGGAAGCCGGACCATTGCGGCAGGGCGAAAGGGAAAAAAATTAAAAGATGTGCGCCGCCGTGTTGGCATTGTTTTTCAATTTCCGGAGCATCAGCTGTTTGATGAAACGGTTGAAAAAGATATTTGTTTTGGTCCGATGAATTTTGGCGTGAGCGAAGAAGAGGCAAAAAAGCGGACCCGGGAAGCAATCGGGCTTGTCGGCCTGCCGGAAGAGGTACTTGGGAAATCGCCGTTTGATTTATCAGGTGGACAGATGAGGCGTGTGGCGATTGCGGGAGTTCTTGCAATGAAACCGGATGTCCTTGTGCTGGATGAGCCGACAGCAGGTCTGGATCCGCGAGGGCGCCAGGACATAATGAACATGTTTGCCACGCTTCAAAAGAAGAATGGGCTGACGTGTGTTCTTGTGACGCACAGCATGGAAGACGCAGCGCGTTATGCCGACAAAATCATCATTATGCATAAAGGGCAGGTGTACCGTACCGGGGCCCCTCGTGATATTTTTAGCGATGCGGACAGTTTAACAAATGTCGGCCTTGATATACCGGAAACAGTCCGGTTTCAGCGAATGTTTGAGTCGCATTTAGGACACCCGCTCGATAAAGTGTGTTTAACACCGGAAGAACTTGCCGCTGAAGTGAGCAGACTGCGCGGTGAAATGACATGATGGAGAAAATGATCGTCGGCCGTTACTTGCCGGCAGATTCCGTCGTACACAAAATGGATCCGCGGGCAAAGCTGTTATTTATTTTCGGGTTTGTTATCATCGTGTTTTTAGCCAATAACGCCGTGACGTATGCGGTTCTCGGAGCCATTACATGTTTGATTGTTCTTTTATCTAGAGTAAAGCTGCGATTTTTAATCAATGGGTTAAAGCCTGTACTTATTCTTATTCTTTTTACGTTCTTTCTTCACGTGTTTTTTACAAAAGAAGGGGACATTTTAGCCCAGATCGGTTTTTTGACGATCTACAAAGGCGGCGTTATAAAGGGCGTGTTAATTTCAATCCGATTTTTATTGCTCATTTTCGTTACATCGCTCCTTACGCTTACAACGCCGCCTATTTCGGTAACGGACGGGATTGAAAGCTTGTTTGGGCCGTTAAAGAAATTAAAATTGCCCGTACATGAACTGGCGTTAATGATGTCGATTTCACTGCGTTTTATTCCGACACTTCTTGATGAAACGGATAAAATTATGAAAGCACAGATGGCAAGGGGAGCGGATTTCTCGAGCGGATCGATACCGGAACGGGTTAAAGCGGTCATACCTCTTTTGATTCCGCTGTTTGTAAGCGCGTTTAAACGGGCGGAGGAGCTGGCAGTGGCCATGGAAGCGAGAGGCTACAAAGGCAGTGAAGGAAGGACGAAATACCGCATCCTGCAATGGAGCACGCGTGATACGATAGCGATGTTCCTCCTTGTCGCTTTGTGTGCAGCGCTGTTCATGTTAAGAAGTTAATGGGAGAGATGGAATTGAAGCGGATAAAATGTGAGCTCATGTATGACGGCTCGCGCTTTTCAGGATATCAGTCACAGCTGAATGACCGTACTGTCCAGCAGGAGCTCGAGAAAGCACTATGGAAAATCCATAAAAAAATGACGGTTAAAACGCACGCATCAGGGCGTACAGATGCCGGCGTTCATGCGCTAGGGCAAATTGTACACTTTGACACGCCGCTTGCTATGCCCGCCGATAGATGGGCGAGAGCATTAAATGGAGAATTGCCACAGGATATTTCCGTGAAGCGGACCGAGGAAGTGCCAGACTCGTTTCATGCACGTTATTCGGTAACGGGGAAAGAGTATCGCTACCGGATTTACCGGACGCCGTACCGCGACCCGTTTCGTACGTCATACGCCTATCATTACCCGTATCCATTGGATGTGGAACGCATGAAAAAAGCGGCAGCTCATTTAATTGGGGAGCATGACTTTACGTCTTTTTGCTCAGCGAAAACAGACAAAGAAAATAAAGTGAGAACCGTCACCAATATATTGTTTATTGAAACCGGCAATGACCTTGAAGTGAGGTTTACCGGCAATGGATTTTTGTATAATATGGTGAGAATTATGGTCGGGACGTTAATAAAAGTGGGCAACGGCCGCATGGAGCCAGAGGATGTAGCGAAAATTTTGGCAGACCGCAATCGTCAGCATGCAGGACAAACTGCTCCCGCCGCAGGCTTGTATTTATGGCAAGTTTTCTATGACAACTAAACCAAGTGTTGCATTTTTTCTTGACAATGAATTGAAGACGATATATTATAGCATATGGTATGTTATTTGACCCCACGATGAGCCCCGGAAACTTATTCGTGATATAAATACATGGAACCGTAAAAACATAATTAATCAGGAGGGTAAACAATGCGTACGACTTATATGGCTAAAGCAGGCGAAATCGATCGTAAATGGTTCGTTATCGATGCTGAAGGCAAAACATTGGGCCGCCTATCAAGCGAAGTAGCATCTATTTTGCGCGGCAAACATAAACCAACTTTCACACCGCACGTTGACACTGGTGATCACGTGATCATCCTCAACGCTTCTAAAATTGAATTGACAGGCAACAAACTTCAAGGGAAAATTTACTACCGCCACAGCATGTATCCAGGTGGCTTGAAAACACGCACAGCACAAGATATGCGTGACAAAAACCCTGAAAGAATGCTAGAACTTGCTATTAAAGGCATGCTTCCAAAAGGTTCTTTAGGTCGTCAAATGTTCAAAAAACTTCACGTATATGCTGGAGCAGAGCACAAACATGAAGCACAACAACCAGAAGTTTACGAACTTCGCGGATAATAAAAATTAAAAGGAGGAAATGACATTGTCACAAGTTCAATACTTAGGCACAGGACGCCGTAAAAGTTCAGTAGCTCGCGTACGCTTAGTACCAGGCGAAGGCAAAATCGTAATCAACGGCCGTACTGCTGAAGATTATATCCCATTTGAAGCGCTGCGCACTGTGATTAACCAGCCGCTCGTTGCGACTGAAACAGTAAACAGCTATGATGTACATGTAAATGTAAACGGAGGCGGCTACACAGGACAGGCAGGAGCGATCCGTCACGGAATCGCCCGCGCTCTTCTGCAAGCTGATCCAGAATTCCGTCCGACACTTAAACGTGCCGGCTACCTTACACGTGATGCACGTGCGAAAGAACGTAAAAAATACGGTCTTAAAGGCGCTCGTCGCGCACCTCAGTTCTCAAAACGTTAATTTTGGGCGTTTGGAAGGCTCTCAGCCATTTTGGCTGGGGGTCTTTTTTAATGATTTGACCTGACCGCATTTTAAAGTTCCTTATACCATTGAAACTCATTGCGGCAAGTCGTTTGTGACGTGCATATAGATGTTTCATTGTCTTGGGGGTATGGAGTGTGTTCAAACCTCTTCTTTCCTCTGCCTTTTTATGCTGTCTAATCAGGAGGGAAGCATGGGGTAGATCATGCATCATAATTTTGTGGATTTTAATCAGCCTACTCTGGGTTCCTTTTTAATATGATAACGGCAATGGAGTTCCATCCTCTAATCTTTTCTCTCATGTGGAGAAAGGATTTTTTCATTTGAACAGCCACACCATCATATACTGGTCGTGATGAGGGGGGATTGTCCATGAAACGCACTGCTATTGTCATTCTTTTCATTACAATCGCAGCCTTTTTTTATCAAGATATAAAGCCGGTCTTTAATGTATGGAAACCGCCGCTCTCAGGGGTTACGATTTTGATTGATCCAGGACATGGCGGTGTGGATGGCGGAGCGGGAGATGAAGATGCGCTTGAGAAAGACATTGCGTTATCGGTCGCGAAAAAACTAAGAGAACATTTAAACGGTCAGGGAGCTGTCGTTTTATTGACGAGGGAAGAGGACACGGACCTTGCACGAAAAGAGACGGAGCGAATTCGCACGAGAAAAATAGAAGATTTGCAAGAAAGAAGCCGGCTTATTAACGAATCAGGTGCAGATTTGTTTATCAGCATTCATTTAAATGCGATTCCAACAGAAGATTGGCGCGGTGCACAAACCTTTTATGCTCCTCATCTGCCTGAAAACAAAAAAGTGGCTGTATCGATTCAGAAGGAATTGACAAGGAATTTAGAAAATACAGACCGAACACCTGCAGAGATTGGACATGTCTATATTTTAAAAGAAGCGGATATACCTGGTGCATTGGTCGAAATCGGGTTCTTGTCAAATCCACAAGAGCGGCGCTTGCTGCTGGATGAAGAATATCAGGAAAAAACGGCGGCTTCCGTTTCTCGGGGCATATTACGATATTTTCAAACTAAGTAGCTTTTCCATCCTTCTATAGAAGAGTATGCTATACTAATGAATGCGAAAACTTTAAACGAAGGATGGTGCACCCATTGATTACAGAATCACAAGTACGCGATATCGTAAATGCCCTAGAAGACCCTTTTTTACATAAAACATTAGCGGAAACAGACGGTATCGTAGAAATTTCAATTAAAGAAGAAAAAAATCATGTAAGCGTGAAGGTCGCTATTGCTCAAACAGGCACACCTGAACAGCTGCAGCTGCAAATGAGAATCGTTAACACCTTAAAAGAAGCGGGTGTTGAATCAGTTGGTATCCGTTTTACTGAGCTGTCAGAAGAGAAGATTGCCCAGTTCCGTGGAACAAAGGCAGCAGGTGAAAATAAAAACTTGCTTTCTCCTGAAAGCGGGACGACCTTTTTAGCGATCGCAAGTGGAAAAGGCGGCGTCGGTAAATCAACCGTATCCGTCAACCTGGCGATTTCCCTAGCCCGACTAGGAAAAAAAGTAGGCTTGGTCGATGCCGATATATATGGATTCAGCGTTCCGGATATGATGGGCATAGCAGTACGCCCGACTATTAATGGAGAAAAAATAATGCCGGTTGAACGATTCGGTGTGAAAGTCATTTCCATGGGGTTTTTCGTCGATGACAACGCACCCGTTATTTGGCGCGGGCCGATGCTTGGAAAAATGCTAAACAACTTTTTCTCACAAGTCGAGTGGGGCGATCTTGACTACCTGCTGCTCGATTTGCCGCCAGGAACAGGTGACGTTGCGCTTGATGTGCATACGATGCTGCCGCATTGTAAAGAAGTTATCGTTTCTACACCGCATCCGACTGCTGCATTCGTCGCAGCACGCGCAGGCGCGATGGCACTGCAGACTGATCATGAGGTTGTAGGTGTTATTGAAAACATGGCCTACTTTGAAAATAAAGCCACAGGTGAAAAAGAATACATTTTTGGCCAGGGAGGCGGAGACAAGCTGGCTGACGAACTGCGTACTGAATTACTTGGACGTCTTCCACTGCAACAGCCAGACTGGAACGAGAATGATTTCGCTCCATCTGTTTACGCAGAAGACCATCCACTGGGTGCCATTTATCAGGAAATCGCTAAAAAGCTCGATACAAAGCTGGCAAAATAAGAAAACTTCCGGACTGCGGTCCGGAAGTTTTTTTTATGAAAGACAAGAATTGTCCACTTGTCATCGTCTTTCTTTTTCACAGGTGTATTGATACAATCGTAACAGAAGAATGTACAGGGGGATTTATACGTGGGTATACGAAACTGGATACGATTTTTTACACATACATTGCTTATCGGCGGAGCGGTAACAGGCGTTCTTGGATTTATTATCCGTTGGAACGAGTTCGCACCGCTTTTTGCAAATGGAGAATGGGGGGAAGTGCTGTCCGTTCTTGCTTGGCTGATCGGCGTTGGTTTTACATTTAGCGTAATCAGTCAAATGGGCTTCTTTGCTTACTTAACCATTCATCAATTTGGACTAGGATTATTCCGTTCTTACTGGAGCTTTATTCAGATTGCATTAATTATTGTCGTACTGTTTGATCTTGTCTATTTCCGATTTAAAGCATTCAGCAGTGAAGGGGAAGCAATCGGATCTTATTTTATACTTGCATTCATCCTTTTAATCGTTGGTCTGGCAGTTGCCTGGTTGAAAGGGAAAGGAAAAAATAAAAACGTATTTATTGCGGCTTTCTTTTTCATGGTCGTCGTTACAACACTTGAATGGCTTCCAGTCCTGCAGGCAAACGAAGAAAGCTGGCTCTATTTAATGCTCTTTACATTATTGCCATGTAATGCATTCCAACTATTATTTTTACCGAAATACAACAAAAAAATCCTGAAAGCCGGATAGTCGCCGGCTTTCTTTTTTTTATGGAATGTACTGAATATCCGCTCGGCCGCCGATCATTTCAGATAGACTGATCGGTGTCTCTTTGGCAGACAATATAGAAATCATTTTTTTGGTCACCTGTTGATCTGAATCAAGATTTAATAAGACAATATCCCCTTTTTTAGCATTTTCGACAAAAGATGAAGCGGGGCGGTTTCTTAAATCCACACTCCACTGTACTGGCAAGTACCCGTTAGATTCCGCAACACGCAGTATGCCATCCTGTTCCACACCATCGGCTGCCCGCAAAAATACAATATTAATTTTCCCGTGTGAGGAAAGGATTTTTTTGACTGCGTTGATCTCTTGAACGATTACGTCTTCGTTCGAAGAATCCGTAATAAGAACGCCTATGTCAAATGCTCTGTCGACGAGCAATTTGGTTGTTTTAGGATGATGTTCAAGCCAGGAAGATGTTACGAAAAAAGAAGCGGTTGTTTCATTTTCTATAAGCAGTTTAACTAATTTTCCGATGTTTTGGTCTTGCTGATCCGCATTCACTGTTAAAGAAATACCATCTTGGCCGGCATAAATAGCCTTCATCGGACCATTTGTCGAAATCACTGGCTGATCGCTTTCCGGGTGAAGAGATAATAAAAAAAGACAAACTGAAAAAAGAAGAAAAGCGACCCATTTGAGTTGTTTCGCTTGTATAAACAGGAATGGAATCATCGTTTAAAGCCCCCGATTTAAAAGGATTAATAAGAGTATATGGATAAAAAATAAAAAAATACGAAAAAACAATTGACCTATTATAACGAATCGTGTTAAATTAAATCTTGCCGCTGCGCAAGACGCAAACGTGTTATAACAATTTAAAAAAGTTGTTGACAACGAAAACGGCGAAATGGTATTATATAAAAGTTGCTGTCAGACAGCATAATTGAACATTGAAAACTGAACAAAATCAATAAAAACGTCAACG
>NZ_MSFI01000006.1 GCF_001975785.1 Domibacillus epiphyticus | reverse complement strand
CGTTGACGTTTTTATTGATTTTGTTCAGTTTTCAATGTTCAATTCTCACTTTAGCGCCGTTGCTCAAAAACTTAAAACAGCGACTTTTACATAATACCAAGATGAATCAAATTCGTCAAGGATTATTTGAAATTTCTTTTAGCTGTTCATATGTTCTCAACAGCGACGCTTATTAATATAGCATCCTAAATATAAAAGGTCAACATTTTATTAAAATTATTTATATTTCTTTACATACCTGATAATAACGATGGAAAATCCCGTGTCCTTTTGTTTGGATAGATACACTCCTCACTAGCTTCCGTTCTAGTAAATATTCGATTAAAGTAACGAGATCAACAGCGTAGTGTGCAACTTCATCATGATTTAGCAGATCATTTATGCTCCACCACTCTTTTTGCTTCATAAGAAACAATAAGTGACCGGCTCCTTTTTCCGTACGTGAATGTATTAAAAAATCACTTGCTAAAAAAAGCAGTTCCAGCCTTTTTTGCAGGTCTTCGTCACTTGTCAGCAGTTCTTCATATAACTTATAAATTTCTGGTTCAATGTGACGGACCTGATTCCATACCGTTAATTCCGGATAGTAGCCATTTTCGATTATAGCCAATCTCGCAAGGTGATGAAGTGAATGAAGGACGTGATTGTAAGCATCAAGATAGTGAGCGTCGTTAAAAAAAGCTTTTCCATCAGCGTAGCGTTTGATAAGTTTGGCAAATTCAATCGTCATTTTGATTTTTCGCCCATAAAACGGAAACTCTCTTATTTCTGTTTTTAAATTATGAACAAACTCATTACGATCAAATATGATGCGGCCATGATACAGCCATTCAATTACTTTCCGGTTCGTTCCAAGCAGAAGCCATTCTTTTAATTGCTGATCTGCCACAATATACATAGAAGCTGTTTCATTGTTTTGGTCAACATAATGCTTTGTAAATACAGCACCTTCAACTTCCTTTACTATAATAAGTAAAATAGAATCAAAGTTTTCAGTAAAAGCTTTGTTTTGTTCATTTTTTTCAACAACTAATACGCCAAGTGTATTCAGCTGGCTTGTCCTTTCTTGGTACAAAGGGCGAAAAAGATCTTCCACTTTTTTATTCCTCCAGACAAATTAAAAGTTCGTTCTATTACGTTTCTACAAAAATTGTCGAATTCCTGCCGTAAGACAAATGGGAAAATATGATATAGTGTTGAAAGGAGGTTGAAACGATGGCAAAAAAGTATTCAAGCAAAATTAATAAAATCCGTACATTTGCTTTAAGTCTTATTTTTATTGGATTTGTCGTCATGTATGGCGGGATTTTCTTCCGTGAAAATTTTCTCGTAATGACGATTTTTATGCTTCTCGGTCTACTATGTATTATTGCTAGCACAGTTGTGTATTTTTGGATCGGAATGCTGTCGACAAAAGCGGTGCAGGTTGTTTGCCCAAACTGCGAAAAGCCTACTAAGATCCTCGGCCGGGTAGATATGTGCATGCATTGCAGGGAGCCTTTAACACTTGACCGCACGCTTGAAGGGAAAGAGTTCGACGAAAAATACAATCAAAAAAAGAATATCGACCGGCAAAACGTATAAAAAAACCTCCATCCCAATAACGGGACTGGAGGTTTTTTAATGCAAATCTTTATGGCTGCAGTTCTGGCATGTACCGTATACTTCCATCCGGTGGTGACTTATTTTAAAGCCAGTTACATGAGCAGCCAGCTGTTCCACTTCATCGAGACCTGGGTAATGGAAATCAACAATTTTGCCGCAAGATTCGCAAATGACATGATAATGTTCTGTCGTTACAAAATCAAAACGGCTTGATGTATCACCGTATGTCAATTCTTTTACAAGACCAACTTCACGGAACACACGTAGATTGTTATATACAGTCGCCACACTCATATTAGGAAATTTCCCTTCAAGTGCTTTATAAATGTCATCAGCAGTCGGATGAGTCATTGACTGAACAAGAAATTCTAGAATCGCATGGCGCTGAGGTGTAATGCGTACGCCTGTCTGTTTCAACGTATCAAGCGCGTCTTTCAGCTGATCATGTGATTCATGGACATGTGTATGAGACATCACCATGCACCTCTTTTCTTCCTGAAAAGGATTATTACTTTATAATCTTTATAAACAGTGTACTAACAAAAACACAATTTTGTCAATATAAAAAAGAAAAACCGGCTTTCCACCGGCTCTCATTTAATATCCTTTTTTAATATCAATGACGTTTTGATACTCGCCGCCCTCTTTAAAACAAATTAAATTATGTTCAAAAATCTCCATTGCCCGTGGTACATAGGCTTTCGTAATACTCGAAATATGCGGCGTAACAGTAATGTTTTCATGTCTCCAAAATGGATGACCTTCTGGCAGCGGCTCAACTGCAAAAACATCCAAGTATGCGTGAGCAATTTCTTCATCATTGATTGCAGATAACAGCACCTGCTCCGACACAATGTCACCGCGTCCAATATTAATAAATGCAGCAGTTGGTTTCATTGCTTCAAAATGCTCATACCTCAAAGCGTTAACCGTTTCTGGTGTGCTAGGTAGTACCGCAATGACAAAATCCGCTCCCTGTACTGCTTCTTCAAGATCATTCATCTGGAATATACGGTCAAACTGCTGGGCTGGGCGGCCATTTCGATTGACGCCGACTGTCGCCATCCGAAATGCCTTGCATAGTCGGGCAATCTCCTGGCCAATTGCTCCTGTCCCTAATATAACAACTTCTTTTCCCGACAATTCCTGCAGTGGAAGCTGCTTGTTCCATGTTTCTGTTTTTTCAAGAACAGCAAGTTCAGGAAAACGTTTGACATGATTGAGCATAAAGCCCAGAGTAAATTCAGCCATCGGTATTTTGTGAATACCGCGTGCATTCGTCAGCAAGATATCCCGCTCTTCAATCGCTTTGAGCGCCATGTCTTCAATACCTGCAGATGCCGCCATAATCCATTTTAAGGAAGGACACTTTTTAATAATGTCTTCCGTTACATCACTTCCAAAAGTTACGAGTATTTCGGTTTGTTGAAGAACTGTGTCTGCTTCTTCAATATTCTTAAAGAAGAAAAATGTATCCTTTTGAAATTTCTGTTGTAAATCCGTTTGAATGTCGCGCGGTGGACGGAATGAAAACACAATATTCATCTGTCAATCCCCCTTAGCCCAATTCCTTCACTGCCTCTAACGTTTCCTCTACGTGGCCTTTTACTTTTACCTTCCGCCACTCCTTCGCGATCATTCCCTCTTTATTAATTAAAAACGTCGATCGTTCAATTCCCATGTATTCTTTTCCAAAGTTTTTCTTCAATGTCCATACGCCGTACAACTCTGCGGCCATATGCTCTTCATCTGCCAAAAGTGTAAACGGCAGTTCATGCTTTTCAATAAACTTTTGATGGCGAGATGCCGGGTCAGGACTGATGCCAAGGATTACTGTATCGAATTTCGAAAACTCGCTGTACTGATCGCGGAAGTCGCAAGCTTCTGTCGTACAGCCCGGTGTCATATCTTTCGGGTAAAAATAAAGCACTACATTTTTCCCTTTATAGTCCGCAATGTTCACCATTTCACCGTTCTGGTCCGGCAATGTAAATACCGGTGCCGCCTGTCCTGTTAATTCTTCCATCTTGATTCCCCCTTTTTTTCTTATAATCGTAGCGAATCCAATGAAAATTGGCAACTTCGATCCCAAAGGACATGAGACACAAACCTTTCCGTTTAGCCGAACCTATTTGGTCCTTTGTTGATTCCTTTTTAAATGAAGTCTACAATAAAATAAGATGATTGAATCAGGAGGACTTAATGCAATGAATTATGCTAAATCCGAAATTTTACATGAAGAAGCACTTCAACATATAGTCGGCGGTGTGAACAGCCCGTCCCGCTCATACAAAGCAGTCGGCGGAGGGTCTCCAGTAGCAATGGAGCGTGGAGATGGAGCTTATTTTTACGATGTCGACGGCAATAAATATATCGACTATCTTGCTGCGTACGGTCCAATCATTACCGGACACGCGCATCCTCATATTACAAAGGCGATTACGCGAGCGGCTCAAAATGGCGTTCTATTCGGTACACCAACCCAGCACGAAGTAACCTTTGCAAAGAAATTAAAACAAGCAATACCTGCGCTTGATAAAGTGCGTTTTGTGAATAGCGGCACCGAAGCAGTCATGACGACCATTCGTGTGGCGCGGGCGTATACAAAACGGGATAAAATCATTAAATTCGCCGGCTGTTATCATGGACACTCTGATCTTGTCCTCGTCGCTGCTGGAAGCGGACCGTCAACACTTGGGACACCGGACTCTGCCGGCGTACCAAAAAGTATTGCGCAGGAAGTCATTACGGTTCCATTTAATGAAACCGAGCCATTAAAAGAAGCCCTTGAAAAATGGGGTGAAAATGTAGCAGCTGTTATGATCGAGCCAATTGTCGGCAACTTCGGGATTGTTGAGCCTAAAAAAGGATTTTTAGAAGAAGTGAAACGTCTGACTCATGAAGCAGGAGCTCTTTTAATTTTCGATGAAGTGATATCCGCGTTCCGTTTTATGTACGGCGGTGCGCAGGATTTACTTGGGATTACACCAGATTTAACGGCACTCGGAAAAATTATCGGCGGTGGATTGCCTATTGGGGCATATGGAGGCAGAGCCGATATCATGGAAGAAGTCGCACCTTTAGGACCTGCTTACCAGGCCGGCACAATGGCTGGAAACCCTGCATCCATGCTTGCCGGTATTGCCTGTTTGGAAGTGATTGAGCAAGAAGGCGTTTACGAAGAACTCGATCGGCTCGGAGCAATGCTAGAAAATGGTTTGCTAAATGCGGCGAACAAAGCAGGCGTGACTGTGACAATTAATCGTTTAAAAGGAGCACTCACTTTATACTTCACCGACCAAAAAGTAGAAAACTACGATCAGGCAGAAGCAACTAATGGTGAAGTGTTCGCCCGGTTCTTTAAAGAAATGCTCCACCGGGGAGTAAATCTTGCACCATCTAAATATGAAGCCTGGTTTTTAACGACTGCTCATACAGAAGATGACATTCAAAAGACCATTCTAATAGCGGAAGAGGCATTTGCAGCTTTAACATAATAAAAATGAATGAAGACAGATGACCTTGGTCATCTGTTTTTTAACATCCACTTGATTTCCATGCACATCCGTTGTATAGTACAGTTTGTTTGATTCGCAGTTATTTGCGGTAAACTTACGTAAATACAGTATCTTCGGAAAGGAACCTTTTATAAAATGAAGCTTGGTGCCCGCATATTTAAAACGGGAATTGCCATCGTTTTAGCGCTTTACATCGCGGAGTTACTTGCATTGCCATCACCGGTTTTTGCCGGGATTGCAGCTGTTTTCGCTATACAGCCGAATATTTACCGATCCTATTTAACAGTTATCGAGCAAATTCAGGCAAACGTGATTGGTGCATTTATTGCGATATTGTTTGTGCTAGTATTCGGAAATCATATTATTATTGTTGGCTTAGCTGCAATTATTGCCATTATTGTTTTGCTGAAATTCAATCTTGAAAAGTCTATCAGCCTGGCTCTTGTCACCATCATTGCGGTAATGGAAGTACAAAATGATCAGTTTTTGCAATATTCGATGATCCGGATGTTCAATATTACGATTGGCGTTGCGTCAGCATTTTTTGTCAACCTTATCTTTTTACCGCCAAAATATGAAACAAAATTGTTCTTTTCCATCAACCAAGTAACGGAAGAAATTTTAAAGTGGATCCGTATTACCTCACGCAATGCTTCTGAATCCCATTTGTTAAAAAAGGATATGGTGAAGCAGCGTGAAAAACTGATAAAAATTGATCAAATGTATTTACTATATAAAGAAGACCGGACGCCTTTCAAAAAAAATCTCCGGGCAAAAAAGCGGAAAATCGTTTTGTACCGTAAAATGATTTTGACGGCACGTCGCAGCATGGATATTTTACAAAGGCTCAATCAATATGAAAATGAACTGCGCCATTTAAACCCTGATTTGCAGCGGACCATGCAGGATCATCTCGACTGTCTCGTCAGTTATCACGAACATTTGCTGCTGCGGTTTGTCGGAAAAGCAAAAACTACGGAGACATCTGAAGATTTATTTGAGAAATTCATGAACCGGGATGAGTTTATGAATATGTTCACAGACGAAATTTATAAGGAAAATAAAGAAGAACCAATGTCTTCGATTCATTTGCTTCATATCGTTTCATCGATCCTTGAATACGGTGAAAAGCTTGAGCATCTGGATCATTTAATGACAAGCTTTTACAAATATCACACAGATGATACCGCGCCTGAATATGAAGAAGAATAAAAGCCATGCCAATACCGGCATGGCTTTCTTAATGGTCAAGCTGCTGTACCTGAAACAATTTCCAGTAGCCGCCCTGTTTATTCATTAGTTCTTCATGCGTACCGTCTTCTATTACTTCACCATGTTCGATCAAAACAATTCGATCTGCGTGTGTAATTGTCGACAAGCGATGCGCTACGATAAACGTCGTCCTGGTTTTCGCAAGCATTTCGACAGCCTCTTGAATGAGGTGTTCACTCTCTAAATCAAGAGCAGAAGTTGCCTCATCTAAAATAAGCAGCGGCGGATTTTTCAAAAATACACGCGCAATGGCAACACGTTGTTTTTGGCCGCCAGAAAGCTTGACACCCCGTTCACCCACTTTTGTCTCGTAGCCGTTTGGCAGAGCCATAATAAAATCGTGTGCATTTGCCGCTTTTGCTGCAGCAATCACTTCTTCTTCTGTCGCATCCGGCCGCCCCAGCAGGATATTTTCCCGGACCGACTCACTGAACAAAATATTATCCTGAAGCACCATTCCAATTTTATCCCTGAGCGAGCGCACTTCAAAATCACGGATATCAACCCCATCAAGCAATATGCGTCCCCCTGTCACGTCATAAAAACGGGGAATAAGACTGACAAGTGATGATTTTCCACCACCGCTCATTCCAACAAGCGCCACTGTCTCACCCGCCTTCACATGTAAATGGACATCCTTTAACACCGGCGCATCTTCTATATCATAATGAAAATGAACATGGTCAAAGACGATATCTCCTGCAACATCACGGCATTCTACAGCGTCTTTTTTATCTGTAATATCGTATTTCTCATCAAGGAGTTCAAATACGCGGTCCATCGAAGCAATCGCCTGTGTGAGTGTTGTCGATGAATTCACAAGTCGGCGCAGCGGATTATAAAGACGGTCAATATACGCGATAAAAGCCGCCATTGTCCCAACCGTTAAGTTCCCTTCAATTACCTGTATGCCCGCATAACCGATAACAAGAAGAGGCGCAATGTCTGTAATCGTATTCACAACAGCAAAAGCTTTTGCATTCCACGCTGTTTGGTCAAGCGCTTTTTGCAAGAAGTTCTGATTATGTGTTTGAAACCTCTTCTGTTCGACCGGTTCAATTGCAAAACTTTTGATGACCGGCATTCCCTGCACTCGTTCATGTAAATGACTCTGAACTTCCGCCAGCGCCTGGGATCGGACTCTGGTCAATCTGCGCAAGTTGCCGAAAAAATATTTAACGGATATTGCATAGAATGGAAATACAACAAGTGCAACAAGCGTTAATTTTACATCCATTGTCATCATGATTACTGCTGCAATCACAATGGTCGCTGCATCAAGCCAGACATTCATCAGGCCGGTAATCACAAAGTTCTTCGTCTGCTCTACATCATTAATGACACGTGAAATGACCTCGCCTGCACGTGTATTTGCGTAATATTTAAAGCTGAGCTGCTGGATATGCGCAAACAGACGGTCACGAATATCGTATAAAATTTTACTGCCCGTCCATTGAGCAAAGTATTGCCGGTAATACTCAACAGGATATCGTACAATAACAAAGAGAATAAGCATCATGCCAATCAGCCAGTAGAGCTGCTCTTTCTTCTCTGCTGCAGCCATGGTCCCGCTTCCAATAATGTCATCAATCACATATTTTATGATGATTGGAAGCAGCAATGGGATGCCAAATTTAACAATTCCAATTGCTAAAGTACCGGCAATCTGCCACTTGTACGGCTTGACAAATTGCATATACCTTCTTATCACGCTCATCATCCATCCCCCTTTGTAAAACAATGAAAAAACCTGTTGAATCCTCAACAGGCGTTCAGCGGCACATTTGCAAATACTTTCCGTACCAGCGGTTAATAAAATCAGGCGCGAATGGACCCTTTTGCTGTTCAATCAAAAGCAGCAAATGATCCATATTTCGCCGTAAAATTTTATCAATTACTTCCGGATAATTCATTTCACGACTGTGCTGTCTGTACTCGTCTTCATCAAGTAAAATATAAGTCATATCTGGAAAGACCTTTACGTCAAGATCATAATCAATATACTTGAGCGCACCTTGGTCAAACACGAATGGTGAACTAATGTTGCAATAATAATGAATTCCGTCTGCGCGAAGCATCCCGATTACATTGAACCATTTGCGTGTGTGAAAATAACAAATAGCAGGCTCACGCGTGACCCATGTACGGCCGTCTGATTCTGTCACGATCGTCCGATCATTTCCGCCAATGACAATATTTTCAGTTGCTTTTACGACAACTGTTTCTTCCCACACCCGATGAATGTGTCCATTATGTTTGTAACTGTGAATCTGCACCGATTCACCTTCCGCAGGAATCGCCATCGTTTTCCCCTACTTTCTAGCGTCGCGTGCTTTTTTATATCCATTTACACGGACGGTGAAACCTTCATGTCTTATTATAACGATTTACGGCGTAAATGAAAACAAATGAAGCCCTCGGCCAGAGCCGAGGGCTTTATTTGTTGTTTAATTTATTGCTGTCTAAATGAATTTCTGTTACGGTTTGCATTGCGGGATGCTTGGTTTTGCTGTTGTACTTCCTGCACATTTGTTTCAGCAGCAAACTCCTCAGCGTATTGCTGTTGTGGAGTTGAAGGACGGGCGCTGCGCTGCGCTTGACCCATCATGCCTTGACTGTTCATTGCATTGCGGGATGCTTGGTTTTGCTGCTGTACTTCCTGCACATTTGTTTCTGATGCGAATTCATAAGCGTATTGCTGCTCCGGAGTTGAATAATTGGCGTTGCTCTGTGCTTGACCCATCATACCTTGACTATTCATTGCATTGCGTGAAGCTTGGTTTTGCTGTTGTACTTCCTGCGCATTTGTTTCTGATGCGAATTCATAAGCGTATTGCTGCTCTGGCGTAGATGGCTGTGAATTGCGCTGCGCCTGATTTGAAGCAGCGTTTTGTCTGCGAACTTGGTTAACAAATGTACCGGCTGGTGTGTTGTTGCGGTTGTTGTTCATTTTTTCACCTCTACGTTTTTTTGTCATTATGGAGTTTGATCTCCACGAAAATATCTTGACCGTAAAGGCTTCTTCTTATCCTTGTAATTTACACCAGCAGTGAACGTCCTCCATCCACAATGATCGTCTGTCCGCGAATCATATATGCACCCGGCGAGACCAAAAATAACACGGTTTGGACAATATCCTCCACTTCCACTATGCGGCCGGCTGGAGTGTTTTGTTTTGCGTCCTCTAAAATTTCGGCGCGGTTCGGAAAATGTTTTAATGCCTCCGTATCGATCGCACCTCCGGAAACTGCATTCACCACAATATTTTCCTTTGCCAGTTCTACTGACAAATAACGCGTTAGCGATTCTACTGCTGCTTTAGAGACGCCTACTGCAGTATAATTTGTCAAATAGCGGATCGCGCCGAGTGAACTAATGCTGACAATTGAACCTCCGCCATTTTTTTTCATTAATTTCGCCGCTTCTTTTGCACAAAATAATAACGCTTTGCTGTTAATATCCATCGTCCAGTCCCAATGCTTTTCTTCAAGCTCCATAATCGGACGCTGTACACCAGATGCAGCATTGTTTATGAACACATCGAGACGGCCAAATGTCTGATCGATTGTTTCAAACATCGCATTAATTTTCTCAACATCACCAACATTTGCTTTTACAACAAGTGCCTTGCGTCCAAGTGCCTCAATTTCTTTTGCCGTTTCCTCTGCAGCCGTTTTGCTGCGCGCATAGTTAACAACAATATCATATCCCTCTTTAGCCAATGCAATGGCAATCGCTTTACCGACGCCGCGGCTTGATCCTGTTACTAATGCTGTTTTCATTGGTCCAATCCCTTCACATGTTTCCATATTTTTTGATGTGACACTGAAAAAGCGAAAGACTCGACTTCTTCTTTTTCAACAAGTTTGGTACGTTCTTTCGTAATATTGCTTTCCAAAACGCCTGTGTATACATCAATTTCCCATGTTAAATGGGAAAATGCATGCGTTATGTTTGTTACTTTATCCATATTGATCTTTGCTTTTATGCCGTATTCTTTTTCAATAAGTGATTCAAGTACATGACGCGGGTTCATCGCAGAAGGCATCTCCACATTCGGAAACTGCCATAAATTCGCAAGCAGACCCGATTGCGGCCGTTTCTCGATCAATACACGGCCATCGTTTGTTGAAAGTACAACTGCGCCAATAGAAACCTTTTTGTCTGATTTCTTTTTCGTTTTGACAGGCAATTCCCGCTGAACACCTTCTTCAAATGCCATACAATGATTTTGAACCGGGCAAAGAAGACAAGACGGGGATGTTGGCGTACATATTATTGCGCCAAGTTCCATTAACGCCTGGTTAAAAGAGGACGGATCCTCTTTATACATTAGTTCACCTACTGTATATTCAAAGATTTTACGTGACGACGGCTTTGCAATATCATCCCAAATCGATAATAATCTAGAGATGACACGCATTACATTGCCATCTACCGCCGGCTCCGGGAGTCCGTATGCGATGCTTAAAACTGCGCCTCCTGTGTATGGCCCGACCCCTTTTAATGATAAAAATTCTTTTTTGTCCGCGGGTACAATCCCGTCATAATTTTCTGCAACTTCTTTAACTGCAGACTGTAAATTACGGATGCGGGAATAATAACCGAGTCCTTCCCACGCTTTAAGAACGGATTCCTCATCCGCACTCGCGAGAGAATCAATTGTTGGAAACTGATCCATAAACCGATTGAAAAAGGGAATGACCGTGTCAACCCGCGTCTGCTGCAACATAATTTCTGATACCCAGATTTTATACGGGTCGCGTTCTCTCCTCCATGGAAGGTCACGCTTTTCTATTTCATACCAGCTGACAAGATCGTGTTGAAATTTTGTAATATTCATTTTTTGCAGTTTGCTTTTTTCTGACAAATTCAATGAACCTCTCTTTTCGAAATGTTACAATTAACTAAAAATCGGGAATAACGTTTATATACTGTTTTTCGTAAAGGAGGCTGTCCTTTTGGATACCGGTACTCATATCGTCATGGGGTTTGCGCTCGGCGGGCTCGCCACACTCGATCCCGTTGTCGCATCCGATCCTGCAACAAAGTATGCCGTCATGACAGCAGCGGTGATCGGCTCGCAGGCCCCTGATATCGATACAGTGTTAAAACTCCGCAATAATGCGGTTTATATTCGAAATCACCGCGGTGCGACACACTCTGTACCAGCTGTTGTGCTCTGGCCGCTTTTGATTTCCAGTTTACTGTTTATCATTTTTCCTGAAAGCAATTTCCTTCATTTATGGCTTTGGTCGCAAATAGCGGTATTCATGCACGTATTTGTAGACATTTTTAATGCATATGGCACGCAAGCATTCAGGCCTTTTTCATCTCGGTGGATTGCGCTCGGAGTCATTAACACATTCGACACATTTATTTTTTCAATCCATGTCATTGGACTGCTATTATGGGCATTAGGTCTTCACCCCGGTCATACGTTTATCGTTATTTACGTAATTTTAATCGGCTATTATATTCTCCGCTTCCAAATGCAGGGCGCTATCCGAAATGCGGTACGCCGGCTCATTCCCGATGCGGAAGAAATTATTATTGCACCGACAATCCGCTTTAATCAGTGGCGGATTGCCGTGAAATCTCCAGATCATTTTTACGTGGCGCGCGGCTACCGCCGATCTGTGACCATTCTTGATAAATATAAACGTGTGCCCATACCGGAATCGGAATTGTTTGAAGCGGCAAAAAAAGACGTGAATCTCGATGCATTTCTTCACTTTTCACCCGTTTATCGCTGGGAAGTCGCTGAATATAATGATTGTTATGAAGTGAAATTTATCGACCTTAGGTACCGAAATAACGGGTATTATCCTTTCGTTGCCGTTGTCCAGCTCGATCTGGATTATAACATCGTCGGTTCGTACACCGGATGGATTTTCAGTGAAGAAAAACTTCGAAAAAAGCTTACATTCCTTCCGGGCGATCAAAATTAGTGTGTCACGTCATCTGAATCGTCAAGCAAATGCTTATATTTCTTGTTGCGTGCAGCAAATTCATGAAGATGACGACCATATTGATCGATCCATTTTGCGACAATTTTTTCAGTCGCTTCTTTTCCTTTATATTCATAGCCCGCTTTCGCATATGTCGTTTCAAAGTCTTCCCAGAGAAGTTCAACCCATGTACGCGCACGGGCAACTGACAGGTGGCTGTTTGTCGCAAGCAGCCGTTCTGTCAGCTTCTGAAACGTTTCTTCCATTATGAGTCACTCCTTTATTTATTTAATAACGAAATTGGAATGCCTTCCTCTTGACCGTCACCATTTATACGGTACCCCCATGCAAATACACCATTCATGTATTCGACTTTAAAATATTGCCCTGGATCGGTTGTTAGTTCATATAATTTCCCCGGCTTAAAATCTTCCGGATTCAATAAGTATGCCTGCGCCATCGTCACGCGCCGATCATAAACAGCAAATTCATTTACAATGCCAAGCTGCTCTGCTTTACGCGCTTTTTCTCTCAAGCGGGCAATTTCCTGCTTTAATTCAATTTCCGTCATGTCACTATATCGTTTTTCATTTTCCATATAAATAACTCCCCCTTTAGAAAGCATATAACATTATTCTTCCTGCAGTTTTTCAATCGCTTTATCAATTTCTGACAGATCAAATCCTTTCCGGTACAATGCCATTTTCATTTTCTGCCTGTATTCGCCTTTCTCATATGATTTATAGCGGCGATGAGCTTTTTCCGCCTGATGCATAAGTGCATTTAGTTCCTCCTCAGCGTCCGGTGGCTCCAAGACCGCCGCTTTTTTCAAAATCGAAGACGAATATCCTTTGTTCATCACATATTCTTCTGCTTTCTTTTGCCGCAAAAAAGCCGAATCCCGTTTGTGCTTTTTTAACTGCTTTTCAAAAAGCGCTGCTGCTTTTTCCATTTGCTGTTCTTCTGAAAATTGCTCCAAAAGTGTAGATGCTATTTCTTCATCGATGCCTTTTTCTTTTAATTCACGAAAAATAATAAACGGTCCTTTTTCCGTTGTCTGTATTTGCGTTTTGATAAAAGCATCCGCAAATTGTTCATCATTTAGATAACTCATTTCACGAAGGCGTGTTAAAATTTCCTGACGCGATGCTTCATCTACTTCTTTTTTCTTTAAATAATCGAGCACTTCTTTTTCCGAACGCATTCGGATTGACAAGTATTGAATAGCCGTATTCAACCCTTTTCGAACACCGTCGCGTATTTGAATTTCTTCTGTTTCTGCTTTCGAAATCTCCCGCCCTTTTTTAAGATGAAACTCAATTAATACCGATTCATCCACGCTGAAAGCATAGTTCCCATCCACTTCTATATTATAACGGTCTGTCTGTTTTTGCTGTACAGATATTTTTGTGATAACAGGCACTTACATTCCTCCCATATCCGTTTAGTTTGATATAAGCTTAAAAGGTAAAATAATAATAACGACATAAAAACAGGAGGACTATTCGATGAAAGCAGCCATAGCAGGCGGTACCGGATTTGTAGGACAAAAAGTAACCGAAGAACTCGTCCAGCATGGATATGATGTTACTATTTTAACCCGAAATATAACGAATAAGAAAGAATCAGACTCTATTCGTTATGTAAACTGGCTCAATGAAAGGGCGAACCCTGAAGATCATTTGCACGGGGTTGATGTTTTTATAAACCTTGCCGGTGAACCACTTAACAGCGGACGTTGGACAGACGAGAGGAAAAAACGAATAGTTGACAGCCGTATTTCTGCAACAAGAGAGCTAATCCGTATTATGAAGGCTTTGCCTGAAAAACCTTCCGTACTCATTAATGCGAGCGCAATCGGAATTTATCCAAATTCGCTTACGGAAACGTTCACGGAAAGTTCAATCGAAGCAGGCCAAGGTTTTCTTTCACAAACGGTGAACAGTTGGGAAGAGGAAGCAATTCAAGCGGATAAGGCGGGTATACGTACCGTTTTGACTCGCTTTGGTATTATTCTTTGTTCAGAAGACGGCGCACTACCCCGCATAGCTACGCCATATAAGCTGTTTGCTGGAGGAAAAACCGGGTCGGGAAGTCAATGGATGTCATGGATCCATGTAAATGATGCTGCTAGGGCGATCCGCTTTGCGGCTGAAAATAAAACGGTTGAAGGTCCCCTTAATTTGACGGCCCCAAACCCGGTCCGTATGGATGATCTTGGTAAAACTCTTGCCAATGTGCTCGGTCGTCCGCACTGGCTTTATGTCCCGGAACCGGTATTAAAAGCAGCGCTTGGGGAAATGAGCACACTTATTCTGGATGGACAGCGTGTTTTGCCAGAGAAATTGCTGCAGTCTGGTTTTCAATTTCATTTTCCACTAGTCCGCCGAGCGCTTGACAATTTATACAACAAACCATTGTAAAATGCGCGATTTATCTAGCAAAAAAAACTGTTTCAAAAGCTGTTATAACATGTTTTGAAACAGTTTTTTATGTATAAAGTATGTAAAAAATGTCTTATTTCTGTGTATAACCTCACGCATCCTTCTTGTGGGTTTTGTGAACAGATGCAAAAAACATTCATTTATCAACGACAAAATTCACCATAATCGTGGATAAACTTATACACATTCTGTGGATAACCCTGTTACTTATGGGGAAAACTCTGAAAATTTACACAACTTCTATTCATATTTATCCCATCTTACGAATTTCTCCAGTATAATCGACAAAATGACGCCCGTTACCATGCCATTTGTGAGCAGCGGCTGAAGCGTTAACGGCAAACTTCTAAATACTACTGGATCAATTGCCATAATACTAATCCCTACAAGGATGGGGACAGCAATCCGAAATATCGTGTTTGAATTAAATGATACGGCCTGTACAGATTTAAGAGCGCTGCCAAACAGCTGCAAATAGGCAACAAACAACACCGCATTTCCAACAGTAACCGGAATACCAGATAAAAAAGTGCCAGCTGCAGGAATAATACCAAGCAGACTTATTAGAAAACCGCCAATAATAAACGGCAGCCGCTCAAAAATACGCGTGCTTTCTAAAAATCCTAGTGATGATGTGTAAGGAGCGTATGGCACAAGTCCGAGCGGAGCAGAAGCAATAGTAAAAACACCTGTCAGGAAAAAGGAACGATTATACTTTTTTTCTTCTGCTTTTTCTTTATATAGTTTCGATGCAGCCTGGACTGACACAACTGTATTGCTCATGTTAATCAACCCGGTCACGAATGAAGCTATTACAATCCCCCATTGTAAATTTGGCATTCCAAGCGGAAATAGATAAAAGGAACTTGCTTGGCTAGCAGCAGCAGTTTCTCCTGGAAACAACAGCACATATATTGCCCAGCCTACTGTGATGCCAATTAAAATGGAAAAGTTGCTGATCCATTCTTTTCCTTTTATTTTCATAATGGCAACTGCGATCACTATACAAACAGAATAGAAACTAACCGCAGGATCGATTGCTCCGTCATCATTTACTTTTAACATGCCTGTAAAAAAAATAATTATTAGCTGGACAGCGAGCAGAAACAAATATACATTCGTAACCATCGGTGTAAAAACATGATTTAGCCATGTCACCCTTTTCAATAAGCCCATTACCACCATCACTACGCCTGCTGCAATAACACCTGTTGCAATCCCGCCGCCAATTACAGAATAATCCATGCCAAGTGCCGCGGCCGATGTACTTAGCGTTAAAAGAAGGCCCCACATTAAACCGGAATGCCCTTCCATTAGCGGATAACGATGACCAAACAAACCTTGGAGCGCGGATGCAATGCCTGTAAAAATGAGTGACGAACGAAGAACCATCGCTGTTTCATCTGGCGCCAGGCCAAACGCAGCACCAATTGATACCGGCACCACCACTGTATTCGCAAAGATGAAAAACATCCACTGTACAGAGGCAAAACCAGTTGTTAATACAAACAATTTATTCATTTTTCTCCCCCTACTGACGCGGCCACCATAAGATGACCGCTACACCAATCAAACAAATAATAGAACCAGCCCAGTCATATGTATCAGGCGCTTTTTTGTCGACTGCCCATCCCCACAAAATAGACAGAATGACAAACACAGCACCGTATGCAGCATACACCCGCCCAAAACTTAGGAAGTGCTGAAGTGTCGGCAGAATACCATATAAAACAAGAATCACTCCGCCAAGGGCACCGTACCACATCGGTTTTCCTTCCCGAAGCCAGAGCCAAATTAAATAACCACCGCCAATTTCAGCGAGTCCAGCGAGGATAAATAAGATAATCGCGTGCAACATTACGTTCGTTTCAACGGCACAGCCGCTTCATGTGCTGGGAGGTTGAAATTGTATGCTAAACTATTCTTTAAAATCATCTTTGCCGCTTTTACTGTGCTCATTATATTCCCGCCTTTAATTTATGAATTCAATAGCCTTTATTTTACCACAGATCATCAATCCTCATTCCAGTCTTCAATACATAAACAAAAAAGCGCTGGCGAGAGCATTTCAATCTCCTTCACCAGCGCTTTGAATATGCCATTATCAAATAAAAGTAATCCCTAAATCCAGCATAATAGTCTTCCTATTGTGGTGGAACAGTCTCTCTTCGTTCATTTAAATCTTAAACCGCTGCAGCAAGCTTTTTAATTCGTCGGCAAACTCAGCTGTCTTTTCAATGGATTCAGTGACAGCCTGAATCGACTGCAGCTGCTCTTCTGAAGAAGAAGCTACTTCATGAATGTACACAGTGGACTCAGACGACTTGCTGGAATTATTAGAGATCACTCGCTCTACTTCTTTTACTTTGTGAAGAAGGCCGTCCATTTCATTAAAAATATTCATTGATTCAGCTGAAGATTCCGCTGACGAATGATACACTCTTTGCAAATTGCCATTGACCGTTTTTAATGTGTCCATGCCTGTTCCAAACTGGCTTGTTCCCGCTTCTATTCCGGCAACTGCATTCGCCGTTTCGGTTAAAATCTCGCCAACAAGCTCAGAAATTTGCTTAGCAGAGACAGACGACTGCTCAGCCAGCTTCCTTACTTCCTCGGCTACTACCGCCCATGCTCGCCAGCTCTGGCGGCTTCAATGGAGGCATTCAATGCAAGTAAATTTGTTTGATCGGTAATCCCTTTAATCAAATCGACAATATTACCGATTTCAGATGAACGGCTGCCCAGCTTTTTCACTGTATCAGCAGAATGGAGGATGGAGGATTGGATCGATGACATTTGATTAATTAATGTCTTGATTTCTTGATTGATTTCCTCTACTTCCTCATATGCGTGCTTCATTTTCTCATATACTAATGAAGAATAGTCTTTCATGCCGGAAACCGTTTCTGTGATTTCCATAATAGATGTCAAATTTGTGTTATACCCTTGCTCCTGCTCTGTTGACAATGAGGCCGCATTTTGAACATTCCGCGTAACGTCATTTGACAGCTGAACGATTTCTTCCGCGCTTTCCGATAAATCAGACGTACGCCCTGATAACATCTCGCCTTCCTGTAAAATACTTCCAATTAATTCCTGTAAGCTATCGAGCAGCGCATTCACATTGCCTGCAAGCTGGCCAAGTTCATCCTTTCGCTTAACGTGGAGCCGCTGCGTTAAATCTCCTTCATTATTTGCCAGTTCTGCAATTTTACTGTTTATATGGGTAATCGGCTTTAGCGAGCGGCTATTTAATAAGTAGCTGATCCCAGCACTGACCGTGATAAAAAGAATCGTAAGGAGAATAAAATAATTCAGCAATGAGTTTGCATCCGCATACGCCTCACGGACGGGGACTGAAATCATAATGCCCCAGTCAGCTTCCTCTGCTTTGCTGTAGAAAACGAGGCTGTCTTTACCATCAAAAACGGTTTCAATCGTCCCTGTTTCCCCGCTCATGCTTTTCTCCACAATTTGATTCAACTCGTCATTTTGGTAATCGGCAATATTTTTTTTTAACGTGTCTTCTTTGTTTTTTCCTGCAACAATCGTGCCGTCGCTCGTGAAAACTGTGGCATAGCCGCTTTCTCCTAATTTTACGTTTGAAATAATATCAATGAGAGATTCAATTGGATAGCCGCCTGACGCCACCCCGACAATGCTGCCATTGGAGCCATACACAGGCGAAGAAGCCAGTACAATTGGCGCCCCATTTAGCTCCGGCGATTGAGAAGGAACGGGATCATACGCATTCGTTTCACCATTCATGCCATCGATAAAATGCTCATAGTCATTCACAGGAATTTTCGCATTCCCTAAATACAAAAATCCTTTTGCATCCATAAATGCAAACGCATCTGGGTTTTCCATCCTCTCCGCAATACGTGTTCCAAGAGCAGCTGCTTTGGCCGTCTCAACTAATTTCAATTCATCGGCTTCTGCAATATATTCCATTACTTCCTGTTTTCCTTCTGTCCAAATATGAATATTTCCTTTTACGGATTCCAGCTGGTCATATGCCTGATCCTGAAACTTCTCATACAGAAATTCCTTCGCCTTTAAATAGCCGATCGCTGAAATGCTTATCATGGACACAGCGAGCAGCAGGCTAATCATCAAAGTATTTTTAAAGACTATCTTCATATAGTCTTCTTCCTCCCTTTTTACTCATTTAAAAATGGCAAATAGGAGCAGGCTTATTTTCGGGCAAATGGATTTCTGCACAAAAATAAAAACATCCCACACGGAGATGCTCGACTTTCTCCTCATTTTCGGCGGCCTGGCAGCCGTAGAATCTAATTCCGTAGGCCCATAGCTTTGCGTCCTTGCATTTTCAGCAAGTTTGCCATTTCGTGTTGAGCATTACTTTTTTTTACACATTAACAATATATGAGAAAAAAGACTCACCGCCAACGGTACTTTTTACCAATAATGATCACCAAGGTAACGATGTATAAAGCTTTTTTCCCATGTAATGACGCCTGGGAAAGATAACTTTTGCAGGATTAAGGAGCATCCTCACAACTTTGTACAGATGCATACACACTGCATTATTTCCAATTTCTAGAACTGAACTTATTTTTGTTCAGTAAAAATAAAGTAACAGGAAGAGTGCCCTTTGTTACTCCTTATGGATTATTTGTAATCGAAACAAAGAATTATCAGGGAACTATTTATGGGGGAAAAGATAGAAAAAGCGGGTTGATTAATGGCAAGTTTAAAATGATGAACCCATAAATGCAGAACTATGGTCATATTCCTGTACTTAAAAACTTTATTGATTTAAAATACCGCCAATACTTTATTTCCATGGTATCATTCACAAAAGATGTACTTTTAAAATCGATGAAGAGTTACGAAAGATTAATTCCAGCGAAATTGCAGTCTATGATATTGAGCTAACTGGGTTTATTAATCGAAAAGTTTCTGTACTTAAATTACAATACAAAAATCCTATTTTAATGAAGGATGATATTGAGGAGATATACAAATCCTTTTTGAATTCCAATATTGTAGACCAATCAATTAGAAAACAACATGTAGATAGCATACAAAGAAAGCAGAACAAAGATGATAAAAAAGACTGTATCAGATAAAGCAAAATCATTCTGTTTATCTAAGAAATTCCAAGGAAAAGTTTATTGTTATGATCATCAAAAAACTTTATAAGAAAGGAAGCTGGATTACAGCTTCCCTTAATTATTACTGGAATATTTGAAGTACTCGTGCTTGATTCCCTATTATTTTCAATAAATCCTAAGGAACGAGTTATATCCTTCCAGATCTTCCCCTCTACAAAAAACACGAAAATCGACCACATAAATCCCTGCAATTGTCCTAAAACTAACATTCTTAAATTTCAAAAATGATTTTTGTCATAAGTTTCGTTAAAATCATACAGGGATAAGCCAAAATCAGGATATTATTTTGGCTTTACAATTTTCTTTTCAGGGTTACTACACACTCAACATGGGCAGTCTGCGGGAACATATCCACAGGTTGAATGCCTTCAATTTTATATTCACTGACGAGTTCAGCCAGATCTTTTGCGAGTGTTGACGGGTTGCATGAAACGTATATAAAAGTTTTCGGCTTCACTGTTTTAATCGTTTGAATGAGCTTCCGGTCAAGTCCCGTGCGGGGTGGATCTGTAACAAGTACATCTGGCGTCCATCCCTGCTGCTGCCATTTTGGGAGCCACTTTTCAGCTGGACCTGTTTCGTACTTTGCTTTAACTCCATATTTTTTTGCATTGGCACGCGCATCGGCAATCGACTCGGCCACAGTATCCATGCCGCGAACTTCAGCTGCCTTGCGTCCGATCCATAGCCCAATAGTGCCGGAACCACAATAGGCATCAGCCACTTTATCAGTAGGTGATACATTGGCCGCTTTTTTTACTTCATCATAGAGTTTTTCCGTCTGCGCCGGGTTGAGTTGAAAAAATGCACGTGCTGACAAATCATATTCAAACTCACCTAATTTTTCCGTAATCGTCTCACTGCCTGCTATCCTCTTTGTTACATCGCCAAAAACAAGGTGTGTTTTTCCTGGATTAATATTATGCATAACCGATGTCACAGCCGGTTTCCGCTTCATTAATTCAGCAGCAAACAACGATGCTTTTGGAAAATCGTTTGAGCCTGTGACGACAACTGCCTGCACTTCACCTGTTTCAAATCCTGCCCGGACCACAATCGTTTTCACACCATTTTTTGCATTTGCATTGTATACTGGAATGGCTAAATCCTTCATCAACTGCCTCACTGCTTCAATCGTTTCGTTAATGACAGGTCGATGAACGATGCATTCCTCAATATTTACAAGCCGATTTGAATTCGGAACGTACAAGCCCGCAATAATTTGTCCATCACGAGTTCCCGTTTGAAACTGGGCTTTATTTCGATAATTCCATGGATCGTCCATGCCGATTGTTTCTTTTATATTCAAGTCAGAAATGTTTAACGATGTGTAACGCTCCAGTGCCTGTACAAGGATGGAACGCTTTTCAACCAGCTGTGATTTGTAATCAAGGTGCTGAAGCTGGCATCCTCCGCACCGTTCGTAAATTGGGCAAGGGGGCGTAACGCGGTGGGGTGATTTTTTTCTGATTTTTTTGACACGAGCTTCCGTAAATTTTGACTGCACATTCGTTGCTTCTGCAGTAATTTCTTCACCTGGCAAAGCACCCGGCACAAAAACCGCTTTTCGTTTAAAGTAACCGACACCCTCGCCATTAATGCCCAGCCGTTTTATGGTAAGCGGGAACGTCTGTCCCGTTTTCATCTTGATTTCATTTTTCATCTCTGTTTTCACCTCGTCCATAACTGTATCACAGAAAGACTTTAATCAAAAGAACAGGAAAAAAGCCGGTTACTGATTACCGGCAAGTTCATCAAGTGACTTAAATGTATATCCCTGTTTTTTCAAATCACGAATAACATCAGGAAGTGCTTCTGCATTATCTCTGGACACACTATGCAGCATGATGACTGCACCTGGATGGATTTGCTCCATAATTTCATCATACGCATACTTTTTCCCTTTGGGCTGATCCGCATACCAGTCCACAAAGGCAATCGACCACATGACATGTGTATATCCTTCTTTTTGTGCCGTTTTTAACACATTTTCTGAAAAAATTCCGCGCGGCGGGCGAACATACTTCGTCTTATTTTGCTTTGTCAGCCTGGCCACTTCTTTTTCGACAAGTTTTATTTCCTCAATTACTGTACTATTAGGAACCGTTGTTAAATCATAATGATGCCATGAGTGATTACCAATAATATGGCCTTCTTTTACCATCCGCTTAATTAAATCAGATGCACTATCCACGTAATGGCCGGTCACAAAAAACGCAGCAGGAACTTTTTCTTTTTTTAGCGTGTCGAGAATGGTTTTCGTATGGCCGTTTTCGTACCCGTTATCAAACGTTAAATAAAGGACTTTGTCTTTCGGATTCCCTTTGTAATAGGAATCATATTTCTCCAGCATCTCATCTAATTTTTCCCCTGCCTGCGCCTGCATGCCTTCACTTCCCTTTTGAAATCCCCAGTGAAGGGCTTCAGATGATACCGCAATGGTTGGAAGCATAAACAGAAAAATGATAAAGAAAATAACTTGCCGCACGACTCCACCACCTTTTTTCAGTAGAATGCGCTGAATAAAAGCGGGTAATGCGTGGTAAGTTATCTCATGAAAACAGATTTGTTCTAATCAAAAAAAGTCCCGGTATTTAGCCGGGACTTCCCTATCACGCAAATACAGGCTCTTTAAATTTCGCCAGTTTTTCAAGTGATGATTTATCAACTTCTTGATGAAGACTGTTTCCATGTGAATCCATTGTCACAACCGCTGTAAAACCTTCAACTCGAAGGTGCCACATTGCTTCTGGAATTCCGAAATTCATTAAGTCCACACCTTCGACGCCCTTAATACAGTCAGCATAATATTGTGCCGCACCGCCTATTGCATTTAAATATACGCCGCCATGCTCGCCTAATGCTTTTAATGTTTTGGGACCCATTCCGCCTTTACCGATCACTGCGCGGATACCGAACCGCTTCATAATATCACCTTGATAAGGCTCCTCCCGAATCGATGTAGTTGGACCGGCTGCTTTTACGTGCCATTGTCCTTCTTCATCTTTCAGCATAACTGGGCCGCAATGGTAAATAACCTGACCGTTCAGATCAACAGGAGAATCGTTCGTGCTTAAATATTTATGAATCGCGTCACGGCCTGTATACATCATACCGTTAATTTTCACGACATCTCCAACTTTAAGGTCGCGAATTTGTTCTTCTGTAATCGGTGCCTGTAAAGTGACAACGCGGCTTTCCGATTTCACTTCCTGTTCTTCTTTTTGAGCTGTATCAAATGAAACATCTTCTCCATCCTGGTAATACCATTCACTGATTTCGCCAGTTTCCGCATTGATTGAAACACCTAAGCGGCGGTATGCCCAGCAGTTATATGCCACAGATACAAAGAAGCTTGCCGGCAGACGATTCATAACGCCTATCTTACACCCAAGAAGTGTCGTTTCACCGCCGAAGCCCATCGTTCCAATGCCGAGTTCATTTGCGTGTTCCATAACGTATTCTTCTAATTTACGTAAATCCTCATTTTCATTTACGTCATCGACACTGCGGAATAATTGTGCTTTCGCAAGATCGTAGCCTGATGAACGGTCGCCGCCGATTCCGACACCGATAAATCCAGCTGAGCAGCCCTGTCCCTGCGCCTGGTAAACGGAATGCATAATGCATTTGCGAATGCCATCAAGGTCGCGGCCTGCTTTTCCGATTCCTTCAAGCTCACATGGAAGGCTATATTGAATATTTTTATTTTCACATCCGCCGCCTTTCAAAATAAGGCGCGCGTCTATGTAATCTTCTTCCCATTGCTCAAATTTAATAACAGGAGTCCCTGGGCCAAGGTTATTGCCGCTGTTTGAACCGTCGATGGAATCAACAGAATTTGGACGAAGTTTCCCATCTTTTGTCGCCTGCTCAATCGCTGCATAAATGGCTTTTTGAATTTGGATTTGATTAGCACCGACCGGCGTTTTTATTTTAAACGTTGGCATGCCTGTATCCTGACAGATTGGCGAAATATTATCGTCTGCCATTTTAATGTTTGTCGTAATTGTATCGAGACTCATGGCTGCTCGTGTACCTGCATTTTCACGTTCTTTCGCCGCTTTAACTGCACGGCGCACATCTTTAGGAAGGTTTGTCGATGTTTCGACAACTAGCTCATACATACTTTGCTGAAACTTTTCGAGATTCATTGTGCTCCCCCTCAGGAATTCTTATGTATTAAAAATGTTTCCAATATTTTTATTATACGCCTGTACATTCTCGTTTTAAAGAAAAAAATCGCAAACGGTTTCAATAGCTCTCTTTTTCAGAAGAGAAGCCAAGATCAAATGCTTACATTACGAAAACTAATAAAACCCATTGAGAATTTTGACTCTCAATGGGTTCCAATCATCCGCGATTGCGGAACTGCTCACATTTCAATTCAATGTCATCAATCATTCCAATCAGACGATCAATGTCTTCTACATCCGTTTCTTCCGGATCAATTGAATCGAGCACTTCCATAAAAATATTTAACCGCTCTTTTAAATAAACAACTTGAGTTTCTTTGTCATTAATCGGCTTCATATGTCATCTTCCCTTCATGTACAGCAAGTAAAAACCGATTCCCATGATGAGGTATGGAGCGAGAAGTGTCAACCCTTCAAACCAGTTTGTTTCCCCGTTATTTGAAATACTGACTCCAAGAAATACAGCCGTAATCATTGAAACAAGCCTGGAATCTTAGATACAGGCGGCATTGGTGTTGAAAAAAAGGGAGATTAGAGACAAGAACTTGGCGCTATAAACATGGCGGCCTTCAACATTCAAGTTTCCAAGAACTAACACGTCAACGACGCAAGAACGGCTCCAACAAGTCCGGCTTTAAGAGCAAAGATAGAAATAATAAGTTCAACTGCATTCCCGAACGTTGCATTTAGAAGCCCTCCAACACGCGGTCCTGCGACGATCGCCAAACTTTCTGTAGCCCGCCCCTATAGTCGAAAGCGCAATGACTGCCACACTGCAAATAGCTTTCCCATCTTTCCACTATCCACGTTCAAATAACAATAATTTGTTATTACCCGCTATTTACTTTGATTACACAAAGAAAAAATTATCTTATTTCAAACGTTTCTTCCACCTCAATTGCGGGAATAACTGACTGTACCATTGCACAATTTTTGCGCGTCAACTCAAGCGCTTTTTTTACTTTTTCTTCTTTTAATCCTTTCCCTTTAATAATGAAGTGAACCGATATTTTTTCGACTCGGTTTGCCTCGTCCGGATTACGTGTCACATCTGTTTGAATTGTAATATCTTCAATATCAAGACGCTGCTTTTCAAATATTTTACGCAAAACGCCGCCGCTGCAAACTGCTATAGATGAAACAAGCAGCTGATATGGACGGAATCCGTATTGGTCATCTCCTGAAATATCGAGTTTACCAAAAGGAAATTCAGCGGTAAATCCGCCTTCTTTCATGTTAAATTCCATGTTTCACACCTCTTTCTTATTTGAAATCTATTGTAGCGAAACAGAACACTTGAGCCAAGAAAAATTACTTGCTTCTTATATTGAATGTGTTATTATAACTTTACATTATAATTATTATAAAATAAAAATTAATTTATTCTAATTGAAAAAGCTTATCATTAAAGGAATTATTAAGATCGATTATATTTTGATGGTGATCTTCATTCTCAATTAGAAGAAGGAGGTATTGTATGACTACGTACACTGAGAATACACCTATTCAATCGAGCATACTGGAAAAAATAAAACCGCATATTGAATTAATTGCAGCTCTGCTCAGCGGTGTTCTTATTTTCGCCGGCTGGATGCTCGATCAAAACAGTTCCGAAACACTGTCGGTTGCTGCTTATTTATCCGCCTTTGTCATTGGCGGATTTGCAAAAGCAAAAGAAGGAATTCAAGAAACAATTGAAAACAAGGAATTAAATGTCGAAATGCTGATGATTTTAGCTGCCGCGGGTTCTGCAGCAATCGGATATTGGACAGAAGGAGCCATGTTAATTTTTATCTTTGCCGTAAGCGGTGCACTAGAAACATATACAATGAATAAAAGCCAGAAGGAAATTTCAGCTTTAATGGAGATTCAGCCTGATACTGCACTGCTCGTTCGTGATGGCATGGAAGAAAAAGTCCATGTTTCTGAATTAAGACGAAAAGATATCATTGTCGTTAAACCCGGGGAACGCGTACCAGCTGACGGCATCCTAAAAAAAGGACAAACAACAATTGATGAAGCTGCTATTACCGGTGAATCGATTCCTGTTTCAAAAGAAGCCGGCGCTGACGTATTTGCCGGTACAGTGAACATGACCGGTTCTGTTTATATTGAAGTAACCAAAAGATCAAATGAGACATTATTCCAAAAAATAATTGATCTTGTCCAGTCTGCACAAAGTGAAAAGTCGCCGTCTCAGCAATTCATTGAAAAATTTGAAGGGACCTATGTAAAAGGCGTGCTGATTGTTGTCGCCATCATGTTGTTCCTTCCCCACTTCGCCCTCGGCTGGAGCTGGACAGAAACATTTTACAGGGCTATGGTTCTGCTCGTTGTCGCATCTCCATGCGCCCTCGTCGCATCTATTATGCCGGCGACATTGTCCGCTATCTCAAATGGAGCAAGGAACGGGATTTTGTTTAAAGGCGGTGCCCACCTTGAAAATTTAAGTCACGTCAAGGCCATCGCATTTGATAAAACAGGGACATTAACACGAGGTAAACCGGAAGTCACAGACATCGTCATCCGGGAAGGACTGAGCCGGGAATCTTTATTAAAAGCAGCGGCTTCGATTGAAAGCCGGTCCAATCACCCGCTTGCCCACGCTGTCGTCCGTTTTGTACAAAACGAACAAATCTCTTTTTCCCCTCCCGACCATCTTGAAGATGTCTCAGGCTGGGGAGTAAAAGGCACATTTGATAAAAAGGAATGGAGAATCGGGAAGGCATCCTTTGTCGGAATAGAAGAAGCGTCTGCTTTTGCTGATGGGGCTGCTTTACAGTTTGAAGAGGAAGGAAAAACGATCATATTCGTTTCGGATGATGAAGGAATTGCTGCAGTCATTGCTCTGAAAGATGTTATTCGTGATGAAACAAAACAAGCACTGAAAACATTACAGGAGGAAGGCATCTTCACAATTATGCTGACTGGAGACAGCGATAAAACAGCAAAAGCTATTGCCGCTGAAACGCCACTTGGCACTTATATAGCTGAATGCTTGCCTGAACATAAAGTAGATCACGTAAAAGACTTGCTCAAAAAATACGGCACTGTTGCAATGGTCGGGGACGGAATTAATGATGCGCCCGCTCTTGCAACGGCATCTGTTGGAATCGCCATGGGGGAAGGTTCTGATGTCGCTCTTGAAACAGCCGATATTGTCTTAATGAAAAATGATTTGCCGAAAATTGCTGAAGCGATTAAGCTTTCCCGTAAAATGCAGCGCATCGTAAAACAAAATATCATTTTCTCGATTTCGGTCATCGCTTTATTGATTATCTCAAACTTTTTTCAAGTACTGGATTTGCCGTTCGGTGTACTCGGACATGAAGGAAGCACCATTCTCGTTATTTTAAACGGCTTGCGCCTTTTAAAACGTGTATAATGAAACCCCGCTTGAATTCAAGCGGGGTTTCATTATACACTTTCTCGTTTTTGGTCATTTCGAAGCGCGTTTATTTCACCGCCGACAAGAATGATCATGGCAGATAAATAAAGCCAGATCATTAAGATAATGACGCCCCCTATACTCCCATATGTTGCAGAGTAATTTCCAAAATTGTTGACATAAAATGAAAAACCAAACGATACAATAATCCAACCGAGTGTAGCAAAAAGGGCGCCCGGTAATACGGTCACATATTTCACCTTTAAATTCGGTGCCAAATAGTACAGGCCAGCGAATACCAGAAACAGGATGACTGGCGGGAGTAAAAATCTGATCCATGTCCATATAACAACAAATTGATCGCCCATTCCGAGAAATTCAAATGCGATTTCACCAATTTGTTTACCGAACACTTGCAAAATAAGCATAACGGCGATAACGAAAATAAACGCAAATGTCAGCAAAATAGACAACCCCCTCGCGACATAGAACGCACGGGATTCTTTAACGTCATATGCATGGTTCAGTCCTTTAATGACGGCATTCATTGCGTTCGAAGCGGACCAAATCGTTCCAAGAATACCAAAAGACAATAGTCCGCCATTTTGATTGGTCGTTACTTCTTGAAGTGTGTCTTGCACCATGCTTAATGAATCTGATGGTGCAAAATCTTTAATGATCGTAAAAATTTCATTCGGATCAATTGGCAAATAACCGAGAAGCGTCACCGTAAAGATCATGAGAGGGAATAGCGCAAGCAGAAAAAAATAAGCCATCTGCGCGGCTACCCCTGGCACATCGGATGCTTTAATCCGCCTTTGCAAGTGTTTAAAGAAAATGCGAAGTTCTGCTTTTTTATCTGGATGTTCTGCCAATGCTGCTTCCCTCCAATATTATGAAGGCGACTGTGCGGAGTCTGCAGAAGCCGCCGGATTTTGTCCTTGCGGTGCAAATGTTGTTTTTGTCTCATCAACAAGGTCTTTTACTTGCGGCGTGAGGTCTTTCAAGTTGTCTACCTTGCCTTTAATAAACGAAACGTCCTCATTAATTTGCCGGGCTGTTTCAGTGGCACGGTCAATCAACTCTCTTGATGAGGCTGTCAGCTGCTCAGGATCTTTCGCAAGTGCGATTAAATATTTTGCCCATGAAGACATCTCAGACCTAGTGCTTTTGTCTAAAAGAGCAAGAGCACCTCCTGCTGCTGCACCTGCAAGTACACTGACAAAAAATTTACTTTTTCCCATTGGAATGTTCATCCTTTCTTTAACTATCTACAACATATATTCGGCTGAAGCTGCCTATTTTCCTTTTCAATGTTGAAGCTTTTCCCTTATTGTTAAATTTTGAAACACAAATCATACAAGAATTAATTTTTATAAAATCATGTCTTTTTTTGTTACACTCATGTTTCTAAAAAAGGAGGGATTTTATGGAACAAGGAACACTTTTAGAAATGCTGGGCAAGATCAGCTCCTTTATATGGGGGCCTCCGCTCTTAGTTCTTATTGTCGGTACCGGTATTTATCTTACATGGCGGATCGGTTTTCTACAAATTCGGCTTCTTCCCTATTCGTTAAAGCTTGCATTTAGTAAAAATCAGGATAAATCGTCAAAGGGAGATATTTCCCATTTCCAGGCGCTAATGACTGCGCTTGCAGCGACAGTCGGAACTGGCAATATCGTCGGTGTCGCAACAGCTGTGTTAATGGGCGGTCCCGGGGCACTGCTCTGGATGTGGCTCAGCGCTTTTTTCGGGATGGCCACGAAATATGCGGAAGCCGTGCTCGCTGTAAAGTACCGGGTACAAGATGAAGATGGTGAAATGTCCGGGGGACCGATGTATTATCTTGAACGCGGTCTCAATCAAAAATGGCTCGGCATTTTATTTGCTTTATTTGGCGCCATTGCCGCATTTGGAATCGGGAATCTTGTACAAGCAAACTCGGTAGCGGGTGTTTTGAAATCTACATTTGACGTACCAACGTGGATCACAGGAATTGTCTTAACTATTTTTACTGCACTCGTCCTTTTGGGCGGCATCAAGACGATCGGGCGTGTTACAGCTTACTTCGTTCCGATCATGGCTGTATTTTATGTCATTGCCGGCCTCATCGTGTTGCTAATAAACATAACGGACATTCCCGCCGCTATTGGTCTTATTTTGAAAGATGCGTTTACAGGAGAAGCTGTTGCCGGCGGCGCAATCGGTATTGTCATTCGGTACGGGGTCGCACGAGGTGTTTTTTCAAATGAAGCTGGTCTCGGTTCGGCTCCGATTGCCGCTGCTGCTGCAAAAACGGACATACCGGCACGACAGGCACTCGTTTCGATGACGCAAGTATTTATTGATACAATCATCATTTGTTCCGTTACTGGATTAACAATCGTTCTTGCTGGCCAATACGATTCAGGACTGGAGGCAAGCGAGCTGACAACCGTCTCATTCAGTACTTTCCTCGGTCCTGCCGGGTCATATGTTGTAGCAATAGGTTTATTGTTCTTCGCGTCATCAACGATCATTGGCTGGTCATATTACGGTGAAAAATGTTTCTCATACTTATTCAGCAAAAAAGTTGTTACGTTTTACCGGATCGCGTTCGTTCTTGCTGTTTACGTCGGCTGTGTGCAAAGCCTTGAAATCGTTTGGACATTTTCAGACATTATGAATGGTTTAATGGCGCTCCCTAACTTAATCGGGCTTCTAGGCCTTTCCGGCATTGTCGTGGCGGAAACACGGCAAGTACTGAAAAAAATACAGGAAGAAAAACGAATTGTATAATATCAGAACGGCCTTATCATATTGACAACACTATAAAAAAATGGAATGATGAATAAAAAATGAAAAAGGTGAATTACAGTGGACTTAAGTGTAAAATCAGCCGAAAACATTCAGTACATGGTCGAACAAATTACAACGAAACTTCGCATGGTCAATACAGGTGCTATCAGCCCGGAACATTTCAGCAATTCTTCTTATGACGATTTAAAAGACATTTATGAACTCGTTGCCCGCAAAAATTCCTTCAGCCCGAATGAAATGCAGGCGATCGCCGAAGAGCTTGGCAACTTGCGCAAATAAGAAAAAGGACACTTTGTTTAGCACAAAGTGTCCTTTTTCTTATTTTTCCTATTATGTTCTAAACAGCAAGTAATTTTAGTGACTCACGGTTAAAAGCTGGGATGTCGTCTGGTTTACGACTGGTCACAAGCTGGTTTTGACAGACGACCACTTCCTTGTCATGCACATTTGCACCGGCATACTCCAAGTCCGTCTGAATGGATTTATACCCGGTTGCATCACGACCTTCAAGTGATTTAGCTGAAATGAGCAGCTGAGGCCCGTGGCAAATCGCAAACACCGGTTTTTTGGTGTCCATAAATTCTTTCGTAAACTTTACGAACCGGTCATCTTCACGAAGAAGGTCGGGTGAAAATCCACCTGGCAAGAGCAATGCGTCAAATTGTGAAACCGTCACATCATCAATACTTTTATCGATTGTTACTTTTGCGTTTCCTTGTTTCCCGGTAACGGTTTTGCCTGCTTCTTTTTCAATTGTTATCAGTTCATGACCAGCTTCTTCATACGCTTTAGCTGGTTCTGTGTATTCAATGTCTTCAAACATATCTGTAATTAGGACAGCAATTTTTTTATTCACATCAATTTCCCCTTTCGTTTGTCTACAGTTAAGAGTTTCCCCTTTTCTTTATCCGTAAACAAAAAAATGACGGGGATATCCCGTCATTTTGTCGAAGAGCTTGCTGATTGATCAGTTTCACCTTGAGGTAAAATTAAGATTTCAACGCGTCGATTTTGTGCACGTCCTGACTTCGTGACGTTTGACGCGATTGGCTGGTATTCACCGTACCCTTTTGAACTGAAAAGACGCGGGTCCAGCTTTTCATTCTTTAATATTTCTTTCATAAAGTTAACGGAGCGCAAAGCACTGAGTTCCCAGTTTGAAGCAAACTGTGCAGTTCCAATCGGAACATTATCTGTATGCCCGCTTATAATAATACTTCTTGGAATATCCATGACAAGCAGGTTGGAGATTTCCTCCGCAATTTTAAGCTGATCAGGCTGAATTTCAGCAGCTCCTGAATTGAATAGAACATTATCTCGAATACGAAGAAGAAGTCCTTCTCCATTCAGCACCGTTTCCACTTTATCCTGCAAATTATTTTCTTTAATATAGGCCGTCATCTTCTTTTGCATTTCTTCAAGTTCTTCACGGTCTGCTGCTTTCAGCCCTTCTTGCTCGTCTGTTTCTTGCATTGTATCTTCCACCGGGCTAGGGAAATCCATTACCCCGGTACCACCCGTGAATTCGTTGCTAAATACAGCTGCAATTGCCTGAAACTTTTTTGCGTCGAGGGTACTGCTTGCAAATAACACAATGAAAAGCGCAAGAAGCAATGTTAACAAATCGGCATACGGTATAAGCCACGACTCATCGACATGTTCTTCATGTTTTTTGTGTTTTTTATGCTTCCCCATCGCCTTGTCCCCCCCCAGATGATTCGATCAGCTTTTTCTTTTCATCCGCTGGCAAGTAGGAGGACAGTTTTTGTTCCAATACACGAGGTGCTTCTCCTTCAAGAATCGACAAAACACCTTCAATCATCATTTCCTTCACTTTTGCTTCCATTGTCGATTTCCGTTTTAATTTGTTTGCAAACGGATGCCACAGCACATATCCAGTAAAAATCCCAAGCAATGTGGCAACAAATGCAGCTGAAATCGCTGCACCAAGCGCATCTATATCTGCCATGTTTCCAAGAGCAGCAATCAAGCCCACAACGGCACCAAGTACGCCTAGTGTCGGGGCATACGTTCCAGCCTGCGTGAAAATGGCAGCGCCAGCAAGATGGCGATCTTCCATCGCGGCTACTTCTTCACTGAGTACATCACGAATATAATCTGCACTTTGACCATCTACAGCTAAATTCATTGCATTTTTCAAGAAATCATCTTCAATTTCACTCATTTTTGACTCCAATGCAAGCAATCCTTCTTTACGCGCCAATTCTGCCCAGCCCGTAAATAATCCAATCACTTCCTGCGGCGTCATTAATTGTCGTTCTTTAAATAAAATGCCGAACAGCTTTGGAACTTTCTTTAATTCAGAACCCGGAAAAGCGATTGTAACGGATGCCATCGTCCCTAAAACGATAATTAAAAGAGCAGCCGGATTAATTAAAACCACCGGGCTTACTCCTTTCATGAACATCCCAACTCCCACTGCGATAAGGCCTAATATAATCCCTACTAGTGATGATTTATCCATTCTGTATCTCCACCCTATTCCTTTATGACTTTTTCACTATACTTTATTTAAATATTTTACACGTTCTTGTCGAGAAAGAGAATCCTAAACCATATAAAATTCACAATATTTATCTATATTTATAATTTTAACAAAATCTTATTATCTAATTTACATGATTTTGGTAAAATAAGTACCTGTGACAAAAAAACAAGGCCTTTTCTCCTAGCATATTTTGTCGAATTTTCGAAATATATTAATCCGAAAATTCTTTACTTTTTATTCCTTTTATCCATGACAGAATGAGTAAGCGTTCTATGTTATTTTTGGTTTTACATCATCCATATAAAACCGAAAATTCATATTCTCCTAAAGTATTTTAGCAAACTGTAAATGTCCTAACTGAACAATTTAAAACATAGATGCATCATTTACCCAATGATGTGTCTTTTTTGTTACAATAATTTCACTACTTAAAAAAGGGGATTATTATATGACGTCTTTTCACGAACAGCTTGAAAAATATGCACAGCTAGCCGTAACAACTGGAGTAAATGTCCAGCCAGGACAGTCCCTTGTCATCCGCGCGACACTAGATGCAGCGGAGCTCGTCCGTCTCATCGTCCAAAAAGCATATGAAGCAGGGGCAAAACACGTCTATGTGGACTGGAGTGACGACACGGTTTCCCGTCTTAAATATGAACTTGCACCAGATGAGGCTTTTAACGAATTTCCGGCGTGGAACAAACAAATGATGGAAACGCTCGCTGAACAAGGGGCAGCCTTTATGTCTGTTATTTCTTCAAGCCCTGACTTACTTAAAGGGGTTGATTCAAAACGAATCGCTGCTTATCAAAAAACTGCTGGTGCCGCTATGAAAAAATACCGCGAATACATTCAGTCCGATAAAGTAAGCTGGACAGTCATCGCTGCACCATCAAAAGAATGGGCGGATAAAGTATTTTCCGATTTACCAGAAAACGAGCGTATCCCAGCTCTTTGGGAAGCTATTTTCAAATCGGTTCGTGCTGATCATGCCGATCCTGTACAATCATGGAAAGATCATGATGACCGACTTCGTGAAAAAGTCGCTGAGTTAAATGAAAAACATTATAAAACTCTCCATTATAAAGCACCGGGAACGGATTTAACGATTAACCTTCCAGACAGTCATTTATGGGTTGGCGCTGGCAGTGTCAACGAACAGGGGCATGCTTTTATGGCAAATATGCCGACAGAAGAAGTATTTACAGTACCGGAGAAAACCGGAGTAAACGGGTATGTAAAAGCGACAAAACCGCTCAGTTACGCAGGCAATATTATTGATGGATTTACCGTGACGTTTAAAAATGGGCGAATTGTAGACGTAACGGCAGAAGAAGGAGAGGACGTTTTACGACAGCTCATAGAAACGGATGAAGGCGCTCATTTCCTTGGCGAAGTGGCGCTGGTCCCGCACGATTCCCCTATTTCAAACGCAGGCACTTTGTTCTTCAATACACTATTTGACGAAAATGCATCAAATCACCTGGCAATCGGCAGCGCATATGCGTTCTGTATTGAAGGAGGCAAAGAAATGTCGCAGGAAGAACTTGAAAAAAACGGCTTGAACACGAGCATTACACACGTCGACTTTATGATCGGGTCTGCCGAAATGAATATCGATGGCATTAAACAGGACGGCACACGTGAACCCATTTTTAAAAATGGAAACTGGGCGTAAATCAAAAAAGACACTGGCAATTCAGAGCTGCCTGTGTCTTTTTTCTTTTTTCTTTTTTCTTTTTTCTTTTTTCTTCTATCTTAAAAGCTAAAGTCATTCAGCCGATTGTAGTATTTGATTAAAAAATCATAAAATAGTTTTTCTGATGGAGGTAAAGGACGGGTCTTGGTAATGATTACTCCAACTGTTCTGGTTACACGTGGTACACTGACCGGAATACTAACCGTCCCCATTGGCGTCTGGTCAATAAGCAGCGTCTCCGGCAGCAGACTGACGCCCAGCCCTGCTTCAACCAGTCCTTTAATTGTATAGATATCATCACTTTCAAATGCAACAGCGGGTTCAAAATTCACCTGCCGGCACGCTTCGATAACGAGTGCCCGCATATCATAACCGGTGCGGAACAATACAAACTGGTCGTCCATTAAGTCACGCAGATTGAGTGATACCTGTTTCGCTAAACGGTGATGTGTCGGAATCAGCGCCCTCATATGTTCCGAGAAGAAAATATGCGTATCAATTTCATTAGATGGCTCAGGCACAGGAGACACAAAAGCCAGATCAATTTCTCCTCCTTGAACAAGATCACGGAGTTCACGGTTTGACCCTTGATTGAAATCAAAGCCAACATCAGAGTATTGGCTGCGAAAAGCAGAAATGACACGCGGCAATGTTTTCGTGGCAAGTGAGTTCGGAAACCCGAGACGAATCTTCCCCGCTTCCGGATTTAAATAATCATTGACCGCCTGTACAGCTTTATCCATCGCTTCCATCGCCGTTTCCGCATGCTGCAAAAAAATTTTTCCCGCATGTGTCAGACGGACACTTCTTCCTTCCCGCAAAAACAATTCTACCCCGAGTTCATCTTCCAGTTTGGCAATTTGTCTGCTGACGGCTGACTGGGCTACATGAAGACGGTAAGCCGCTTCTGTCACATGCTCTTCTTTCGCCACTTCCATGAAATATTTAATTTGCCGCATCTCCATGTTCGCTACTCCCTTCCATTCATATCAATTTGAGATTGAAAACTCGATAATAATATATTGATTGTATCATTTATCGTCTTTACAATAAATATCAACAGAGAAAATGATTTGAATCCGGAGGTGCACAACATGAATCTTTATGGTTACCCAGAAAAACAGGGCTTGTATGACCCGTCAAACGAACACGATGCGTGCGGTATCGGTTTTATCGCAAATATAAAAGGGCTCCCTTCTCACAAAATTGTGCAGGATGGCATTCATATGCTTTGCCGTCTAGAACATCGCGGTGGAAATTTGAATGGTACAACGGGCGATGGTGCGGGAATAATGCTGCAAATATGCGATGACTTCTTTCGAAAAGAATGTGAAAATTTGAACATTGTTTTGCCTTCTCCTTTCGATTACGCGGTCGGCATGTTTTTTTTGCCAAAAAACAGCAAACAGCGGCAGCTAATCCAGCATGACGTGGAACGAATTTTACTTGAAGAAGGGCTAAAATTTCTTGGATGGCGGGATGTTCCGGTTAATCCAGAAGCAGCGGGCCCTGAAGCGCTTGCGATTGCTCCTTACGTTATGCAGCTTTTTGTCGAAAAAAACAATAAGCAAGGCACAGAAAAAGATTTTGAGCGCTCCCTATATATCATGAGAAAGCGCATTGAAAATGAAATTGGTAACAATCCTGATATAAAAGGTTCATTTTATATTCCAAGCTTTTCGACAAGAACGATTATTTATAAAGGGATGTTAACACCCGAGCAAATCGATCAATATTACATCGACCTCGCGAAAGAAGACTACAAATCAGCCTTCTCACTCGTTCATTCCCGCTTCAGCACAAATACCTTCCCAAGCTGGGAACGCGCTCATCCATACCGCTACTTAATTCACAACGGTGAAATTAACACTAACCGCGGCAACGTCAGCTGGATGCAATCCCGAGAAAAAGCAGGTTATTCAAAGCTTTTCGGTGATCGATACAACAAGCTTTTGCCAATCATTGATACAAACGGAAGCGACTCAGCAATGCTTGATAATGCAATTGAATTTTTAACATTATCCGGACGCTCTCTTCCTCATGCGGCAATGATGCTCATTCCAGAACCTTGGGATCGTGACCCGCATATGGTAGATCCTAAACTCGCTTTCTATGAATATCACAGCTGCTTAATGGAACCATGGGACGGTCCGACATCGATTTCATTTACCGACGGACGAAAGATTGGCACAATCCTGGACCGGAATGGTTTGCGGCCGGCTCGTTATTACATTACTGATGATGACCACATTATCTATTCTTCTGAAGTTGGGACAATCGAAGTTGATGAAAAACGAATCGTGAAAAAAGAAACCGTCAGCGCCGGTGAAATGCTTCTTGTTGATTTAGAAGAGGGACGGATCGTATCGGACGCGGAAATTAAAGAGGAAATTACGACAGCGGAACCATACCGCGACTGGCTAAATGAAAATTTAACCCATATTTCAGATCTGGATGAAACAATCGGATCAACGGAGCATTATGGAGAGGAAGAAATTCTGAATCTTCAGAAAAATTTTGGTTATACGTACGACGAACTAGCAAAACAAATTGCACCGATGGCCATTGAAAAAATTGATCCAATCGGCTCGATGGGCTACGATGCACCGCTTGCTGTTTTATCGGAACGCCCACAGCTTTTATACAACTACTTTAAACAGCTGTTTGCACAGGTAACAAACCCGCCGATTGATGCCATTCGTGAAGAAAATGTCACATCGATGATGACACTTCTCGGCAGTGAGGGAAATATTCTGGCGCCTTCTGCAGAAAACAGCCGGCGCATTCGGCTGGAAACACCTATTCTCGGCGAAAAAGAATGGCGTAAAATTGCGTTTAATAAACAGGACGCATTTAAAACGAAAACACTTTCTCTTTTATTTGACATTAAACAAAAAAACGCTCTTTCTCAGACGATGGCACAACTGTTTAAGGAAGCAGACACCGCCATTGACAACGGTGCTTCCATTATTATTTTGTCCGATCGAGGTGTGACAAACAAAAAAGCAGCTGTTCCAGCTTTGCTTTCCGTGAGCGGACTGCATCATCATTTAATTAGGACAGGACGCCGGACAAATGTAAGCATCATTCTTGATACAGCGGAAGCACGAGATGTTCACCAGTTTTGCTGCCTGATTGGCTACGGAGCAGATGCGATATATCCGTATTTAGCCATCGCTTCGATCCGTGCGATGATTTCTGATGGGACAATTACTGACTTGTCTGTAGAAGAAGCAGAGAAAAATTACTCTTACGCAGCAACAAGCGGGATTATTAAAGTTATGGCAAAAATGGGGATTTCAACTGTTCAAAGCTACCGTGGCGCGCAAATTTTTGAAGCTGTTGGAATCGGCCATGATGTAGTAGAAACATATTTTACAGGCACTACAACAGCACTTGGCGGCATTACACTTGATGTTATTTTAAAAGAAACGCTGCTCCGTCACCATGATGCATTTGGAAAAAGCGAGTTTCATGATACGACGCTCGATTCAAGTGGTGAATTCCAGTGGAGACGGACAGGGGAAAAGCATGCGTTCAACCCAAAAACGATTCATATGCTTCAGCATGCAGCAAGAACGAATAACTACGAGCTTTATAAAGAGTTTTCTGAAATGGCAAATGAAGAAAATATAATGTTCCTTCGCGGCCTGTTAGATCTTGATTACACAGTGCGTCCATCTATTCCTCTCGAAGAAGTGGAACCGCTGGAGGAGATTTTCAAGCGATTTAAATCAGGTGCCATGTCATACGGCTCAATTAGTAAAGAGGCACACGAAGCTTTGGCAATTGCATTAAACCGGCTCGGAGGTAAAAGCAACAGCGGTGAAGGCGGAGAAGATCCTTCCCGTTATCGCCCGGATGAAAATGGAGATATTCGAAGCAGTGCGATTAAACAAGTAGCTTCAGGCCGCTTCGGGGTGACAAGTGAATATTTAAATACTGCAACTGAAATCCAAATTAAAATGGCTCAGGGAGCGAAACCGGGCGAAGGCGGCCATCTGCCAGGTAAAAAAGTATATCCATGGATAGCGGAAACACGCGGATCAACGCCTGGAGTGGGGTTAATTTCCCCTCCTCCTCACCATGATATTTATTCAATTGAAGACTTGGCACAGCTCATTTATGACTTAAAGAATGCAAATCAAGATGCACGGATTAACGTAAAACTAGTCGCAAAATCTGGGGTCGGCACCATTGCTGCAGGTGTCGCAAAAGGTCTTGCCGATGTCATACTCGTCAGCGGTTATGAAGGCGGAACAGGCGCATCACCGAAAACAAGCATTAAACATGCCGGCATCCCATGGGAAATTGGCCTTGCAGAAACACATCAAACACTCCTTATGAACGGTTTGCGTGAAAAGGTAACGCTTGAAACAGATGGGAAATTAATGAACGGCCGCGATGTGGTCCTAGCCGCTCTCCTTGGTGCGGAAGAATTCGGTTTTGCAACCGCGCCACTCGTCATACTCGGGTGCGTCATGATGCGTGTCTGCCATATGGACACTTGTCCGGTCGGCGTCGCAACACAAAATCCAGAGCTTCGCAAAAAGTTTACAGGCGAGCCCGAGCACGTCGTCAACTATTTAACATTTGTTGCACGTGAAATTCGCGAAATTATGGCAGAACTCGGCTTCCGGACAATCGATGAAATGATCGGTCAAAAGCAAGTTTTGAAGCCGCATGCCCGTAAAGAACTTCACTGGAAAGCAAAGTATCTCGATCTGTTCCCTCTTTTATACATGACACCGTTAAAACAGGGGCAAAAACAGTATAAAACGAAGGATCAGGATTATAAATTGGAGCGTACCATTGACCGCCGTCTTCTTTTAGATGCAATACGCCCCGCATTAGAGAATAGACAGGTGGTTTCGGGCGAATTTGACATCATTAATACGGACCGTGCCGCTGGAACCATTACTGGTTCAGCTGTTACGACCGCTTACGGTGCTGAAGGTCTTCCGGAAAACACCGTTCAGTTCACATTTAACGGATCTGCCGGTCAAAGCTTCGGAGCTTTCCTTCCAAAAGGCTTGACGTTTACTGTGAATGGGGATGCAAATGACTATTTCGGCAAAGGGCTGTCTGGCGGACGTCTGGTCGTTCGTCCACATGAAGACGCCAATCTCGTGCCTCATGAACATGCCATATGCGGAAATGTAAACTTATACGGAGCAACGAACGGTGAGGCCTTTATTAACGGGCGTGCTGGTACACGTTTTGCAGTCCGAAACAGCGGTGCAAATATTGTTGTCGAAGGAATTACAGATCATGGATGCGAGTACATGACTGGCGGTCGTGTCGTTATTCTCGGTGAAACAGGGCGGAACTTCGCAGCTGGAATGTCCGGCGGGATTGCCTATTTATACGCCCCTGATCGGGAAAAACAGGAACGACGCATAAACCGTGAAATGGTTTTGACAGAATCACTTGATAGTCTGCAGGAGGAGTCTGAAGTAAGAGCACTTCTAACCAGCCACGTACAATGGACAGGAAGCCCTCTCGCCTCTTCTATTTTAAAAAATTGGGCAACTGAAAAAGTTCACTTTATCCGTGTGATCCCTCACGAATATAAAGAAATGATGAGATCGATTGCTTATTATGAACAACAAGGGTTAAATCTGTCAGAAGCAAAATACGAGGCATTTAAAGTGAAAGAAGTGCCTGTCGTTGAAAACGTGTAAGAAAGGAGAATGAATGATGGGGAAAGCAACCGGCTTTATCGAATACGAACGAAAAACAGCTCCCGGACGAAATCCGGCTGACCGTGTAAAAGACTGGAAAGAATACACGACTGTACTTCCCGAAAAAGAATTAAGCATCCAAGGAGCACGCTGCATGGACTGCGGGACTCCCTTCTGCCATACCGGCCAGATGATAGGAGGAACACCGTCCGGCTGTCCGCTTTACAATCTCATTCCAGAATGGAACGATCTTGTTTACCGCGGCCGCTGGAAAGAAGCGCTTGACCGGCTCGTAAAAACAAACAATTTTCCTGAATTTACAGGCCGCGTCTGCCCGGCTCCGTGTGAAGGCTCTTGTACGGTAGCAATCAGCGACCCGGCGGTAGCAATTAAATCCATCGAAAAATCGATTATTGATAAAGGATTTGAAGAAGGCTGGATCGTACCGAACCCGCCTAAACGGCGCAGCGGAAAACGGGTTGCCGTTGTTGGATCAGGACCTGCCGGACTGGCGGCTGCTGATCAATTAAATAAAGCCGGTCATCTCGTTACTGTTTTTGAACGTGATGATCGCATTGGCGGTCTATTAATGTACGGAATTCCTTCTATGAAACTTGAAAAAGAATCGGTTGAACGACGTGTCAATCTTTTAAAGAACGAAGGAATTGAATTTATTGTCAATACGACAATCGGAAAAGATATTACAAAGGAACAGCTAAAAGAGGAGTACGACGCCGTTATCTTATGTGCAGGTGCGCAGACCCATCGTGATATCATGATTGAAGGACGTGATGCTGACGGCATTCACCTCGCGATGGAATACTTGACAAAAAGCATTAAAGGTCTTCTCGATCAAACAGATGAAAATGTTATTTCGGCAGAAGGCAAAAACGTCATTGTCATCGGCGGCGGTGACACAGGAGCCGACTGTGTCGCAACAGCTATTCGTCAAGGCGCAAAAAGCGTCGTACAGTTTGGTAAACATGAACAGCAGCCTGAAGTACGCCAGGGCAGCAACCCATGGCCACAATTTCCGAATACATTCACCCTTGATTATGCGTATGCTGAAGCAGCAGCAATATACGGTGAAGACCCTCGTGAATACTTAATTTCAACGAAGAGATTTGTCGCAGATGAAAACGGCAAGTTAAAAGAGCTCCATACCGTCCGCATGGAAAAAACATACCATGAAGATGGAGGCTACACACTAACGGAAATTCCAGGAAGTGAAGAAGTGTGGTCTGTTGAACTTGTGTTAGTTGCAATTGGTTTCAGCGGAACTGACATGCCGCTTGCTTCTCACTTTGGCGTCGACACGACGGCACGTAATACCGTAAAAGCAAAGTACGGTAAATACAACACGAACGAAGAAGGCATTTTCGCTGCCGGTGATATGCGCCGCGGACAAAGTCTTGTTGTCTGGGCGATTCATGAAGGACGCGAAGCAGCCCGTGAAACAGACCGCTTTTTAATGGGCGAAACGAAACTGCCTTAATAAAAAACATGGCCCCGCTTCCTTTACGCAGCGGGGTTTTTCCTTTGTTATTTCGAGTATCTTTCAAAAGGCTTATTCATTAGTCTCTTCGCAAAAACTGTATAAACGTTTCTGATGTTTTTGTCATAAACGGGGCATCATGAATAATCGCATAAAAATTCCGCTCATAATACAAGCTGCCGCCTCCGACAATTTTCAGCTTCTCAAGTTCCAATTCATTGCGAATCGTCCACTCTGATAAGAGCGCAACACCAAGCCCTGCTTCCACCGCTTCTTTAATAATTTGAGTGCTGCCAAACTCCAATGTTTTAGCCGGTCTAATATTGTTCTTAGCAGCAAACCAATCAAATGCTTCGCGTGTACCGGACCCCTGCTCACGGACGATCCACGTTTCTTCATTTAAATGGATGGGCTTGTCAAGTTGCTCTTTCTTGCCTTTAATCACATACATACGGTCAGTAGCGATTTTTTCAGCAATTAATTTATCGGATGGAACGGTTCCTTCCACCACTCCTAGATCGATTTCATTATGAATCACTTTTTCAGCAATTTCATGGGTATTTCCAATTGATATATGTGGATCCACTGATGGAAATTTTTCAAGAAAGTCCGCGACTATATGCGGCAAAATATATTCACCGAATGAGTAACTTGCCCCAACAGAAAGCTTCCCTTGCACTTCACCAGTCAAATCCTCTACAGCCTGCTTCATCCTATCATTTAACGTTGAAATTTCGCCGCCATAGTAGGCAACAAGACTTCCAGCTTTCGTCAGACGTATCTTTTTGTTCGTGCGGTCTATGAGTTTTATTCCCAGCTCGTCTTCCAGTGATTTTACATACTGACTAACCGCCGGCTGTGTGATAAACAGCTCTTCAGCGGCCCGTGAAAAGTTCATATGCTTTACAACTGTTAAAAAAACTTTAAGTTTTTGCTCCATTTTCGCCCACCATCATAAGTGATTGCTTATTATTTGAATAATAATCATTAATTATCTTTTTCTCTTCTTATATTTTACCATGAAAGGAAGAGAAAAGGGGCGGATCATCATGAAAGAAGCAGTCTTAACTTTAACGAAACCTCAAAAAAACACCTTATTTAGCGGCATCTTGTTTACCGCAATAATCGCAGGTATTTCATATATAGGGGCAAAGCTACCGGTAATCGGCTATGCGGGACCGCTTGCGCTGTCAATTTTGATTGCAGTATTTTTTCGTAATTCTATTGGCTATCCCGAACAATGGCGTTTCGGAATTTCGTTTACCGGTAAAATCATTTTACGTGTTGCCATTGTCCTTTACGGTATACGGTTAAATTTTGCAGTCATTGCTTCAGAAGGGCTTCCGCTCCTGCTTCAAGCAGCGGGTTCCGTTTTGTTTGCCACGGTCGCAATGGTGCTCGCGGGCCGCTGGCTGAGGATTGAACTTAAGCTTGCCCTATTACTCGGGGCCGGTACTGGCATATGCGGTGCCGCAGCCATTGCAGCAGCAGCTCCGATTATTCGAGCAAAAGAAGAAGATACCGCACTGTCGGTTGGAATGATTGCCTTTCTCGGGACTATATTTGCCCTTTTATATCCGGCTGTGTCTCCAATAATCGATTTAACGTCTGAAGAGTATGGCTACTGGACCGGCTTTACGCTTCATGAAATCGCCCATGCAGCACTAGCCGGTGCCGCAGGAGGAAACGCTGCATTGGATGCGGCATTAATATCAAAATTAAGCCGCGTCCTTCTTTTATTTCCTTTTTGCCTCATTCTGCTACTATTGACCAAAAAGAAAAATAGTACGAAGTCACCCGTACAGTTCCCTTATTTTTTAATTGGATTTTTACTAGTGTCCTTGATTGGTACACTTGGAACTGAAAAAGGAGTTTTGTCAGAGCACGAAACGAATGCCATTGCATCTGCAGGCACGTTCTTAATGGGGATGGCGATGAGTGCACTCGGCATGTCCGTTGACCTTCAAAAAATAAAAAAACGCGCAGCAAAACCGCTTGCTGCACTACTCATTGTTTCCCTATTATTAAGCACGCTCACACTTTTCTTCATATAAAAAAGCATTCAGCGTCCTCCTATGACGTCTGAATGCTTGAATGTTTTTTAAAGGGATCAGCCATTCTTCAATAACGGCTGAAATTAAGTAATGTATAGCGTCCAGCTGTTCTCCAATAACGGCTGAACAAGGTTTCTTATTTTTTCATTAAGCTGTATAAAACCGCTTTTTGTGCATGCATCCGGTTTTCAGCCTGCTGGAACACGACAGATGCTTCTCCATCCATCACGCCGGCAGACACTTCCTCACCACGGTGAGCCGGCAGACAATGCATAAATTTGCAGTCTTTGTTCGCCACAGCAAGCAATGTCTCATTTACTTGATACGATTCAAATGCTTTCAAGCGCAGCGCAGACTCCTCTTCCTGCCCCATACTCGTCCAGACGTCCGTATAGATAAAATCTGCACCTTTAACTGCTTCAAGCGGATCTTCTGTAAACGCCAGGACAGCACCTGTTTCAGCTGCGATTTTTTTTGATTTCGCAATGACATCCGAATCTGCTTCATAGCCTTTTGGTGCACATAATGTGAAATCCATTCCCATCATGACCGAGCCGATCATAAGCGAATGTGCTACATTATTGCCATCGCCAATATAAACCATCTTATTTCCTTTAAAGCCGCTTTTGTGCTCGTAAACGGTTAGCAAATCAGCAAGTGCCTGGCACGGATGATATAAGTCCGTTAAACCGTTAACAACAGGAATTGAGGCTGCATCCGCCAGTGTTTCGATGCGGTCATGACCGTGTGTACGGATCATGATGCCATCGAGGTAGCCTGATAGCACTTTCCCTGTATCTTCAATCGTTTCTCCGCGTCCGATCTGCAAATTTTCTGAGCTTAAAAACATGCCGTGTCCGCCTAATTGAAGAATAGCTGTTTCGAATGAGACGCGTGTTCTTGTTGAACTTTTTTCAAAAATCATGCCAAGGATTTGTCCCTTTAACGTATCCATATATGATTCTTTATTCTTTTTCATATCGTCAGCAAGCAAAACCAGCGCCTGCACTTCTTCTATACTGAAGTCGAGAAGTTTCAGGAAATCTTTCCCTTTCAGGTCAAGCTCCTTCAATTGTTCCTTCGCTATCATGAAAGTCACCCCGACGTGTCGTCACCTTTGTTATATTTATATTTATACACTATAAAGAATGAAAATACAACCACTTTTTTAACATTTATGTTGAAAATCTTTATGACACCGTTTTCATGATGTATACTAATTTGTGGAAGGAATAAGGTGATAAAATGAAAGAAACCAAACGAATGCAAGATACGATTGCCGTAAAGTCAGCCCAAGTGTTTCCGCCAGATACTAATTATTACGGTACTCTTTTTGGCGGAAAATTAATGGCTCATATTGATGATGTCGCTTCTATTTCAGCAACGCGGTTTGCCCGTAATCCGACCGTGACCGCCTCAACTGATTCTGTTGATTTTATACGCCCGATAAAGGTTGGTGACACGGTAACGCTCAAAGCAATGGTCACTTATACAGGACACTCCAGCATGGAAGTGTTTGTCCGTGTGACATCCGAAAATCTTATAACCGGTGATGAAGAAGTCGCAGCGATCGCGTTTCTTACATTTGTGGCGCTCAATAAAAATGGAAGCCCTGTCGAAGTAGCCAGTGTATTACCTGAATCAGAAGAAGAAAAGTGGCTTTTTGACACAGCACCAGCACGTGCAGCGTACCGGAAAACGAGAAAAGACCATAGTAAAGAACTAGCTTTTTTCTTTAAAAAAATGTGACAATAGACCCCGATTGTTCATGACAAAATTTAAATTTCCGTAACAACAGCTGCCCTTTTTGTTGAAAGAGCGGCTTTTTTCTTTGTCATAGCTGTAACATTTGATTGTTCATCTTTTTGTCCCATGTACACCCGTTCTTCTTCTTATTTATACTGAACGAAGGCAAAAAAACGCCGTTTGGAGGAATGGAAATGATGTTTGGACAAGCAGAGATTGGAATCGACCTGGGAACAGCAAATTTGCTCGTTTACAGTAAGGATAAAGGGATTATTTTAAACGAACCTTCTGTTGTTGCCCTTGATTTAAATACAAAAAAAGTATTAGCCGTCGGATCGGATGCGAAAGAAATGATCGGGAAAACACCGGGACAAATCGCAGCCGTACGTCCGATGAAAGACGGGGTGATTGCAGACTTTGATATCACATCAGAAATGTTAAAAGAGCTAATGAAAAAAGCGGGAAAAGCGGCCGGATTCGCCATACGCAAACCAACTGTTGTAGTCTGCACGCCATCGGGCGCAACAGGTGTGGAACGCCGTGCCATTCAAGATGCGATCAAATCAAGCGGAGCAAAAACGGTTCATTTAATCGAAGAACCTGTAGCAGCAGCGATTGGAGCTGACTTGCCTGTTGAAGAACCGATTGCGAATTTAATCGTTGATATTGGCGGCGGAACAACAGAAGTAGCCATTATTTCATATGGCGGTGTCGTATCATGTAATTCAATTCGCCTCGCAGGGGACAAATTAGATGAAGACATTGTGCAGTATATTCGGAAAGAATACAATTTGCTCATTGGCGAAAGAACAGCTGAAAATATAAAAATGGAGATCGGATACGCACCGATAGAACATGCAGAGATGAAAATGGATGTGCGCGGACGTGATCTCGTCACTGGACTGCCGAAAACCGTCGTTGTCAGCTCCTATGAAATTCAGCATGCCCTCCGCGAATCGTTGATGGCGATTTTAGAAACGATCCGTGTCACACTCGAATCATCACCTCCTGAACTGAGCGGAGATATCGTTGACCGCGGTGTTGTGATAAGCGGAGGCGGCTCCCTTTTAAATGGCATTCAAGAATGGCTGGCTGAAGAAATCATTGTACCGGTTCACCTTGCACCAAACCCTCTTGAATCCGTAGCAATCGGCACTGGACGATCGCTTCATGTGCTAAAAAAATTACAAAAAGTCACATCTTAATCAGCCAGGCTGCGAATCTTCTGTTCGTAGCCTTTTTATATTTCCACAAGATATAATGCTCACTAAAAATCACCGCTGCTTTTTCATCTTGAATATTCTTCCTTCCTCATTTATAATTTAGATAATTAGGTAAACATCTAAATAAAGGATGATCAATATGTCTCAAACACTTGTTTTCAAAGCTCTCTCCGATCCGACAAGACTCAGCATTATCGATTTGTTAAAAGAACGTGACCGGACAGCAGGCGATATCGCGGACCAATTCAATATGACAAAACCCAGCATTTCACATCATTTGAATACACTGCAGAGTGCCGGTCTTGTTCTGTCGGAACGAAATGGACAGCACATTATTTACTCATTAAACACGACCGTTTTTCAGGACGTTGTGAAATGGATGATGGACATATCACGAAAGGAGAATGAATCATGAAAGAATATCGTTATTTTTGGATGGTCTTAACCGCTGCTGTTATTGCCAGTCTGGCTGCACTTCCTTATCTGCCAGATCAAATTGCTACTCACTGGGGGCCGGACGGAACAGTCGACGGGTATTCCTCCAAATGGCTTGGTGCCTTTTTCGGTCCAGGCATGCTGCTGTTTATTTGCACCATTCTCATACTGGCACCGAAGATTGACCCCCGCCGGCAAAACTATGACAAATTCAAAGGCAGCTACAAAATTATTATGTATGCCACTGTAACACTGGTCGGTATTGTTCATGCCTTGCTGCTTTTAAACGGACTCGGTTACACCGTAGAAATGGATATCGCTGTTTCACTGCTAATTGGACTCTTATTTATTATTATTGGAAACTTCATGCCCCGCATTCGCCCTAGTTACATGATTGGGCTGCGGACGCCGTGGACGATTGCGGATGAACACATCTGGATGAAAACGCATCGGACCGGAGGCTTCTTATTTATCCTTGCCGGTGTTATTTTCATCCTAACGATGTTTTTCCCGTCAATGATTCGGTTAAGTATTTTTATTATCGTCATTCTTGCAATCGTTCTTATTCCGACTGTTCAATCTTATCTTCTATACAAAAAAGCACATTAACTTTCTCCGCAGAAACTATTCTGCGGTTTTTTTATTGACAAAAACAAGAAATGGCATTACGGTTAATTACATAAGTAACTAACCAATTAACAAGATAGGGGGTTATCCATTGGGCGCAAAATTGGACGACTCAAAACCGATTTTCATTCAAATTGCTGAAGAAGTTGAAAGCGGCATTTTAGATGATACATTTCCTGAAGGCAGCCGCGTTCCATCCACAAATGAATTCGCGGCCCATTATCAGATCAATCCGGCGACAGCAGCTAAAGGTATTAATCTTCTCGTTGATGAAGGCATTTTATATAAGAAAAGAGGGATTGGCATGTTCGTGTCAGAAGGAGCGAAAAAACAGGTAACAGACAAACGAAAAACACAGTTTTACGAATCTTTTATCGTACCGCTTATGAATGAAGCAGCCAAACTGGATATTTCCCCTGTGGAGCTTGAAACGATGATAAAAAAAGGAGGCCGCGAGTCATGAACGTACAATTTGATCACGTGACAAAAACATTCGGGGCGCACATGGCATTAAATCGTTTATCCTTTACGATGAAAGGTCCAAAAATTGTTGGTATGCTCGGTCGAAACGGCGCCGGAAAAACAACGGCCCTAAATATGATCGCCGGCTGCATTTTCCCGAATGATGGTTCTATCGATGTGAACGGGTATCCACCAGCGACAAAACAAAGCAGCGTCTGTCTTATTAATGAAAGCGGGAACTTCAATAAAGAATTCACGGTAAAAGATACAGTAAAGTCCGCTTCCCTCTTCTATCCGAATTGGGATCAAAAACGGGCGGATGAGCTGATCAGCCTTTTCCAATTGAAACGTTCAAAAAAAGTGAAAAGCCTTTCGAAAGGCATGGAATCTGCACTTGGCATTATCGTCGGACTCGCCAGCTATTCACCCGTGACCATTTTTGATGAACCGTACATCGGACTCGATGCCGCCTTTCGCAGCCGCTTTTATGACTTGCTAATTGAAGAATTTGAACGTGAGCCGCGCTTGTTCATTTTATCAACCCACTTAATTGATGAAGCGGCAAAATTGTTTGAAGAAATATTCATTATTCACGACGGTTCCCTAATTCTCCATAAAGATGCCGAAACATTACGCGAAGAGAGCTTTTCTGTTACTGGAGCCAAAAAGGATGTGATGGAATTAAATGGAAAATCACCGCTTCACCGGAAAGAATTCGCTGGACGAACAACAGCCTATGTATTTGGGCCTGAATGGAATCGTCATGAAGCAGAACTGCACCTTCTTGAAACCAGCGCTATTCCGATACAAGAATTAATGGTTCATTTAACCAATTCTCATACAGGGGGGAGAAAATGATGAGCAATATAAAAGCAGTTCTATACTATGAATTTATCGGATTGAAAAAGGCAGTCAGCGGATTCTGGATCATACTAGGCGTTATGATGATTCTATCCATTCTTCTCTCCTTCTCGATGTCCGATGGTGTAGTATATATGAGCGGCACATCCTTAGCATTGGCTCTTTACATGATCGTTACTGGCTTTATCACGGTGAAAGTCAGCCTGCCGTATTGCATTCGGCGCGGTGCCACACGCAATCAATTTTTAGCCGGCATCGGTCTTTCATTTTTCCTCACATCGATGGTAATGGCGGCCATCCACACAATTTTTCTCGAACTCGGGACATTTGCAGGGAATCTGCTCAATGTGAAAAAAATCCATTTTTTCCGGGCATCAGATTTAATCAGTGAAACGCCTTCCATCTTTGCATCAACCGTCATCGACATGTTTCTCTTTTTCTTTTGTCTTGCCGCTGCATTTTTTATTGGTGCAATTTTTTTCCGATTCGCCCGTAAAGCTGGATACACTTTTCTTGCGATTTCACCCCTTTTCTTTTTACCAAATATTCAAGAAAAACTGATAGAGTTAACGAGAAGTTTAGTAAACGGACCTGAATTTGCAAATTTCTTCATCATTTTTATTATCGGTATTGTTTGCTTTGCCGCAACATGGCCGGTCATTCGCAATTTGTCGATTCACCCGTCTTCATAATGAAATTGTTCTTGACGGAACGGCGTTATAACGTTATGATATTTTTAATTATTCATACAATTCAATAACCTAATTCTTATCAAGAGAAGCCGAGGGTACTGGCCCATAGACGCTTCAGCAACCAGCCGGATGGTCAGGTGCTAAATCCAGCAGACGACTCAACGTCTGGAAGATGAGAAGGAATGGACAACACATACATGTTGAAAAAGCCTTCTTGCTTCTGGAAGGCTTTTTTTATTTAAAAATTGAGAGGACGGCTGTTCAATGACATTACTTAACAGGCTGAAAACCGATGTGCTAACCGCTGACGGAGCGATGGGTACACTTTTATATTCATATGGCATTGACTTTTGCTATGAAGAATTAAATACGGAAAAGCCGGAAATTATTGAAAAAATTCATAAAGACTACATTGATGCAGGTGCCGATATTATTCAAACCAATACGTACGGTGCCAATTCGATTAAACTTGCCCGTTATGGAATGGAAAATAGGACGAATGAATTGAATAAGGCTGCTGTTGAAATTGCGAAAAAAGCGGCAGCACCAGGCGGACAATTTGTACTCGGAACAATCGGCGGCATTCGCGGCATCCGTAAAAGCAGCGCAACAATGAATGATATTCTTTCCTCTGTTCGTGAGCAGGCCGAAAGTCTTCTAGCCGGCAACCCGGATGGCCTTTTACTAGAAACCTATTATGACTTTGAAGAGCTGTCCTCTTCTATCCAGCTTTTGCGTGAAATGAGCGATGTGCCGGTTATTGCGCAAGTATCAATGCATGAGCCCGGTGTTCTTCAAAATGGGCTGTCATTAAATGAAGCTTTACACCGGCTTGAAGGAATTGGCGCAGATATTGTCGGTGTGAACTGCCGTCTTGGCCCGTACCATACAATTCAAGCGTTTGAAGACGTCACATTGCCGGAAAAAGCGTTTTTATCCGCTTACCCAAATGCGAGCTTGCTGGATGTGGAAGACGGCCGAATTGTTTATGAATCAGAAGCGGATTACTTTGGACGGGCTGCCGTGCATTTACGCAATGAAGGTGTTCGCTTAATCGGCGGCTGCTGCGGTACAACGCCGAAACATATTGAAGCAGCGAAAAAGCGGCTCGCCGGCCTCCCTCCTTTAACAGAGAAAAATGTAAAAATAAAAAAACCAATTGTTATCCAGGAAGCTTCTCCTATGACAGACGTATCGATCTGTGAAAAAGCAAAAACAGAACGGACTGTGATCGTGGAACTGGATACACCAAAAACGCTTCTGACAGAAAAATTTATTGAAGGCGCGAAAAAATTATACGATGCTGGTGTTGATGCCGTGACAATGGCAGACAATTCGCTCGCTTCGCCACGTGTCAGCAATATGGCGATGGGCGCGACGTTGAAAATGAAGCACGACGTCCGTTCACTCGTCCACATTACATGCCGCGACCGTAACTTAATCGGGCTGCAATCTCATTTAATGGGGCTTGACTCACTTGGTTTACATGACGTGCTTGCGATTACAGGCGACCCGACCAAAGTCGGTGATTTTCCAGGCGCAACAAGTGTTTATGATGTTTCAAGCCTTGAGTTGATTCAGCTCATTAAGCAATTAAATGAAGGCATTTCTTTCTCGGGAAAACCGCTTAAAAAGAAAGCCAATTTTTCAGTTGCGGCAGCGTTTAATCCGAATGTACGGGTATTGGACCGCGCTGTAAAACGAATGGAGAAAAAAATTGAATGCGGCGCGGATTACTTCATTACACAGCCTGTATTTACGAAGGAAAAAATCATTGAAGTACATGAAGCGACAAAACATTTACCGACACCTGTTTTTATCGGTATCATGCCGCTTACAACGATGCGCAATGCCGAATTTTTGCATAATGAGGTGCCTGGCATTAAATTATCAGATGAAACGCTGGAACGTATGCGTGCATGCGGTGATGATAAAGAATCATCTGCAAAAGAAGGCGTCCAAATTGCGAAAGAACTGCTCGATACAGCGGCGGAATTATTTAACGGACTGTACATTATTACACCGTTTTTACGCCACGATATGTCTACTGAATTAATTCACTATATTAATGAACTGGATGCACAGAAAGAAAGTGGGGCCCTTCATGACTACTCATCAAATTGAGAAAGAACTGCAAAAGAGAATACTCCTGATCGACGGTGCAATGGGAACGATGCTGCAGGCAGCAGACTTAACACCCGATGATTTCGGCGGTGAAGATTACGACGGCTGTAATGAAAACTTAAATTTAACACGTCCTGACGTTCTTGAACGCATTCACCGTGAATATTTAGAAGCGGGTGCGGACATTATCGCGACAAACACATTCGGCGGGACACCAGTCGTTCTCGATGAATACGATCTCGGTCATAAAGCGTACGAAATTAACCTGCGGGCTGTGCAGATTGCCCGCAAGGCAGTGGATGAATTTTCTACTCCCGAGTGGCCTCGATTCGTAGCTGGCGCGATCGGGCCAACGACAAAAACACTCTCCGTTACAGGCGGGATTACATTTGACGAGCTCGTCGATAACTTTGAACTGCAAGCGAAGGCACTGATCGAAGGCGGGTCCGACATCATTTTAATGGAAACAAGCCAGGATATGCTTAATGTGAAAGCCGGCACACTCGGTATTCGGCGTGCATTTGACGCGGCGGGAAAAGAACTGCCGGTCATGATTTCCGGAACGATTGAACCAATGGGGACAACACTTGCGGGACAAAATATCGAGGCGTTCTATATTTCCATTGAACACATTAAGCCGCTCTCTGTCGGTTTAAACTGTGCCACAGGCCCAGAATTTATGACGGATCATATACGCTCTCTCTCCGATCTCGCAACAAGTTATGTAAGCTGTTATCCAAACGCAGGACTGCCGGATGAAGAAGGAAATTATCATGAATCACCAGATTCTCTTGCACAAAAGCTGGAAGCATTCGCAGATAAAGGATGGCTGAATATTGTTGGCGGCTGCTGCGGCACGACACCCGAGCATATTCGCGTGATGCGGGAAGCAGTCAAAGACAAAGCACCACGTACATCGCCTGAAAACCCGCACGGTCATGCAGTTTCCGGTATTGAACCGCTCTTATATGACGATTCCATGCGTCCTCTTTTCATCGGAGAGCGGACAAACGTGATCGGTTCCCGTAAATTTAAACGCCTGATCGTGGAAGGAAAATTTGAAGAAGCGGCTGAAATTGCCCGAGCACAAGTAAAAGGCGGCGCGCACGTAATTGATATTTGTCTTGCCAATCCGGACCGTGAAGAGCTTGACGATATGACGGAATTTATGAAAGAAGTCGTCAAAAAAGTAAAAGTCCCTCTCGTCATTGACTCGACCGATGAAAAAGTCATTGAAGAAGCGCTGAAATTTTCACAGGGGAAAGCGATCATCAATTCGATTAACCTGGAAGACGGCGAAGAGCGGTTCGATGCGGTTATGCCGCTTGTCAAACAGTACGGGGCATCGGTCGTTGTTGGGACAATTGACGAAACCGGTATGGCCGTTACACGCGAACGGAAGCTAGAAATCGCCATCCGTTCTCATGATCTTTTAGTCGAAAAATGGGGTCTTGCACCGGAGGACATTATCTTTGATCCACTCGTCTTCCCTGTCGGCACCGGGGACGAGCAATATATCGGTTCTGCTGTTGAAACAATTGAAGGCATTCGTTTAATTAAAGAAAGGCTCCCAAAATGCTTAACCGTTCTCGGAGTGAGTAACGTGTCATTCGGCCTCCCTCCTGTCGGCCGTGAAGTGTTGAATGCCGTGTACTTGTATCATTGTACACAAGCCGGACTTGATTACGCGATCGTAAATACAGAGAAACTGGAACGGTATGCATCGATTCCAGAAGAAGAAATTAAACTCGCGAACGACCTGCTGTTCACAACAACAGACGAAACGCTTGCAGTATTTACCGATTTTTACCGTGACAAGAAAAAAGAGAAAAAAGAAGAAGATATACCGAAAACAGTTCCTGAACGGTTAAGCTATTATGTCGTGGAAGGAACGAAAGAAGGCCTTCTCCCTGATCTCGAGAAAGCCCGAGAGATGTATGACGATCCGCTCGATATCATTAATGGTCCGCTTATGGAAGGAATGGCGGAAGTCGGCCGTTTGTTTAATGACAACCAGCTGATCGTAGCGGAAGTATTGCAAAGTGCGGAAGTCATGAAAGCATCCGTTGCCTACCTTGAACAGTTCATGGAGAAAAAAGAAGACGATACCGGTAAGGGAAAAGTCATCCTGGCGACCGTTAAAGGCGACGTTCATGATATCGGAAAAAACCTTGTCGATATTATTTTAAGCAACAACGGGTTTAAAGTCGTGGATGTCGGCATTAAAGTAACACCGCAAACATTAATCGACGTCATTCGGAAAGAAAAACCGGACATGGTCGGGTTATCCGGCCTTCTTGTAAAATCCGCCCAGCAAATGGTGCTAACAGCGCAGGACTTCAAATCTGCTGATATCAATGTACCCATTCTCGTTGGAGGCGCTGCATTGTCACGGCGCTTTACCGAAACGAAAATTTCACCGGAATATGAAGGACCTGTTTTATATGCAAAAGATGCAATGGACGGGCTCGATATTGCAAACCGCCTGCAAAATGAAGAGCAAAAAGTGAAGCTCTTGCAGGAACTTGAAGCAAAAAAAGAAAAACGAAAAGAAATTGAAGCGTATCGTGATGAACGGAAAGAACAGGCTGTTGCAGTTGCGCCAAAACCGGTAAAAACCGTTCGTTCAGATGTCCCGGTGTTTGTACCGCGCGACACACGCCGACGCGTTTTGCCTGATTACTCCATTTCTCATTTGAAGCCGTATGTAAATATGCAGACGCTGATCGGCCATCATCTCGGATTAAAAGGCAATATAAAAAACTTGCTCGCTGAAAAAGACGATCGTGCTATACAGCTTCATGAAACCGTGACAGGCTTTTTAAACGACGGCGGGTTAAAAACAGCGGCTGTGTATCAATTTTTCCCGGCTCAGTCAGAAGGTGATGATGTCATTATTTATGACCCGGCTGACTCGAAAACGGAAATTGAACGGTTCACCTTCCCGCGCCAGACAAAAGAACCGTTCCTCTGCCTCGCTGATTATTTAAAATCAGCTGACAGCGGTGAAATGGATTATGTCGGATTCTTTGTTGTCACAGCAGGGTTCGGTGTTCGAGATGCTGCATTGAAGCTTCGTGAACAAGGAAAATTCCTCGACAGCCATGCCATACAGTCAACTGCTCTTGAGCTTGCGGAAGGATTTGCGGAACGTATTCACCAGGAAATGCGTGATCAGTGGGGCTTCCCTGATCCAGTTGATTTTACTATGCGTGAACGATTCGCGGCTAAATATCAAGGACAGCGTTTTTCATTTGGCTATCCGGCTTGTCCTAACCTTGAAGACCAGGAAAAATTATTTGGTCTTCTGAAACCGGAAGAAATCGGTGTACGATTAACTGAAGGCTTTATGATGGAGCCGGAAGCATCCGTATCCGCCATTGTTTTCGCTCATCCAGATGCACGTTATTTTAATGTAGAATAATGAGAGAAATCCCGCCATACGGCGGGATTTTTTCTTGTTACATTATGCGGTTTACCGGGAATACTGAGTAAAAACGAGGGGTGACAACATGATTAGAACGAGCCGTTATGTGGAACATATTCAGAACCACGCTGTCCCGTTTACTGACACAGCAGATTTAGAACCGTTAATTAAAGCAGCCAGCAACGCGAAATTTGTCCTGCTTGGGGAAGCTTCTCACGGCACATCCGAGTTTTACACAACCCGTACAGAGATGACAAAAAAGCTGATAGAAGAACATGGCTTTTCGTTTGTCGCTGTTGAAGGCGATTGGCCCTCATGCTTCGAAATCAATCGCTACATTAAAGGACACGCACCCGAGTATAAAAACGCAGCAGAAGCATTGCGCTCCTTTAACCGCTGGCCTGCCTGGATGTGGGCAAATGAAGAAGTTGTCCACCTAATTGACTGGCTGCATGCCTATAATCACAATCAGAATAAGAAAGCCGGCTTTTATGGTTTGGATGTATATAGTTTATGGGAATCAATGGAGGAAGTGATTCGGTACCTGGAAAAAATAAAGTCTCCGGATGTCGAAAAGGCGAAGCGTGCATTTGAATGCTTTGAACCATTCCACCGCCAGGCAGAGATGTATGGTATTTCATCGGCGATTTATGGTGAAAGCTGCATGAAAGACATACTGCACCTTCTACAGACGATCCATCAAAACAAAAAAACGTATAAAGGCGAACCAGAGGCTTCCCTTAATATGCAGGTAAATGCGCTCGTGGCAAGCAATGCGGAATCTTATTATCATGAAATGGTTATCAACGGAAATGAATCATGGAATATTCGGGACCGTCACATGGTCGAAGCCCTTCATCATATTGAAAATGAGCATGGCAAAGAAGTAAAAGGCATCATCTGGGAACATAATACTCATATTGGAGATGCGCGAGCGACAGATATGGCTGACGATGGAATGGTGAATGTCGGGCAGCTCACACGAGAAATTTACGGGAAGGAAAAAATCTTTTCCGTTGGATTTGGCACCCATCATGGAACTGTCATTGCCGCTAAAAAATGGGGAGACCCATTGGAGGAAATGAACGTACCAGTGGCGATGAATGGAAGCTGGGAAGATCTTGTCCACCAGGCAGGCGCTTTTGATAAGTACATGATGTTCACGGATGAAAACAGGGATTTATTCCGGGAAACCATCGGCCACCGTGCCATTGGGGTCGTGTATAACCCTGAAATGGAGCGTTACGGCAATTACGTTCCTTCCCGATTATCCGATCGATATGATGCGTTTATACACATAGATGAAACAAGAGCCTTATCGCCTATTCTCTTTTAAAAAAATCGAGCAGAGGATATTCCTCTGCTCGATTCATTAAACACCCATTTTTCTGCGTGAATTGCTTACTTTTTTCGTCTGCTGGCTCTTCATTTTTTTCGTTGACGTATCAAAACTCCCATTTCCTTTGCCGCCTGCCGCCTGTGCTTTTTTCTCTTCAAGCTTTTTCATCATTGCTTCCTGCAATGTCATTTTCTTTTTTTCAGTCATGCTTATTCCTCCTGTTTATCTGGTATCACAATCATAACTCATCACGAGGAAATCCGCCATTCATTCAACAGCCTCCCATTCACCTGTTTCTGCATTGACGATAAACCCATGAACAGATAACGTTTTTGGAAGCAATGGGTGGCTTTTAATTAACTCGACATTTTCCGTTATAATCTGTTTCACATCTTGCTTTCCTGCCAGCCAGCTCGATAGATTGTTCCCAGCGACATCAATATACTCAATTGTTTCGATCGTTTTATTTGAAATTCCGGCATCCTTGATTTTCGAAACAATCTCATCCCCGTCAACCTTATGTTCTTTACTATCCTTCTCTCCGATAAGATAAATCTCTTTAATATTTTCAGCGTACACCGCCATCATCATATTCCTGACCGTACAATCGTATGGATTTGTTATGATCGTTCCAAAACTTGTTGCAATGAGCAGCTCTTCCTCTTTTTTATTCGTTATTTCCGGAAAGAGTGGAAGTAATTTTTTGTTTAATCCTGTGATAACTAACGCTTTTTTCTCGTTTGTTTTCTGCATCATTATCCCTCCTATTGAATCCATTGAGCCATTTCATAATAAATAGGTATACCGATAATTAAGTTGAATGGGAACGTGACCCCTAAAGCTACACCCAAATAAACAGATGGATTCGCCTCCGGGACAGATGCTTTTAATGCTGCCGGAGCCGCGATATAAGAGGCACTTCCCGCTAACACTCCTAATAATGTGACACCGCCTAGCGACAGTCCTGCCAAGTGCCCTGTCAAAACTCCTAAACCTCCAAATAATATAGGAGTCAATACGCCAAAAAGAAGCAATTTTAAGCCATGTTTTTTTACTTCCGGCAAACGTTGGCCTGCCGTAATCCCCATGCTCAGCAAGAAAAGAATCAACACACTGCTATATAAGTCCATAAACAGCGGTTTCACCATTGGGACAGCTCGTTCCCCAAGAATCAACCCGATTACCAAACTGCCTAACAGCAGCAAAACACTCTTCCCAAACAGGCTCTCTCTTATGACCTCTTTGTCAATGAGGCTTGCTGGTTTGGAAATAATACCTGTATTTCGCATTGAAAGGGCAGATTCATCCTTTTTCTTCTCAATGATCTTTAATAACAATAAAGAAACTAAGATAGCCGGGCTTTCCATAAGCACAACGAGGGCATTCATAAACCCTTCATAAGATACGCCATTCTTTTCAATAAACGAGATGGCAGCTCCATATGTAACAATGCTGACAGAACCAAAGGTGGCAGCCAGCCCAATCGAGTTTTTAAGATCCATTTTCATGAGACGCGTGATCAAAAGCGTCAACACTGGAATGGCAATCCCTAAAAAGAGTGCGCCTATAATGGGTTGAATGACGGATTCAATGGAATAATGTGATAACTCAATCCCGCCTTTTATTCCAATCGCAATTAAAAGATAAATACTTAACGCTTCACTTAACCCGCTTGGGAATTTTAAATCTGATTTAACTAAAGCCGCTATAATCCCTAACACAAAAAATAACACGACGGGTGACAACAAATTTTGTACAATAATGTCTGACATGTTCTTTCCTCCTCAATACTCTTTTCCACAAAAAAACCGGCAATTCCAGAATAAATGGGCTATTGCCCTTTCATTCTTAAAACTGCCGGTTTACCTTCAACGAACCAGATGGTTTTTTAAAGATCTCCCTTAATTTCATCTATTCTCTCTTGCATCGTTTTCTCAATATCATTAAATAATTTAAACACCATCACCCGTTCGCCGGTAAGCGTGCTTATATCCGTGTGAAAGCTTTTCACTTTCCCCCCTGTTATACTGAAGATAATGTCCTTCAGCCCTTCCAGACCTGATTCAATCAAATCCGATCGCAGCCTTTTGATCGATATCGCTCCCTCTTTTGTTTCACAAAGGGCATATTCAGCAGGTGTCAAAATACCGCGTAATGTGACGATAATCATATCACGTAAAATATCCGTCTTAACGGATACGGAACCACGCCCAAGAAAGTCTTTTTCCCATCGCGTTAACGCCTTGCTGATTTCGGACTCAATTGCCCCTTTCGATTTATTCATAAACATCCCTCCTTAACAAAAAAATCGGTATATTCCCCATCTAGTCGCCTAGGCAAGAAATATACCGATTTATCTTTTACTTATCTTCTAATAGTGTAGAGATTGCTTTTTCACACAGTCAATATTGTTATTAACAGTATGCTAAAGCCTCTAGTCAATTTAGAAGGTAATATAAAAATCTCTCGGTTAAATAATATTATTAACACTTTAACTTGTACTAAACATGATGTCAATGTTTTTTCTGATGTTCGTAACAATAAACATTTCCATTAAACCTCTCTTTATTTGATAAACAAAAAGATTCTACCTTTTGGGAAACAGACTTTCCACATGTCACACATTTTGCCGATGTGTTTGTCAAGTTGTTAATTGATTTCTTGCCATTGTTTTCAGCTTTTACTATTTCTATATGATTCTTTCTAATATTAGAATCCTTAATATTTTCTTTTTGAAGTTTATTGTACATATTTAGTATTTCACCTTCAGAAAATACTGCTGTTTTTTTCTGAAGTTTTAACACATTTAGCTTTCTTGTAATAAATTCTGTTAACTCTATATCGTAAACAATTAGATCATTAGACTGTATCTCCCTGAGCTCTGAATTCACTTTAAATTTACATCGTTTTGTAAAAGATATCATCGATACAAAGTTAGAGTTTTCTACGGAGTTCAAAGATGATCGTATTGCTTCTATGTGTCCGTAATTTTGGATAAAGGGATTTAACATTGGGAATTTTCCATTCACAGACCACTGTTTTCTAGTTCTGTCTCCATAGATTATTCCAGAATAATTTTTTGTTTCAATTACAAAAACAGCAAATGGAGAAAAAATAATATGATCTATTTGTGAGTAACCTGACTTTGATTTGTTGTTTACCAACAATAAATCACTAAGATATTTACATGTTTTAGGTAGTTGATCGAGTTGAATATTAATTTTATATTCTCCTAATTCACCTATCCGTGTTGGTGCAACTTTGGCTTTCTCTTTGTTAGCTTTAGGTTTTAACTTAGGAGCTGCATATCTTTTTTTTGTTTCTTGCCAAGAAATTTAAAAATCATCTTCTGTACTCCCCTTTTGCTAGAGCATTATTAAGAACTAGTACCGTTTAATAAATTTTATATATCAAATAAGTCCATCTCTTTTATGAAATAATAGAAAAATTATACCAAATAAATGAGGAATCGATCTATGTTTCTAAAAGCCTCCCTTGAAATTGATTAAAACAAAAAAAGATGCCTTATTAGGACATCTCTTTTCTATGCAGATTTCCTGCGAACTGGCTCTTACCGGTTATCCACCGTCTCCGGATACAAGTCATGGTTCATCATCCGGTACTCCGCCATTTTCTCGTATTTTGTGCCAGGCTTCCCGTAGTTTGTGTACGGATCGATGGAAATCCCGCCACGAGGCGTGAATTTGCCCCATACTTCAATGTAGCGTGGGTCCATCAGTTCCACAAGGTCATTTAGGATAATGTTCATGCAGTCCTCATGAAAATCACCGTGGTTGCGGAAGCTGAATAAGTACAGCTTCAGCGACTTGCTTTCGACCATTTTCACATCGGGAATGTAGCTGATGTAGATGGTCGCAAAATCCGGCTGTCCTGTCATCGGGCAGAGTGATGTGAATTCCGGGCAGTTAAATTTTACAAAATAATCGCGGTTTTGATGTTTGTTGTCAAATGTCTCAAGGACAGATGGATCGTAGTCAAATATATACTTCGTTCCTTGATTGCCAAGCAGTGTAATGTCTTTAAGTTCGTCTTTGTTTCGTCCAGCCATGCCGGAACCTCCTTAAAATCCAATTTCTTTTCATTATAGCAGACAGACTTTACAATGAGAAAAAGGAGTGAGACAAATGGAGGCCATCACCTCATACGCGGAATTTTCTGACGTTATTTCTTCAAACGAAGCGGTATTGCTCTATGTTTCAAGTCCTGGCTGTTCGGTATGCCATGCTCTTTTACCGCAGGTGGAGACACTTTTGGAGGATTTTCCTTCTGTTACTTCCGTTTATGCCAACACAGGAATAGCGCCTGATATTGCCGGGCAGCTAACTGTTTTTTCAGTGCCGGCGATTCTTTTTTTTATTCAAGGAAAAGAAGTATTCCGCGTGGCACGCTTCGTTCCGATAGGCGGTTTGAGAGAACGCATCACAAGTTCTTTAAAAATGATCTGACAACAATGATTACATGCCGGGTTTTACCTGAACAGAAGCCCCAGCAAGACACTCCAATGTTTACCAACACCTTAAAAAGGGTTTGACAACAAATTATAAAATGATCCACAATAATAATAGTTCGAAAGGAGAGAATAATCTCGTGACATTATTAACTGATATTTTATCATTTAACAAAACGTTTGTAGAAAATAAGGAATTCGAAAAATTTGCAACAGGTAAATTTCCGGATAAGCGAGTTGTTATTTTAACATGCATGGATACACGTCTTGTAGAACTTGTAACAGAAGCGATGAACTTTAAAAACGGCGACGTGAAAATTGTCCGTAATGCCGGCGCGATCGTGAACCATCCATTCGGTTCGATTATGAGAAGCCTGCTCGTTGCTGTCTATCAGCTTCAAGCAGATGAAGTCTTGATTGTCGGACACCACGACTGCGGCATGAGCTCGCTTTCCAGCGGTGCGATGTTTGATGCAATGAAAAAACGCGGTGTGCAGGAGGAAGTTATCGATACACTTCGCCACGCAGGCATTGATGTTGATCAATGGCTCGAAGGTTTCAGCAGCGTGGAAGAAAGCGTCACACATAGCGTAAACTTGGTGAAAACACATCCATTAATGGTGCCGGATATTCCTGTACATGGACTTGTTATTGACCCTGCTACAGGGAAACTTGACCTCGTTGTCGATGGATATAAGAAAGCGGCGGCCCTTTAAGACTGATTCTTTAACTCATTTCATACAACAATAAAAAGGAAATCCTGTTAGCTCAACAGGATTTCCTTTTTGTTTACTCTTCCATAGTGGACAAATCACCAGCAGGAAGCCCGAGCTCCCAGGCTTTCAGTACTCGGCGCATAATTTTGCCTGATCTTGTTTTCGGTATCGAATCACGCACCTCAAACATTTTTGGTGCTGCATGAGCGGCGAGCTTCGTTTTTACGTGCTGGCGAATTTCTTCTAAAAGCTCATCACTTTCCACATTGCCCGGGCGCAGTGTAATAAATGCTTTAATCACTTCACCACGCACCGGGTCCGGCACTCCAATAACACCTGCTTCCGCTACTGCTGGATGCTCAACGAGTTTGCTTTCGACTTCAAACGGTCCAACACGTTCACCTGATGTGTTTATGACATCATCAACGCGTCCTTCGAACCAGTAATAACCGTCTTCATCCTTATACGCAGAATCACCTGTAATAAACCATCCGTTTAAAAAGTAGCTCTCATATTTTTCATCATTATTCCAGATTTTCCTCATCATCGCCGGCCATGTTGGTTTGATGGCAAGGTTGCCCATCCGGTTAGGCGGAAGTTCTTCACCCTGGTCCGAAATAATCGCCATTTCGATGCCTGGCAGCGGTTTGCCCATTGAGCCGGGACGGATGGTATTACAGCGAAAGTTCGCACAAACAGAAGATCCAGTTTCTGTCATCCACCAGTTATCATGAATACGCATATTGAGCGCTTCTGCTCCCCAGCGGATTACTTCTGGATTGAGCGGTTCTCCCGCTGACAAGACGTGACGAAGCTTCGATAAGTCGTATTGATTTGGCAGTTCATTTCCGGATGCCATCAATAGACGAAACGCTGTCGGTGCGCTGAACCAGACGGTTACCCCGTATTTTTGAAGCGTCTCGAACCAGTCTTCCGCTTTGAACCGGCCACCTCGCAATACATTCGTAACACCGTTCAGCCATGGCGACCACATACCGCCTGATGTTCCAGTCACCCAGCCTGGATCAGCCGTGCACCAATAAACGTCATCCTCATGCAAATCATATGTCCACTTTCCCGCTAAATATTGGTGAACCATCGCATCATGCACTTGCAATACGCCTTTTGGCTTACCCGTTGAACCAGAAGTATAATGAAGGACCATCCCATCTTCCCGATCTACCCACTCCATCACATAATCTGCTGAGTGACTCATCAGTTCCTCGTATGGAATAAGATGCTCTCCTGTTGCTTCTGCATCTCCAACAAGAATGATCTTCTCCAGTTCCGGCAGCTCGTCAAAAGGAATGCGTGACAATAATTGCGGTGTTGTGACAACTGCTTTCGCGCCGCTGTCTTCCAATCGGTCTTTCACCGCTTCTTCCATAAATGCTTCAAACAAAGGCCCTGCAATCGCACCAATTCTAATGATGCCCAGCATCGCAAAGTAAAGCTCAGGGCTGCGCGGCATAAAAATAAAGACGCGGTCACCCTTTTCAACACCGATTTTCTTTAACCCATTTGCAAACCGGCATGATTTTTCTTTCATTTCTTCATATGTATAGCGTTCATCACGAAGGCCGTCTGTAAAATAAAGCGCCACTTTATCCGCTTTTCCCTCTTCTACATGACGATCAATCGCTTCATGTACCATGTTTACATTGCCTGTGTTATACCACGTAAAATATTCAGAAACTTTCCCCCAATCCGCTTCTGAAACCGCTTTCTCGTAGTCGTGTAAATTAACAGCTTGCGGCAATGCCTCCATCTCAGTTCCAAATACAACAGCCATTTTAAACCCCTCCTTGTTGTATAACAGACAACCTCAGTATATCACAGTTCCTAGAGGAATGGACATAGAATACTAGGAAGAAAAGTAAAAATCCCAAAAATGAGCCGCGGCGAACCGCGGCTCTGCTATAGTTACACTAGCCGATTCCAGTGACGGTGCTCAGCGAGTGCGTTAAGAAATGTATCGGCAAAGTCTTTTGAAGGACTCGCTTCAGACACAACGCCCGAATCCGCATTTAAATCAGCTAGTAAATCTACGCCGTCATGAGAGGCACCCACTGTTTTATAATGGCTATATGCTTCCTGAAGAAAAGCGATGGCTTGCTTCTTCGCTTTAATATCTTCGCTTAATCCGCCCGCTGCATACACGGCGTCAAACAAGACAGAATCGGCAGTTAAAAATGTATGCATTACTTCAATCTCTGTCCCATCATCACCTTTTATCATCCCTTGTTTGCTGCTTATGATTTCAGGGCGAGTACCCGCTTTTTCAAATTCCTTTATAAGACTGCTGACATCTTTGCCATGAAAGCCATTCCCAACAAGAACCGCAATTTTACTTGTTTTTGCCCCTTTTACTTTATTTTTTTCTATACTCACAGCAGGTGACTCTTTTGATACCGTAGATTCTGCAATATCCTTTGGAGGATTCACACCTGCTGCTTCCGCTACTCTTGTTGCAAGCAGCATATCAATGTTGCCGATTACATTCACAGACTGCTGCCTAATATCTTTGCTTTTTACTTTTCCAAGTTCGAAACTAAACGCTTCGATAATATGTTCTTTTTCCACATCCGTCATACTGTTCCAGAACATCTTCGGCTGAGAAAAGTGATCTTTAAAGCTGTCACTGCGGCGCTGTACTTTCCTGCCTTCCACTTTTTCCTGATAGTGTACGTATCCGCCTTCTTCCTCGGTTGCTGGAGCAGGCGTATTATGATCGATTGAGTTTTTATGGTAGCTAACCGGTCCCTGATTGATGGTCATTCTTCCATACCCGTCACGCTGGTTATTATGGAACGGGCAGACAGGCCGGTTAATCGGCAGTTCATGGAAGTTCGGTCCACCAAGACGAATTAATTGCGTATCAGTGTAAGAGAACAAACGCCCCTGCAAGAGCGGGTCATTGGAAAAGTCGATTCCCGGCACAACGTGTCCTGGGTGGAAAGCGGCTTGCTCTGTTTCCGCAAATACGTTATCCACATTGCGGTTTAGCGTCATTTTTCCAATAATTTCCACCGGTACATCCTCTTCCGGCCACAATTTTGTCGCATCTAAAATATCAAAGTCAAATGAAAATTCATCTTCTTCATTTATCATTTGAACGCCAAGCTCGTATTCAGGGTAGTCACCCATTTCGATTGCTTCCCACAGGTCACGGCGATGGAAATCTGGATCTTTTCCGGCAATTTTCTGGGCTTCATCCCATACAAGTGATTTCACACCGAGAACTGGCTTCCAATGAAATTTTACAAATCGTGCTTTTCCCTGTTCATTGATAAAGCGGAATGTATGAACGCCAAATCCTTCCATCATCCGGTAGCTTCGAGGAATTGCGCGGTCCGACATGTTCCACATCACCATATGTGCGGACTCCGTGTTATTCGAAAAGAAATCCCAGAACGTATCATGTGCAGTCGCCGCCTGGGGCATTTCGTTATGCGGTTCCGGTTTAAATGAATGGACAAGATCAGGAAACTTAATCGCATCTTGAATAAAAAAGACCGGGATATTATTTCCGACTAAATCATAGTTACCTTCCTCTGTATAAAACTTTGTCGCAAAGCCGCGCGCGTCGCGTACGGAGTCTCCTGATCCACGCGAGCCTGCTACTGTAGAAAAACGAACAAATACAGGCGTTTTGACAGAAGGGTCTTGTAAAAAGCCTGCCTTTGTATATTCTTTCATAGATTCATATACTTCAAAATAACCATGCGCTGCAAAGCCTCTAGCATGAACAATACGCTCTGGAATTCGCTCGTGGTCAAAATGGGTCATTTTTTCACGAAAATGAAAATCTTCCATTAATGTTGGACCGCGTTCACCTGCTTTAAGCGAATGCTCGTCTTCAGACACACGAACTCCCTGATTAGTCGTCAGTTTTTCTCCTTTATTGTTTACTCGAAACTGCTCTAATTGTTTGTCCTTGCTATTTTCATTAATTGCCATTGTTTTACCCCTCTCTTAATCATAAACAAATAGAATGTAAATGAATCCCTTCATGTTACATACCACCCTCTAATAGGTATCAAACCCCTTATCTGGAATAATTATCAGATAAATTTTATTATATGAAAAAACCATTTCTAGAACAGAACAAATTGTCAATTTATTCAGACCATTTTCTTAATGAAAGAATCATCATTTATGCGGATGTACACAAAAATATCAAGTGGTAAAATATAGCTGAAATTCCTTATAGGCGGTGTTTTATGGACAAAAAGATTTTATTATCTATCATTTTATTTATCTCCATTTTTATGAAAGAGGCGTCTACTAACGCAGAAACAAATGTTATTCGAATTGGTGTGGACAATGCAAATGTACGCAGTGAACCTTCGATGACAGCTAGTGTCATAGGAAGCGCTAACCGAAACGAACAATTCCACGTGTTGAAAGAACAGTATGATTGGTATCAAGTTCAGCTTTCTGGGGGAAAAAAGGGGTGGATTGCGGGCCACATTGTCACCGAGGATGCTCCGTCAATGAGCACTTCTGCGAGTCAAACAGGGATCATTACAGCTGACCGAGTGAACGTTAGAAACGACCCTTCCTTATCGGCTTCTATTATCGGTACAGCGTACAGTGGAGATCAAGTCGGCATTATATCCAGAGAAAATGGATGGGTCAACATACGTTTTCAAAATGAAACAGCGTGGGTTAGCAGTCAATTTGTCCGCACAAAATCGGCATCAAGCAAATCATCAAAAACGAATTATGTATATATTAAGAACGACGGGACCAATATCCGCACAAGCCCATCCACTTCCTCATCTGTTATTGTTCAGGGTTCTCAAGGAGAACGGTATCCGGTTATAGGACAAGAAGGAGATTGGTACAAAATCAGCTTAGCAAGCGGAAACGAAGCCTATGTCGCCAGCTGGGTCGTATCTTCTACAAATCTAGTGAATCCCTCATCTGGGAATTCCGGCGGCCTGAATGGAAAAGTGATCGTTCTTGACCCTGGCCATGGGGGAAAAGACGGCGGGACGACAGGCAAACAAGGAACCGTTGAAAAAGATGTTACGTTACAAACAGCTGAACGGCTGGCCAACAAACTTCAACAAAAAGGGGCGACGGTTATTTTGACGAGATCGAGTGATCAGTATATACCGCTTCCATCTCGTACGAACCAGGCACATCATTATAATGCGGACGCATTCATCAGCATACATTACGATGGGACTTCCGAATCTAGTGCAAGGGGCTTTACAACATATTATTATCATCACTATCAAAAACAGCTCGCAAACAGCATAAATAATGGATTAGACCATTCATTGTCATCCAAAAACCGCGGAACGAGAAATGGTGACTATTTTGTCATTCGTGAAAACAGCCAGCCGGCTATTTTGGTTGAACTTGGGTATTTGACGAATCCCTATGAGGAATCGTCTATTGTAACAGAATCGTACCAAAACATTGTTACGACCGCTATTTCCAATGGGCTTCAAACATATTTCTCAAAATGAAAAACACAGTCTTAAGCAATCTTTGGAAATCCGCTCCAATAAAAAATCTGCTCCCTTATAAAAGGAGCAGATTTCATACTGTTTATTAGAATAAAGTTGGCAATTGGGTAAATAAAGTATAACCGCCCATAGCAGCCATAAGCAACACAACAATCACGCCAACTGCAGTCATCCAAATCGGATGGCGGTACTCGCCGACAATTGATTTTTTATAGGCAGCAATCAGCATCACACTGAGCGCAATTGGCAAGATCAAGCCGTTTAGTGCGCCGGCTAAAATAAGCATTTTAACAGGCTGTCCGATTGTTGTAAAAATACCTGACGACAATATAATAAATCCAACGATAATAGCTTTATGATATTTTTCTATTGCAGGATGCAATGTGCGGATAAACGAAACGGATGTGTAAGCTGCTCCAACAACAGATGTGATAGCCGCTGCCCACATAACAATACCAAACAAACGATATCCAATGTCACCTGCTGCCAGCTGAAACACCGATGCTGGCGGATTGTCTGGATTAATCGGAAGCCCCTGCGCCACTATGCCAAGAGCAGCAAGGAATAGGAATATGCGCATGATCGATGCGATACCGATCGCAGACACTGAACTCTTTGTTACTTGAGGAACAGATTCAATTCCTTTAATACCTGCATCTAACAGACGGTGACCCCCGGCGAATGTGATGTATCCCCCAACAGTCCCGCCGACAAGCGTGACAATCGCCAGCATATCAATTGTATCCGGCACAAACGTCTTGACAACCGCTTCACCAACTGGAGGATTTGCTTGAAAAACCACGTAAAGTGTCAAAGCAATCATGACAAATCCCATTACTTGAGTAAATTTGTCCATTAGCAAGCCCGCTTCTTTTACAAGAAAGATGGCTACAGCAATAACCGCACTAATGACAGCGCCAGTTACCGGATCAATGCCGAAAATTACGTTAAGACCTAGTCCCGCTCCTCCGATGTTACCTACATTAAATGCAATCCCGCCAAGAACAATAAGCAAGGCAATAAAATAGCCTAAACCAGGAAAGACAAGGTTAGCAATATCTTGTGCCCGCTTTTCCGCAACAACCAAAATTCGCCAAATATTCGTCTGTGCACCTATATCAAGTAAAATGGAAACTAAAATAACAAAACCAAAACTAGCAGCAAGCTTTTCTGTAAAGACGGTCGTCTGCGTTAAAAACCCCGGTCCAATCGCTGAAGTTGCCATTAAGAATGCGGCGCCCAGCAATATACTCCAATTGGACTTTTCTTTTTGAAGCTGATTTTCTTTCATACTGTTTCCTCCTTTTCAACTGTTGTAATGTGAATCCCTTCTTCTTGAAGCCTTGTACGAATTAATTGCGCAAATGAAAGTGCATGAGCACCATCCCCATGAATACAAATCGTATCAGCATTTATAGAAATATCAGTGCCGTCAGTTGCTCTTACTTTGTTCTCTTTCACCATACGGACAACTTGCGCTGCTGCTTCCTCATTATTTGTAATTAACGCATTTGGTAAACGGCGTGACGTTAACATTCCATCAGGCGCATACGTCCGGTCTGCAAATACTTCATTTGCTGTTGTCAGCCCCGCGTTTTTCCCTGCTTTAATTAACTCACTGCCTGCAAGACCATATAAAATAAGTCCCGGATTCACATCCGCGACAGCAGAAGCAATCGCACGGGATAAATCCGCACGAGATGAAGCCATATTATAAAGCGCACCATGCGGTTTCACGTGGTGAAGAGCTGCTCCTTCTGCTTTTGCAAAAGCAGCAAGGGCACCAATTTGGTATACGACCATCGCATACACCTCATCTGGCGAAAGTGCCATATCACGTCGTCCAAACCCTGATAAATCCGCAAAACCGGGATGGGCGCCGATCGCCACACCGTTTTTTGCGGCGAGATGAACGGTCCGCTTCATTACATCTGGGTCACCTGCATGAAAACCGCACGCAATATTTGCCGACGTAATATACGGCATCATTTCTTCATCGCGTCCGATCGTGTATGCACCAAAGCTTTCACCCATATCGCAATTTAAATCTATTTTCATGTTCTCACCTCTCTATTTTCTAACAAGTTATCTTCTGGCTGACCAAGTTTTGTAGAAATGTGGAAGGCTGCACCCGTTAATTTTTCTATCATGGCCTGCACATGTACTTCGTCCCGAAAACGGACTTCAGGACCAACCAAACTAATCCCGGCAACTACATCGCCTTTATGGTTAAAAATAGGAGCCGCAATGGCTGACGAATGATTTTCCAGTTCTGAATGACTAACCGACCAGCCTGCTTCTCTTGTTTCTTCTATCAATCGACGCAAATCGTTTTTATCATTCGGTGTTCCTTTTGCGTAAGGTACTATTTTAAAGGAGTCAATTAAGCGTTCCCGCTCTTCATGTTCTGTAAACGACAACAAAATTCGCGGACATGCGCCGCCGTAAAGAGGAGCGCGGCGGCCGATTTGCGTATAGACCCGCACGCGTTCCTGCGTATCAACTTTTTCAATATACACCGCTTCATCGCCATCACGTATAACAAGATTGACCGCTTCTCCTGTCTCTTTCCGAAGCTTCTTCATGTAGGGAAGCGCAATCGTGCGTACATCGAGCCGCTCTGCGACTAAATTACCTAGTGTCAAAAAAATTAAGCCGAGACGGTATGCTCCCTCTTTGTCTTTTTCCAAAAAACCGAGCTCCAACAGCGATTCTGCCATCCGATAAGCTGACGTTTTGGGCAGCTCCGTCTTCTCCATAATTTGAAGTAATGTTAACTTTTCTTCGTTAAAAAAGAGACGGAGGATTTCCATTGATTTTAATACTGTTTTATTCATCTATTGCCCACTCCCTATTCCGACACCCGGAATAATAATTCGAATGATCGTTTTGTTCCATTATATGAAACTGGGATTCACGAGACAATCGATTTATGAATCACTTACAAAACAGAATACTGGCTGTCTTTCATATCGGTAATAAACATACAGCCTGGAGCATGGGTAATCATCAGCTCTGGTTTACTCGACATAGCAATCGATTGTGGTGTCACGCCGCACGCCCAAAATACCGGTGTCTCTCCATCCTTAACGGTTACGGCATCCCCAAAGTCTGGTTTTGACACGTCTTCGATACCGATTTGTTTCGGCTGGCCAATATGGACTGGTGAACCATGAACAGATGGGAAGCGTGATGTGACCTCGACAGCGCGTACGACGTTTTGCGCTTGAAACGGACGCATACTGACAACCATATTTCCATGAAACACGCCCGCCGGTTCGCATGCAATGTTCGTAATATACATCGGCACGTTGCGTTCTTCTTCAATATGTCGAATCTTGAGTCCGTTATCCATTAACGCATGCTCAAAGGTGAAGCTGCATCCGATTAAAAACGAAACGAAATCATCCTGCCAATACGATTGTAAATCCGTCACTTCTTCCACCAGTTCACCGTGACGGTAAATACGGTACTTTGGCACATCGTAACGCAAGTCAGCACCAGGAGCCGTCAATTTTGGAACAGGCGATCCGGCATCCGTCACTTCAAGAAGCGGGCATGGTTTCGGGTTGCGCTGGCAAAACAATAAAAAATCGTATGCCTGTGCTTTTGGTAAAATAACAAGGTTCGCCTGTGTGTAACCTGTCGCAAGTCCTGCTGTCGGCCCCGTCCATTTGTTTTCCCTAATTTCCTGTCGAATTGCTGTTAAAGATTTCCCCATTCTGTTCACACTCCTATTTTTTCGTTAATAACGATCTCATCTGTCTCTAAATTTTCGTATTCACATGATCATTTAGAAAATACTCATTATCCATTAGACTGAGATAAAACGGAACAGTTGTTGTAACCTGTAATGAAAAGTTCTTCGAGTGCACTTTGGTTCTCTTTGTTGATCCAGCATTTTACCGCCAAGCTATAACATTTTTAAACATTTGTCTCTTTCTTACTGGCTCTTCTTTACGACAAATAATGGCTGTCCGTATTCAACAATATCTCCGTCTTTTACTAAAATCTCAACAATTTCTCCGTCTACTTCTGACTGTACTTCATTAAACAGCTTCATCGCTTCCAATACACAGACGACCTCGCCTGCTTTAACACTCGCACCCACGTTAACGAAAGGTTCTTCTTCCGGGCTAGAACTTGCGTAAAATGTTCCTACCATCGGTGAAACAATATGATCAGCATTGTTCTCCTTTTTCTCCGCCGGCTTTTCTATTTTCTGTACAATATCAGGAACGGGAACGATGACTGATTCATTTTGATCAGTTTGCTGAACACCCACTGTTTTTTCAAGCTTAATCTTCATACCTTCATATTCAAATGTGAAGACATTCACCGATGATCGATCAATGATGTTCACCATTTCCTGCAATTCACTCATTTTTAGCATGCTTTGTTTCTCCCTGCAATTTTTATAATGACCATTTTTTTAAAGAAAGACCGGTTTTTATTTCCTCTATATCTTGTTCCCGTTTTAAATAAAGCCGTTCGCTTTCTTCACGCGTAATCTCTTTAAAACGTATTTTTTCACCAGGTTTTAACTGTGCGACAACCGGTAAATCAACCGATGAAATTTGTGCAATTCTTGGATACCCGCCTGTCGTCTGCCGGTCCGCCAGCAATATAATTGGATTTCCATCCTTTGGCACTTGGATGGTCCCTTCCGCTACTGCTTCCGAAAGAAGTTCAAAAGGCTGTTCCAGCTGTAATTCCGGTCCAGACAGCCGGTAACCCATTCGATCGGACTGAGGCGTAATTTGAAATTCCTGTTCAAAAAATTGCTCCCTGCTTGATGAAGAAAATTTATCAAATTCCATTCCTTTTATAACACGAATAACCCGTTCGCTTGTATTCATAACATGGCCGGCTGGAACATACCATTCGACAGATCCAAACGAGCGGTTTTTCAAATTTTGTTTTAAGCGGGCAAACAAAGGGGCAGAGGCTTTTGTTTTTTCTTGAAATGGAAGCACATCTCCAGCCTGTAACGAGCGGCCTTTAAATCCGCCGATTCCACCTCGTAAATATGTACTTTTACTTTCCATAATTTGTGGAATATCGAAACCACCTGCTACAGTCACATAAGCACGGCATCCTGATTGACTTGCAGTGAACTGAAGAATACTCCCTTTTTTAATAAGAACCGGTCTCCATAAAGGAACCGCTTCTCCCTCTATTTTTGGAGATAAATTCCCTCCGGTAATGGCAATTAACGAATCTTCTTCGAACTGCAATGAAGTACCCATCAGTGTAACTTCAATCGCGGCTTCTCCTTCTTGATTGCCGATTAATAAATTAGCAATGCGCAATGCATATGAATCCATTGCACCACTTACAATAACACCATATTTTTGAAACCCATACCTGCCTAAATCTTGAATGCTGGCAAGCAATCCAGGGCGAATGACCTTTATGCTCATTGCGTCGTCTCCTGATATTTTTCATATTCATCCACCGTTATCGGCACAAACTTCACCACATCACCGGAAGCAAGAAGACTTGGTGGATTATGTTCCGGCTGAAAAAGAGCAGCCGGTGTTCGGCCAATCAACTGCCACCCACCCGGGGTTGAAATCGGGTAAACGCCGGTTTGATTTCCCGCAATTCCGACACTCCCAACAGGTATTGAGACACGTGGAGATGATCGGCGAGGCGTTGCAATTTTTTCTGAAAGCCCCCCTAAGTAAGGGAAACCAGGTGCAAATCCTATCATATAAACGAGGTATTCGCCACTAGAATGAATCTTGATTACTTCCTCGATTGACATATGATTTTCATCAGCCACAAACTGTAGATCCGGGCCGTATTCACCCCCATAACAAACCGGGATCTCCACAATACGCGGATTCTCTTCCTGGTCTTCAACAAGCTCTTTCACTATTTCTTCCATCATGAAACTAACAATGTCAAAAGGTGATTTATTTTTCCCTGTATCATAGGATCGTTTTACAATTAACGGATTGTAAAAAACCGTTACACTTGCAAACGCTGGTACACATTCAATAAATCCCTTAAACGAATGATGCTGAAGCTTCAATGTTAACGCTTTCACTTTTCTATGTACAACCGAATTTATGTCCGTCCCAAATTTAACCACAACCGCCGAGTCTCCGAGCGGTTTCATTTCAATCTTATTTTCGGTCAGTCCCATTCTTTGAATCATTCTTTGTCACCACCTTTAGTTCCGATATTCGGAACCGGTATTCTTCATTTTGGAATATAAGAGTTATTATAATTATCAGAAAAACTAAATGCAAGAAAAATTTCTGTGAATAAAAAAAAGGACCGCCACAAAAGTATTCTTTTCGAGGCAGTTCCTTTTTATACATGATTTACATTAACGTATTTTACTGGACACGATGCTCCTTATTCTTCGGAATAACTTTTCCATATCTGTAATAAACAAATGCAGCCGACACTAGACCGATTACTGCCAGAAAGGCGTCAAATATAAAAATGATCGCAATATTTCCAGTTTCTGATAACATGCCAGTTACAAGTGGCATCACGATCGATGCAAGACCCGCAGCTGTTGCCACGATGCCTGTAACCGTCCCCTTCTTCTGCCAGAACAGCTCAGTCATGATTGTGATAGCAAGCTGGAAAACCCCCGCGGTGGAAAACCCAATAAAGAAGGCCATCACAATGGCAACATTCGGTACTTTCACAGTCAAAATCGTTGTGATTGCTATAAATGTGATAATCGGATATATCACAATAACCGTTACCGACCGCACAAGCTTTTTTAGTAAAACAGACAAAGACAACACTGAAACCAGTGCACCGATGCTGTAATAACTGAGCAGCTTAACCGAACTGTCAGCTGCCATTCCCAGTACTTCTTCTCCGTAACTCGGCAGCCATATTTGTGCGACTGTAAAAAGACCAGTTGACGTAAAACCAATGATTACAAGTGCAATTCCTTCCCGAGAAAATTTCGGCTCCGATAAAAATTTCGACTCGCCGGCATTTTCCGCTTCTTGACTGGCGACAATGGCTTTATGATCCGGAAATGAGATGGTCGTTAAAAACAGCATATTTATGAAAAAGATTGCCGCGGGAACGAAGAATGCATAGCCATAAAAGGCATCTTGATTAGCGAAAAACAAAATCATAAATGGCAATAGCGCCGCACCGATTGACATAAATGCTTTCACGAGGACGCTTGCAGATCCGGATGATTTCGGGAAAATTTCAATCAATCCCGGATAGGAACCGGCGTCCATCGCTGAATTGGCCACCCCGGCAAGAAGAGCGAACATAAAAGCAACCTGGTACACAGGAGACAAAGGAATACCAACAAGAAAGATCCCCATTGCAAGTGCTGCAAAAATCACAAGCGGTTTCCGCCCGAATTTATCCGACAAATGACCGGATAGGGCATATGTAAGCAGTTTTCCAATGCCGATTGCGGAAATGATGTAACTGATCCCAGCTTTATCAGTATCCCACTGTTCCGACAATGCCGCCATATTCGACGACAACATAATATTGACCATACCCAGTAAAAAATAGTTAACATATATACCAGAAGCTGATTTTAAGTATGGATTTCGAATAACAATAACCTCCTTTCTTTAAACATTTTCCCATTATAACAAAAAAACGCAGAAGATAGTTTTTTTTGATAACAGCAGTTTTGTAAATAGAATAGACCCATTGTTTTCTTTCCCACCTAAATGTGTATTGCTTGTTTAATCACTTTAAAAATGGCGGAGTGCAAGTGGGGTGCACTGAGAATGGTGGAGAGCGGTCGAGAATCATCCTTATTATAGTAACATTGGTAAAACACACAATTTTGTGTAATATTGAAACGGCAAAGCAGCATACAATGCTGTACATCCGGATAAACCGTGTTGTTAAGATAATACTAGTAGCAGTTTGCAATTCGCTAATGATCATAAAAAATGCCTGACAGGTGTCAGGCACTTCGTTTTTAATTCTTTTTCCACTCTTTTAGTTCGAGCCGGCGTACGTTATTGCTCACAATTGGATCATTTTCGGCAAGCGTTAATGCTTCCTCATATGAATCTGCTACGTATACTACAAGACCACCCGAATCATCACCAAACGGACCTCTTGCAAACACTTTTCCTTCTTCTTCGAGCTTCTCCAAATATTCAACGTGGAGAGGGCGTATTTCTTTATTTTTCTCAAGGTCAATCATATGCAGCAGTGCAGCATAATAAGCCATCATTTCTTCCCCCGTTCATCAATATGCATGGTTTACAGAATACTCTGTTATTGTATCAGAAAGAACTGAATATTTACATAAAGATAACCGTTGTTATCTTTTCGTTTAATAGAATATTATTTTCCAGAATGAATCTCCTTCTTCATTGTCCATAAATCTTTTGAATGTACTATAATAGTCGTAATCAATTGTTAGCAGGTGAACGAATGGATATTAAGCATTTGCAATATTTTATTGAAGTAACGAATTTCAACAGCTTCTCAAAAGCAGCGGATCACTTATTTATTACACAGCCGACCATCAGCAAAATGATAAAAAACCTCGAGAACGAGCTTGGTATTGAATTGTTTGACCGGTCCCATAAAAAGCTTATGCTGACGGATGCAGGACGTGTCTTGCTGGAGCAGGCAAAGCTTGTAGATCAGGCATTTTACAACTTAGAAACAGAACTTGATAATTTGCTGGAATTAAAAACGGGGCACATCCGAATAGGTCTCCCCCCTATTTTTGATGCCCATTTTTTCTTGCAGATTATTGGATTATTTCACGAAAAATATCCCGGTATCACCTTTCAGCTTGTTGAAGATGGATCAAAAAAAATTGAAGAAGCGGTAGAACAGAATGAGCTCGATGTCGGTGTGGTTGTTCTCCCCACTCGATACGAAGTGTTTGACCACTTTTCCTTTATGGAAGAAGATTTAATGCTTATTCTCCCTAAATTCCATCAGCTGGCTGATCGAGAAGAAATTAACTTGGGTGAACTCTCATCAGAATCTTTTATTTTATTTAACAAAGATTTCGCTCTAAATGATCGGATTATTTCTTTGTGCAACGAGGCGGGGTTTCAGCCGCATGTCATTTCTGAAAGTTCGCAATGGTCGTTTATTGAGGAAATGGTTGCGTCAAAACTTGGCATCTCTCTTTTACCTGAAAGCATTTGCCGGCATCTTGATGATCAAGTTCGTGCCGTTAAGGTCATCAATCCATCTGTAAACTGGAACTTGGCGATTATTTGGCGAAAAAATCAATACCTTTCCTATGCAGCCAAAGAATGGCTTCATTTTACAAAAGTGCAGTTTACGAAACGCGACTAATCTCTTTAAGAACATTAGTCACGTTTTATTTGCCTGCTATTCAAATTTGGAAGCATTTACATAGATGAAACCTATACAACAAATGAAAAAGAACTATTTTACTTCCTTATCAATCGGGCGTACACTAACAGCGTATTCCACTTTGGAAGGAAGTAAAAGAAATGAACGCACCTAGAACAGCTATTAAAACTAGAGAAAGCCGCATCGTGCATACGGATCAAGTATTATCATGCGATTTAAATAATTACCAAACATTATTCGGCGGAGTGCTGATGAAAAAAATTGACAGTGTTGCCAGTCTCTCAGCAAGACGCCATGCCCGTGTGAAAGAATGTGTAACAGCTTCAACAGACTCAATTGATTTTCTCGATGCCATTCGGGAAAGTGATTCCCTTTGCCTTGAATCATTCGTGACATACACAGGCCGTACTTCGATGGAAATTTTCTGCAAGGTCATTGCTGAGGATATCATTTCCGGAAACCGCCGCATCGCTGCAACTGCTTTTTTGACATTTGTCGCGCTTGATGAAAACAAACGCCCTGTTGAAGTGCCTGGCGTTATTCCAGAAACAGAGGAAGAACAGTTTTTATATGACTCGGCGAAGGATCGTGCAGAAATGCGGAAATTAAGAAGAACGAAAAGTAAAGAGCTGGCAGAATATCTCACATTGAAAAAACCATGGGATCGATAAAAGGAGGAAAAGAAAATGATTGCCACATTATGCAGTCTTGATGAGTTGAAAAAAGCCAAAAATGCACTTGACCAACTGGAACAATCTTATCCGGCCCTTTTTGAAAAAATGGTACATGTCATAAATTTAACACGGGCACTGCAATTAAAATATCAATTTATGGGAAGCTTAATTATGGATGAAGACCCGTCCGACTGCCTTCCGAATCTCACTCAAGGTTCTGTCCTTCGTTTATATAAAAAAGAAGTAGAGACATTGAAAAATGACCCGGATTCAAATGTGATAAAGAATACATTCGCTGCATTCAAAGACACAGGATATGCAAAACTCAGCCTTCTCGCACTCGGAAGACCTGCGGAATCACTCGTTGGTTCATCTAGTGTAAAATAATAAAAAGAGCTAAATCTTCTACGATTTAGCTCTTTTTATATATATACCGTTTTATAGATATACAGGCTTTCTAGTTTACACAGGCTTCAATTCCATTTTTTTCTTATTCGGGGTTATTTTGTAGTGATTTTGTCGAAATTTCATTTAAATAGTTCTATTTACTCATTTGATTAAACCAAATTCATTTTACAATGAATGCATATGGAGGTGCTTTTTATGAAAAAAATTAAAAACAAAAAATTTGGTGCTACACTTTTGTCGTCAGTTCTTTTGTTTAGTGCAGTCAGCCCAGTTCTCGCGGATGATCGTGACGGGGAGATAGTAGAATTCTCGGATACGAAAAAAATTGGTTCGTTTTCAGAAAATATTGGCCGTATGAAAGTGAAAGGTGTTTTTCAAGGGAATGACGATGGAACATTTAACCCGTATGCTCCCGTTACACGCATTCAGTCGGTCATCACGGCTGTACGTTTGCTCGGTTTGGAAGATCAAGCTGAAGTGAAGAAGAATGTGAAGCTTCCGTTTAAAGATGCTAGTTCATTTAATGCACGTGTACACGGTTATCTTGCGGTCGCACTCGAACAAGGATTAATTGATTCAAGCACTCAAAACTTTTTGCCAAATAAACCAGCTGATCGACTCTGGGTTTCTTCACTTCTAGTTCGCACACTCGGACTCGAAGATGAAGCAGCATTAGCAAAAGGTGAAACACTTGACTTTAAAGACGCCAATAAGATCCCAGCTTCAGTAAAAGGCGATGTATTTGTCGCAAATGAATATGGGGTTTTCTCCGGAAACAACGACGGGTTATTCCTTCCTAATGAACCGATCAAACGCGTCCATATGGCCGCAGTGTTAGACCGGACATATGATCAGCTTCTTGAGGAAAATGGAGCGGCAACTATTAAAGGTGTTGTAACGAATGTTTCCAAAACTGATGGAACCATCACAGTGAAAACATTTACCGGTGAATCGGTAACAGTCAACGTACCAGCTGATGTTCTCGTGCAATTCCACAACCGCTTTATGGCAATGGATCAAGTGTTAGCAGGTGACAACATAGAACTTAACGTTGAAAATAATGTCGTAGTAGATGCAGCTATTTTTCAAAAACCAGCACAAACAGAATCCGAAAATGGAATACAAAAGATTGAAATTGAGTTAGAACTGAAAGATGGCTCTGAAATTGAACTAGAATTCGAAAGTAAACGTGGTAAAGTAAAAGCCGAAGTGAAAACAGACGGTAAAAAAGCAAAGGGCGATGCAGCCATTGCACAAATCGAACAATATTTGACCGAGTGGAATTTAACACCGGATATGACAGAAGAAGAAATCAAAACGATCATTCTGTCTTCTTTTACAGAGGAAGCGCCGGCTGAGATTGAAATTGAACTCAAATTCTCAAATGGAACAAAGCTTGAATTGGAAAAAGAAGATGATGATGACAAAGATGAAGATCGGGATGAGGACGACCGTGATGATGGCGGCAAAAACGATGATCGGGATGATGATGACCGCAATGATGGAAACAAAAACAATCGTGGTAATGACGACCGCACTGGCGATGTTAAAAACGACAACCCCAGTGAAGTCCCAAATCCTGGTACACAACTAAAATAAAATAAAAAAGTAGAGGCTGTCCATCGAGCAAGAATCTTGCTCTCAGGGAAGCCTCTACTTTTTTTAGTATTGGTTAGGACCCATAATAAGTTCAGATTAGGCACTTAAAGCATTCCTTTGAAATCTTTCCCCTCCCTGGCTTCTTCCACTTCGTCTCTTCATTTTTATGTTATTTCGAAGTAAGTTGATCGACAAGTTTCTCAGCTGTTTTACGGTACATGTTGCTCATATGAACGAGAGAAAGAATTAGTAAAACATGTTCCAGCTCTTTTGTATCCGCTTTAATGTCCGTCATTCGGCTCGTAACATCTTCTTTAAAATGAGTGACATTATCTGCTGCGATGCCAAGATATTGGCTATAAAAAGAATCAATGTCGATCTCGTCAATTTTTTCATTAATCCCATCAAGCGTTGTTTTTATGTCGCTGATCGAAAGCGTTCCTTTCAACTGATAAATAAGGCTGATAACTAATAAGTGCTCTTTTGTGTACTTTTTTTGTTTTATCGGAAATAGCATTTTTCCTTTTGCATAGTTGTTAATCATTGTTTTCGTCAGCACTTTTTCATCTTCGTTTCGAGTCGAACGGTTAAATGTATGTTCAAATAATTGAATCACCTGATCCATGTACAGGTCAATATTCGGTATGTCATCCGGTGTGAGCTGGTTTTCAAGATGCAGTTCATTTAATAGATCTGTTAATTTTTCCATATTTACACCTTCAATTATTATATTTGGACTAATTTTATTATAGGTGAATATCGAAATTGTGTAAAACTTGACTATGTAATAAAACAAATATATCATGTTATGTAGTATTAAAAACTACTTATTGTTATGGAGGTATCCACAATGAACGTTTCTATTCGAGAACCGATCAATGCACTTACTCATTTAGCAGGGGCCGTTTTATCCATTGCTGCACTTATTGCAATGGTAATCAAAGCTGCAATCACCCTGCATTCTGTCATTGCGGTCTCAGCCGTCGCGATTTTTGGTGTAAGCTTAATTTTGTTATACACTGCATCGGCGGCTTATCATTCCGTTATAGCGAAAGATTCGGTTATTGCTTTTTTTAGACGGCTTGACCACTCAATGATCTTTGTTTTAATTGCCGGCTCCTATACGCCATTTTGTTTAATAAGCTTACATAACGAGGCTGGATGGAGATTGTTTTTTATCGTATCATTTGCCGCAGTGTGTGGAGTTATCTTTAAGATGGTATGGTTCAACTGTCCAAGATGGCTGTCGACGGCACTTTACATTTTAATGGGATGGATGGCGGTCTTTGTATTCTCCCCGCTTGCTTCGACCATGGAAACAACAGGACTTGTTCTACTTGTAGCAGGCGGCGTTTTGTATACAATCGGTGGCATTATATACGGATTAAAACCAAAATGGCTTCAATTTAAAAAGATGGGGTTTCACGAAATTTTTCACATTTTCATTCTTCTCGGCAGCCTGTCACATTTTTTAAGTGTATTTTTCTTTGTGCTTTAACAAGAAAAAGGCAAACTACACTCCTTTATGTGGACAATGTCTGTTTGCCTTTCCCATTTTTTTAACCCGCGTGTCTTACTGGCCGAGGTCTTCAATGTTCTTTTGAAGTTCTTGTAATTCTTCAATGGTTGTAAGTAATTCGGTGTTTTCAAGTAATTCTTCAGGATTAAGCACACCGTTTTCCAGCTTTCCTAAAATATCATTAATACTGCTTTCAAGCTGTCCGCTGTAGTCAAGCAGTTGACCATGAATGTCCTCTGCGACAGCAGGTACTTCCATGTTCTGTATGGCATCAATATCCTGCTGCATGTTTTCAAGCTGTGACTGAAGATCCTCGACTATATCCGGGTTGGAAGCTGCGTCCTCCAAAAGCGCTGGAACATCACTTGCAAATTGCTGTGTTTCATTTAAAAATTCTGTCATATCCGATGCATATGTTAACGTGTTGTTTGCTTCATCAATTAGGCTGCATCCTCCAAGTAAAGCGGTTGATAGGACGATTGCTGCTGTCCATTTCATCATACCTGATCCCTCCATTCGATACATTTTTTCTTCCTTTTCATATTTTCTGCAATCAAAGCATAAAACCCTCCGACCATGTCTGGAGGGTATACGATTTATTCACTTTTAAAGCAGGTTTTCCGGTCAGACATAACAACACACACTGGCATAGATTTTTATTTTTCTTCTTTTCGCTTGCCGCCCCGAAACACTTTCGCACTGCGAACATACTCCACATCTTTCACACCTTCGCGAAAATTAATCACACGGGCAATGGCAAAGAAATAATCTGATAAACGGTTCAAATACTTTAATGTCACAGGATGAATATCATCTTCCCGCCGCATTAATGCCACAACAAGCCGCTCTGCCCGCCGCGTTACTGTACGCGCCAAATGAATGGCCGCCGATCCCTTTGAGCCGCCAGGTAAAATAAACCGCTCAAGTTCAGGTGCTTCTTGAATATATACATCAATTTTCTTTTCCATTTCATCGATAGAATTTTGCTGCAGCTTAAACTCACGCTTTCCATTCACCGTCGCCAAATCCCCGCCGCAGTCGAATAATTCATGCTGAATTTTCTCAAGATCGTCCAAAATATCCTCAAATATTGCCGGATTCAGTTCTGTTACTGCCCTGCCGACAACGGAATTCAATTCATCAACCGTTCCATACGCTTCAACGCGCAGGTCATCTTTTCCGACACGCCCGCCGATAATACTTGTATCGCCTTTATCACCGGTTCTTGTATACAGTCTCATTTCTATTCCTCCTTTATGGTTTGTGCAATTCCATACCAGATTGTATCTACCCGTTCGGAAAACGCTGCGGCATCCTGGAAACACCAGCCCGCCGCATCACGCCACATCCGGTCAAACGCATTCATCGGCACGATTCCTTTCATTATATCAGTCCCGATTAACACTATTGTTCTTTCTTCTTTTTTCCACGACGAAAGTTCCTTTTTAAACAAAGCGTTTGCTTCCAAAGAAGTCTCCGCTTTTTCCAGAAGGATGCGGACATGCCGTTCCATTCCTTCTAATACAACGATGTCTTCTTTAAAAAATGGAATTTGTTCCTTTTCATAAAAGGAATGCCATTGATGTGGTGTTACATCTAGATTGTAAAAGTCCTTTACCCATTGCTTTTTTCCATTGAAGGAACCGCCTGTAACGAAATGCATTTTTCCCCACTCCTCATTGCGGATAGACGTCCGGATAATTCATAACCGCGGCCATTGTCTGACGTCCAATCTGAAAATGATTTTTTTTCTGGTCCAAATATAGAGAGAAGATGACGGATCACCCCGCTATGTGTCACAATAGCTGTACGTTGAATGTGTTGTTCCTCCATTTCTAAAAGAACAGATTGAAATGCTTCTTCGACCCTCTTGGCAAATGAGGAATAGGAATCCCCGCCAGGCGCCTGTACAGTAAACGGATCATTTAACCAATCCTTATAGACAGGCATGTGTTCCAATTCCGTATGGGTTTTCCCTTCCCAATCCCCAAAATGAAACTCCCGGAAACCTTTTCTTTTTTGCGGCGCCTGGTCCCAATAAACAGCGGCTGTTTCCACACATCTTGTCAAGTCGCTTGATACGATCCATTCATAATCGGGAACAGTCATTTTACGCAATGCCTTGAAGCCCTCTTCCGTCACATTTACATCCGTCCAGCCGCAAAACTGTTTTTTCACATTTGCACTTGTTACACCATGGCGAAAGAGACCGACAGCCACAAGATCATCCATAATAGCAACTCCGCTCCTTCCTGCGCCGCGCCATATAAATCACCCGTTGCACCGCCAAATTCTTTTTGCATCCCATGTTTTATAACGAAAAAGTACAAACATGATACACCGAGCATTACCCAAAATAAAGGATAAACGGCATATATACTTCCTGCGATAATAACAAAAACTGTATAAATGAAAGGAAGTGATTTCGAATGGCCTTTTTGAAAGAAAAATGCCAGGCCTTCTTCTTTTGCCGGTGGAACGTATTGCAAAAACAATCCCGTCATAATATGGGCAAAAAAAGGAATGAGAAAAATGAAGAACGCATAATAGCTTCCCGCTGTAACCGTTTCAAAAATAAATAGAAACTTCGCCGCCAGCAGGAGGACAAGTGCCAGCACGCCAAAGGCCCCTGCTCGTGGGTCGCTTAATATGGCAAGCCTGCGTTCTTTATCACGAAAAGAAAAATGCGCGTCTGCCCAGTCCATCAAGCCATCCAGATGAAGACCGCCTGTTAACATAATCGGCAGCAGCCAGACAAAAAAAGCAGCCGCAAGGGGTGAAAACGGCGTCCATTCAAGTAAACTCCAGAATGCACCTGCATAAATAAACCCTTTCACCAGACCGAGTACTGGAAATAAATGAAGGACCGCGCGCAGCTCCGCCTTTTCCATCGGTAATGTTCTATGAAGAGGCAGGACAGTGAAAAATTGAATAATGATACCAGCAGCGTAAATATACGCTTTCATACATGCCCCTCCAATATTTGTTTAAACGCCGTCCAATCAAGAAACCGATCCAGATGTGCCGCGATCAAATCATACGTTTTTGCACGGTTTAAATCTGCTGGCGGACGTCTCGGAAGTCCTTTCATCATGCGGATCCGATTCAGCCAGTCAGCTCTGAATTCGTCGTTATAAAATAAATGATGCAAGTATGTTCCAATAATTTTGTTATCCGTCGATACATAGCCGTCATGATGGTCGGAACATATCATAAACGGTTCACCTTCAACTGTTGTTTCACCGAAATGAATCTCATAACCCGAGAGCGGAATTCCACTTGCGGTCCCTTCTGTCCGGATGACGGTTTTGTTTCTTTTAAAAATCGTATGCGCTGGAATGATGCCCATCCCATCTGCAATTGATGTATTCATACCCGTATCACTTCCGTCCGGATCAGACAGCGTACGTCCCATCAATTGAAACCCTCCGCACAAGCCGGCTACTGCTCCGCCTCTTTTTGCGAAAGATACGATTTTTTTATCAAGCCCTGTTTCTTTTAAAAATGCAAGATCAGAAAACACGCTTTTAGTACCGGGTATGATGACAGCATCCGGCGTACCGAATGTGCCGGCTGACTGTACCCAGCGGACGTTTACATCTTCTTCAAACGCAAACGGTTCCATATCGCTCCCGTTTGATATATATGGCAGGCGGATCACTGCAATGTCGATGGCCGCTCCGTCACGACGTACGTCGCGGATTGACTTTGAATCTTCCCCCTCCAGCGCATGACCGGGAAGAAACGGCACTATCGCTAATACAGGAAGACCAGTGTAGCTCTCAAGCCACTCTTTTCCGTCTTTAAAATAGTTGGGGTCACCGTGAAATCGGTTGACGATGATGCCTTTCACACGTTCCCGCTCATGATCTTCTAACAAAGAAAGCGTACCCGCGATCGATGCAAAGAGTCCGCCCCGGTCAATATCAGCGGTTAAAATTACCGGTACATCCGCCAATTCAGCCGTTTTCATGTTAACGACTTCCCGCTTTTTTAAGTTCATTTCAACAGGGCTTCCGGCACCCTCAATGATCACTGTGTCTCCTAGTTCACTCACTTCCTGCAATCCTTGTTTAATGGCGGATATCGCCCTTTCATAGTAATTGGCTCGATACTCCATTCCCGACATCACTTCTAGCCGTTCGCCGAATAAGACAATTTCAGACGACCCGTTTCCCGATGGTTTCAGCAGCAGTGGATTCATGCACGGCTGTGCCTCTAAACCCGCTGCTTCAGCTTGCAATCCTTGAGCGCGGCCGATTTCTTTTCCGTCTGCTGTTACATATGAATTGTTCGACACATTTTGTGGTTTAAATGGCACAGGCCTGTATCCCTTTTGATAAAGCAATCGGCAAAGTGCCGTCGCGATAAAACTTTTTCCCGCATCAGACGCTGTCCCTTGAATCATGACTCCGTGCATTGAACTGCCCCTTTCTTCACAATGGGTATACCATGTTCCACAAGTATGGCTGTATTGCTTTCTTTCACGATCATTTGATGGATTTGTCCAAGTATTTTCATATAATCAGCTGTCAAATTTGTAGACGGTACTTCAAATGACAGCTCATTTGAAACGGCAATAACAGCGCTTGTTCTTTTAACAAGGTCTAACACGCCGTCCACAATTCGTGTGCCCGCTTCACTCGGTGGTTTGTCTTTCCGAAAGTACTCCCCTGCTAAAAGAGTCGTCAAGCAGTCAATGAGTACGGAGTCATTCGCTCCAGCATGAATGGTTGAAATATCAACAGACTGTTCCACTGTTTTCCATTCGTACCCTGAATTTGCCCGTCGTTCCTGGTGAAACGCAATACGCTCTTCCATTTCTTCATCTGTCCGGGATCCACACGCAACATATACTAGACGGCCTTCTGGATGTTTATGGCGAATCGCAACCTGTTCAGCTAAGCTGCTCTTCCCGCTCCGGACGCCGCCAGAAAGAAAGATTAACATTTGTTTCTCCATTCCTTGAGCGCCTCAATCAGTCTATTATTCTCTTTCTCTCGTTTCACTGCTGACCTCAGCCACTTTCCATCTAGACCTTTGAAATTTTCCGTGTGGCGGAGCACAATACCGCGTTCAAGTAAAAAATGAAGGATCGGTTTTTGATTATCAAGCTGTGGATCTTTCAACAGGTAAAAGTTAACCGCTGACGGCAGAACAAGAAAGCCCAGCTTCTCCAGCAGATCTTTCATTCTTTCCCGTTCCCCCTTTATCATCTCCCTCGTTTTCATGGCATGTGCATGATCGCGGGCGATTTCCTCAGCTACCTGCAAAGCAATCGCATTTACATTCCAATGCGGACGGTACTGCTTTAACTTGCTTATAATGGGTGATGATGATATGACATACCCAATTCGAAGTCCTGCAATGGAATACATTTTCGTCATGGAATGCATGACAGCAAGATGCGGGTATGCAGCAATGTACTTAACAAGCGATTCGTCGCCGAAGAAGTCATAAAAGGCTTCATCAATAACAATCAAGGCGTTTGAATGTCTTGTTTGGTCAAGAAGAGAAACAATGTCCTTTTCATTAAAAGACTGGCCTGTTGGATTGTTTGGCGTACATAAAAAGATGACGCCCGCTTTCTTTGATTGTTCAACAAGTTCGTCGATCGGCAGCTGCCAACTGCTGATAGGGACTGGCACGTATTCAATGGGACAGCCGTATGCCTGACATGCGTCTTCGTATTCGGAAAAAGCCGGTGTACAAATAACTGCATGTTGACCGGCCGTGTATCTTGCGATGAAATGAATGATTTCCGCGGCACCGTTTCCTAACAATACCTGATCATATGCAACATCAAATTTATCTGCTATTGACATCACGGCTTTATACCCGGTCGGATCCGGGTATTCTTCAATTGTATGTAAATAACGTCCCCATTGTTCTTTCAGCCATTCAGGCGGCCCTAGCGGATTTGTGTTGACACTAAAATCAAGAACATGATCCGGTCTGGCTATTCCTGAAGCATTATATAAATGGGAAGGATTCGCTCCGTGTGATGGCAAATTCATAAAAAATCACTCCTGCAAGGAACAAAAGCACGAATAAATACGTAGCACGTTCCATTAGTTTGGCCGATTCGATAATATGTTCGGCGCGCCGCTCTTTGATCGGATCTCCCATCCTGGCCCGGTCAGACACGATTCCTTTGTATGTATTCAGTCCGCCGAGTTCAATTTGTAAAAGACCGGCTACAGCCGCTTCACACCACCCGCTGTTTGGGGAAGGATGTTTCTTTGCATCCCGTTTAACGATACGCCATGCATAGCGGCGTATATCCGCCGGTTTATCCGCTGCTGCAATCAATAAAAGCGCTGTTAGCCGGGCAGGAATAAAATTGACGATATCGTCGAACCTCGCTGATGCTTTCCCAAAAAGTTCATACTTATCATTCCGGTAGCCGACCATTGAATCGCATGTGTTCACCGCACGGTATAAAAGTGCCGCCGGACCTCCGCCAATCATTGCCCAGAAAAGCGGGGCGATCACACCGTCAGATGTATTTTCGGCGACCGTTTCGACGGCGCCGCGTGTAATTTCCCCCTCATCGAGATTGTCTGTATCCCGCCCAACAATCCATGAAAGTTTAAGACGCGCTTCATTCATATCACCATCCATGAGCGGTTTGTATACATCCACTCCCGCTTCCTTTAGGCTGCGCGGCGCAATAGATGCCCAAATCATGATCGCTTCGACAGTGATTACGGCCGCTGGATGAATAAACGAAGCAAGATAAAGAATCGTAATGGAAACCGCCGCTGTAACGATGAGAACGACAAAAAGCATCGCCGTTCCTTTTCCAATTTGATTTGTACCTTTGTTCCAATGCCGGTCTAGAAGTGCAATTAAACTTCCAAACCATTTGACCGGGTGCGGCCAGTTTCGCGGATCACCGATAAGCCGGTCAAGAATAAGTCCAGCGGCAATAGCTATCACATGTGAAATCATCATGGCGCCTTTCTGCGACGTGTTTTTTCGAGTGATTCAGTCACACTTTCATATACCGCCCTCCCAATTGCGATACCGAGCGGTGTAACCGAACCGGCGAATTGCTGGTAGGCGCCTCTTTGTGTAGAGGCGATTAAGATACTGTCAGTTGATGTACCTGTTGCAATCGTTCCGCTTTCCAGATCCATTACGCCTGCATCGGCAAGCGCTTTTGCTTTTGCTTCAGCTGCAGTCATAAGCCCCTGAACGAACGCTTCTTCTGAAAGCTTCCCATTCGCGAAGACCCATATGTTTATTGTGCCTGGCTTGTGCTTCTCTTTCCAGCTTTTTCGCTGTCTGCTCACATCGACCGCATTTCCTACTCCAGCTGTCGCAACGGCAAAAACAGACACATCATCCTGTACAATCCGCTTGTACGCCGCATCTTCCATCATGACCGCTGTCATCATTCCAACCGTTTCATGTAAATCAAAACCTTTTTCTTGAAAATAACAGGAAGCTTCTTTTTCGAAATGATCCATATTGTAGTTTTTATCAACGTGCCGGTTCACAAATGCACTTCGCCATCCCCAGCCGGCGCCAATAACGCCCGAGGATAATACCTTTAATTGTATAGGTGATTTGATTGAGATATAGTCACTGTGCCATTCAATCATGTCTTCCGTAATTTCAATCGAGTTTTCAACGGATGCTGCCGGAAGCAGACTCATTTGCGGTTTCGGAACTTCAGGATGCGGCTGTTTTTGCACGTCTGTGTTGTATACGTCGTGGATATGTTCTTCTTTCATAATATCTGCCGCAGCACCGATTGTGTGCACAGAACCATTTTTCATTAACAAAAGCCGGTCACAATAAAGTGACGCAAGGTTTAAGTCATGGAAAATGGAAATGACCGTCAGTCCATCCGCTGTCATTTTTTTCAATAAATCAAGCAAGTCTTTCTGGAACGATAAATCGAGATGATTGGTAGGCTCATCCAACAGCAATATTTCTGGTTCCTGAGCTAGTGCCTGGGCAAGAAAAACACGCTGCCTCTCCCCTCCGGATAATGCAGACAACGGTTTATACGCAAACGCTAAAGTGCCTGTTTTTTGCAGCGCTCCCAACACCACTTTTTCATCGTCTGCTGTCCATGATTTAAAAAAGCCGCTTTGATGTGCATATCTCCCGAGTGAAACCGTTTCTTTTACACTATAGGCGAAATGGCTGGATGTCATTTGTGGCAAAACAGCCATGACACGTGCCAATTCTTTCGGCGAATAGTCTTGAATCGGCTTTCCTTTAACCAGAATCGTCCCGGATTCAAGCGCAATCAATCCGCTGATCATGTTCATTAGTGTTGTTTTCCCGCTTCCATTCGGACCAAGAACCCCAAAAAGTTCCCCTTTTTTAACAGAAAAGGATACGCCGCGGACAATAAGTCCACTTCCGTATCCTCCTGAAAGCTCTCCTGCTTGAATCATCACGCGACTCCTCCTTTCCGTTTTTTATTAATCAGTATCGCCGCAAATACAGGTGCACCGATTAAAGACGTGATAACGCCAATCGGCAGCTCTGTCGGCGAAATAATCGTCCTGGCTGCAAGATCTGCCAGGATTAAAAATCCTGCCCCGGATATCATCGATAACGGCAATACATGCCGGTGATCAGGGCCTGCGAGAATTCGGACAAAATGCGGGATAACCAGGCCGACAAAGCCGATTGTACCGGACACTGCAACGGCCGCACCTGTTATAACAGAGCCCGCGATTAAGACCACCATCTTTTTTTGCTGAACATTTACACCGAGGTGGCGTGCTTGATCCTCGCCGAACGACATCGCATTCAGTTCAGGCGCCATGTATAGCAAGAGCAGCGTACCAACCATGAAAAAGGGAGCCATTAATTGAATGTACGGCCAGCCGCGCATGGACACGCTGCCAAGCAGCCAGCTAATAATCTGCCGCAGTTCTTCGCCGGTGAGCGCGATCATTAACGAAATGAAAGCACCTAGAAATGAACTAAAAATAATTCCGGTTAAAATAATGGTCTCCACCTTCATCGACCGCTCAATGGCTTGAGCAAAAACCAATACGCAAAAAATAGTGAGGATAGCCGTTAAAACGCTAATGACCGGCAATGTAAATACACCTAAAACAGGAATGGAAATATTGAAAAACAGCACCATGACAGCACCGGCTGAAGCACCCGACGACACGCCAAGTGTATACGGATCCGCCAGAGGATTACGGAGCAGCCCTTGAAACGCTGCTCCCGCAATCGCCAGTGACGCCCCAATCAACCCAGCCAGCACGACACGCGGAAATCGAATTTTCCAGACGATGCTGTCTACTGACGGATCAATATGAGAAAAGTCCGTTCCAAATAAATGATGCGCTATAATCGACGCTATATCACGAAAAGGAATCATAACAGTTCCGACTGAAACACCTAAAAAAAAGGATGCCAGCAAAAATGCGAAACTAAGTAAATAAACTCCTTTTTTATTTAGCAAAAACGTCTGGATAAATGGCTTCGGCAATTTGTTCAGCTCCTTGAACAATGCGCGGTCCCGGGCGGCTTGTGAGATCACCATCCACTTCGAACACTTCATTATTCTGGATCGCCGCTATGTTTTCCCAGCCTTGGCGTTTTAGAACACCCTCGGTGGCATTTTCAACATACCATCCATAATTAAGTAAAATGGTATCCGGATTTTTTTCTATGATGGCTTCTTCTGATACTTTCGGCCATCCTTCTTCTGTATTCATTACATTGTTGGCGCCCACAAGCTCAATCACTTCATTTATAAAAGTGTTTTTGCCAACTGAATAAATTTCAGGGGGACCTGCAATTTCAAAGTACACGTTTTTTACATCTTCTTCTTTAATTTGTGACGCTTTTTCTTCAATAGCTGCGATTCCTTCTTTTACAGTTTCAATATCTTTTTGCGCTTCTTCTTGCGTTCCCGTCGCTTCACTGATCAACTCATAAGACGTATAAATTTGATCTATGCTTTTCGCTTCGGATGATACAAGCACATCAATCCCTGCATCACGTATTTGCGTGATCGCTTTTTCATCAGTTGAAATGTCGGCAAGCACTAAGTCCGGATTAAGACTTAAAACCTTTTCCACATTCAGCTCCATGCCGCCAACACGTTCTTTTTCATTCACTTCTTTTGGATAAGTGTCATTGTCAGTGACTCCGACAATTTGATCGCCCAGGTTCAGTTCAAATGCGATTTCCGTTACGCTCGGCATTAACGTAACAATTCGTTTTGGTGCGGCTTCAATTTCAACTTCCTGCTTGTCTGCACCTGTTACCGTAACAGGAAACGCAGCAGTTTCTTCTTTTGCCGTTTCTGTATTTTCGTCTGTCTTTTTCGAATTGCCTGTTTCTTCTGTTCCGCAGCCTGCTAAAATTACTGCGGTCAATCCTAACGCCAGCCATGATTTTTTCATCTATTGTTCCTCCTTTTTTTCGGAAAATAAAAAACACCTCTACGTGGAAGAGGTGTGTGAAAGACAGTCTGAACCGTCCGTCACACCACCTATCCGCGTAGGTTGTATGGTGCTTTGATCCGGGCAGGTCTCCTGGCTCATGTTCATCACAAAAAAGGCGCCTTCCCGTGCGTTTGCACAGTGGCTAAGTGCCTATTGCTCCCATTTACAGTGGCGGGACCGCGCTGGGTTTTAACCAGCTTCCCTTTTAAGCAACCGACTTCTCGGCTTCACCTGGACTCATTTTTATGAATGTTTTCCGTCATGAAACATTATACATGAAAAGAAAGGACAAAGGATTACTTTCTGAAACTTCAGTTTTTTAGAAATGAACATGTTTATTGTTTACGAAACGTAGAAGATAAGAATTAAAGGGAGGCGTTTACAGTGGGACCATTAACTGTTTTTGCTCTTTTTGTTATGATTCTCTTTGTTGGCTTCTTTCTCGTTTATTTTCTTCGAGGAACACTGGATTCTAGTGACTCACACCGAATCGACAGTTTGCCGGACAATCCTCACGTCTTTTCGGATAAACGTGATCCATTCCCCGATGAAAAACTGTAAATGTACCGACAGTCAACTTCAGGTTTGCGCAGCCGTGTTAATCGGCTGCGCCTGACAAATAGTTATCAAAGTTTTTGTTCCGCTACGACAACCCCATCTTCGTCTGCATAAACATAGTGTCCCGGAACAAATGCCGCATCCCCGAAATTCACAGGGATATCGCGTTCCCCTTCACCTTTTTTAATACTTTTAAAAGGATTACTTCCAAGTGCCAGTACGCCAATGTTTTGTGTTGCGAGTTCCGCTGTATCGCGAACGCAGCCGTTGACAATAATTCCAGCGATTTTTCGCTCTTCTGCAATAGCTCCCAGCAAATCGCCAACGAGTGCACAATTTTTGGATCCACCGCCATCGACAACGAGGACATGACCTTCTGGAATCGTTTTGAGTGATTCTTTTACTAATACATTATCTTCAAACACTTTCACCGTTGAAATCGGCCCTTCAAATTGTTTCTTTCCCCCAAAAGATTTCAATTCCATCCGGCACAACGTCAATTCATCTGCGTAATCATCACATAAATCCGCTGTTTTTACCATGTTTCATCCCCCTTTTCGCTTATTACTTCGACAAACAAAGTCAAATTCCTGTCGGGTTTTCAAAATCAACGTTAAGGGAAAAGAACAGAAAACGACTTAACAGGAGAGATTCCATGAAATATGTTATTGGTTTATTTGACAGTGAAATTGATGCAATTCGAAAAATAGAAGATTTAAAAGTAGAGGGATACGATCCAAGACTTATCACAGCGCTGGCAAAAGATGCGGATGTGTATTTAACCATCCAAAACCGAACTGAAGCAGACGTCGAAACAGCAGGACCGTCGATGAAAGAAAAACTCAAATCGATCTTTTCAGGAGAAAAACCAGTGAAAGATACATTGATTAACTTTGGATTATGTGAAAAAGATGCCGAAAAATATCACGAAGCGATCGCAAAAGAAAAAGTGCTGCTCGTCACAGACGAACAGCCTCCCGGTACCGTGTAAATAACTCATTCACTGCCGCGCCATCTGCACCTGGCAACGGCTTATTTCCGATCTCTGACAACGGCACAATTTCTTGGATTGAATTGGTGACAAACACCTCATCCGCCGATTCCACTACTTCCGGTACATACAATCCTTCTTCTACATTCACACCTGACTCGCCGGCGATTTTCATGACAAACCGGCGTGTCACACCATCTAAAATGCCTGTTTCAACCGATGGTGTATAAAGCGTGTTTTTTTTCATCCAGAAAATGTTGGACACGACCCCCTCTGCCACATATCCGGACTCCGTTAAAAACAATCCTTCCACACCCGGATCATCTCCTGCTTCCCGTTTACCAAAGACATTGTTTAAATAGTGATGGGATTTAAAGCGGCTGCCCCCTTCTGGACTATTGCGCGGTGTTTCAAGCCATTTTCCTCGCTTTACTGCAAGAGATGCCGCCGGACCAAGACTTTTTTGAAAGGCGATGATGTTCGGTTGCGTATAAGGCTTTGTCTGCAAGCCGATGTTTCCTTCACCCGCCGACACGTTCAAACGAATATACGCGTTTTTCCATCCATTTGCCTCTTCTAAAAGGGCAATAATCTGCTTTACTTCCTCGCGCGTGAATTCAAACACGATATTCAGTTTACGCAGACTATTATTCAATCGATCTATGTGTTCATCAAGTAAAAAGAGCTTCCCGTCATAAGTACGAAATGTTTCAAACACACCGATTCCGTATAAAAATCCGTGGTCAAAAGGGGAAATGCGGACTTCTTCATTGCGTATGATTGTGCCATTTACGTACGTGTACATGCTTTGCCTCCATAAGTGGAAATAAAGTTTTGGAGCAATTCCTTCCCGCATTCGGTCATGATCGATTCCGGATGAAATTGAACCGATTCCACATCGAGTTCTTTATGGCGGATCGCCATAATTTCGCCTTCTTCTGTCCACGCAGATACCTCAAAACAGTCCGGCAGCGTTTCCTTCTTAACGATAAGTGAATGGTAGCGCGTTGCACGAAATGGGTTCGGCAATTCTGAAAAAATCGTTTTTCCGTCATGGAAAACAAGCGATGTTTTGCCGTGCATAAGACGTTCAGCACGAATAACATCTCCGCCGAGTGCCTGGGCAATCGACTGCTGGCCAAGGCACACGCCAAAAAGCGGCACCTTTCCAGAAAACGCCTTAACTGCGTCCAGACTAATTCCCGCCTCATCTGGTGTACACGGACCAGGTGAAATCATAATGACATCTGGATTCATGGACGCAATCTCTTCAACCGTCACCTCGTCGTTGCGGCGCACAACAAGTTCATGCCCGAGTTCACCAAGATACTGCACAAGGTTGTAAGTAAATGAATCGTAATTATCAATCATGAAAATCATCGCTGTTCCTCCGCCAGTTCCATCGCTCTTAACATAGCCGCTGCTTTTTTAAGAGATTCTTTATATTCATATTCCGGTTTCGAGTCAATGACAATACCCGCACCTGCTTGAACATACCCATGACCATTTGCCGCAAGCATCGTCCGAATGACTATGTTCAATTCCATATCACCGTTGAATCCAATCCAGCCAATTGAACCTGTATATATACCGCGGCGCACTGGTTCGAGCTCTTCAATAATTTCCATTGTCCTCACCTTTGGGGCACCTGTTATTGTGCCGCCAGGGAATACTGCATCAATGACATCGGCGTTCGTTTTGCCATCCGCGAGCTCTCCCCGCACGTTCGAAACAATATGCATTACGTGTGAATACTTTTCAATGACCATGAATTCGTTCACATCAACTGTACCGTAACGCGATACGCGTCCAAGATCATTTCTCTCTAAATCCACGAGCATCACATGTTCTGCCCGCTCTTTTTCATTATGAACCAGTTCCGCTGCGAGCCGTTCATCTTCTGCATCGTCCTTGCCCCGCGATCTCGTACCAGCGATCGGGCGCGTCGATAGCTCTTTGCCATCTTTTTTCACAAGCAATTCCGGCGAGCCGGAGACCACTTGAAAATCTGGCGTATGAATGTACCCCATATACGGTGATGGATTCAATTCACGGAGTTTTGCATAAACAGCCAGCGGCGGCACATCGAGCTGTTTTGATCGCCGCACCGATAAATTCACCTGAAATACATCACCTGCGGCAATATATTCCCGTACTTTTTCGACAGCCGATTTAAATTGTTCCTCCGGAAATGAAACGTCTGTTTTCTCTTTTAATTCACCTGATGGCCATGTGACCGGTTGAGCCAGATCGAGCCACTGTTCGTAAAATTCCTCAAGCCCATCTTCATTTTCGCCCATTTTCATCACATACAATTCGTTCGTGTGATGATCAAATGCGGTCCATTTTTCAAACAGCAGAAACTGAATATCAGGAATTCCGATGTCTTCTATTGCCGTTTCCGGAAGTGATTCAATGAACCGGACGTAATCATAGCTGATCCAACCGACCGCTCCGCCTTGAAAGTCCGGAAGGTCTTCCCTCTTCGGAATCTTCCGCTCATCCAAAATCCGGATGAGCTGATGAAGCGGATTTCCTTTGTATATTTTCTCTTTTCCTTTTTCCTGAAGAAGAAGACCTTCATCAGTAGAAGATGCAATAGCAGATGGATGAATGCCTGCAAAGCTGTATCGCCCACCCCGTCCGCTTTCAAGCAGCGCATGATGCGTTTCGTTTTTTGTGAGGGCTGTATATTGATTGAAAAATTGATCTTTATCGTAACTGGTTTTTCGGTAAAAAATATTCACGTGGTGCCACCTTTCGGATCATTGTTGCTTTTATCATAATACGGCATAACGTGTTTGAAAATGGTTATTTTACGGCAATAAATCGATTCACTGTTACCGGATATTTTGCTGCTGCAAGTTCTGTCCAGCCATTTAAAACAGCTTCTTTCGCTGTCTCTGCTGACAGCTGATGAAATAAAATCGTCTTAAACCCTGCTGCTTTCAGCCGTTCCCAGTATCGGGGAAACGTTTCCGCGTATGGATAATCTGATGCGGATGGCAGCGAACTGGATTCCGCAAAGTCAACGACAAACCGTCCGCCTGTTTTCAGTGCGTCATATGCCTTCGATGTCCATTGCGCTCCTTCCGCATATTCATGAATCGAAAGGGGTGCCGCTACTGTATCAAAGTTACCATCTCTTGCCTGTGTAAAAGCGGCAACTGGCAAAACCACTGCCCCTGCATCAGAACATCGCGCAGTGAGGGTAGCCGATCCGCCGATCACCATGATCCGTTCTCCTGGCTGCGGCTGAATCGTGTTGTATAAGTTACCTGCTGTAATTTTCAATTCTTTTTCCTGTTGTTTCTCTGCGATGACCATACTTTTTCCTCCCTTGAAAATCAGAAAATTAAAAACCCCTCTTCTCGAATAAGAAGAGGGGCATTGTCGTATCTTCTTATCTCCCAGCCGAAACTGCAAGAATTAGCACCGTGCCTATAAAAGGTCGGTTGCCGGGCTTCATTGGGCTTGTCCCTCCACCTGCTCTTGATAAGATATATAAAATTGTCCGTTTATTGTTAAACAGGATTATGACACGTTTCATTTTCACTGTCAACCATGATACAATTTTTGAAAAGAAGCGGAGGATAGAGTTATGAAAATATCATGTTTACAAATGGATATCGCATTTGGCAGCCCGCATGTAAATTATGAACGGGCAGCTTCCTTGTTGGAGCAAGCTCATAAAGCCGGATGCAAAATCGCTGTATTGCCCGAGTTATGGACGACCGGCTATGATTTAACTCGTCTTGATGAGATTGCAGATAAAAATGCAGCAAAAGCGAAAACATTTTTGTCTGACACCGCAAAAAAATACGGCATGCACATTGTTGGCGGCTCCGTTGCAAACGATACGGAAGACGGTGTAAAAAATACGATGATTGTTGTAAACAACAAAGGTGAAGTCGTAAAGGAATACAGCAAGCTTCATTTGTTCCGCCTGATGAATGAAGAAAAATATTTAATTGCTGGTGACGAAGATGGATTGTTTGAGCTGGAAGGTGAAAAGATGGCCGGCTTTATTTGCTACGATATCCGTTTTCCTGAATGGTTCCGGAAACAAGTATTAAACGGCGCCCGCGTCCTGTTCGTTCCTGCTGAGTGGCCGCTTACACGTGTTGATCACTGGCGAACACTCCTCATTGCCCGGGCGATTGAGAACCAGGCCTATGTTATCGCGTGCAACCGCTCAGGATCCGATCCGGATAATAAATTTGCGGGCCATTCGATGATCATTGGTCCATGGGGAGAAGTCATTGCTGAAGCAGGAGAAGCGGAAGAGTTACTAGTCGGAGAAATTGACTTTGCATTTATTAAAGAGATCCGAAGCCGCATCCCGGTATTTGAAGACCGACGTGAATCATATTATTAATGCTGAGCGCCCCGATTAAATCGGCGGCGCCTTTTCTTTTATTTTTCATCAAAAAAACCCGTCCACTAGCTGTGAACAGGTTTTTGAGCCTTACTCTTTCATTTCCACTCATACGGCGTCTGCTGGTAAACGTAGTAGTTTAGCCAGTTGGAGTAGAGTAAATGAGCATGTGACCGCCATTTGTTCGGCGGTCGTTTCGTCGGATCGTCATCTGGAAAATAGTTTTCCGGCATAGCAATATCGACTCCTTTTGCAAGATCGCGCTCATATTCTTCCGCAAGTGTTGTCGCGTCATATTCAAGATGGCCTGTAATCATGATGTTTCGGGCATCCTTTGACATCATAAGAAGCGGACCCGCATCAGGCGACGAGGCGAGCAAGATTAAGTCTTCATGTGCTTCAATCGCTTCTATGCTCACATCTGTGTATCGAGAGACCGGCGAGAAAAATTCGTCATCAAATCCGCGCAATAATTTAATTGTCGGATCGGTTATCGAATGCTTGAATACACCGGAACATTTTTTAGGCAGTTCAAATTTCCCAATGCCATAATGATGATAAAGAGCGGCCTGTGCCCCCCAGCAAATGTGAAGTGTAGACGTCACATTTGTTTTTGCCCAGTTCATAATATCCTGCAATTCCGCCCAGTAATTGACGTTTTCAAATTCCATCAGCTCAATTGGCGCGCCGGTAATGATTAAACCATCATAACGGCGGCTTTTCGCCTCTTCAATTGTAATGTAAAATTGCTCAAGATGTGATTTACTTACATTTTTTGACTCGTATGTCGCTGTATATAAAAACGAAACATTCACCTGCAGCGGCGTGTTTCCGAGCAGACGCAGCAAATGGGCTTCTGTTTTTTCTTTTTCCGGCATTAAGTTCAGAATGAGAATATTGAGCGGGCGGATATCCTGCATCCGGGCACGATCCGCATCCATAATGAAAATATTCTCTCTCTCAAGAACCTCACGTGCCGGCAGCTGATATGGTATATTAATCGGCATTTGATTACCCCCCTTGAATTTTTACTAAATAGCGGCGTCGCTTGTCCATTCGCGGTATACGCCTGGATTGAACAAAGGCAAAATAAGCGCTCATCATCGGCACCTTTGTAACTCATATCGTGAGTGCCTTGATAACGCCCGTCGCTAGATACAGTATACTAATTATAGGCACCTTTTTCGAAAAAAAACAACCGTTCCTAATCATTATTTTCCAATAACAATTAGAAACGGCTTTCGATTTATAATTTCAAATTTTTCAGCGCATCAGCAAGTGCCGTATTGATAGGTTCATCGTTACTTTGCTTTTTCAAATATTGATTGACATCGCGTTTGTTCGCGGCACCTTTCCCGCTTTTTTGTTTCCGTTTTTCAAATGCAGACAGTTTTTCACGGTATCCGCATTTGCAGACAAACAGCCTTCCTTCTCCTTCGCCCCGCATTTCCATCTTTTTATGACAGTTCGGGCAGCGTGCATTCGTCAAGCGGGCAACCTGCTTACGATGACCGCATTCGCGATCCTGACAGACAAGCATTTTGCCTTTTTTCCCGTTTACCTCAAGCAATAATTTCCCACAGTCCGGGCACTGCTTTCCACTGATGTTATCATGCTTAAATTTAGCATCGCTATTTTTAATTTCATTCGTCACATCTTTTGCATAACGGCGAATGTCCGTCATAAACGACTCGAATTTTAGCTTGCCTTTTGCAATCGCATCAAGTTTTTGCTCCCAATCGCCTGTAAGTGCCGGTGTCTGCAAGTCTTCGGGTACAATATCAAGCAGCTGTTTCCCTTTCGACGTAACACGAATATTTTGCCCCTGTTTTTCGATTAAAAATGTATTAAACAGTTTGTCTATTACATCTGCTCGTGTCGCTACTGTTCCAAGTCCGCCTGTTGCAGTGAGCGTTTTCTTCAATTTCTGGTCATCGGCACTCATAAATTTCGCTGGGTTTTCCATCGCAGACAGTAATGTGCCTTCGTTAAAATAGGGAGGCGGTGCCGTTTCGCCTTCAGTCCCCTTTACGGAGCTAACCTCAAGTTCCACTCCTTTTTGTACAGAAGGAAGGGATGGCTCTGCATCGTCATCGTATCCGTACACCTCTTTCCAGCCTGCCGATTTGACAACATTTCCTTTCACCGAAAATGTTTCACTGCCTATTTTCGCTTCAACAGTCGTCTGTTCATATTCATAAGGCGGCATTAAAACGGCTAAAAAACGCTTCACAATTAAATCGTAAATTTTTCGCTCTTTATCACTTAATTCATTTAATAATGGCGGCTGCTCGGTCGGTACAATCGCATGGTGATCACTTACTTTTGCGTCATTAATAAAAGACTTGGCCGGTTTAATCCCCCGCCGCAAAACTTTTGACGCAAATGGTGTGTATGGACGCACTTCAACCGCTTCAACACGTTCTCTTAATGTTGACACCATATCTTCCGGCAAGTAACGGGAATCCGTTCTCGGATAGGTTACCAGCTTATGGCGTTCATATAAATTTTGCATGGCATTCAATGTTTCTTTTGCCGACATACCAAATAATTTATGCCCGTCGCGCTGCAGCTCAGTTAAATCGTATAGTTCAGGTGCAAAAGATTTTTTCGCTGTCATCTTTACATCCGTTATGACCGCTTTTTTTCCTTGAAGTGAATGTAACAGTTCATCCCGTTTTTCTTTTAAAAACGTTTGACTGTTCCCTTTTGCGTCCTTCCACGTCAGCTTCATGCCGCCTGCGGATGCTTGTATGCCGTAAAAGCTTTTCGGCTGGAAGTTTTTAATTTCCTCTTCCCGCTTCGCTATAATCGCTAGCGTCGGGGTCTGCACGCGTCCGCATGACAACTGAGCATTGTATTTTGTCGTCAGAGCCCGTGTCGCGTTAATGCCGACAAGCCAATCTGCTTCTGCTCGGGCAACAGCGGAACGATATAAATTTTCGTAGTCACGTCCATTGCGTAAATTTTTAAATCCTTCTTTTATCGCTTTGTCAGTGACCGAAGAAATCCAGAGCCGCTTCACCGGTTTTTTCGCATGTGCTTTCTCAATAATCCAGCGGGCTACAAGCTCTCCTTCCCGCCCGGCATCCGTAGCAATAACGATTGAGCTTACGTCTTTTCGAGTCAGCTGTGCTTTCACTGCATGAAATTGCTTGCTCGTCTGGCGAATGACAACCGTTTTTAATTGATCCGGCATAAGCGGCAAATCGGCGATATTCCATGTCTTATACTGGTCACCGTAACCTTCTGGATCCGCATGCGTTACAAGATGGCCAAGCGCCCAAGTGACAATATATTGGCTTCCTTCTAAAAATCCGTTCCCTTTTTTGCTGCATCCGAGAACGCGGGCAATGTCGCGGGCAACAGATGGTTTTTCTGCAAGTACAACTGTTTTGCTCATTCGAACATTCCTTTCTTCCTTTTCCTTCACATATTATATCATACCGGTAATTGTTATCCTGAAATAACAATACGAAAATATAACGCAATTTGATTGACTGTTAGAGAGCCTCTCAAGATCTTAAAATCGTTATTTGTAATAGAACTGTAACAAGAATAAAACCTATGTGTAACTCTATGAGCAGAACTTTCTGATATATTTACATTAATAAATAAGGACCGTTTTGAAGCGGATGATCTGACCGGAGGGGCTATATTGAAAAAATTGTTATTTGTTATTCTTAGTACTTGTTTCATGATTTTCGGTGTCATTGCACCTTCACAGCAAGCTGAAGCAGCTTATTCAGCTGGTGTAACGATTAAAGAAGCAAAAAAACATATTGGCACGCCTTATAAATTTGGCGGTACAACCCCGGCCGGTTTTGACTGCTCAGGATTTATTCAATACGCACATAAAAAAACAGGTTACTCATTGCCGCGTACAGCTGCTGAAATGTACAAAAAAGGAAAAGCTGTAGCGAAATCCAAAATGGAGCCTGGCGACTTAATGTTCTTTACTACATATAAAAAAGGTGCCTCTCATGTTGGCATTTATCTTGGTAATAATCAATTCATTCACGCTTCTTCTTCAAAAGGCGTGACCATCGATAAAACATCTAATTCATACTGGAATAAACGTTATATCGGTTCTAAAACACTTGATTAACGATTAAAAGGAGCGGCGCTGTTGCGCCGCTCCTTTTAATTATTCCGTAATTAATTCTTCTTCCGGTTTTGATTTTGCTTTTTTTGCTTCTATCGCATGAATGTGGTGTCCTTCAGCGTCACGAATAATGAACTCGTACCCATCCTGCACAATCGAGTCACCCAATTTTACGTCAATGTTTTCGGTAAGTGCCCAGCCGCCAAGTGTATCGACTTCCTCATCAGACAAATCAGTGCCCAGTAAATCATTGACCTCAGATACAAGAACACGGGCATTGAACAAATAATTTTTTTCTCCTAATTTCTGAATTTCCGGCTTTTCATCCGAGTCAAATTCATCACGAATATCTCCGACAATTTCTTCTAAGATGTCTTCAACGGTTACAAGTCCGGAGGTTCCGCCGTATTCATCCATTAAAACAGCCATGTGAATCCGCTCTTTTTGCATTTTCAATAGCAAATCATGAATCGGAATGGTTTCAATTACACGGATTACCGGCTTTACAAACTCTTCCAATGGCCGGCTGCGGTCACTATCACGGTTTAAGTAATAAGATAACAGCTCTTTCATATTAATCATGCCGAGAATGTTATCTTTGTCCCCATCATCAACCGGGTAGCGTGTATATTTTTCAATTTTGATTATTGATGTGATTTCATCCCATGTTAATTCTTTCGATAACGTAATCATGTCTGTGCGCGGCACCATGATTTCTTTGGCAACCCGTTCATCAAATTCAAAAATACGGTCGACATATTTATATTCAGATGGGTTGATTTCACCACTTTTCAAACTTTCTGATAAAATAATCCGCAGCTCTTCTTCTGAATGAGCGATTTCATGTTCCGAAGCTGGTTTCAACCCAAACAGCCCGACCAAAAGACGCGCAGAACCATTTAAGATTTTAATAAACGGATACATGACTTTATAAAAAAGAATGATTAAGGGTGCAAATGTCAACGTTATCAATTCCGCTTTTTGAATAGCGACCGTTTTTGGCGCAAGCTCCCCAACGACAACGTGCAAGAACGTGACAAAAGAAAACGCGATCGCAAAGGAAAGAATACTTGCAAGCGCCGGCTCAACTTCAAGTCTCTCAAACAGCGGATGAAGAATTTTTTCAACAGTCGGCTCCCCAAGCCACCCTAGTCCAAGCGCTGTTACGGTAATGCCGAGCTGACAGGCGGATAAATATTCATCCAGGTTCTTGACGACTTTTTTCGCCGCTTCCGCCCGCTTATTCCCTTCTTCGATCAGCTGGTTAATACGTGACATACGCACTTTTACGATGGCAAATTCAGTTGCGACGAAAAAGCCGGTTAGTACGATTAATAAGGAAAATATAAGTAAATTAACGAATATCAATATACGGAAAAAAACAGATACTCTGTTTTTCCCCCTCACCTCCCGGGTCAAAAAATAACGTGTTAATTCTATACCCGTTTTTCCCTAATCATAACAATCCCTTTTTAAAAATTATTGATTTCCAGCTCTCGTAATATGCATGCCTTCAAGTGCAATCGCGTAGTGAACAGCATGCTTTAATGTCGCGAAACATTTTAAATCTTTCAAATAGATGCCTTTCGATGCCATTTCCATCCCGAGTTCAGGTGAAATACCCGCAACAATAGGCACCGCGCCAATTAGTTGAATGGACTGTGTTACTTTCTCGAGCGTGCTTAAAACGAGTGTATTCATCTCTTTAATACCAGTGACATCCAATATAAGCATATTAGCTTTATGATCAACAATTGCCTGCAATGCTTTTTCAATAAAATCATCTGATCTCTCTTGGTCAAACCGTCCCATAAGAGGTGTAACCAGAATACCGTCCAAAACTGGAATGACCGGTGATGACAACTCACGGATCATTTTTCTAAGCTCCAGCGTCCGGTTTTCAACCATTGCCTCAAGCTGCATAATTGTCTGCTGCTCCTGGGATTGAATATGTTCACGCACATTTTCCGCTGGTGTCATTGGCGATGGGTATAGTTCAATTTCTTTATAAGAACCCATTTCATCCGCTTTATAGTCTACCACTTTATACCAGATCGTCTCGCCTAATAATCCGCTGAATAGGCCTGCCCAGTGGCCGCCAAGAAACGTGCCATGCCGTTCTTTTTCCTGTTCAAAGGCGACTTTGCTTTCCCAGTCGTTTCGAATTTCGAGCACTGCGCGTTTTTCTTTTAAACAAAGCCGCTTAAATTCCGTGGCACCCCACCCGGCAGACGCATAAATATCCGGCAGCGATTCAAGCACTTTTTGTATGTCTTTGCCGCCTGCTGCATAAAAACTGCTGACAATTTTCCCTGTGCGGTATCCCGCTGTTTCCATGACAACACGGGCAGAATCCCTACCGGTTACTTCTTCGATTGTATCAATAAACGTCTTAAGAGCGGTCTTTGTCCAAAATAAAACAACGTCTTCTCCTTCGAATTGAAACAATCCTTCTTCTCTATTCCAGTAAAGATTAGCTCCGCCTACTTTCGCATTATATTCATGCTCCATTACAAAATCCCTCCTGAATTTCCCTCATATCCCTATCTTACATTGAACATGTTTCATTCACCAGTTTCCCCCCCATTTTTTCATGAAAATGATATAATCATGTTAAAAATGAACGAGAGGATTTTTATACGTATGAGTATTTTATCAGTAAGCCGCCTAAGCCATGGTTTTGGTGATCGCGCTATTTTTAATGATGTATCTTTCCGCCTCTTAAAGGGCGAACATATAGGACTTGTCGGAGCGAATGGAGAAGGAAAATCAACGTTTATGAATATTATTACCGGAGAACTCCAGCCGGATGAAGGAAAAGTCGAATGGTCGAAAAATGTCCGTGTCGGCTACCTCGATCAGCATGCTGTATTAAAGCAGGGCATGACCATTCGTGACGTGCTCCGGACTGCGTATCAATATTTATTTGATGTGGAAACGGAAATGAATGAACTTTTTGGCAAGATGGGGGACGTGACGCCGGAAGAGCTTGAAACCTTGCTTGAGCAAACAGGCACCATGCAGGACCTGCTGACGAATAATGACTTTTACATTATTGACGCGAAAATTGAAGAAACAGCCCGCGGCCTTGGCCTTGATGATATCGGTCTTGAACGCGATGTTCACGACTTAAGCGGAGGCCAGCGGACGAAAGTATTGCTTGCCAAGCTGCTGCTTGAAAAACCGGATATTTTATTACTCGATGAGCCGACAAACTATCTGGATGAGCAGCATATCGAATGGCTGAAGCGTTATTTACAGGAATATGAAAATGCTTTTGTTCTGATTTCCCATGACATTCCGTTTTTAAACAGTGTTGTCAACTTAATTTATCATATGGAAAACCAGGAATTAAACCGCTACGCCGGCACTTATGATGACTTTTTGAAAGTTCATGAAATGAAAAAACAGCAGCTTGAAGCGGCGTATAAGAAGCAGCAGCAGGAAATTGCAGGTTTAAAAGATTTTGTTGCCCGTAATAAAGCGCGCGTCTCCACACGCAATATGGCGATGTCTCGTCAAAAAAAGCTGGATAAAATGGACGTTATTGAACTTGCAGCGGAACGTCCGAAACCAGAATTTCATTTCAAAGAAGGACGGACGCCCAGCAAGCTGATTTTCGAAGCGCGAGACCTTGTCATCGGATACGGCGAGCCACTTTCCCGCCCGCTGAACCTGCGCATGGAGCGCGGACAAAAGATTGCCTTAACAGGCGCAAACGGTATCGGGAAAACAACACTATTAAAGAGTTTACTCGGTGAGATTTCCCCGGTTTCCGGCAAGGTTGAACGCGGGGAAAACTTATTAATCGGCTACTTCCAGCAGGAAATGAAGACGGACTCCGGAAATACTTGCATTGAAGAGATGTGGACGGAGTTCCCTTCATATACGCAATACGAGATTCGCGCAGCCCTTGCGAAATGCGGATTGACGACTAAACATATCGAAAGTAAAGTCGCTGTGTTAAGCGGTGGTGAAAAAGCGAAAGTCCGTCTTTGCAAATTAATTAATCAGGAATCAAATATCCTTGTCCTGGACGAGCCGACTAATCACCTTGACGTAGATGCAAAAGATGAATTGAAACGGGCGATTAAAGAGTACAAAGGCAGCGTCCTTCTTATTTCACATGAGCCTGACTTTTATCAGGACGTTGTCACTGACATCTGGAATGGTGAATCATGGACGACTAAAGTCTTTTAATGAGAGGGCGATCGAAAAATGAATAAAAGATATGCATTGTCCTGGAGCGGCGGAAAAGACTGCACGATGGTGCTGCATTTGTTAAAAGCACAAGGTGTTGATGTCGCCTGCCTCGTCACAACAGTTCCAATCGAAACCGGCCGCACGTTCGGGCACGATGAAAAAATGGACTTAATTGACGCGCAAAGTAAATCACTCGGTATTCCGGTTCATTTCATCCAATGCAGATATGATCACTATACGGAAGATTTTATTCATGATTTAAAAAAGCTGAAAGATGAGTTTGCACTCGATGGTATTGCTTATGGTGATATTTACCTTGATGGGCACTTTGAATGGGGAGAACGTACAGCAGAAGCAGCCGGTATCGAAGCAGTATTCCCGTTGAAAGGCAAGCAAGCTGAAAGTGCAGCCATGCTCGATCGGTTTATTGAAACCGGCTATAAAGCTTTGATTATTCGCGTTCGGCGCGATAAGATGGATCCGAAGTTTCTCGGCCGGAAACTGGATGAATCATTCGCTGAAGATGCAGCTAAAACGGATTGCTGTCCGATGGGTGAAAATGGTGAATTTCATACATTTGTGTACGACGGCCCGCTTTTCTCTGAGCCTATCAATATCGAACCTGGCGAAGTCATTGAGTCCGAAGCATCATTCCGGCTCGATATTTCTCTCAGCATACCTGCTCGTTAAGTATTTAAATACACTAAAGCCCGCTCATCCATTGAGCGGGCTCTTCTTTATTTTTTCGCAGGAACAGCTTTCCCTTTAAAAAACTCATATTTTTCGAGTTCAACACCTGTTTGTCTGGCGATTTTTTTGAGTTCTTTTTCTTGAAACTCACTTGTAATGAGTGTTATCACGGTTCCATCTTCACCCGCGCGTCCTGTACGCCCGGAGCGATGTGTATATTCTCTTGCATGATGTGGTGCTTCAAAATGCAAAACGTGTGTTAGTCCTTTCACATCTAAACCTCGTGCAGCAACGTCCGTAGCAAATAAAATCGGCGCTGTTCCATTTCGGAATTCTCGTATCGCTTTTACGCGCTCTTCTTTTCGCAGTTCACTGTGCAGTACGCCATTCTTCCATCCTTTATACGCAAGCTTTTCAGACATGACATTGACGTCTGTAATATCTTTGATGAACGCCAGCATTCGCTCAGGATCAAAGGCACGCATTACTTTTTCGATCATTTGCTGCTTTTCTTTCCACGTGCATGTGAAATATATGTGGCGTACTTCCCCTTCTTGCGGCAAGCTTCCTTTTGAAATTTTTACCGTTTCCGGATCATTCATAATTTCTTTTGCTTTTTCTTCAGCCGCAGCCGGTAATGTGGCGGAAAAGAGAGCAAGCTGACGGTCTTTCATAGCAGACTTAATAACAGATTGAACCGGTTCAGCAAGCGCTGTTCCAAAAAGCTCATCCCCTTCATCGAGCACAATCAGCTTTACTTCATGCATTTTCAGTTTTTTCATTTGAATAAGTTCAAGCAGCCGGCCTGGTGTACCGCATACAATGTGAGGCGGCTTTTTCAACCGCTCGATCTGACGTTTAATGTTCGCACCGCCAATCATACCGGCTGATGTGACAACTCCACCGCCAAACGTGCGGATTTCTTCTTGAATTTGCATAATCAGTTCGCGTGATGACGCCATTACAACCGCCTGGACTTGCTGGCGTTTTGGGTCAATTTTATGAAGCATTGGCAATACATATGCGAGTGTCTTTCCTGTTCCTGTTGGCGATTCAGCGATGACATCCCGTCCTGTCATCAAAAGCGGAATCGCTTCTTCCTGTACAGGCATTGCTTGTTTAAACGCCGCTTTTTGCCATGCTTCCTGCAAAAACGGCTGTAATGATGATAAAAATGTTGGTTGATTCGACATATTGACTCCTTCTCGTTTTTGTCCATTATCCATTGTTTTCATCAGGAGTGCAATGATGTTTAATCCTTCTGAAATACGGTTAGAGTAAATTAACTAATCATGATGGGGTGAAAAGATGGAAAACAATGATAAGCAGCCATTAAATAAAGGGAAAATGGATAATCCTGATCAGATGAATACCGAGAGAGAAAGCATATACGACAAATTTGAAGAAGAACAGACAGTTGACTCGATTCCTCTTGAAGATTTAAGGATTGAGCAGCAGGATGAAAAAAAGAAACATCATACAAAGGATTCTTCGTCCAGTGAAAAGAAATTTCCTGGATAAAGAAATATAAGCCCTAGAGAATGTATATTTCTCCAGGGCCTTTTTCATTTCACGTCCATTTCATGATTAGGAAGTAATGATAAAAGGCTGCTACTATCTCGACACATGCATGTTTCCAGTAACCCAAAACCGCCACGGGTAGTCTTTTGCCTCTCCGCTATTTGGAATGCCAATTCGCGGACCGGATGAAATATCATCCGGCGTATATCCGGATGCTATATAAATAGGGGGTTCATGAAAACAGCGTCCGTAATCCTCCATCGTAATGCCAAGCGCTTTCGTCAATTTTCCCGGCCCGCTTGTTACATTTTTCAACGTTGTAACACCCCTCCGCTCCATCATGAGATCGATCCCTTCATACGGTTCGACCGCACGAATTAAAACCGCTTCGGGTACGTCCACTTCCCCACTAACTACATTCACTAAACAGTGCGTGTGCATCACATATGTGTAAACGCGTCCAGCTTCGGCAAACATGATTTCCGTCCGCTTCGTCCGCCGGTTGTTAAAACTATGAGCTGCCTGGTCAAGTGGTCCGCGGTATGCTTCTGTTTCCACAATAAAACCGGACGCCACTCCTTCTTCCGTTTCCTTTACAAGCAGGCAGCCAAGTAAATTTTTAGCCATCTGCAACGTCGGTCGTTGAAAAAAATCTGCTCCAACGGGTTCATAATTGCATAAATCTCTCGGTAATTTTTCGCCGGTCCGTCTCATTTAGTATATCCTCCTCCACTTTTGCCCGCACATACTCGCCAAAATTCCTTACTTTTGCTTTAATCGACGGCGTATTTCCATCCGAGATCATTTCAAGCGCTTCAAATACTGCTAACAGAACTGAAACGCGGTCACGGCCGGAATAACATATTTCATATAATGTTTCATATAAAATTTCTTCAAACGGACGCTGCGGAATGATCAGCTGCACTGTTTCCCTGTCTTTATATATAATATATTTTCCATCAAGACGGCTCGCTTCATCAAGTGCCATTCCGATATGACGAATGCCGTCAATGGCTGTATTCGGATCATTCGCCCCCGGAGCCAATGCCCTCAGCGTAATCTCGCTCATTTTCTGAATCGCAAACTCAAGATCCTGTGCAATGGTTCGATCGTCTCCAATCTTTATATACTTTCGAATATCTTCATACCCATTTTCTATCTTGTATACTTTCCCCAATGGTGTTTTCTTTGTTACAAATGAGCCAATCGGCAGTGTTAGTTCGATAACGCATTTATGCCTGCGGGCAGTCTCAAGCAATTTATTCACTTCATAAAGCTGAAGATAGCCTTTATTTTCGGCCAATAGCATGGCGGGTGCTGTATCAGGCAGCTCGGGACGAGTTTTTACCCGCATGCCTGATGTTTCATTTTTTTCGACCAATTTCACCGCATCATCCGCAAGCCGGTTGATCAGTTTCGTCACCTGAATCGAGTTCGCAACGTGCTGTAAAAAATGTGCAAAATAAGCGAGACAAATGAAGGCAATAAACACACCAACTGCAGCTGAAATAACCGGGTCATCATTATTCACTTCTCGAATAAACAAAAGGGAAAACATCGAATAAACAAAACCGCCCATGAAGACGCCTAGCACACGCAGCGTCACTTTATCTTGAATAAAATTTTGCAGAATCCGCGGTGAAAACTGGCCTGAATAGGTCGTTAAAACAACCATTAACGTCGAAAACGTAATGGAGGTCATCGTAAGCAATGAACCCGCAATCGACCCGAGAATCGTTTTCGTCAACTCGGTGCTCGTTAGCAATCGATTGGGGACTATTTTCTTGACTGTTTCATAATGAGAAATATCTATCCATATGACGATCATCGCCAGAATAAATGCCGCTAAACTGTAAAAGCCGGGCACAATCCATATGTGCCGCAAAAATAGCAGCCAAGTCCTCTCCTTCATTACCATCCACTCCTCACTCTTCTTTTTTCCTTTTTCATCTTCAATTAATCCGTTTCATCCATTTTTCAAACATTTTACTGTTACAATTGCCATCATTCAGGGTACAGTAATTAGAAAGCGCAATTAATCAGGAGGGATTTTATGGAATGGATTGGGTGGCTCAGTCTGGCTATTGTGATCGCTGGACTTGTTTATTTCGGCGTTTCGGCGTTTTCAACATTTAAATCAATGAAGCCGAAAATCGACCGGTTAAAAGAAGCACAGTCGCACATTCAAACACAGACAGATAAAATTAAGGGTGAGACAGACGAATTAAAAGTTCACCAAGAGCAAATTATGGCCGATGTGGATCATGCAAAGCAGGCGGTTACATTGACAGTAAATGAAGCAAAACAAATTCCGAATAACGCGGTCTTTTTAGCTAAAACAACCATGGATTCGGTAAAAAACAACAAAACGGCAAACTCTTGATAAAGAAAAGCGGGAGCATTTGACACAAGTCAGATGCTTCTTTTTGTATTAAATCGTTAACGATTTTAAACTGTTCTTTATCGGGTATAAAAAACGTCTAATGAAACAGACTACCATGCCTGAAGACCAGGGTTTCCTTCCATCTCATCGTCTCTCATGCAAGATTACTTTTACTGACTGATTCGATGGATTTACGGTGAAAATGAAAGAATCATGTCCGCCCCTTTCTTTCGAGCGGTCAGTGAAATATAATAAGCATACATGACTTCAACAGAGAAAGGCTGGTATCACTTTGGAACAATCATCCAATTTTATCAGAACAATTATTAAACAGGACCTGGAATCAGGGAAACGTGACCACGTTATAACCCGCTTCCCTCCTGAACCGAACGGCTATCTTCACATCGGCCATGCAAAATCAATTGTTATCAACTTTGGTTTAGCAGACGATTTCGGCGGCAAAACGAATTTACGTTTTGACGATACAAACCCATTAAAAGAAGACCAGGAGTATGTTGATTCGATTAAAGAAGATGTCGCATGGCTTGGCTACGAGTGGGATGAGCTCCGCTACGCATCTAATTATTTTGATGAAATGTACAAGAGAGCGGTTTTGCTCATTCAAAAAGGTCTGGCATACGTGGACGAATTGACTGCGGATGAAATTCGTGAATACCGCGGTACGCTGACCGAAGCAGGAAAAGAGAGCCCTTACCGTCATCGTACGAAGGAAGAGAATCTTGATTTATTTGAACGGATGAAAAATGGCGAATTTACGGACGGTAGCAAAGTGCTTCGCGCGAAAATTGATATGGCATCTCCAAATTTAAACTTGCGCGACCCTGTCTTATACCGTGTCTCACATACGTCTCATCATAATACGGGTGACACGTGGTGTATTTACCCAATGTATGATTTTGCACATCCGCTGGAAGACGCGATCGAAGGCGTGACTCATTCACTCTGCACAACGGAGTTTGAAGATCACCGTCCGCTGTATGACTGGGTTGTGCGCGAATGCGAAATGGACATGCAGCCGCAGCAAATTGAATTTGGCCGATTAAATATTACAAATACGGTCATGAGCAAGCGGAAGCTAAAGCAGCTTGTCGATGAGAATCACGTCGACGGCTGGGATGATCCCCGTCTTCCGACAATCTCCGGCATGCGCCGCCGGGGTTTTACAGCAGAGGCCATTCGTGATTTTGTAAAAGAAACGGGTGTATCAAAAGGATCAGGTACCGTTGATTCAGCGATGCTCGATCATTTCGTGCGTGAAGATTTAAAGTTAAAAGCTCCACGGACAATGGGTGTGCTTCGTCCGTTAAAATTGGTTATTACAAATTACCCAGAAGATCAAGTGGAATGGCTGGATGCAGAAGTAAATCCAGAAAATCCTGACATGGGCATGAGAAAAATTCCTTTCTCCCGCGAGATTTACATCGAGCAGGAAGATTTTATGGAAGATCCGCCGAAAAAATATTTCCGCCTCTTCCCTGGAAATGAAGTGCGTTTAAAACATGCTTATTTCGTCAAATGTGAAAATGTTATAAAAGATGAGGATGGCAATGTCGTAGAAATTCATTGCACGTATGATCCTGAAACAAAAAGCGGTTCCGGATTTACTGGCCGTAAAGTAAAAGGAACGATTCACTGGGTTGATGCAGCGAATGCAATACCGGCAGAGTTCCGCTTATACGAACCGCTTATTTTAGATGATGAGGCCGATGAATCAGAAGACAAAACATTCCTTGATCACGTGAATCAAAACTCACTGGAAGTGATTAATGGGTTTATTGAACCGAATTTGGAAAACATTGAAGCTCAGGAAAAATTGCAGTTTTTCCGCCATGGCTATTTCAATGTCGACCCGAAACATTCAGAAAAAGGGAAGCCGGTCTTTAACCGTATTGTTTCATTGAAAAGTTCATTTAAACTATAATAAAAAAGTTCCTGCAGCGATGCAGGAACTTTTTTTGCAACTTTATTCTACATCTTGATCCGGAAGCCCCCAGACTGACACACTGCCAGCATTTACCGGGAAGACCGCCCAGCCGTCTTCACCAATTTCAATAGTTTCTTTACAAGACTTCAAGAAATCGACCCAATTCTCACCAGCTCTATCCTCACCTACATACATTTTTTTGCTTCCGCCTTCTTCGCTATTGTTTATTACAACTGCACAGCCTGACCGCTCAATTTCCTTCACACCCCTGCGAACCCATCCAATCGTATTCGGATGATCAAAATAGTCCTCTTGTTCGCCGTATGCTTTATGCAGTCTGCTGTATAATAAAGGGTCAATGGCTTCTTTCTTGCCGTCGACTGGCTTCTCCCCGCCTATCCCGTAGTAATCCCCGTAAAATACACACGGGTAGCCATCTTTTCGGAGCAGGATCAATGCATACGCACTCTGTTTAAACCAGTCCGCTAAAAATGATTCAAGTGATTCCCCGGGCTGCGTATCGTGGTTGTCGACAAATGTCACCGCATTTAGCGGATAATTTTCAACAATGGATCCTTCAAAAATTTTTGTCAAATCGTACTTAGCCCCTTCCTGTGAGGCGTTAAATAGATTGTATTTTAGCGGTACATCAAACAAATGAATGCGGCCATCTGTTATTTCAATCATTTTCGCACAGTCATCAAGCTCCGGCACCCAAAATTCTCCGACATAGAAAAAATCATCCCCGCGCTCTGACTGTATTTCTTTCGTGAATTGATCGATAAATTCGTGATCAATATGCTTGATTGCATCAAGCCGAAAGCCGTCACAATCAAGCGTCTCGGCTATCCATTTCCCCCAGCGGATCATTTCTTCCCGTATTTTCGGATGATTGTAGTCAATGTTTGCAAACATTAAAAAGTCATAGTTTCCAAACTCATCGTCCACATTTTCGCTCCATTTTTTATTCTCTCCTTCGATACGGAAAACGCCATTCCGATCTTTTTTCGCATCATAATCTGTGCCATTGAAATGTTCAAATGTCCAAATAAAATCAGAATACTTTCCTTTCCGTCCAGGGAACGTAAATTTCGTCCATCCTTCAATATCAAACGGTTCTTTCGAGATGACCTTTTCCCGATTTTCCTGATCCACTTCGACAACTTTAAATACTTCTTTTTCGTCCGCACCCGCTTTATGATTCATGACCACATCAATATATACAAACACACCAGCATCGTGGCATGCTCTTATCGCATTTTCAAGCTCTTCTTTTGTTCCGTATTTCGTTGGGATTGCCCCTTTTTGGTCAAATTCTCCGAGATCATAAAAATCGTACACACCGTACCCGTTATCCTCACTTGACACCCCTTTTGTCACAGGAGGGATCCATACAGCACCGATTCCCGCTTCTTTTAATTCTTTCGCCCGTTCCTCCAGCCGGATCCAGTGCTTATGATCGGGCTGCAGATGCCACTCAAAAAATTGCATCATTGTGCGGTTGCGTTCCATTTTCCTCTCTCCCATCGTCTGCTGATGAAAACTATACAGCTTTACTTATACCCGAAATTGAGAAAAAAACGTCCCGCTGCATAAAAAATAAAGGCTGCCCCGATATATACGGAACAGCCGATTATTTTGTTTTACGCTGTTTGAATCGCCATCGCAATTTCATCACAGCTTGGAAATTTTGGACAGTGAATGCAATCTGTCCATACTTTTTGCGGCATCTCGGTTTTTTGAATGACTTTAAAACCGCATTTTTCAAAAAAGGCAACTTGATAGGTCAGGGATATAAGTTTTGGGATACCAATTTTTTTCGTTTCTTCAACAACCCGAGCGACAAGCATTCTTCCAATTCCTCGTCCTTTTGCTTTTTCCGACACGGCGAGGGAACGAATTTCGGCGAGGTCATGCCCGAGTATCGCAAGGCTGGCAATCCCGAGAATCTCCCCTTCCTCTTCCGCAACAAAAATCGACTGCAAATTTAAAACAAGAGAGTCTCGTGTTCGTGGCAGCATCAGCCCTTCATTAGCATATTGATTCACGAGTTCAAATACTTGCTCCACGTCTTTCAGTACCGCTTTGCGTACTTCGATCATGATTTCTCACCCTTTCTGTCAATGTTTTCTTTCTATCTTACTCATTTTTTTTACTATGTCAATAGTTTTTATTCATTTTGTTTGAATAAATATTCAAAACTTCTTCACGTACATCAGTGTTCCGTTGTATAATAAAAACAATATGATGAAACTAGGAGGTTTTTCTTTGAACACTTTTCCAAAAGGCTTTATGTCTTGCTCTATAAATGCAGGTATAAAAGATAATACGCTGGACTTTACTATTTTATATTCAAAAGTTCGTGCTTCTGCAGCAGCCATGTTTACAAAAAACCAATTTTGCGGCGCACCGGTTGTGATTGGGAAACAAAATGCAGCAGACGGTTATTTACAGGCAATTGCCGTTAACAGCAAAAACGCAAATGTGGCAACAGGTGACAAAGGTCTTAAAGACGCCCAAAAAGTGACCGAGGCGGTTGCAAAGGAACTCTCCATCGATTCACGTGATGTCCTCCCTTCCTCCACTGGTGTCATCGGTGTACCCCTGCCTGTTGAAAAAATATTGACGTCTATTCCCGGCCTGAAAAATCAGCTGACTGAAAATGGACTTGAACAGTCAGCTAAAGCGATTATGACAACGGATACGTATCCAAAATTCCGTACAAGAAAAATTGGTAATGTGACAATTTCTGCGATGGCAAAAGGGTCAGGGATGATTGAGCCAAATATGGCGACAATGCTCAGCTACATTTTGACAGACGCAGCGATCGAGCCGGCACAACTGCAAAAAATGCTCAAAAATGCCGTCGATGTTTCATTTAACAGCGTGTCAGTTGATGGTGATACAAGCACAAGCGACACAGTGGTCGCCATGGCGAATGGGCTTGCCGGAAAAGTAGATCTTGTTGAATTTGAAGCGGTATTGACGGATCTTTGCATTGAGCTTGCAAAAGAAATTGCCCGTGACGGTGAAGGTGCAACGAAGCTTGTCGAAGTTCAGGTAACAGGTGCAGATGATCACGTTATTGCAAAAAAAATCGGAAAATCTATCATTAATTCACCGCTAGTCAAAACAGCGATTTTTGGTGAGGATCCGAACTGGGGCCGTATTATGTCGACAATCGGAAACTCAGAACACCAGGTAAATACAGGAGCTGTGTCCGTTTCGTTTGGTGATGTGTATGTGTTTAAAAATGGTGCGCCTGCTGAAGATAAACGGACTGAACTGGAAGAGTATTTAAAAACAAATGAAGTACTGATTAAAATTTCACTCGGGGATGGACAGGGATCTTCAACCGTTTGGGGCTGTGATTTGTCGTATGACTATGTAAAAATTAATGGTGAATATACAACGTAATACAAAATGCTCGATTAAAAGCAGCGATGATTTTAATCGAGCATTTTTTGTCTATTTATGATATAAGTACGGAAACAGGATAAAGAAAGGAAATTTATAAAGTTGAATAGGAAATGGATTCTTGTATTATTTGCCGGATTTTTTGAAGTTGGCTGGGTAGCAGGATTGAAGCACTCAAACAGTTTCATCGAATGGATTTTAACTTTTATTGCGATTGCGGTCAGCTTCGGGTTACTTATCTATTGCTCAAAACAACTGCCAACAACCACCGTATACGCTGCGTTTGTCGGTCTTGGAACGGCCGGTACGGTTATTCTCGAAATGACACTATTTGATGAGCCGTTTAGTTGGGTGAAAATACTTTTAATCGCTGTCTTGCTGGCGGGAATTATCGGCTTGAAAGTTGTTACATCTGAAAAGGATGCCGCCACTTCATGATGTGGGTATTATTAATTATAGCCGGATTATTCGAAGTCGTTGGGGTAACGGGCATGTCGATGGTAAACACAAAAAAACATGTGCTGTCTTGGATCGTTCTGATCGGCGGTTTCAGCCTTAGCTTTCTCTGCTTGTCTATTGCCATGACAGCCATTCCAATGGGGACTGCATACGGCGTCTGGACCGGTATCGGTACCGTTGGCAGCACGATTGTCGGCATGACGATATACGGTGAACCCCGTGATGTGAAACGGATCTTCTTTATTACAATGATCATCGTATCCGTTGTTGGATTGAAAATCGTATCGTAATACAAAAAAACTGCCGCCACCTGGCAGTTTTTTCTACGAAAACTTATAATTCAGCCAGCCGCAAAACAGCACGTAGTCTTGTTTGACGCGCTCTTTGTATGCATTCGATAAGAATACGATCTGGGCAGCAAATGCGTCATAGTCATCCCCGATGGCATTTAAAATTTCCTTTTCACTATGGTATGAAAGCAAGGAATGGTCAATATCCACATCAGCACGAGCATGAATTTTAGCAGCAATCCCGCCAAACACTTCAAGCACCTTATCAAATTCCTTGGCGTTTTCAATGTCTTCCGGCTTCACCCGTTTTTTATAAGGTGATCGTTCACGCACGTAAAAATGCCTGTTGTCGATCGTCACAAAACCAAGTAAAGGATCGTCGTGATGGTGCATTGCTTTTTGCGTCGTCACAACACGCTCCCCTTGATGGCTGTATGACGCCCAAAAATTTTCATTGTACGGCACAAAATAGGCCGGAACAGGCGCGCGCACTTCTTTCATTTCTAAAATAATATCATCTAGATGCTCTTCACAATCTTGTTTTCCTTCAATTAAAATATAATAACGATCAAGACCGATTGATGCCGTACCGGAGCCTTGCTTCCGGACAATATGCTTGATTTCATAAAACTCGCTCTTTTCCCGGTCTGCATCGTCCAGACTCTCTATATAATCCTGCCAGACAGCTTCAATTTTTTCACGTTCTTTATGAGTCAAGTGAATAAGTTCATCCGACAGTTCAAACATGCGGGTCCCGTCTTCCCGAACCGTCCATTTTTCCAGAAGCCGTGATGATTCTCGCTTCTCAAGCTTTTTCAATACTTTCCTGATGGGTCCTTTCGTATGATCCGCCGTATAAAAAAACGTGACGGGATCTTCTGTTCCTTTCACAAACTTTTTTAGCTGCTTATAATATGACTCAAGAAAGGTGTGCATTCTTTCTTCAGCATTTTCAAATCCGTACTGTTCGCAGTAAAGGGCGATGCTCACGGTCATCCGAAGCAAATCGTACACGTATGAACCCATATAGCCTTCGTCAAAATCATTCACATCGTACACAATATCGCCTTCGCTATTTTGAAAAGCGCCGAAATTCTCAACGTGCATATCTCCTTGTATCCACGTCGGTTTATCATCAGGTGTATGAAAAGAAAATGGAATTTTCGTCACATCATAATAAAATAAATACGCGCTGCCTCGGAAAAAACGGAATGGATTTTCAGCCATTTGCCGATATTTATGCTTCCGCTTTTCATGATTTAATCCGGTAATACGAGAGTCAAACTCATTGAGCACTGTTTCAAGTAAATTCGAACGAAGCGCCCGCCGCGTTTTCTGTACTTCTTCCATCCAGTTTTCAATCATCCTCAGTTCCCTCCCTGTCGTATTTATTTTATCATATGAAAAAAGCATGACGTAACAGAGTGTCTTAATAGCTGCAGTAATTATCTTTTCAGCGAGGAAAATGAAAGAAAAGACGTATACCGCTGTAAAAGATGAATATAATTCTAAGCGGTCTAACTTTTCTTCTGAAGTTTCAATCTTGACTATATACTCCTTATGGTTGATCAAATGTAGATTAATAAAAAAATCCCGCAAATAAAGCGGGACAACAGATCATTATGTTTGTGATCGCATAAAGCGTTCCTTCACGCGTTTCATGCGGGCATGATAATTTAAAATATCGAGCCGCGCCTTTTCAGCTTCTGGCGCGATCGGGCGCAAGTTTTCGATATCCCAATAGTCAATAATAACATCCAGCACCTGGTCAAAATATTCGAGCGGGCCATAGTTTGCCTCTTTTGCAATAATCGCCATGCGGTCTTCAAAATCAGGCATAACAGCACCGGGCATCTGGAAGTTTTTAATCACATGCCCTAAGTGGTAACAGTAGTTCGGTTCTAGCTGCAAGTGGAACTTAATGACATCACGGTAAAACGCGTAATGAAGCGTTTCATCTTTTGCCAGGCGGCGCAAAATTTTGCCGAGATCCGGATCATGCTTGTTGGCTTCTTTTGAAACATTGTTGTAAAAGACCATCGTTGCAAGTTCCTGCATAGATGTGTACACCATTGTTTCAAAAGGTGTGTGGAAGTCCGGACTCCAGCCATTTTCCACCGTCATCTTGTGAAGTTCATGAAGACGGCTTGGGTCCACACTTCGCGTAATAAGCAAATAGGTTTCTAATAAATTTGAATGCTGATCTTCTTCTGCTGTCCACGTATGGACGAAGTCTTGAATAACTGTCAGTGATCCTTTAAACGTCTGTGCTAAATGCGACGTGAACCACGGCAAGTTTACTTCCGTTAAGAGAGCGGTTTCAATTGCTGTTATAACACTTGAGGGCAGCGTTACCTGGCTCGGGTCCCAAGGTACACGGCGAAAATCCTGTGCTTTATCCCACGGCAAAAATTCATGGTAGCCCCAGTCAATTTTTGCCGAACGTTTTTTATGTTCCTCATATAACTCCAGCAATCGCGGTTCTAGGCGAAAATCAAGATCATTTGTTAACAATACATCTTCCTCCTTCGTAAGACCTTTCTTCTATTTTACATGAAAACTGAAAAAACTACCCGAAAAGTCTGTATTTTCGGGCAGTTTGTTCCTTATTCTCCCGCAAGCATTAACTGCTCTAGTTTGAGCGGCTCGATATACTCGCCATCTTTGTACGCACGCATGTTGCCTCCGGAAATTTCATCAATCAAAATGATGTTTCCTGTCGCCTGTTCGCGGCCAAATTCAAATTTAATATCGTACAAATCAAGCCCTTTTTTCGCCAGTTCTTCTTTCACAACAGCACCAATTTTTTGTGTCTGCTCTTTCAATACGGCGTATTCTTCTTTCGTCAGAATGCCAAGCATATCGAGTGCATCACTTGTAATAGGGGGATCTTCACGTTCGTCATCTTTTATAGTAACTTCTACGAACGCATCAAGCGGCTGTCCGTCCTTTGCATACGCACCGTAACGGCGGAGAAAGCTTCCGACTGCACGGTAGCGGCAAATTACTTCAAGACCTTTTCCGAAAACATTAGCGGGTTTTACTGTCATGGTCGCTTCTTCAATGTTTGCGTCAACGTAATGTGTGTCAATGCCTTTTTCCTGCAGCTTTTCAAAAAAGAATTTTGTTAAACGGAGCCCAGCCTGTCCGGCACCCTCAATTGTAAGCCCTACTGTGTTCGCACCCGGATCAAATACGCCATTTTCCCCAGTTACATCATCTTTAAATTTAAGAAGGAAGTTTCCATCTTCCAATTTAAATACATCTTTCGTTTTCCCTGTGTAAATCTGTTCCATTTCACCACTTCATTCCTCTCATCGGAAAATTTCGAACATTTTCTATTATACAAGAGAAATCATTCGGAAAAAAGAGATGATTCAGGCATATTCATGAATAATTCTTCCACATTCAAGTCTTTTTTAAACAATTCCTTTGGAAATTCCCTCATTTCCTGGCCACATTTCTCCATTATACGCCATGTCCCAAAACATGTATTCAAAACGGGTAGTATTCAGAAAAATCCCTTCCAATTTAGTAAGCTCTGCTTCTGCCTTACCCGCTGTATGCTGATCGAGAAGATCGATGCACCACTGTGCCATCTGGCTAAATTCATCAGAGGCGTACATGTTAATCCATTCACCGTACAGCTCATGGTCAGCAGCGCCCGGAATGGCGTACAGTTCTTTTCCGATTTCCCAGTAGCTCCACGCGCATGGCAGGACAGCAGCAATTACCTCTGCCAGCGTTCCATTCTGCGCCGTATGCAGCATATAATGTGTGTAAGCGAGCGTAATCGGTGACGGTTGAGCCGTTTCAAGCTCTTCTTCTGTAATGCCAAAGCGGGCCGCATATTGCCGGTGGAGTGCCATTTCTTCGTTTAATGTACCGTCTAATAGTGCGGCGAACTTTCCCATTGTCTCAAGATCATCCGCTTTGACTGCCCCGAGCGCGAATACTTTTGCATACCCGATTAAATATAAATAATCCTGGATCATATAAAAGCGAAACTTTTGCGGATCAAGTGTACCGTCTGCCATCCCTCTTACAAAAGGGTGGTGATGATTTTTGCGCCAAATAGGCTGCAGTTTTTCATGCAGCCGCTCGCTAAATTTCATTAGGGTATGCCTCCTTTTTACATCCAGTTGTAGTCTGAAAAACAAAAAAGCCGTTTCTTCGCCAGGAAGAAGCGGGTGTCATGACGTTATAAAGAATGATACAACGACTCAAAACACCCCTTCCCTACGCCGGCATGATCCGGTTCAGGTTGTAAGAGTTAAGGCAGTTCGCCTTTCTCAGCTCAATTGCGAGCACCCCTAGCGGTGATTCCTATTTAATTTATGTTAGAAAAGTTTCATCAAAGCAAATTGTTTTATTCAATCGCAAAAGCAATTTTCCCAATCTGTTCCGCTTTGTCCATTCGTGTAAATGCCTCTTTAAATTGATCAAGAGGGTACACACGATCGATGACTGGTTTGATATTATGTTTCTCAATGAATTGGATCATTTCCCGAAGCTCTTCCCCGCTGCCCATTGTCGAGCCATGCATGTTGAACTGACCATAAAAAAAGGTTCTCAGGTTTATTGTCACTTCATCGCCTGCTGATGCACCAAATGTAACAATCGTACCGCCTATTTTCAGCTGATCTAGTGATTTGTTAAACGTTGCTGCCCCGACGCTTTCGATAACGAGATCCATCTTTTGACCACCGAGCGCTTCTGACCAGTCACCTTCTGAATCAATTGCTTTGTCCGCACCAAGTTCCAGAGCTTTTTGGCGTTTTGCTTCTGAACGGGATGTAACATACACTGTCGCTCCTGCTGCTTTTGCAAATTGAAGCAAGAAAGTTGCAACACCGCTGCCTATCCCCGGGATAAGGACATTCATGCCTTTTTGTATGTTTCCTCGTGTGAAAAGAGCACGGTATGCGGTCAGTGCCGCAAGCGAAAGAACACCCGCTTCTTCCCACGATAGATGGGACGGTTTTTTGACAGCATTTTCTTCCGGAATCACAATCGATTCCGCAAATGTACCGTGAAACGGCAGACCGACAATTTCAAATCCTTCCGGCGGTGCATCGCTTTTGTTTGGCCAGCCAAGACCCGGATTGACAATTACTTCATCACCTACATGGACAGATGTAACACCTTCTCCAACTGCATCAACAATACCGGCTCCATCTGATCCAATGATGAGCGCTGGTTCATTTTCTTTATGGCGGTGCAGGACGAACAAGTCGCGATGATTTAACCCTGCGGACTTTAATTTCACCCTTACCTCTTTCGCAGACGGTGCAGCTTCTCCGATATCACGATATGTGACGCCTTGTAAACCAGCTGTTCCTTCATGAATGATTGCTTTCATTAGAAATCCCCCCAAAATTATGTACGTATGCTATGATTTTACCATATACTGTTTTGTTCGTAACGTCATACGAATGTTAGAAACATTCGATGGCTGGTATATAAAGCATTTTTTCACAGGAGAAGCAGCACGTAATGAAGGAAAGCTGCACCAGGGCACCAGTCATGCGATCCAATGTGTGCTTCAAAAAGGATGATGTATAGCGAATCAAAGAGGAGAGGTTAATAACATGGACTTACCGCGTGAACCGGATCGAACCATTACGTTTCATATAAAAAAAATTCAAATTCAGGCACTAATTATCACTATCGCAACTTTAGTATTGGGCGCTGTTATGATGGCGTTCATCCATTTGGAAAGTGGTTTTAACATTACTTTCTTGAATTTCTTTTTATGGCTGGTTTTATATATCATATTGATCATTTTGCATGAAGTGTTTCATTTGATCGGTTTTGTTATATGGGGAAAGTGTAATAGAAGCGATCTGGTCTACGGCATTAACCGCGAACTCGGTGTCGCATATGCCGGAACGAAAAAAATTATACAAAACCAAGCGATGAAAAAAGCGCTCCTTCTGCCGTTCTGGTTGACGGGCTTTCTGCCTTTCATAATCGGCATCTGGCTGAACAGTGCAGTTCTCATGACCGTCTCCGCGTTTTTAATCGGCGGCGGCGCCGGTGATTTTTCAATGTATCAACAGCTTCGAAAAGTCAAAAAAGATGCGTATATTATTGATGATATAAATGAGCCAAAGTTATATGTGTTTGAAGAAAATCCTATAACTGATTAATACGTTGAAAGTGGCGCGCCCTTATCACGAGGGTGCGCGCCTTTATTGCGGATTTTGATACAAAAATCACCGCTGTTCATTAAACCACCTTAAAAAGGCATCCTTGCTTATGAAATATCCAGCACAATTTTCCCGAATACGCTGCCTTCCTCCATATATTTCAATGCAGATGCGGCGTCGGCAAGAGGAAATTGCTTGTCGATGACCGGCCGGATTTCGTGCTGCTCAAATAATTGAAGCATGTCCGCAAATTCTTGAGGGCTTCCCATCGTTGTCCCTCGTATATCAAGGTGTTTGAAGAACACGCGCGGCAAAACAAGCTCTGGGACGGGACCGGCTGTCGCGCCAAAGTTAATGATTTTCCCTCCTGGTTTTGCAAGATGGATAAGATCTTTAAACGTTTCACCGCCAATCCCGTCGATAATCACATCGGCACTGCCCATCTCTTCTTTCAAAGTTTTCACCCAACTTTCCGAGCGATAATTTACCCCGCCTTCAGCGCCCATTCGTTTCGCCCGCGCAATCTTTTCATCACTGCTTGACGAAACAAAAACGCGAGCCCTTCTTGCAATAGCAATTTGCAAGGCAAACAAGGCGACGCCGCTTCCGATGCCAGGAATAAACACAACAGTGCCGCTTTTCACATCACCACGTGTGATAACGGCGCGGTATGCTGTAAGTGCCGACAATGGGATTGCCGCTGTTTCCATCCAAGATAAATAAGCAGGTTTTCGGTAAACATTTTCAGACGGCACTTTTATAAATTCCGCAAATGTACCGTCCGCCGGCATTCCTAAAACATGAAAGTCCGGTGCATTATAATTGATGTCGGGACCCCAATTAATCCCTGGATTAATGACAACCTCATCCCCTACCATCAAACTCTCCACATTATCACCAACAGAATACACAACGCCTGCACCGTCCGCACCTAAAATTGACGGCAAGTTCATCCCGGGATACATTCCATATGTAATAAATACATCACGCCGATTTAATGAAGCGTTTTTCAGCCGCACGACAACATCGCCAATGCCAGGTATCGGTTGTTCTACATTCATATATTGAACATTGTCCGGTCCACCGGTTTCACTTAATAAAATGCCTTTCATTTAGTCATCCCCTTTGAATAAGTGTTTTTTCCTTTAATGCCAGCGTTGAGGAAAAAAGAATTACACGGCAATTCCCATAACTAGCGCTCAATTCTTAATATGTTCTATGCAGTGGATACACAGTCATCGTCTTTTTCCTATACCCATCCCCAAAAATGGAAGCGTTATTATTAATTTATCATAAAACGACTGGATTGGTCTGTCCATGTACCAATTAAGATTATTGACTCTCACGTATCGTTATACTTTATAGTGATTTTTGAAGGGGGAAGATAAATGAAAATTAAAGAAGCAGCCGATTTAGCAGGGATCAGTGTGCGTACACTGCATCATTATGATGAAATTGGATTGTTGACTCCAGAATCTATAACGGAAGCCGGATATCGTGTTTACTCGGATGAAAACCTTGAAACATTGCAACAAATTTTATTCTTTAAAGAACTCGGCTTCCCTTTAAAGAAAATTAAGGAAATTATCAGCAATACGTCATTCGACCGATTCGAAGCGCTTAAACTGCACGAAAATATGCTTTTAGAAAAACGGCGCCGGCTTAATCTAATGATTGAGACCGTCCAAAAAACCATTCAGCATGCGAAAGGAGAAATTGACTTGACGAATGAAGAAAAATTTGAAGGATTTGATTTCAGCCACAATCCATTCGAACAAGAAGCTCGTAAACGTTGGGACGACAGAGCAGTAGATGATGCCAATAAAAAAATAAGCAGCTTGTCAAAAGACAAATTCAACGCCATTTACAAAGAATTAGCGGGCATCCGCCACCTCTCGCCAGATTCAAACGAAGCTCAAACTTCAATTACAAAATGGTACAAGATGCTTAACAAAATTGGGAGTTATCCACCTGATGTTTTTAAAGGACTCGGGCAGATGTATGTGGACGATGAACGATTCACGAAAAACATCGACCAGTTTGGTCAAGGACTTGCCCAATTTATGCGGGACGCGATGGCGGTGTACGCCGATCGGAATAAATAATCACCATCAAGCGCATGGAGAAGTCCATGCGCTTGTTCATTCGGTGAATATTTCATAAAATCACGATCCAGTTCCTTGCCCTTCATTTAACAATACAAGCAATCCGATTACTTTGATTGAAAGCCCCGATCTGTTACGTAATTTTCAATCGCCCATATGCCGATTTCTTTCTTTTTTGCTGTCTCTTGTTTTATCTCAAAATCATTCAAATAACGTGTATTCGGGGGATATATATACGCTACCCGTGCCATCCCTTCTTCAAGAAGCGTTTCCTGTACGCTTTTTCCGTTAACATACACATACACAAGAATGCGGTCATATTTATCCAGCCTCTGTCCAACATCAAATTCAATTGTAACGTCTCCGCTTTCCAGCAATTCCTCTGTCCTTTTTTTCGCTTCTTCACCTAGCGGCTGTTTTCCAAGCTGCGGATGTCTCGTTTCAGGCGTATCGATTAATAAAAAACGGGCGCTGAACTCCTCATCATTTCCATCTCCGTCCGCATCAAATGCAAACACTGCCGTATCGCCATCAACTGGTCTGACCAGCATAGCCGGAATCGGATCGGTTATTCCCTTTGTTTTTAATAAATTCGTCGAGCCACTAACTGGCTGGTCTTTATCTTCTGAATTTGATTTTTCTTGAGCCTGCTCATTTTCAATTGCTTTCAGTACATCATCCGCCACGTCCAATAACTCATTTACTTCCTCAACTGAGCATGCAGTCAAAAAGAAAAAACTACTCAATAAGACAGCCAGAATACGTCTGCTTCTCATACATCATTTCCTCATTTCTTTCCATTCTCTCTATTAAAATCGTTCTCCATAAAAAGACATCTCCTTTTTCAGGAGACGCTTTTCATTGTATCATTTAATCAGCCTGAAGCTTAACATCACCTGCTTCATAAATTCACAGTAGGACCGCCTGGTTGAACTGCACCGCTGAAATCATTAAACGGCATTTATGTCTGAATGTCCACCGTTATCATGGTCCCTTCTGAATTTCAAATTTCTTTGAAATCTCTTCCGACAATTCATAGCCGCAGCGGTCTTTTTTCGCTGTTAATGTACGCCCACAAAGCTCCAGTACACTTTTTTTAAATTGAACATTTATGCATTCTATCATCACTTTACCCAGTACTGTTTATTGAAAGGCACCTGACGATAAACTTTTACACGCAGGAGAATTTTTTCCTTATTAATGTAAATAACCTTTCTCATGGTATTTGAGAAAGGTTTTAAATGAATTTACTCCGCCTCGGCGGATTGTTCTACATACTCCGCAATAACGGGAATCGTCAATTCAATATTGCTGGTAGCTAAGCTGTTTCTTACATACACCGGCTTGCTTCCGTCACTTGCATACGGCTGAATCCCCAGCACATTATTAATATACAAAATTCCTTTATTCGTAATCATCGGTTTAATAATCTGTCCGTCTGTCTCATCATACAAACGAATTTTTTCCAGTCCATTGATGAGCTCTTTATCAAACAAATCATTCATCGCAATCTCATAGACCGCAGGCTCCATATTTTCACTCATGCGCTCATGAAGTTCATACATCGTATCCGGCGTGTTTTTCAAGTAATACTGCACGTAATACGCGAGAAGCACTTGCTCTTTTACGGCTAGTTTCCCCACACACATTCCTCCTTTTCCTCTTCTCTCCATCATATTATTTCGCCATACTAACTAACATTCCCTCTTTTCTTCTTTACATTTCACTATAGGAATGTCCGGTATAAACGATTAAAGAGGAGAGCGATCCCATACATACAATCATATTCGATAATATGAATTTTAGACTAAAAATATTTTCCTTCCTTAACTCATTTATATGCAGAATTCTTCTCCCCGTCGCTGCACGACACCGACTATATCCATTCCACCTCTTTAAAAAAATAAACTGGAAGAACGTTGTAACAATATATCTGCATAGTATATAGAAAGGAAAGGAGGAATCCCATTGGCTCATTTAGGATCAAAAGGATGGTATGTAAAAAGGCTAAAAGAAGATTGTAACGTATCAAAATTGGAAGGAAAAAAAGTAGAAACCTTTAAAACACATATTTTGCATAACTATTATTATCGTTTACTGGAAAATTCAACAGGAATGGATGAAACCAACAGCCCATCCCCTCCACCAACAGATGGCTCTATTAAATAAGATCTTCCCAGACACCTCTATGTATACCCAAATAGTAATCTTCTGCAGTTTTACAGATCATAAATAAAAAAACGAATCGACTTTAAACTCGATTCGTTTTCATTACAGCTAACTCAGCTTCATTTTTTTCACTGAATGGTGCTGTGTGATATAAATTAGCAAAAACAGCACAATCACGCTGACAAAAACCGTGCACGCTGCAAAAAAAGAGACGTGCTGCCAATAACCAATAAGCGATAGAAATGCTGGTATTGCTGCCGTCACCCAAGACTGGATAATCGCTACCCAACCCGTAAATACCGCGATTTCCTTTTTCTTTGCAAGAAGAAGGTAAAAGAGAGCCCACAAGAATGACCAGAACAGCCAAATGACGCCAAACTTAAACTCTTGGAAATGAATGAAGTTTACGAGAGAATAGCCGACAGCTAATATGGATACCCAAAGCGAGTAGTAGCCAATGCCACTGGAATCTGCATTCATTAAATTAGCGATCCCGACATACAAATACGTAAATCCAAAGAGGAAAATACCAGACGCCTGAAAAATGGACCAATTGTCGCCTTCTGCTGTGATGATTAAAAAAAGCGGAGTAAATACTTGGAGCGCACCAACAAAAAGATTAAAAATACCTGCACTTTTTGGTTCTACTTTCCCAATAAGCATTAACCCATTTATGAATAAAACAGCACCAACGTACAAAAGACCGACATTTGACATCTTTATTCCTCCTTTTCGACTTGAATAAAGGTCAGTTTTCTGCCATCCGATGAAACAGTATAATACACTTTCTTTTCATGATGCGCTTGCTCTAATATCGTTGCGAGAGGAATTTCAAGGTACTTTCGAATGCATCGTTTAAGTGCCCGTACACCGTATTGTTTGTCATAGCCGTTTGTAATCAGAAAATCTTTCGCTGGTGTCGTTACCTCTAGTTCAATATCGTACTTTTCGAGACGCTTATTTATTTCAGCGGTTAGTTTGTCAATAATGGAATGAACCGATCGGTCATTAATAAAATTAAAGACAAGGATATCGTCAATTCGATTAAGGAATTCAGGACTAAAACGTTGTTCAAGCTGTTTTTTAATGATCCTATTTAATATGACTTGATCCGCTCCAGACCAGTTTCCTGTTTTAAGTCGATAGAAATATTTTTTTAATTTTGTTTTCACATCATTTTTTGAGTATTCTATGATTTCTTTTGATCCCAGGTTGCTTGTCATGAAAATCATGGAGTTTCGGAAATCAATTGTATGGTCACCAGATGCAATTAAAAGCTTTCCGTTGTCCATGACATTTAGAAGCGATTGAATGACCGTACTGTCCGCTTTCTCAATCTCATCAAATAAAACAATACCGGGTTTGCTGAATGTACCTTTAATTTTCTCTTCATCAAATAATGTAGTGCCTTCTTTACTCCCTACATACCACGGGGGAGCGCCCGTTATCGCTGCCGCGTAATGTTCCTGTGCCAGTGTATTCATATCAATTCTGCTTAACGCTTCCCGATCCCCGTAAATGGATTGGGCTAGAATGCGAACCGTCTCTGTTTTTCCAACACCGGTCGGCCCTAAAAAAAGAGCAACATAAAGGGGTCGATGCGGCTCCGTAATATCCACTCGGACAACACGCAGCAAATTTTCAATTTGATCGATAACGTCATCCTGTCCAAAAATGGCGTTGCGAAGCTTTTCGACTATAGCTTCCGGCTGTAAAATAAATCGGCTTTGGTTTTTATTCATCTTTCTTGCCATTTGCTCGTCATCATCCGTTTTGCTCATTTTCAGCTTTTCTTCATTCGCCCGCATCCGATCCGTGATAAAAGGCATATGCATTCCTCCTTGCACATGTATAGGAATGGAGGCAGACCAGACGGCGTGCCTCCATTTCATCATCTATTTATCTTCCTGCTTCCATTTCCTTTTTTTCATGAGGAAGTCCTTCAATTGGACATTCCGCTGTTCCGACCGTCCGCCGGGTAATTTTCTCTACATTTTCCCGCGCCTGTTCCGCATCCATCACCCATGTTCGGTAAAAATCAAAAGGACACTCTGCGACACCTTTATCTCCGTCGCCTGATTTAATGGTTCCTGTGTAACCCCGATGGAGCAGCTTGAACAAATGATTTTGCGACTGCCAGTTTTGTCGTGCATCACGAATTTGCGATACGGAAAGCTCCGCATATTGAATACCATTTTCTTCTGTTCCGCAAGCACCCAGTACACTTCCATCAAATCCAATAAGGCTTGAATGCCCAAAGAATGAATAAACGCCGTCAAAACCGCTCGCATTAGCTACTGCTACATATGATGTATTCATCCATGCCATTGTTTTCGCAACCATGATTTGCTGTTCTTTTGCTGGATACATATACCCTTGGCAACGTACGATTAATTCTGCTCCTTTCATCGCACAATCACGCCAAATTTCCGGATAATTCCCGTCATCACAAATGATCAAGCTAATTTTCAATCCTTTCGGTCCTTCTGCAACATGTGTTGTATCTCCAGGATACCAGGCTTCAATCGGGTTCCACGGCAGTATTTTCCGGTACTTTTGGACAATTTCCCCGCGATTGTTCATTAAGATCAATGTGTTATACGGTGTTTTCGCAGGATGATTTTCGTGACGTTCACCTGTTAACGAGAACACGCCCCAAACATTCGCTTTACGGCAAGCTTCAGCAAAAATATCGGTTTCAGGTCCTGGTATAGTAGTGGCTGTTTCGTTCATTTCCTGTTCGTCATACATGATCCCTTGGGTACTGTATTCAGGAAATACGACAAGATCCATTCCAGGAAGACCTTTTTTCATTCCGATGATCATATCGCTAATGTTTCTGCAGTTATCCAAAACTTCTTCTTGTGTATGAAGCCGCGGCATTTTATAATTGACGACTGCTACACCTACCGTATCTTTACTGCTGCTAATGTCTCCGTGTCTCATTTCATCCTGTCTCCCTTCGATTTTTATTCGTCCCCTTTTCATCCTCACTATAAGCTGGGAATTACCAGGGGTTATCTTACTATTGCAAGTTAAGTGCCAACTTTACAAAGAGGATATTCTCAAGCTTTAAGGGTGAATGTTTCAATAAAAGACTGTTTTAATTTGATACAAACAAAACAGATATAAATTTTCAGAATTATTAAAATAGCGTATAATTAAGTTTCCTATTAATATGTTCTATTTTGATACACTGTCCTATTTTGACACTACCAATTAGGGGAGGAAGCATATATGCATACAATTGGTTTGTTATTTTCATTGACTGGCACGACCTCTTTCACGGAACAAGCCATATTCGATTCATCTATTTATGCATTAAATGAACATAATGAAAATTCCTTGAATAGTAATGACCTCGTTCAATTTATTATCCGCGATATTAAATCAGATCCAGAAGAATCAAGAAAACAAGCAGAGGAACTGGCCAAATCCGGTGTACGTCTTTTTATCGGGACATACACTTCCGCATGTCGAAAAGCCATCTTGCCTGTACTGGAAAAGTATAACTGCCTATTGCTATATCCCGCTTTATACGAGGGGAACGAAACACATCCTCATGTATTCTACACCGGAGAAGTGCCCAACCAGCAAGTGGATACGATGATGAAATTCATTGTTGAAAACTTTGGCCCCAACATTTATTTAATTGGAAATGACTATATCTACCCTCAAGAAACAAATAAACAAGCAAAAAAGTATATAAAATCATTAAATGGGAAAGTGGCCGGTGAACGTTATGTTCCTTTTGGGTACTCGCAATTTGCGGAAGAATATCAGAAGATCAACGCCAGCAAAGCAGATGCTATTTTCTCAACGATTGTCGGTGACAGTCTCATTCCTTTTTACAGAACATATTACCAGCTCGGACTTAATCCAAAGAAACTGCCAATTTTCAGTGCAATCACAAAAGAAACTGAGATTAAAGCGATTGGCGAAAAATACGCGGCCGGCCACTACGGTGGAGGCAGCTACTTTCAATCAATCGATTCCATAGAAAATCATGAATTTGTGACGAAAATGAAAAGTCGTTTTGGAAATGACATCGTCGTATCCTCTTTAATGTTTAATACGTACATCGGCGTAAAAATTTTGCTGGATGAACTTAAAAACAAACCCCTATTTCATTACAAACAGGTACTTCTATCAATAAGAGAAAAAACCTTTCAGACGCCGTGCGGCTTAGTAAAAATTGAAAATAACAGCCAGCATTTATCCAGGCCTGTCCGAATCGGAAAAATCGATAGCTGCGGGCAATTTTTGATTTTATGGGACTCAAAAGAGTCCGTTCAAGCGTTTCCTTATTTCCAAAAAAAACCGAACTTTTTTGAGCTGGAACAACTCAACTGGAAAAAGGCTGTACAAGGCTGGGCACATATAAGTGATGAAATGGTTCTTGTCATCAATGATGAAAAGGAAGTTATTTTCATCAATGCGAGTGCCGAAAATGAGCTCCATCTTCAAATCGGTCATTTATTTACTGAAGAAATGATCCAAGAGTTAAAAGAACAATACAACTATCATTCTATTGATGTTGATATATTTAACATGAATAAACTGATTATTTTAAAGAAAAAAAAGGATTTGGTAAAAGCGGATTTTCAAAATAAAGCCGTGAGGAAGTTTCATAACATTCAGACCCGAAACCCTTCCTTTCAAAACGAACTAAAAGTAGCGAAAGGGGCTGCTGCGTCGGATGCGAATGTATTGATTTTTGGAGAAACTGGCTCAGGAAAAGAAGTACTGGCGAATGCAATACACAAAGAAAGTGATCGTAAAAACGGTCCATTCATTGCCATTAATGCCGGCGCAATTCCCCGTGAATTAATCGCAAGTGAGTTGTTCGGATTTTCAGATGGCGCTTTTACAGGCGCCAAAAAAGGGGGACAGCCCGGTAAGTTTGAAGCAGCAAACGGCGGAACACTTTTCCTTGATGAAATCGGTGAGATGCCGCTTGATTTGCAAGTATCTCTTCTGCGTGTACTCGAATCAAGGAAAGTAACAAGATTAGGTGAACATAAAGAACGGCCAATTGATGTTCGAATTATAGCTGCCACAAATCGAAATTTGAAAGAAGAGATTGCCTATCAAGGTTCATTCCGATCAGATTTATATTACCGCCTTCATGTATTATCTATTACAATTCCGCCGCTTCGAAAACGGATTGAAGATATTCCGCAGCTCGTTGAACAATTTGCCAGCCATTTTCACGATCATTATGGAAAAGGACCATTGAAAGTGTCAAATACAGCATTAGAGTTGTTACAAAAATACCAATGGCCAGGAAATCTTCGTGAGTTGAAGAATATTATTGAGCGTTCGTTTATTCTTGCTATGAGCAGTGACTGCATTGACACGGATCATTTCTCTTCTGATTTAAAAAACGGTTTAGGAAAAACCGACGGTGGACCATATTCTTTGCAGCATGCGGAAAAAAAGCTGATTGAAACAGCCATTATGAAAGCAGGCAGCATAAGTGATGCGGCCAGTCATTTAGGCATTTCACGAAGCACATTATATAGAAAAATGAAGACATATGGATTAAAAACCACTTCTTTTCATTAAGGAACTGCCTTATCATCTTCATTCCAGAAAAGATATTGATGGATTTTAGTTAAACTATTTGGTTCATCAACCGAAAGAAATATAGAAGAATAGAAGTTTATTAACAAGACTGTGAATTTATTCTATATAACTTTAACCAAACAACCGAGGTGATGACATGAAGTTCAAAATGACGATTATTATGGCACTGCTTGTCTCTTTCTTTTCATCTGTCGTTCCACAAGAAACGGAGGCTGCTGCTGCTCCAAGCTGTTACTCGCCAAAGCAAGCAGCGAAAACATATGTGAATGTTTCTGTTGCTACCCTGTGGAAGACACCGGGTCAAAAGAGATCCATTGATAAATACTCTTTATCTAACCCCGTTGATATGCGGACATGGACTGCGAAAATGCCAGGCGTTAAGGAACGTATTTGGCTAACCGGTAAAACAGAATCGCAAGCATTATATGGACAAGAAGTAAAAGTACTTAAAACAAGTGGAAGCTGGGTTCAGGCTGCAGTAAAAGACCAATACACACCGAAGAGCAAATACGGATACCCCGGCTGGCTGCCAAAATCACAAATCACTACACAGCAGGCCGGCTACGAAAAGTGTCAGATTGCTAGCGTAAAATCCAAAACCGCGTACCTTTTTCACGATAAAAACAAAAAATTTATAGAAATTAGCTTTAATACAAGACTACGCATTTTAAAAACGGAAAAAGATTGGATTCAAGTGATGACGCCATCCAATAAAGCAAAATGGATTAAAAAAAGTGATGTGAACGTCTATGCTTCTACGCCGGTTATTTCTAAACCAAAAGGTACAGACTTATTAAAGACTGGAAAAGTCTTTGTCGGTTTGCCTTACTTATGGGCTGGCGTTTCTGCTTATGGATTTGATTGTTCGGGCTTCACGTACTCGGTATACAGATATCACGGGATCAGTATCCCGCGCGATGCTTCCGAGCAGTTCAAAAAAGGAAAAGCCGTTTCAAAATCGAAACTACAGCCAGGAGATTTAATGTTCTTCGCTTATAACAATGGGAAAGGCAAAGTGCATCACGTTGCGATGTACGCCGGCAACGGAAAAATGATTCATTCACCTAGAGCAGGCAAAAATGTTGAAATTATCTCAATCAATACAGCACCATATAAACAGGAGTATGCAGGTTCACGGAGATACATCAATTAATCAAAAACCACTCGAAAAATCGAGTGGTTTTTATCGTTTATAATCCCCTTCATCATAAAAAACCGGCTCCATTCAGGAAGCCGGTTTAAGCAGTAAAAATTTAAATTTTAAAGTTTCTAATCAATCCTTGTAATTCTTCCGCCATTGTCGATAATGAAGCGGCAGATGCAGATACTTCCTCCAGTGAAGCTAATTGTTCCTGAGTTGAAGCTGATACATTGTGTGTACCCGTTACAGTATCTACAGCCACTTCTGAGATGACGTTAATAGAAGTAACGATCATGTTTGCACTATCGGCTATTTGTTGTATAGCCGATGCAACTTCTTCTGTTTGTTTCGTTACATCATCCGTTGCGGTTTGAATTTCTTTAAATGATTGTCCCGCTGTATTTACCAGCTCTATTCCTGCACGAACTTCCTGTACAGTTGCTTCCATTGTTTTAACTGCCGCGTCGGTTTGATGTTGATTTTGAGAAATAAGTTGTGTAATTTGCTCTGCAGATGCGGCTGACTGCTCCGCTAATTTGCGAACTTCATCTGCTACCACTGCAAATCCTTTACCGTATTCCCCTGCTCTCGCTGCCTCAATCGCCGCATTAAGGGCAAGTAAATTCGTTTGTCCGGAAATATCTGTAATCGTTTGGATAATATCGCCGATTTGCTTTGATTGGCCTCCCAACCCTTTTACCTCATCTGCCAGGCTGTTTACGGTCGTTTGGATGGCACTCATTTGTTCGATCGTTTTTTGAATCGCTTCGTTTCCTGTACCAGCTTTATCAGCTGTATTGCCGGCATTTATCGAAACGCTTCTTGCATTCTCTGTTATTTGCTGAACACCATAGGACATTTCATTAACGATTTGCGTTGCTTGTTCGACACTTTTACTTTGTCTCTCCGTGCCAGCTGCAACTTCTGAAATGGTTGTTGAAATATGTTCTGCTGCTTGACTCGTTTGGTCAGAGCTTGCTGACAATTGAACGGACGATGTAGAGATTAGCTCAGAGTTTACGGAAATTTTACCAATTACCTTTTTTAAACTCTCACTTGTGTCATTAAGGTGGTTAAATATTTCCCCTATCTCGTCTTTTCGTCCGGAATCCAATTCATATGTTAAATTACCTGAAGCTATTTCTTTCATTGCCTCTTTTAAGTCTTTAAGTGGTGAAGTAATCGAGCGCACGATCCAAAATACGAGCAGGATTCCAATTAAAATGGAGATCACAATAACTGCAATTGTCGTATAAAGAATTCCTTGAGTGGCGTTTGTAATTTCCTCCATCTCGATGGTTCCAGCAATTTTCCACCCTGTCAGCTCATTCGTAACAAACACGATTCTTTCATTTTTTCCTTCATAATCAATTGTTCCGGAATCTTTCTCATAAAATTTTGGAACAAAAGACTCTTTGCTTTCAGTCCCAGCCGCAATCGCAGGGTGTGTAAGATACTTTCCATCCTTGTCGAGAATAGAGATGAACCCTTTTTCACCGACTTTGATGTTATTCACTTGTTCAGAAAGATTTGTCAAGCTTAAAACGACACTCACTACTCCGGATCCATCTTCCGTCGCTTTTGATGGAACAACGATCACCTTTCCATCTTGAGCGACAATCGGATTGTTAACGAGTGCCGTCCCTTTCTTTTCAATTGCAAGGCTATACCAAGGCCGCTCCCTAGGATCAAATCCGGCTTCAAATTTTTGTTGAGGAGAGTTCAACAATACTCCGCTGCTCGTTGCGAATTGTACGTGGTCGTATTCTGGTTTCACAGCCTTTATGGGTTCTAGGACTTTTCTCAGTTCCGGACTCGCTTCGCCCTTCACCATATTCCCATTAACAGTTTTTGATAAATAATCCAAATCCGATAAGCTTGTAGAGAAAAGTTCATTAATCTCACTGTTCACAGATTGAACACTTTGAAGAGCATTTTGTTCGATTTCGGCTGCAATCTGATTCTCTGCCTTCTGATAAGAAAACCATCCAATCGCAGAGCTTGGTAATATTAAAATTGCTAAAAAGGCGATGATTAAACGGTTTTTAATCGTCATGTTGACTTTCACGTTTCTTTTCCTTTTCATTTCGTTCCTCCTACTGTACCTGTCTTTAAAATCCAGGATTATGTGATTCAAAATTTCTTTGCTGAGGGATTCTTTCTCTCGAGCAAGTTAGTAACCCATTGATACATCCCCTATGCGCTTAACAAAACCCCCTCCAAAAACAGAGGATATTCTTATCACTTGCAATCGACAAATTTCAACATTTTTCATTATAGTCTATTTGTCTTGAATGAACAAGAAATTTCAAGTATAAACTAGTCCAAATAACATGCATAAAAAGAAAAATCGGATTGACTGTTACGACTTTTGTGGTATATTTAGTCTTGTTTTGTCGGAAATTGTCGATATTTGAGTCCTGTTAATAAAATGTGCAGCGCAGCCCCTAGTACAATTTTGTTATAAGAGCTCGATTCGATAATTTGTCCGATGCAGAATTGTTTTTTCATCTGTCCGGATCCTTCCTGGGTTAGGACGGAATGAATGTCTGCAAAATACTACTTACACTGGAGTGAGACACAATGTTTAAAGGAAAATTAGGGAAACATTTCCCTCGGGTTCTGGTAACAGTCCTTATTTTTAGTCTTTTTGTGACTGGTTACAGTTCCCTGGCTTCAACCTCTTCAAATACCGAGTCATCAACGGAACAAAGTGACCTATCACCAAATGGTGTGAAAACACTTTCTCCAGATGGAGCTATTCAGCCGACAGGAACTTGGAACCTTGGAACATACGCAGGGGATTTTATTCATGTGGCTGGTATGAGAGGAATTGATCCTAAAACCAATGCTTTAGTAGCAAATGAAAAAGACCGTATTCGTCAAGCGTTTCTCAACATGGAACTGATTGCAGAATCTGAAGGGGCATCGCTTAAAGATGCAACTCGCCTCGTCGTTTATGTCACAGATATGTTCAGATACCGCCCGATGGTAAATGAAATTCAAGAAGAGCTTTGGGGTAAAGGTCCTTACCCTCCACGTACGATCGTTGAAGTGGATCGCTTGAATCAAGATGATATTGTGGAAGTGGAAGGGACATTTTATGCTCCTGAGAAAAAACGTTTAAAGCGAGTGAAAGGCAGCACCCTTTCTCCAAATGGCGTTAAAACACTTTCTCCTGAAGGTGCCATCCAGCCGACTGGAACATGGAATCTTGGAACACGTGCAGGTGATACCGTTTCTGTAGCCGGAATGCGTGGAATCGATCCTGAAACAAATGCTCTTGTAAAAGGCGAAAAAGAACGCATTCGTCAAGCGTTTTTGAATATGAAACAGATTGCGGAATCTGAAGGTGCATCACTAAATGATGCAACACGTATCGTTGTCTATGTTACGGATATGTTCAGATACCGCCCATTGGTAAATGAAGTTCAAGAAGAACTATGGGGAGATGGCCCTTATCCTCCACGTACAATCGTTGAGGTAGACCGATTGAATCAAGATGATATTTTTGAAGTGGAAGGAACGTTCTATGCTCCTTTGAAAGATCGCAAACATCCAGATGAACCAAATGTGGAAACATTGTCTCCTGAAGGAGCTATTCAGCCGACAGGAACTTGGAATCTTGGAACACGTGCAGGTGATTCCATCTATGTAGCTGGTATGCGTGGAATTGATCCTGAAACAAATGCTCTTGTAAAAAATGAAAAAGACCGTATTCGTCAAGCATTTTTGAATATGAAACTGATTGCGGAATCAGAAGGAGCCTCACTCCAAGATGCAACACGTATCGTCGTGTATGTCACGGATATGTTCAGATACCGCCCATTGGTAAATGAAATTCAGCAAGAGCTATGGGGAGATGGCCCTTATCCTCCTCGTACAATCGTTGAAGTGGATCGATTGAATCAAGATGATATTTTCGAAGTAGAAGGCACGTTTCATGCACCTCAAAAAGGGAGCAATAAGTAAGTAACATTCTGTAACGGAATAATGGAGACTATTCTGTTTACGCAACAAAAGCGAAATTCCACGTCTATTCAAAGTGGAATTTCGCTTTTTTTTATATATTACAAATAAAAAGCTCTTTCTTTCATGAAAGAAATTAGATTTTAAATCTACTGATCGCCATTTGCAACTCCTCTGCTTGATAAAGAAGAAGAATGAGAGATTTCTTCCATTGATGCTAGTTGTTCTTCTGTTGATGCGGAGACCTCTTGTGTTCCACCCGCCGTCATTTCTGTCATTTCTGTCATTTCTGTCATTTCTGTTATGACTTTGACTGTTTGAACGACTTCTTCTGTTCCAGCAGACATTTGCTGAACAGCTGAGGAAACCTCCTGGATTTGATAAGCAACCTCATTTATGGATTGTTGAATTTGTTCAAATGAACTTCCTGCAATTTCAACCGCTCCGATACCCTGTTCAACTTCTTTCGTAGCATTTTCCATGGATACGATCGCTTTGTTTGTATCTTTTTGAATGGCAGACACTAACTCGGATATTTGATGTGCAGACTCAGAAGATTGTTCTGTTAATTTCCTAACTTCATCTGCAACAACTGCGAATCCTTTTCCATTCTCTCCTGCTCTGGCCGCTTCAATCGCAGCATTTAATAAATTCGTTTATGCAGAAATTCCAGTGATGGCTTCGGTAATTTGACCAATTTCTTTTGAACGGTCACCTAATAAAACACCCTCCTGATCGTCGAAATTAGTTTTTACAATTTCGATTCAGAGGGTGTTTTTTACTTTACTCTTATTATTTAACTACGAATTACAGACTGTCGCCAAAATCCGCCCGGAACTTGGCTGCTAATTCTGTTTCCCATTCTGAAGAACTTGTTAATTTTCCTAAAGAAGAAACGCAGCACATTCGGTTCTTCGACAAACTTCAATCCACCAATCAATTGACGGTTTTCATACAGCCATGCTATCCGGTCAACCGCGTATTTAACTTGGGAAAGAGTAAAGACACGGCGAGGCATAGCGAGACGAACCAGTTCCATATGGGATAATGTTTCATTGCCATTTTCATCCCTTTGTTCTGATAAGGTTCCTCTTTCCATTCCTCGTACACCGCTTACGATATAAAGAGCTGCAACAAGAGCACCTGCCGGATATTCATTTTGCGGAATATGATCGACGAATTCCATCGAGTTAATATGGCAGCCTAAACCGCCAGATGGCGTGACGACAGGAACACCAACCGGCATCCCTCCATATGTAAGGAATCCTTCATAAAGAGTAATGTATTCACGCATTTTCATATAAATGTCTTTATTATTTGTACAAATGCCGCCACCACGTGCACGACCGAGTTTACGCGCAGAAAAATAAATAATATCGGAAAGATCCGCGATCGCACGGGTAATTTCCCGAATGCTCATGTCTTTGCAGCTTTCTTCCCGCTCTTTAATAAAATAAAGATTATCCGCTAAAAGGCTGGCATCTAAAATGAGCATAAGACCAAATTCATCGCACACTTTTCGAACCTCACGCATATTTTCAAGGGCAAATGGCTGTCCGCCAATTAAATTTGTCCCTGCCTCCAAACGGACAAAAGCGATTTTTTCAGCGCCATTTGTTTCAATAATGTCCTTCAGTTTGGCAAGATCCATATTGCCTTTAAAAAGATTGTCACTAGTTAAGTTCAAGGCTTCATCAATAAAAATTTCATCTACTGTGCCGCCATTTAACACAATATGAGCTTTTGTCGTCGTAAAATGGTAGTTCATCGGAACGATCGACCCTTGCTTCACAAATGCTTGAGAAATAATATTTTCACATGCTCTTCCCTGGTGTGTTGGCAGGAAGTATTCTTTACCGAAAATTTCTTCAATTTTATTTTCCAATTTTGTAAATGTTTCAGACCCCGCATAGCTGTCATCTGCCTCCAGCATTGCAGCCTGCTGCTTATCACTCATCGCATTTACGCCGCTATCTGTAAGCATGTCCATATCGCGATTTTTCAATAAAAATGTATTAAAACCCGCCTCCTTCATCGCTTCCAGGCGGCGTTCAATTGGCGGCAAGTTTAATTTTTGTACAATCCGTACTTTGTGCATCTCTAGCCGTACATTCACCCGAATAAAATTTTATGTTTGTCATGTCTTTTCACTCCCATTGTTTATTAAGAATGTAGTGTTACCCTTTCTTGTCACTCTGTTATGTATTGCTTCCGATCCCCCTTTTTTACTTTGTTTATGGGTTAACCATCCCCTGAATATTCGTACAATTTTGAGAAAAGCAATCCATTCGTATGTATTTTTCTGCGTCTTATTACGCAAATCTAAAACTCTTCGCACCAACACTTTAACGCGTTGACGCAAAAAATTTATAATTAAATTTTATCTTATTCTATAATTTTTTAAAAGACTCCTGAAAAAGAAAATAGTAACGTTTTAAGAACAATAAGAATTTTTCGTTTTCCTTTATTTAGCGCAAGTATTCCTGAACTTCAGAAAACAATAAAAGCCTCCTTAAACCTAAGAGGCTTCCTGTCTGTGTCTTGTTTATTATTTAAACTTCAATGATGATCGGAACAATCATGGGGCGTCTCTTTGTTTGAGCATATAAAAATTTCCCGGTCGATTCTTTTACACTTTGTTTCATCACCTTCCATTGGGTGACATTCTCTTCTTGTAATTTGTTAATGGTCTTTTTAACGAGCTGGTTCACATCATTAAGCAGCTCTTCCGACTGGCGGGCATACACAAATCCACGAGATATCGTATCCGGACCGGAAATAATTTTGTTTTCCTTTTTACTTAAGGTAATAACGATGATCAGCATCCCATCCTCAGAAAGTTGTTTACGATCACGTAAAACAATGTCCCCCACGTCCCCAATCCCTAAACCGTCAACAAATATGTTCCCCCCAGGTATTCTACGGGTTTGACGGGCTTCCGAATTGGTTATATCGACTACTTCGCCATTTTTTATCACGAAAATATTTTCCTTCTTCACACCAACCGATTCGGCGAGCACGCGGTGCTGATGCAGCATTCTATATTCCCCGTGAATGGGAATAAAGTACTTCGGTTTCATTAATGTAATCATTAATTTTAATTCCTCCTGGTATGCATGTCCGGAAACATGCATACCTGTGGCAGTTCCAGATCCGTAGATCACTTTAGCCCCTAACAGAAATAAATTATCTATAATGCGTGCAACGTTCCGTTCATTTCCCGGGATTGGTGTGGAAGAGAAGATGACGGTATCGCCCGGCAAAATTTCAACCTGGCGATATTTTGAATTAGACAGACGGGATAAAGCGGCCATGGGCTCTCCCTGGCTTCCGGTGCACAGAATTGCAACTCTTTCCGGTGCCAGCTCGTTTACTTCATTTGTCTCAATTAACATATCATCCGGCATCTTCAAATAACCAAGTTCCATTGCAACTGAAACAACATTCACCATACTTCGGCCAAGCAATGCAAGCTTTCGATTGGTTTTGATCGCGGCATCCACTACTTGCTGCACGCGATGAACGTTTGATGCGAAAGTCGAGACGAACACTTTTCCGTCCGCTTTGGTAAATGCTTCTTCAAGATGCTCGCCTACAAGCTTTTCTGATGGCGTAAATCCTGGACGTTCCGCATTCGTACTTTCTGATAAAAGCGCCAACACACCGTTCTTGCCCAATTCGGCCATTTTATGAATATCCGGATAGTGATCATTCACTGGCGTTAAATCAAATTTGAAGTCACCGGTATGGACGACTGTCCCTTCAGGTGTATGAAAAGCAACACCCAGGCAATCAGGAATACTGTGGTTCGTTTTAAAAAAAGTCAGCTTGAACGTTCCTAACTCAATACTCGAATCGGAGTGAATCGGAACTAGCTTTGTGTCTCTAAGAAGCCCATGTTCATTTAACTTAATCTCAATTAAACCAAGCGTTAATCGCGTAGCATAAATGGGCATATTTAATTGTTTTAATAAATAAGGAATACCGCCAATATGATCTTCATGTCCATGGGTGACAATTAACGCCCGGATCTTGTCCTTATTTTCCTTTAAGTATGTAATATCCGGGATAATCAAATCAATGCCTAATAAGCTTTCATCTGGAAACTTGGAACCACAGTCGATGACCACAATATCGTTTTCATATTGTACCGCGTACATATTTTTCCCGACTTCATTCAAACCGCCTAAAGCGAATATCGATAATTTATTTTCAGCAGTAGTCAAAAGTTAGTCCTCCCATTTTAAAATCGTTACTTAGTAGTGTTCCCATTTAAAGACCATATATGCTTTTTTAGAAATTTAATGACGCCCCTCCTCTTTTCGGAAACGTCAAAAAGCCTCTTCATCGTGAAGAGGCTTTTCTTTATGTTAATTCTAATATAGTGTCAGCACCGCCACTGCTTCTACGTGCACGGTTTGCGGAAACATGTCAACTGGCTGCACTTCGCGTGTTTTGTATCCGCCGTCTTCAAGCGTCCGCAAGTCACGGGCAAGAGTGCCCGGGTTGCAGGAAACATATACAACGCGTTTCGGTTTCATATCTAGAATCGTCTGTAAAAGTGCTTCATCGCATCCTTTTCTCGGGGGATCGACGACGATGACATCCGGACGAATTCCTTGCTTATGCCAAGCTGGGATGACTTCTTCTGCTTTCCCTGCTTCAAACGCAGCATTTTTAATGCCATTCAGCTCCGCGTTTTTCTTCGCGTCTTCAATTGCCTGCGGGACAATTTCAACGCCATACACTTCTTTTGCCTTTTTCGCTAAAAACAATGAAATGGTTCCGATGCCGCAGTATGCATCGATGACCACTTCATTTCCCGTCAACTCAGCATACTCAAGCGCCTTTCCATACAGCACTTCCGTCTGTACCGGGTTCACCTGATAAAACGAGCGCGCAGAAATTGCAAATTTCACATCGCCGATCGTATCATAAATAACATCTTCTCCGTATAATGTCCGTGTTTGATTCCCAAAAATGACGTTTGTTTTATCCGGATTGACGTTTTGAACAATCGACGTAATACCAGGGACAGCATCACGGATTCCTTTAATAATGGCCTCTTTGTTTGGCAAATCAGCTGTCCTTGTGATTAAGACAGCCATTTTTTCACCGGTCTGATAGCCGATCCGCGCCATAACGTGGCGGATAACGCCTTTATGACGCTTTTCATCATACGGCATCACCCCATTTGCTGCACATACATCTTTTACTTTTTGGATGATCTCGTCGCTTTGTTCGTGCTGGATTAAGCACTCGTTCATATCGATAATCTCATGACTTCTCTTTTTATAAAACCCGGCAACAATGCTCCCACCTGACAGCCCAACTGGCACCTGCGCTTTATTCCGGTAGCGCCACGAATCTTCCATGCCAAGCACGGGATGAACCGGGACATCTGGCATCTTCGCGATCCGGTTCATTACATTTCGAACCTGGTTATACTTCATGTTCAACTGGCCTTCATACGTCATATGCTGCAGCTGGCAGCCGCCGCACTCATCATACACACGACATGGCGGTTCCTGGCGTTCCGGCACTGTTTTGTCTAAACGAACCAGTTTCGCAAAACCGTACCCTTTGTTCAATTTTGTCACTTCAATTTCGCCAGTTTCATCCGGCAGTGCACCTTCGACAAACAGCGGATAGCCATCTACCTTTGCCACCGCTTTTCCTTCATGTGTTAAATCGGTAAACGTGACGTGCAGTACGTCTTTCATTTTTACCGGGGCTTGAATCTTTGCCACAATTACTCCCCCTCAATTATTGAAAAAATTCATCGCGCTCTCTGGAAATCCACGTTTCCATTACTTTTTCTTTTACAATCCTGTTGACCAATATATCATGCCAAATATAGTTTTCAAGCAAATAAATGTGAACGGGTTCATCAGTATAATAAAACGCCATTTCCCATTCTAGGACAGACGGACCATACAGCATTTCGTTTCCGTCAATCGAAAGTATAACCATTTTCTCTTGCCTATGATCAACAAAACTTGTCTTCCTATGAACATCAAGACCGTATAACGGTTCATTCACTTCAAAACAATACCCTTCATCTTACAACGGCGCGCCGCTTCTTTCAACTCCTGCTCGAGTTCCACCTTTTTGGTTCATCATATCATGTTTAAAAAATCCATGAAAAGGAATAGTAAATACCACAAGGAGATGAGTCAGAATGAGTCAACTTAAAGACGAGATTTTAACGATATTAAAAGAAAGCCGGGTTGGAACGATGGCTACGATCCATGGCAATAAACCCCGTTCACGCTACATGACGTTTTTTAATGATAGTTTGACGCTGTACACCGTGACGAGCAAAGACACGCACAAAACAGAAGACATTGAACAAAATCCATACACCCACATATTGCTGGGTTATGAAGGAGAAGGATTTGGCGATTCTTATGTAGAAATAGAAGGAAAAATTATCGAATCGGATGATCAAAGCATGAGGGAAAAAGTGTGGAATCCACATCTTGAGCCCTGGTTTGACGGTCCTGAGGATCCAAGGCTGCTCATTTTACAAATCAATCCGGAGCAGATTCGATTAATGAATAAAAATGGCGAACCCCCGCAATCACTTGATTTATAATAGACAAAAGGCACCGGAATCGTTCCGGTGCCTCTTTTGTACCTTTAGCTCTTTTTGTTCCTTAGGCATTCTCAATCCCTACAACATCTTTGTATGTCCCAATTGCTTCAACCCTTCCTTCGCGCAGTGCAATCACCTGATCGGCACGACGGATTGTATTCAATCGGTGTGCGATGACAAAGCTTGTTCTCCCTTCCATCAGCCGACTAAGCGCTTCTTGGATATGAAGTTCTGTCATTGTATCGATGCTGCTTGTTGCTTCATCCAATATTAATAGAACCGGATCCGCTAATACCGCCCTTGCAATTGCGATTAATTGCCTCTGTCCCTGACTGATCCCTGAACCGTCCTGGCTCAATTTTGCCGCATAGCCATCCGGCATTTTCATAATAAATGCATGGGCATTCGCAAGCCGGGCCGCTTCGACCACTTCCTCGTCTGTCGCATCCAGCCTTCCATAGCGAATGTTTTCCATCACTGTTTCTTCAAACAGCACCGTGTCTTGAAGGACGAACCCCATCTGCCTCCGCAAATCAGATCCGGAAATCTCCCGGCTGTCAACGCCGTCAAATAAGATAGACCCGAGATCCGGTTCATAAAACCTCGCCAGCAGATTCATAATGGTCGTTTTACCGGAACCAGTCGGTCCAATCAGCGCAATCATTTCTCCTTTTAACGCACTGAATGATACGTCTGAAAGTGTCTCTTTCCCTTTTTCATAAGAGAAGGACACGTCTTGAAAGACCACTTCTCCTAAAATGTGATGATGGCCGCCTGTCGACTCGTCAATCGCTTTATCTGTGTCCATTATGTCAAATACACGCTCCGCCCCAGCGACAGCAGACAAAAGCGTGTTGTACTGATTTGCCAGGTCATTAAGGGGACGCGTGAACTGGCGGGCATACTCGGTGAAAATCACAATCGTCCCGACCGTTGCGTGTCCTTTCAGCGCAAGAATTCCTCCGGCAAGCGCGATCATGGCAAAACTTGAATTATTCAACACGTTCATCAGCTTTGGTATGAACCCTGAATATGCCTGCGCCAAATAACCAGCTTCTCTTAAACGGCCATTCTTCTCCATAAAATCAGCGATCATTTCGTCCTCCCGCGAAAACATTTTCACGATATGACGGCTCGAAATGGCTTCTTCAATGAAGCCGTTCAAATCACCGAGATGACGCTGCTGTTCTTTAAACTTTGGACCCGTCCGGCTTGTGATCCACTTCATTCCCAAAAACATAAGTGGAATAATTATCAATGTAACAGCCGTTAAAATCGGGCTTAAATAAACCATGACCACGATAGAACCAGCGAGCGTCAATACACCTGACCCAATTTGGATGATCGTACTATTTAGCGTACTGCTAATATTGTCAATATCGTTCGTCACTCTGCTCATCAATTCTCCGTGACGCCGTTTATCAAAAAAGGCGATCGGCAGCATATGAAAATGACGGAACAAGTCGTCACGCAGTTCGTATACCGACTTTTGGGCAATGTCTGCCATCCAATAGTTTTGCAAAAACATGACTGCTGAATAGCTTATATAAACGAAGGCGAGTCCCACAAGCAGCCATAAAAGACCACGCTCGTCTCCTGCCGCTATGTAGTCATCAATGGAAACGCCGATTATAAAGGGGCCGGCCAGTGCTAAAACGGAGCTCAATGCAACCATGATCATCGTTAAGATCAGCTTTGCTTTTCGTTTCATTAAATAACCGGCTAAACGCTTCAATGTACCTGACATATTGGTTATTTTGGGCTTTGTCTTCAGATTAGCGCCCTGTTTGTTCATATGCGTCTTCCTTTCTACCCTGCGACTCCATCAGACGTTTATACAAACTATCTTCAGCGGCGAGTTCCGCATGTGTACCGGAAACCGATATTTTCCCATCTTCAATGATAAAAATACGATCCGCCAGCTGCGCCGTTGAAATTTTTTGAGTCACAATAAAAATCGTACACTCTTCTTCTGTCACTGCATCGATTAATGCCGTTTCTGTTTTTACATCAAGTGCGCTCGTACTGTCGTCGAGAAGAAGAATATCCGGTTTTCGAATGAGTGCCCGTGCAATCGATATTCGCTGCTTTTGACCACCTGACAGCGTCACCCCTTTTTGACCGATGACTGTATTGTACCCGTCCGGCAGCGCTTCGATCGTTTCATGAATTTGGGCTTTCCGGGCCGCTTCCACCACTTCTTCTTCCGTCGCATCTTTTTTGCCCCAGCGAATATTGTCAAGTATTGAACCGCTAAACAGATGCGATTCCTGCGGCACAAAGCCAATTTCACGGCGAAGCAAATCCATGTTCATACGGCTAATGTCGCGGCCGCCTATTAAGACCACACCTGAATCCGGCTCGTATAAACGCGGAATAAGCGATAATAACGCCGATTTACCCGATCCTGTTTCACCGAGGATCGCCGCCATTTCCCCACGTTTAACGGTCATCGTCAACTCGTTTAGAACTGGTGACGTCCCCCCAGGATACGTGAACGTGATTCGATCAAACTCGATAGCGCCCTCTTTTGGGTACGTATCTGTAACCGGCTTCAATTTCTCCTCTTCAATTTGCAATACTTCATCGATCCGCCCGGCAGAAGCTTTCCCGCGCGCAAACGCAATCGTGATGAACGTAAAGATCGACAAAGAAATAATGATACGGGCCGCATAGTTGATTATCGCAACAATCTCACCTGTCGTTGCCGTACCGTTTTGCATCTCTACAAAGCCGAACCATAAAATGAAAATGAGACTGCTATTCATCACCAGCAATAAAATGGGAACGATGCTTTCAAACGTGCGAATGACGCGGATTGTTTCATTCATGAGTGCAGTTCCAGCCTGCTGAAACCTGGTTTTCTCATACTCACTCCGAACAAACGCTTTAATTAAACGAATGCCTGTTAAATTTTCACGCATCACGCTGTTCACTTTGTCGAGTTTCTTTTGAACACGCTGAAACATGCGAGCTCCCCGGCTCATCATCCATAACATAAAGATCGTCATGACTGGCACGGTAATAAGCAAGACAATCGATAATCCAAAATGAACGTACACGGCCATTACTGTTCCAAAAATAATCATTAGCGGTGCACGAAGCATGATTCTTAAACTCATAAAAACCGCATTTTGCAGCTGGGTCACGTCGTTTGTCATGCGTGTAATCAGTGTCGATGTATCGAAATGGCCGTACTGGGCAAATGAGAAAGACTGTACTTTTTCAATTAATTTTTTCCGTATATCATATCCATAGTTTTGGCCGATTCGGGCCGCGATAAACGAATTAGTAATACCGGCCGCAAATGAAAACAAAGACAACCCGATCATAATCGCTCCCCACCGGATTACCGTATCCAGATCGCCGGCGAGGATCCCATCATCAATCATTTTCGCCATTAAAATCGGGAGGACGAGCTCAACAGCAAGCTCCAGCAGCATGAGCCCCCAGGCGGCCGCCATCTTTAACCGGTACGGCTTTAATAATGAAAGTACACCATTCATGCTTATTCCTTCTTCCAATTTTTCTTATTCACAGTGTAGCAAATATGAAAAAAGTTCGCCTGTTTAAAGAGGCGAACTTTCCGGTTTTTTTCCTGCTTTTTGTACAAAGTAGTAAACAATGATGCCTATGAGTACGTAGACAGCACACGCAGCGTACAAGGTTTTAAATCCGAGTCCTGCTGCAGCCGCGCCGATGACGAACGATCCCAATCCAATGCCAAGGTCAAAGAGTGATAAGAACGTGGCCGTAGCCAGTGCTTTCTTCTCCGGTCTCGCTCTGGAAATCGCAATCGTTTGAAACCCTGGAAAGAGTGTACCCCATCCGAGTCCAATCACGCCCGCTGCAATCAAATAAAATGCTGGACCTCCTGCCAGGCTGAGGACAAGCATTCCGACTGCAAAAATCACTATCGACGGATAGACAATCCTATTTGCCCCGTATTGATCAAACCATCGACCTGTAAACGGACGAGACAGTAGAATGATGATTGCATAAACTACAAAGAAATAACCAGCGACTTCTCCAAGGTGCAATTCTTCTGCATAAACGGAAACGAATGATAATATCGCTGAATAGACAATCGCGAAGAAGAGACCCGTTAACGAAATGGGCACCGCTGATTTTTCAATTAAATTTCCGGGACTTAGATCCATTTTGAATCGTTCTTCCGGCTGCCGTTGCAATTCATCTTTTTTCAAAGAAAGGCCGGTCAATAAGGCAGCTGCAGCGATCGTGATACAGACAAGAAATCCTGTTTTGATGCCCCACTCGTTCATGATTGCAAGACCTGCAAAGGGTCCAATGGCCATGGCGAGATTCATCGACATGACATAATAGCCCATTCCTTCGCCGCGGCGTGAATTCGGGATAATATTTGCAACGACAGCACCTGCCGCAGTTGTCGCCATTCCAAATCCAATCCCGTGAAAAAAGCGAAGAATAAGAAGTGCCGTCAGTCCATTTATAAACGGATATAACATCGTTGCCGCAAGGAAAATAATGAGTGAAGCAATAAGTACTCGTTTTTGCCCGAAGTGTTCGACCCACTGTCCGGAAATAAATCGAATGAGAATAGCAGAAATTAAAAAGACCGTTATCGCCAGACCCGCTTCTGTTTCTGAACCGTTCATCTCATTTAGAACAAATATGGGCAATGTGACAAGCAAAAAATAAAACGACATAAATACGAAAAAATTCGTTAACGCAATTCCAATAAAATCTTTTGTCCATAAAGCTGGTTTACTCATGTGAAACTCCTTTCAAGGTGCCGAGCCATGATGCGAGTAGTGTTTGCATAACAATGCGTTTTTCATCCGGCATACCAGCTAGGAGCTTCTCGTTCGCCGATAGGACGGCCTGTTCCCATTCTGGATATGCTGTTTCTGCTTTTTCGGTTAGATGAATCATTTTAACGCGCTTGTCTGCTCCCTGTGTATATCGTACGTAGTCCTGCTTGATGAGACGTTGAATCGTCCGTGTCATCGGCGGGGCTTCCACTGCCAAGTATTCGCATAGATCAGACTGCGACATACTTCCTTCTTCCTTCAATACAAATAAAACAGCCCATTGAGCGCTGTAAAGTCCAAAAGGCTGAAGTGTTTGGTTGATCAGTTTCGTCAGTTCTCGAGACAGTTGATGAATCGTATGAAACAATTCGTGTGTTGCCATAAACGCCTCCCAATTAGTTACTCAGGTAACTATTTTACCATACTTTTCGCAATACGAAAGGTTTTTCATAAAAAAAACTGTCTCATTGATATGAGACAGCTCTTCATTAATAGATCCGATCCTGCGGGCGCAGTTTATCAATTGGGGCGAATACATCAAGATGGCGGTACAAATTTTCAAAGTCTGCTGGAATTTCCCCGCCAAGTTCACCATCCAAATTAATCAGCACCTGCTCGCTTGATGATACTTTAATCCGCTTCGCTTTCGTATAAATAACGTGGGGATCATTTAAATGCTCTCCTCGAAGCGCCAGTCCGGCAATGCGGATAAATTCAGCAAGATTCGTTTTTTTCAGGATGAGCAGCGTAAACAATCCGTCATTCACAGACGAATCAGGCGCAAGTTTTTCAAAGCCTCCTACTGAATTTGTCAGCCCAATAAGAAAAAGCAATGATTCTCCTTCAAAGACTTGCCCATCATATTCAATCATCACATCGGTCGGTTTAATGGATGGCAGCATTTCGATCCCTTTCAAATAATAGGCAAGCTGTCCGAGCATCGTTTTTAGCTTGCTCGGCACTTCATAGGTGAGTTCCGTCAAGCGGCCCCCACCGGCAATATTAATGAAGTAGCGTTCATTCATCCGGCCGACATCAACGGGAATCGTATCTCCCTCTGTGATGACATCCACCGCACCTTGAATATCTCTTGGAATGTGCAAAGCGCGCGCGAAATCATTTGTAGTCCCCATCGGTATGACCCCAAATTTCGGTCGGTGTTCGTGACCTGCAAGACCGTTCACCACTTCATTTAAGGTGCCATCGCCACCGGCTGCAATAACCACATCAAATCCCCGTTCCACCGCGGTGCGTGCCGCAATTGTCGCATCGCCTTCACCGGTTGTCGCGTGGGCTGATGTTTCATAGCCTGCCCGCTCTAACTTCTCCAGTGCTTCCGGCAAATGTTTGCGGAAAAGCTCTCGGCCGGATGTTGGATTGTAAATAATTCGTGCTCTTTTCGTCATGATTATCCCAGTCTTTCTTCTATTAATATAATCGTTCCGCAATCGTTGTCTTCAAGCTGCGGTATACTTCCTGCCAGAGCGTTTCATCCGTCCGATACGCTTCTGTGAGCCTTGTGACCATTTCACGACTTTTCTCTTCAAAATCATGATGATCACGCGGCGGCAAAGACGAACGGTAATTTGTTACCATTTCTTGAACAGCTGGCGCACGAGGACCCCATACAGCCTGCTCTTCACCTTCTTCATTTATAAATATAAAAATGGGAATGGCACGTGAAGTACCATTTGTTAAATATTGATCCATTAATTCGAGATTTTCATCGCGAAGTAATAAACGAACATCCATATCTGCTGCTTTTGCGAGCGCGAATAAAATCGGCACATTCAACATGGCATCTCCGCACCAGTCTTCTGTAATGACCACAACCCGCCACTTTGCCTCCCGCAGTTTATTTACGAGCGCGGCTTCATCTCCGGACAAGTGAAATGTTTTTAATACGTGAAGAAAACTTTCTTTATGTTTTGACATCTGTTCTATATATTGTTCGGGCGTCAGCCCTTTTTCATACCATTCATGCAACTCCATCTTTTCTCCCCCGTTGCAGATTTTTCTAATCTTTCCCTGTCTCCATTATGCACAAAAACAAGTCATTTGACAAAATCGGTTGATTTAAAGAGAAAGCAATTTTATAATGAAAAGACATACTTTAATAATTATAAATAAATATAAATAAAAATACAAAGGAGTATTCATATGAAAGCATCAGTTATCGGCGCTTCTGGTTATGGAGGAATTGAACTTATACGTCTTTTATCCAATCACCCCAATTTTGAATTGCATGCAATTTATTCTTCAAGCAAAGATGGTGTCCCGGTTACGGAAGAATACCCTCACCTGGCAGATATATGCCCGCTTCCACTTACTAAAATTGATACAGAAGTCATTAAAGAGACGGCTGATATCGTCTTTTTAGCTGTCCCATCAGGAGCTGCTGCTGCACTTGCACCTCAGCTTTCAGGAGGACATGCAAAAGTCGTGGATCTATCCGGTGATCTTCGCCTAAAAGAAACCGCAGATTATCAAAAATGGTATAAAAAAGAACCGGCAGACCAGTCGTTTGTTGCAGAAGCGGTATACGGCTTAACCGAATGGAACCGCGATAACGTGAAGACGGCTAAAGTACTGTCAAATCCAGGCTGCTACCCAACTGCCGCACTTTTAGGCCTTGCGCCTGCCGTAAAAAATAATGTGATCGATGTAAAGAATATTATTATTGATGCGAAATCAGGTGTATCCGGTGCCGGCCGCGGTTTGTCCCCGGTCGTTCACTTTGCGGAAATGAACGACAACTTCCGAATTTATAAAGTAAACGAGCACCAGCACATACCGGAAATTGAACAACAGCTCTCCTGGTGGAATGAAAACACAGCACCCATCACATTCTCGACACACCTTCTTCCCGTCTCACGCGGGATTATGGCGACAATGTACGCACCGCTTACAAAAGCTATGACGACTGAGGACGTTCATGCGTTATACGAAGAAACTTATAAAAATGACCCATTCGTGCGCATCCGTCCATCTAAACAGTTTCCTGGCATTAAAGAAGTAGCAGGTTCTAACTATTGTGATATTTCTGTAGACGTCGATGTACGCACAAACCGGCTTGTGATCGTGTCAGTTATCGATAATCTCGTGAAAGGCGCCGCGGGGCAAGCTATTCAAAACGCGAATATTATGTTTGGATTTGATGAAACTGCAGGGTTAAAAGGATTCCCTATGTACCCTTAAATATTGTTAGCGAGGGCGGTGACACGCCTTCCAGAACCGCATTAGCGCTAGACAATAAAGGAGGATTTATATGAAAACAGTAGTCGTTAAATGCGGCGGCAGTGTATTGAAAGAACTATCGGACAGTTTTTTTAACAGCATGAAATCACTGCTTTCAGACGGATATAAAATCGTATTTGTTCACGGCGGAGGTCCGGAAATTAATGCGATGCTCGAAAAAATGAACGTGAAAAGTGAATTTAAAAATGGCTTGCGTGTAACATCAAAGGAAGTACTCGAAGCTGCGGAACTCGTTTTGTCCGGCAGTATGAACCGGAAACTCGTCCGCCTTCTTGAAGTGCGCGGCATCGCTACCATCGGCCTTCAGTCAAGCGACCATGGAATTTTAGAGGCAGATTTTATTAATCAAGAAGAACTTGGTTTTGTCGGTGACGTCACATCCGTCAACAAAACAGTGCTAGAGACACTTTTAAATATTGGCCTTCTTCCTGTCCTAACACCCATTGCAAAAGGTCCAGATGGTTCCGTATTAAATGTTAACGCGGATCACGCAGCTGGTGCCGCTGCACATGCTCTTGCCGCTGAGCACTTGCTGATGGTGACAGATGTAGACGGTGTTTTAAATAATGGCCAGCTTGTACCGGAATTAACAGGATCACAGACTCAGGAACTAATTAACACAGGCGTCATTAGCGGAGGCATGATCCCGAAAGTGAATACAGCCTTAAAAGCGCTTGAAAGCTGTGGACATGTGCATATCGTATCCGGTAAAAAACCATTTTACGAAAACGGCAAGTGGTACGGTACACAGTTTAATAAAGAGGAGGAAGAAAATTGAGTCATTTATTCCCGACATATGCGCGCTGGGATGTAACGCCTTTGAAAGCGAAAGGCGCTTATCTCACGGCAAAGGACGGCAAAGAATATCTTGATTTCACATCAGGTATCAGCGTTTGCAACCTTGGACACGCACCCGAAAATGTGAAAAAAGCTGTAGAAGAACAGCTTGAAAACTTCTGGCATACATCAAACTTATTTCAGATCGACCTGCAGGAAGAAGTGGCAAAACAACTGACAGATGCATCGGGTCTCGACCTTGTATTCTTCGGAAACAGCGGTGCGGAAGCAAATGAAGCCGCGATTAAACTTGCCCGAAAAGCAACTGGCCGCACGAAAGTGATTACATTTATCGATTCCTTCCATGGCCGGACATTCGCTACAATGGCAGCAACCGGACAGGACAAAATAAAAACCGGCTTCGGGCCAATGCTTGAAACGTTTGAATATGTAAAAATAAACAATTTGGATGGGCTAAAAGCCGCACTTGATGAAAATACGGCAGCGGTTATGTTTGAAGTCATTCAAGGAGAAGGCGGAATCAATGAAGGCAATGCTGACTTTTTGAAAGAAGTTGAAAAACTGGCACATGAAAATGGCTCCCTTGTCATCATTGATGAGATTCAAACAGGGATTGGCCGGACAGGCAAGCCTTTTGCCTTCCAGCATGCTGGACTTGATCCGGATATTATTTCTGTAGCAAAAGCTATTGCCAATGGCTTCCCCCTCGGTGCAATTGTCGGAAAAGCCGCTCTGGCAGAAGCATTTTCTGCAGGTTCACATGGCTCAACATTCGGTGGAAATCCCGTTGCTCTTGCAGCGGCTAAAGAAACGTTGAACACGATTTTCGATGAAAAATTCCTTGCAGATGTCACAGCAAAAGGGGAAAAACTGAACTCCTTATTAACAGATGCCCTTTCCGGGGTTGATTCCGTCAAACAACTAAAAGGAAAAGGGTTAATGGTTGGAATCGAGCTGACAGATGAAGCGGGTCCTTTCGTCACGAAAGCTCGCGAACACAATTTGCTTATCCTGACAGCCGGCACGCACGTACTTCGCCTGCTTCCTCCATTGAACGTGTCTGACAAGGAAATAGAAAAAGCAGTGACAATTCTTGCAGCTGTCTTAAAAGCTGAATAAACGCTGCAAGATAGAAGAAGACCGCCCTGAGTCAAACTCAATGGGCGGTTTTTATTCATTATTTCTCTATCCCTTTCATGCCAAAACCTTCGCCGAACTTTAATGAATGAAGTTCACCGCTGGATGCCCAGTTCTCTCTTTCATACTCATCAAAGATCACCGTCACCCATTCTTCTTTTACATTTAGCTTCTTAACAGCTTCGTTTGTCACCACTTCAACAAATTGCTGTTTCTGCTCAACCGTCCGCCCTTTCGCCAGCTTTACAGTAATAACAGGCATGCTCATCATCCTTTCTATCTCTTATCTCTCTACCAAATTATACTACTATCTTTTCAAACACAAAAAAACCCCTAGCTTGACACTAAGGGTCCCCATTTACACCGCAGCTTTCGAGCGGATTTGATCAAGGACAAATTCAGCTGCTGCATTGACAATGGTGTGTTGATCGTGATCCATTGTTGCAACATGGTACGAGTTTGGCAATGTGATGATTTGTTTTTGCTTTGATGAGATCGACTGATAAATAAATGATGTATTCTCGGGCGGAACGACATGATCGACAGCCGATTTTATGCATAACGCAGGCACTTGAATACGATGTAAAAGCGCCGGCACCTTTTTCATCAGTTTTTGAAGCTCCCGAATGGATTGAACAGGTGCTTCTTCATACGTAATTTCTTGAACGTTTTCTTTTTTAATATCCGGTGCACCTTCTTCTATAAAGCGGGGTGCAGGGTCATTTTGCAAATACTCAAGTGATGGAAGTGTCAATGCTGCATTGATCGTAATGATCCCTTCAATGCCGCGGTGTTCAGAAGCAAATTTCAACGTCAATGTGCCGCCCATTGACTGACCCATTAAGAAAATGCGCTTGTTGCGTTTCTTTAAAAAACGATAAGCACGTGAGTAGCTTTCATACCAGTCTTCATAAGTGCAGCGTTCCATATCTTCCGGATGCGTTCCGTGTCCTTTTAAGCGCGGTGCAATAACGGAAAATCCTCGGGCATTCAACCCTTCCGCCACATCACGAACACTTTGCGGTGTACCGATGAATCCGTGTGAAAGAACAATACCGATATCGTTTCCTTCAAGGTAAAATGATTCTGCTCCCGGCATAACTGCATACTCTTCTCTCATGATCATATCCTCCATCAATTTTAATTCCGATTATTTTTATAGGTTATATATAATTTAATATATCTTTTCCGACAAGTCAAGTTGGAATTAACAAAATGCTAAAAGGGCCGTGATTTTTGCAAAATAAAAACCGCCGGCATTAGCCCGGCGGAGTTTCATTATCTTTTTGCAATTTCTTCTGCAAGCAATTTGTTGATAGCTTGCGGGTTTGCCTGTCCTTTTGACGCTTTCATAATCTGGCCGACAAGGAAACCAATTGCTTTTTTCTTTCCGTCTTTAAAGTCTGCGATCGACTGTGGGTTCGCATCAAGCGCATCGTTAACAAACTTTAAGAGCGCTGATTCATCAGAAATTTGAACAAGCCCTTTTTCTTTCACGATTGCTTCTGCATCGCCGCCGTTTTCAATGATTTCTTTGAAAACCGTTTTCGCGATTTTTGAAGAGATTGTTCCTTTTTCAAGAAGAGAAATCATTCCTGCTAAGTTTTCAGGCGTTAATTTTGTCTCAGAAAGCTCTTTGCCTTCCGCGTTTAAATAAGCCGGAACTTCGCCCATGAGCCAGTTTGATGCTTGTTTTGCACCAGCACCAGCTGCGACTGTCGCTTCGAAAAAGTCAGCAATTTCTTTTGACATTGTGAGCACTTTTGCGTCATGAGCAGGAAGTTCAAGCTCTTCCATGTAACGCTTTTTGCGTGCATCAGGAAGCTCAGGGATTGAAGCACGGACGCGTTCTTTCCACTCTTCGTCAATGAATACCGGAAGCAAGTCCGGTTCCGGGAAGTAACGGTAATCATCCGATCCTTCTTTCACACGCATAAGCAGTGTCTTGCCTGTTGATTCATCAAAACGGCGCGTTTCCTGCTCGACTTTTCCACCTGATGAAATGACTTCCGCCTGGCGTTTTTCTTCATATTCAAGCCCTTTTCTAACAAAGTTAAATGAGTTTAAGTTTTTCAGCTCGGTTCTTGTACCGAACTCTTTCTGGCCGAATGGACGGATGGAAATGTTTGCGTCACAACGAAGTGAACCTTCTTCCATTTTACAGTCTGATACTTCTGTATATTGAATGATCGCCTTTAATTTTTCCAAAAACGCATATGCTTCTTCCGGTGATCGAATATCCGGCTCTGATACGATCTCGACAAGCGGTGTTCCCTGGCGATTGTAATCACACAAAGAATGTTTGCCGGCATGTGTTAATTTCCCGGCGTCCTCTTCTAAATGAAGACGTGTAATTCCGATACGCTTCGTTTCGCCGTTCACTTCAATTTCAATCCAGCCATGTTCACCAATTGGCTTATCATTTTGTGATACTTGATACGCTTTTGGATTGTCCGGATAAAAATAATTTTTCCTGTCCCAGATTGATTCTTCCGCAATCTCACAGTTGATTGCCATTGCGGCTTTCATCGCATATTCAACCGCTCGTTCGTTCATGACCGGCAAAACTCCCGGGTACCCGAGATCGACCACAGTAGTGTTTGTATTCGGCTGCGCACCAAAATGTGCCGGTGCCGATGAAAAGATTTTTGAATTTGTTTTTAATTCAACATGGACTTCTAGTCCAATGACTGTTTCAAATTCCACCTATATGCCCTCCTTTACAGTGCTGGTTTTTCTTTATGAAAATCTGTTGCCTGCTCGTACGCATGTGCAACACGATATACTGTTTTTTCATCAAAATGACGGCCGATAATTTGGAGTCCAAGCGGCATGCCATCCGAGAATCCACATGGAACAGAAATTCCTGGTACCCCTGCCAGGTTTACCGGGATAGTTAAAATGTCGTTCGCATACATTGTGAGCGGATCGTCGATGATCTCGCCGATTTTAAACGCTGGTGTCGGTGTTGTTGGTCCGATAATGACATCATAGCTTTCAAAGACGTCTTCAAAATCCTTTTTAATAAGTGTGCGGACTTGCTGCGCTTTTTTGTAATACGCATCATAATAGCCGGAGCTAAGTGCGAATGTACCGAGCATAATACGGCGTTTCACTTCATCTCCAAAGCCTTCAGCACGCGTTTTTTTGTATAAATCGATTAAATTCTCCGCATTTTCTGCACGGTAGCCGTAGCGGATGCCGTCAAAACGCGCCAGGTTCGATGACGCTTCTGATGAGGCAAGTAAATAGTAAGTCGCAACGCCATATTTAGAGTGAGGAAGAGAGACTTCTTCCCACGTTGCGCCAAGCCCTTCAAGCACTTTAAGCGCTGCTAAAACAGACTGTTTTACTTCTTCTGAAACCCCTTCGCCGAGGTATTCTTTTGGAACAGCGATACGAAGACCTTTTACATCCCCTGTTAAGTTCCCTGCAAATGATTCGCCAGGAACATTTGCAGATGTTGAATCGTGCGGATCTACGCCGACAATCGCTTCAAGCAAATGCGCATTGTCTTCTACGTTACGTGTTATTGGACCGATTTGGTCAAGTGATGAGGCGAACGCGATCAAACCAAAGCGCGATACACGGCCATACGTTGGTTTTAGACCGACTACGCCACAAAATGAAGCCGGCTGGCGAATAGATCCGCCTGTATCTGAACCGAGTGAAAATGGCACTTCACCTACTGCAACTGCCGCTGCAGAACCGCCTGATGATCCACCTGGTACTCGGTCTAAATTCCAAGGATTGCGTGTTTTTTGATAGCTTGAGTTTTCAGTGGAAGAACCCATAGCAAATTCATCCATATTTAACTTGCCGACTGTAATCGTTCCTGCTTCGCGCAGTTTATTTACCACCGTTGCATCATAGATCGGGTCAAAGTTATGAAGAATTTGGCTGGCCGCTGTTGTGCGGATTCCTTTTGTTACAATATTATCTTTCACGCCAATCGGCACACCGTTTAAAATACCTGTTTTGCCGGATTTCTGCAGTTCTTCTGCCTGTTTACGTGCATTTTCTTCGTCCAGTGTTAAAAATGCCTGCACATCACCGTCTACTGCCGCGATTCGTTTAAACGATTCGTCAACAAGGTCGGGGATCGTGATTTCTTTTTTATGTAACATTGACTGAATCTCGTTCAGTTTATGATCAAATAATGACACTGTCTCTCCTCCTTACTCAATAATGGACGGTACACGGATTTGTCCGTCCTGCTGATCTGGTGCATTTTTCAATACTTCTTCCCGGTCAAGACCCGGTGCCGATTTGTCCTCGCGCAGCACATTTTTCATATCTAAAACGTGTGAAGTTGGTTTCACGTTTGATGTATCAAGTTCATTCAGCTGCTCCGCAAACGTAATAATTGCATCGAGCTGTTCTGTAAATTTATGCACTTCTTCATCCGTGACGGCAAGACGTGCCAAATGCGCGACATGTCGTACTTGCTCTTCAGAAATTCTCGTCAATGGAATCCACCTCCGTAAAAATTTTGGCATTCTTTTAATTGCACAAAGTTTATTTTACCACGATTTACGCCTTCGTGGACAATAAGAAAGACCGTCCTCAAAAGTGAAGACGGTCTCACGAATCTATTTTACATCCCCCAATGTAACACAGACCCCTTTGTTCGGATAAAAATCAGTTTGTCTGGAATTGCGCTTCTTCTGTTGAGCCTTTCAATGCAGTTGTAGAAGACTGTCCGCTTGTTACAGCCATTGATACAGCATCAAAGTAGCCAGTACCTACTTCACGCTGATGGCGCGTTGCTGTGTAGCCGTCTTTTTCAGCTGCAAATTCCGCTTGCTGAAGTTCAGAGTATGCGCCCATTCCACGATCTTTATATCCGTTCGCAAGCTGGAACATACTGTAATTTAATGTATGGAAGCCTGCAAGTGTAACGAACTGGAATTTGTAACCCATCTTGCCAAGTTCCACTTGGTATTTCTCGATTGTTTCATCATCAAGTTTCGCTTTCCAGTTAAACGATGGCGAGCAGTTGTATGCAAGCAGTTTGCCCGGGAATTTTTCATGAATTGCATCCGCAAATCGCTGTGCGTCCTCCAAATTCGGCTCGGATGTTTCGCACCAGATCATATCCGCATAAGGAGCATACGCCAAACCGCGTGCAATCGCCTGGTCAAGGCCTGATTTTGTCCGGAAAAAGCCTTCTGACGTGCGTTCGCCTGTAATGAACGGGGCATCAGTCGGATCGATATCGCTCGTAATCAAGTCCGCTGCATCCGCATCTGTACGTGCAATTAGGATTGTTGATGTTCCCATAACATCTGCTGCAAGACGTGCGGCAATTAAGTTGCGAACCGCTGTCTGTGTAGGAAGCAATACTTTCCCGCCAAGATGTCCGCATTTTTTTTCAGAAGAAAGCTGATCCTCAAAGTGAACACCTGCCGCGCCTGCTTCAATCATGCCTTTCATCAGCTCAAATACATTCAGCTGTCCCCCAAAACCAGCTTCAGCATCTGCTACGATTGGCGCGAAGTAGTCAATTGAATCATCGCCTTCCATGTGGGCAATCTGGTCTGCACGCTGCAAGGCCTGGTTAATGCGCTTTACAACGTTTGGTACGCTGTTTGCCGGGTATAAACTTTGATCCGGATACATGTTGCCTGAAAGGTTCGCATCAGCCGCTACTTGCCAGCCGCTCAAATAAATCGCTTTCAAACCGGCTTTGACTTGCTGTACAGCCTGGTTTCCGGTAAGTGCTCCGAGTGCATTAATGAAATCTTCTGTATTCACGAAGTTCCATAATTTTTCCGCACCGCGTTTTGCAAGCGTGTGTTCAATATCCATTGAACCGCGAAGTTTGATAACTTCTTCCGCCGTATATGGACGCTCAATCCCTCTCCAGCGTGATTCGTTTGCCCACTCCTGCTTCAATTGCTGTACACGTTGCTCCGTCGTATTCCCCATTTTACACATCCCCTTTGTTATAAAACAGTTATTGTTTACAATTTGTATTATATAACAGTAAGAAAAGTTTGCCAACCCCTTTTTTTCGAAAAAGTTTTTATTTACAAAAAAAACACCAAAACCATTAAGGTTATGGTGCATCATCCTTTTACATTAATAACAATAAGCTAAGTGCCATGACGATCATGCCTGAGACAACGCCGTAAATAGCAAGATGCGTCTGATCATATTTTTGGGCGGCCGGCAGAAGTTCATCAAGTGAAATAAATACCATAATTCCTGCTACAGCCGCAAAAATGATCCCAAACATTGTATCTGTTAAATATGGCATTAAAATGAGCCAGGCAACGATTGCCCCGACCGGTTCAGAAAGCCCCGATAAAAATGACCATTTAAACGCTTTTTTCCGGTTTCCTGTTGCAAAATATAACGGTACCGCAACAGCAATGCCTTCGGGGATATTATGAATAGCAACAGCAATGGCAATGGCTATCCCCAGACTCGGATCTTGTATCGCAGAAGCAAACGTCGCGATCCCTTCCGGAAAGTTATGAATGGCAATCGCCAAAGCAGTGAAAATCCCCATTTTTTTCAATCGTTCGAGATCCTCTTGTGTTGGTTCCTTATGAAATTCCTCTACCGTTTTAATTTCATGAGGATTTCCTGCAGTGGGGATAAATTTATCAATTAAAGCAATAACGGCCATCCCCGCAAAAAATCCGATCACCGTCATCCAATATCCTGTTGTCTCCCCTTGCTCGCTGACAAGGGAATCTTTCGCTTTCACAAAGATTTCGATCATCGAAACATAAATCATGACCCCTGCTGAAAACCCGAGCGACCAGGCAAGAAACTTTGTATTTGTACGAGATGTGAAAAACGCAAGTGCACTGCCAATACCCGTTGCTAAACCTGCAAAAAGTGTTAAACCCAGTGCCAGCAAGACATTTCCGTCCATACACACCATCCTTTTTTCTTTTTTTAATATTGTATGCGAAAAATTGCCCTTATGCAACTTTCTTTGTTTAGGTAAATAAAAAGAGCCTGATTTGATCGTTGCTGATCAAATCAGGCTTTCCTTATTCGTAAATATGAACGAACGGTTCTTCCGCATTGGCTTCTTTTACAATAAGCGCTTCTGTTCCACTCGTTGATGTTATGCTTACTTCAATCGGCACATAAGCAGGGAAATGCTCCATGACAAGTCCGGTCACAAACTGCGTAAAACCAATCGCTTCCGCTTTTCCATAAAACTGAATCGGGATTTCAATTTTCAAGCTGGATAATTCGCCGCCACTGTATAGTGCCCTGCCGACAACTCCATTGAAATTATTAAAATACTCCTCAACGTCCTGTTTAAAATTCAAGAAATAGGTTGCGTCTTCACGGTGTGCTTCTTCAGCAGCCGCCGATGGGAAAAGCACATACTCTTCATCTAAGTTTTTCCAGTCATTCACCTCTTGATCACCCGCATCTAGATGCGTATAGGCAATAAAATTGCCGGCAACAACAGAGTTTTGAGGCGCTTGTTTAAATAAAGCGATGGTGATCGGTATGTCTTTTGTTTTATCCATTGCCCGGAGACGTGACGCAACCTGATCAGCAATTTTTTTGCCTTCTTCTTCAATCGTCTCATCCGGTATCGTAAATTCGTACTGCGCGCCATATTGTTCACGCTGATAATAATGAACCGAATTCAATGCCAGCCCAATCACTACACCGTCAAGCTGCAGGGAATTATCGTCTTTTTTTGTTAAATAATTATGCTCCATAATATGCGCAAGGTAAATAGGAGCCCGCTCATTTCGTTCATCTACGGAACCTTTTCCGTTATCAACCGGATTCAATCCAAGGTTTTCTTCTGGTGTCAATTCATTTTCTTTCAGCTGAGCATCTGTATATTTACGGCGCATCCATGATCGGACAACATCTTTTTCAAGGACTTGTCCCTCTTGAAAAAAATGATCGTCAGGAGAAAAATTCTCCTGAGCAATTCTCATTAATCCTGTTTCAAATTCAATAATGTCAAACCGTGTGTTCAAATTTGATACGACCATTCCGCGCGCTTTTCCCGGTTCAAACGGTACGATTGTCCGGTAATAGTTTTCAGAAATTTGATAGCTTGGAATGACCGCGGTCTGCTCATCACCATTTTCCTGCGTGACTTCATCATCTTTTTGCAGAGCAGGTGCACATCCTGTTAAGAGCAATACAATGGACACTGCCAACAGAAACCATTTTCTTTTCAAAAAAAGCCACCTCTTATTTTGTAAGTTCATCCAGTAAACGTTGTTCATCCCATACTTCCACACCGAGTTTTTCAGCCTTTTCAAGTTTTGATCCAGCTTCAGCACCAGCAATGACAAGGTCTGTTTTTTTACTGACGCTGCCGGTTACATTTCCTCCTAGTGCTTCAATCCGCTCTTTCACTTCATTTCGCGTCATTTGTTCCAATTTTCCGGTCAGCACAATGGTTTTACCCGCAAATGGCGAATCCCCTTCTATTTCCTGCATGCGGACCGGTCCATCATACGTCATATTTACTCCAGCGTCCCGCAATTTCCCGATCAGTTCTGACACTTCCGGCTGCTCAAAATACTGAACGACCGCGTCAGCCATTTTACTGCCGATTTCATGTATCCCTGTCAGTTCTTCTGCAGACGCCTCTTTTAACCGGTCCATCGTCCCAAATTCCATTGCCAATGTCTTCGCCGCTTTGGCGCCTACATGACGAATGCCAAGACCAAATAAAAGACGTTCCAGAGAGTTTTGTTTGGACAATTCAATCGCTGCCAGTAAATTATCAGCTGATTTCTCTCCCATCCGTTCCAGCTGAATTAACTCCTCTTTTTTCAGTGAATATAAGTCGGCAACATCTTTAATTAATTTTTCACGGTACAGCTGGGCAACCACTTTTTCGCCGAGCCCGTCAATGTTCATTGCATTGCGGGAAACAAAGTGGTTCATCCCTTCACGAATTTGTGCCGGGCACTGCGGGTTAATACAGCGAAGTGCCACTTCTTCTTCCAAACGGACGAGCTCACTTTCGCATTCCGGGCATTCAGTCGGCATATGGAATTCTTTTTCTTCCCCTGAACGGCGGTCTGTCAAAACACTTACAACTTCCGGGATAATATCTCCCGCTTTTTTCACCACGACCATATCGCCGATGCGAATATCCTTTTCACGAATTAAATCTTCATTGTGAAGCGATGCGCGGCCGACTGTCGTTCCAGCAACACGTACCGGCTGCAGCACAGCAGTCGGCGTGACGACCCCCGTTCTGCCGACGCTTAATATAATGTCAATGAGTTTCGTGACTACCTCTTCTGCCGGAAATTTATACGCAGTTGCCCATCGAGGGCTTTTTGCCGTATAACCCAGCTCATCCTGCTGGCTGAGTGAGTCCACTTTAATGACAATTCCATCAATGTCATACGGCAGACTTGCCCGCTTTTCCGACTGATCGCGCACATATTGAATGACGTCTTCAATCGTTTTGCATACACGCCGTTCTTTGTTCGTTTTAAATCCAAGGGAATCAAGCATATCGAGCCCTTCGCTATGTGATTCAACATCAATCGATTCTGGATTCGCGATGCTGTATAAGAAAATATCAAGATTGCGTGACGCCGCATTACGCGGGTCAAGCTGTCGAAGAGACCCTGCGGCCGCATTACGCGGGTTCGCAAATGGCTCTTCACCTCGCTCATCCCGAATAGCATTCAGGGCAATAAACGATTGCTTCGGCATAAACGCTTCACCGCGCACTTCCATAGTAAACGGCTTTTTCAAACGGAGCGGGATCGAGTGAATTGTTTTAAGATTTGCGGTAATGTCTTCCCCTGTTGTCCCGTCACCGCGTGTCGCACCTTGGACAAACAAGCCATTTTCGTATTTTAGTGAAACCGCGAGACCATCAATTTTCAATTCACATACATAAGAATAATCGTGACTGCCAATCAGTTGTCCGACACGCCGGTCAAAATCACGTAATCCCGCTTCATCAAAAGCGTTTCCCAGACTTAACATCGGCACATCATGCCGCACTTTTTGAAACGCATCAAGCACCGCGCCACCTACGCGCTGCGTCGGTGAGTCCGGTGTCTGAAGCTGTGGGAATTCCGCTTCTAGATCCGAGAGCTCTTTTAACAGCCTATCGTATTCAGCGTCAGGAACAGAAGGCTGATCGATGACATAATACTCATAACTGTACTTATTTAAAATCACATGCAGCTCCTGCACCCGTTGTTCCGCAGCGGTTACATCCATATTTTTCGTCCTTTCGATTACGCTTTTTCAATCGGCGCAAATTGTGCTAATAGTCGTTTTATGCCGGTTGGGCTAGGAAATGCAATATCAAGTTCTGTGCTGTCGCCGCTTCCTTTGACAGCCACAACCGTTCCTGTCCCCCATTTTTTATGTGCCGCTTTATCGCCGACTTTCCAATTCAGCTGTGCAGCTGCATTTGGTTGTGGACGTACGGCAGGACGGCTCTTCTGCCCAAAAGGACCAGGTTTTTTCACTTGGCTGGCCACGTTTTCTGCTTCAAGCAAATCTTCCGGAATTTCACTGATAAAACGCGACACAGGATTCATATTGGTTCTGCCGTATAACGTGCGCATTTCCGCATTTGTTAGATACAGTTCATTCTCAGCCCGCGTAATCCCCACATAGGCAAGGCGCCGCTCTTCTTCCATCTCCTCATCGTCCATAAGCGACCGGCTGTGAGGGAAAACACCTTCTTCCATTCCAATCAAAAAGACAACTGGAAATTCAAGACCTTTCGCAGAATGAAGCGTCATCAGCACGACCGATTCAGTCGGTTCTTCTTCTTTCCCAAGCTGGTCAATGTCAGCGACAAGAGCTAGATCTGTCAAAAAGGCAATCAAAGTTTTATCTTCACTCGATTCTTCAAACGCTTTAGTGACAGATAAAAACTCCTCAATGTTTTCAATTCTTGTTTGTGATTCAATCGTTTTCTCCGCTGCTAGCATGTCTACATAGCCAGTTCGGTCAATTACTTCTTCAACAAGTTCAGAGACAGATAGATATTCCTGCTGCTGCGTATAAATATGAATGAGATTTCGGAAATCTGCAGCCGCGTTTGCCGCTTTTCCGCTTAATCCAATAAAATCGACTTCTGCCAGCGCATTATACATCGATATATCATGTTCCTGTGCATAGCGGGCAATTTTATCAAGTGATGTGGAGCCAAGACCCCGCTTCGGCACATTGATAACGCGCGCAAGGCTGATATCGTCATCCGGGTTCGCAATAAGACGCAGATACGCCAGCAAATCTTTAATCTCTTTCCGGTCGTAGAACTTAATCCCGCCGACGATCGTATAGTCAATGTTCGACTTCATAAGTGTTTCCTCAATAAGACGCGACTGCGCATTCGTTCGGTACAAAACGGCAAACTCGGACATTTTTCGTCCTGAAGCCGATAATTCTTTTATTTTCCCCGCAACAAACTCCGCTTCTGTCCGCTCACTGTCTGCACGGAAATAAGCTATTTTTTTCCCGTCTGCATTTTCTGTCCAGAGCTTTTTCGGCTTCCTGTTGGAGTTATTTTCAATTACTTCATTTGCTGCCTTCAAAATCCGTTTGGTTGAGCGGTAATTTTGTTCAAGAAAAATGGATACAGCATGTGGATAGTCTTTTTCAAACGATAATATGTTGGCAATATCTGCACCGCGCCAGCGATATATACTTTGATCACTGTCACCGACAACACATAAGTTTTGGAAGCGGCTCGCGAGTAATTTCACGAGCGTATATTGCGACTTATTCGTATCCTGATATTCATCCACATGAATGTATTGAAATTTTCGCTGATAAAACTCAAGCACTTCCGGCACACGTTCAAACAAGCGGATCGTCAGCATAATTAAATCGTCAAAATCAAGCGCTTGATTTTTTTTCAATCGCTTTTCATATTCCTTATATACATCAGACGTCACTTGATCCTGGTAGCCGCCCTGTCGCTTTGCGAATGTGTCCGCGTCAACGAGAACGTTTTTCGACGAACTGATTGCCCCCAGCAATGCACGAGGATCAAATTTTTTCGGATCAATGTTGAGGTCTTTTAAAATACTTTTTATAACGGACAGCTGATCGGCGGTGTCTAAAATGGTGAAATTCCGGCTATAGCCTATCCGGTCAATATCACGGCGTAAAATACGCACACACATTGAGTGGAACGTTGACATCCAAATTTCTTCCGCCGCTCCGCCAAGCAATGCGCCTATTCGGTCTTTCATTTCCCTCGCCGCTTTATTCGTAAATGTCAACGCAAGGATATTATATGGATTCACTTCTTTTTCAACAATTAAATACGCAATTCTATGTGTCAAGACTCGCGTTTTGCCGGATCCGGCACCCGCCATAATTAAAAGCGGTCCTTCTGTCGTCTTTACAGCTTCCTGCTGTTCCGGATTCAAGCCGTTTAATAATCGATCAGTTAAAAATTGCATGCTGCCACCACCATTCAAAACGTTTGTTCTTATTATACATTATTTTTGACCGCCTCGACGGTTTTTAACGCTTCTTCCGGCATATCATAAATGGAATTTCCGACGACGATCACATCGGCATACTGTCCAATTTCTTCCGCCTGTTCTGCTGTACGGATTCCGCCTCCGTAAATGAACGTTGTATTTGTGTCACGTAAAATATCCGCCGTCTTTTGAACCGCCGTAATATCTCCGTACATGCCGCTGTATTCAAGATAAAAAACCGGCAGTTTTAACAAATGACCGGTCATCCGGGCATATGCTGCTATGTCTTCCGTATCGAGTTCCTTCTTGGCCTGCGTTAATATTGCCGCTTTGCTGTCTGGATTTGCAATACAGTAGCCTTCTACGATCAATTCGTCCGGATTCATCAGCTCGCCGTATTCTTTCATTGCTTCAAAATGAAGTCCGGTAATCCAGTTTGAATCTGTACTGTTTAAAACAGTCGGAATAAAATATAAATCAAAGCCCGGTGTCACCATCTCAATAGATGACACTTCCAGCACACATGGCACTGGATAACGGCGCACACGAACCAGTAAATCAAGCACATTCTCAAGCGTCACTCCATCTGATCCGCCGACCACAACCGCATCGGTATTGGACTCGCACACGCGCTCAAGCAGCTCATCATCAATCTCTTTATTAGGGTCTAATTTAAACACATGCCGCCACTCACGAACATCATACATGCGTGGAAACCTCCAATCATTCAGTTACAACTCCCTATTATAACATCGAAATGCATAGTTCGCCTGCTATTCGAAACGGTTGTGAGAACCGTTCTTACATCCTTCTTTTGCACACAAGAAAAGCTGTCCCTAATCGAGACAGCTTCCACATCATTCTTCTTTTCCATGAACTCGTTTTAATACAAATTCGTATCCGTCGTTGCCGTAGTTCAAGCAGCGTTTTACACGTGAAATCGTTGCCGTTGAGGCCCCCGTTTCCGTTTCAATTTTATGATACGTTTTCCCTTCCTGAAGCATACGCGCCACTTCTAAACGCTGTGCAAGTGATTGAATTTCATTAACTGTGCACAGATCGTCAAAAAAACGATAGCATTCTTCCATATCCCGAAGAGATAGAACTGCTTGAAACAGCTGGTCAAGCTCTTTTCCCCTTAGTTTATCTATCTGCATGATCAGCTTCCATTCCCTTCACCCTCATTTTCTACATCCACTGCTTTATTCAGCCCTCTAGAAGCAGGTACAACATGGATCCACGTTCTTCCCGGTGTAAATGCTGCACCTTTTTCTGTGTACGGTATAATTCGTCCGTTTTGATTTTGCCATTTCACCATATTCATTACGCCATTTTGAATTAAAAAGGCATCTCCCCCTGATGTCAAATCAATATCAAGACGGCCTTTTCCATCAACAACACGATGATCCGCTTCCACAACAAATATATTTTGAGCGGTCAATTCAACTCCGTCGATCTTGCGTATATACGATTCACCGTCAAACTCATACGCTGCATCGAACAACTCATTTTTGGAAGAGCGTACAACAACGTTTGAAGCAGGCTCTCCACTCAAAGATGACTCATCCTCTTTTGATAAAAATGTTATCCTTGATGGAGCAGAATCCATCTTATATTCCTTCTTTTCAGCCGCTTCAAGCGCTTCTTCAAAATACACATAAGAGTTATGAGGCGCTTTGCGGGCACGATCCCGTTTAAATATATCTCCATCGTGCTGTATCCCATTTAGTTGGTCTATGCTGCCGGAAAAAAGCATCTCTTTTGCTTCCGGGCTATAGCCGTGTGCCAAAAATAACGCATCGTAACCTGAAGACAATTCGACAAAATAATCTCGTGCACTGCGAACCGGACCAGCAATTTCCGGATATTCACTTTGATATATAGCAAGAAAACGTGTTATATTGCCTTCCGTCAACATTTCATACACAAGATCCGCATCTTCCAGCGCCGTTTGCGGACGCGCTTCGGGATGATTGCTGATGACAACTGCCACCGCACGGCGATCTACATTATTCTTTTCTAAACCGGTAAGCGGACTTGTTTTCATTTGTTTATTATTATGAACTGGCTGCGAACTTGCACAACCGCCAAGCAATACAGCCGCTGCAACGACTGCAATCCATTTTTTTCTCATATCGACACTCCGAAAACAGTTTTCACTTTACTATTTTAACGCATTATCGTCGGAAAGAGTACCGTTTTCTTCATAACGTCGTACATGCCCTGCGATGTAAGTCTAATATACGGTAAATGTGTCGATGTTAAAAATAATAACGAATAAATGGGATCATCAAAAGGATACCCTCGTTCAGTAAGCAGTTTCTTCAATGTCCGTTCCTGTTCAATCACCGTTTCAAAAGGCTGATCCGACATAATTCCAGATAAAGCAAGAGGTATCTCGTGTATAATTCTCCCATTTTCTGATAAGACAATTCCGCCGCCAATTTCCTGCATTCGGTCAAACGCGCGTTTCATTTCTTCTTTTGATGAACCGATTAACACTATATCCTCGGTGCTCGAAAAGGAAGAGGCAAAGCCCTGTACGTTATTTGCAAAACCTTTTATTGTCGTATTGACACGCCACTTTCCTTGATAATCAAGGAGCACAAGATAATTTTGATCTTCATCCATATAAAAATGTTCACCCGCCATGTCTTTAATCACGTTACATGGCTTCGTAATAACATTGTTCACCATTTCTATACCGAAAGGCATCGAAAACTGCAGATCATCTTCAGTCAGTTCCCAATCGAAACGCATTTTCATATGGCCGAACTGCTGCCACTGCACGTCCATAAAAGGAGCGGCTTCCATTCCGCTTTTCTTGACCCAAATTCCATTTGCCAGAACCGCTTCTGGGGTTGGATGAAATTCATCTATTAAAATATTGACACTTGCCAGACGTCCCGGTGCAATCATGCCATGCAAATGTTCCATCCGATAATAACGTGCTGCATTGTAAGACGCCATATGATACGCATCTATTGGCGGCACACCGTGATTGATGGCGATCTGTATCATTCTGTCCGTAATGCCCTCTTCGCAAAAAGACGGAGACGGACCATCTGTCGTGAACATCATCATATCGTATTGATCAAGGTCCAGTTCTTTCATTTCCGTCAACAGTTTCTCCAGATCCGGTCGAATGGATGAATGGCGCAGTGTTACCATCATCCCATTCATAAGTCGTTTGAGAACATCTTGACCGCTCATTGACTCATGATCTCCGTCTGCGCCTAACAGCGTCATTTTCATTAATGTTTTTTCAGAAGCACCTGGAAAATGGCCTTCAATCCGTTTTTTCATTCCTCTTGTTTCCTGCATCCAGTACAACATCATATCATCGCCGTCTAAAAGCTTCGGCCAGCCAGTTAATTCACCGCCTTGAATCACACTATCATGCTCCAGCCATGAATTAATTGTTCCATTTGCAAAAATGTCATCTTCATTATCAGGCTCTGTCTGTGCATCATACCGGCACCACCAATACATTGAAACCGGCAGACGGTTTAGTTCTTCGATTAACGAAAACGCTTTCTTTTTTTGAAGAGCCAAAAGCATCATTAAGTTATCATTAATAAAGGTTGTCGTGCCTCTCTGAGATGCATATTCTGCAAACGTCTTTGGATTGTAGAGCAAAAATGGATGTACATGCGGTTCAATGTAGCCTGGTACAACCGTTTTGCCTGAACAATCGTAAATTTCACCAGCTGAAACCGGCATGTTATCGCCTATATATACAATCCGATCCTCATACACCCATATGTTTCCGGTCATCCAGCGTTTCAGAGCAGAGTGTAAATACCGGGCATTTTTCAGTACAAGAGTCGGTGCTTTTTTATTTTCAATAACTGCGATTTGTTCACGCAGCTGTTTATTTTTCCATCTATATTTTCCATCAGGCATGACAATCGTCCCTCTCAAAAATGACATCGCTTTCAATTATATGATTGCCATCATCTTACCATATATCACATATTAACGCACTAAAGAATAACTGAAATTGTGAATAAACTTTGAACCTTTGGCAAGAAACTTGCATGCAACGTTTCATCAGGATTTTTCATCGCATAAACTTACCTATTCTCGTCCCATTTTACACAAAAAAGACTGCCTCGAGAGGAGACAGTCTTATCAATTACAATCCCGCTTTTGCAATGGCACGGCTGCCGATATCGCTGCGGTAAAAGAAGTTTTCAGTATCGATATTCTTGATTTTTTCATACGCTTTTTGCTGCGCTTCTGTCGGATTCGAACCGCTCCCCGTCACAAGCAGAACACGTCCGCCGTTCGCACGAATTACCCCGTCACCTTCAGAATACGTGCCGGCATGAATAACCGAACCGGACTCGATTTGATCAAGACCTTTCAATTCATTGCCTTTATCATATGCTTCCGGATAGCCTTTCGCTGCGAGAACAACTCCTAAAACCGACTCGTCTTTCCAAGTGAGCTGTGGGTCTTTCCCATCAAGCACATCCATCATCACCTGGACAAGGTCGTTTTCAAGACGCGGCAAGACGACTTGTGTTTCCGGATCACCGAAACGGGCATTAAATTCAATTGTTTTCGGTCCTTCTTCCGTCAGCATCAAACCGGCAAAAATGATACCCGTAAACGAACGTCCTTCCTGCACCATGCCTTTTGCAATTGGACGAATAATTTCTTCAACAGACTGGTCATTGACCGCCTGTGAAATATGAGGTACAGGTGAATAAGCACCCATTCCGCCTGTGTTTGGACCTTCGTCGTTATCATATGCACGCTTGTGGTCTTGAGCAGCTTCCATCGGATAGACATTTTCACCGTGTACGAATGCCATTAGTGAATATTCTTCTCCCTGCAAATACTGTTCTACAACAACACGTGCAGACGCATCGCCAAATTTTTTATCCAGCATCATGTCATCAAGAGACGCAAGCGCATCTTCGAGAGTCAATGCCACTGTTACACCTTTACCGGCAGCTAGCCCGTCTGCTTTTAGAACGATCGGTGCGCCTTCTTTTTCAATGTAAGCTTTCGCAGCTTCATAATCTTCAAACGACTGGTAGCGGGCTGTTGGAATGTTGTACTTTTCCATCATCATTTTAGAAAAGGACTTGCTTCCTTCCAAAATCGCCGCATTTTGATTTGGGCCAAATACGTTTAAGCCTTCTTTTTTCAAATAATCCGTAATCCCTGCTTCTAACGGGTTTTCAGGTCCAACGATCACAAGACCTACTTTTTGTTCCTTCGCAAAAGCCGCAATGTCTGCAAAGTTCATTTCATCGATATTCACAATATGTGCATCACGGCTGATTCCGGCATTTCCCGGCGCGCAAAATACATTTTCAACCAGCGGGCTCTCCGCCACTTTTTTGCAGATGGCATGCTCCCGTCCGCCCCGTCCGACTACGAGTACGTTCATATGAAGTAACCCCCTATTAATGTTTAAAATGTCTGATGCCCGTCAAGACCATTGCAATGCCGTATTCATCAGCTTTTTTAATTGAATCTTCATCTTTAATCGATCCGCCTGGCTGAATGATCGCTGTAATGCCGGCTTTTGCCGCCGCCTCTACTGTATCATCCATCGGGAAGAAAGCATCTGATGCAAGAGCAGCACCTTTCGCTTTTTCGCCTGCCTGCTCAAGCGCAATTTTCGCCGCGCCTACACGGTTCATTTGACCTGCCCCGACGCCAAGCGTCATTTTGTCATCTGTTACGACAATTGCATTTGATTTCACATGTTTGACGACTTTCCAGCCAAGTTTCAATGCTGTCCATTCTTCTTCAGTCGGTTCACGTTTCGTCGCCACTTTTACATCTGCATTCGCTAGAGACAACTCGTCGAGATCCTGTGCTAAAAGACCGCCTTCAACAGACGTCAAGACTTTTTCCCCTTTTTTGCCGTTTGCAAAATCAAGCGTTAAAAGGCGAATGTTTTTCTTTTTAGAAAGCACTTCAACCGCGTCCTCGTCAAATGAAGGAGCAACGATGATTTCAAGGAAAATTTCATGTAACTTTTCAGCAAGCTCTTTTGAAACAGGACGGTTAAGAGCAACAATCCCGCCAAAAATAGACGTTGGATCTGCTTCGTATGCACGGGCATATGCTTCTTCGATCGTAGCGCCGGCGCCAATGCCGCATGGATTCATATGCTTCACCGCAACGGCTGCCGGTTCTTCGAATTCTTTAACGATTTGAAGTGCAGCATCTGTGTCACGAATGTTGTTGTACGACAGCTCTTTTCCGTGAAGCTGTTTTGCACGGGCAACCGAAAAAGAAGATCCTAATGGCTGCGAGTAAAACGCCGCTTTTTGATGCGGATTTTCCCCGTAACGAAGCGACTGCTTTAATTCGTATGTCACCGTTAATTTTTCTGGATTTTCTTCGCCTGAAAGATCTGTCATGAAACCAGCGATCATTGCATCATACGCTGCAGTGTGACGGAATACTTTCGCTGCCAGTTTGCGGCGTGTTTCAAGCGTCGTTTTTCCATCGCCTTTCAGTTCCGCTAATACTTGCGTGTAGTCGCTTGAATCCACAATGACTGTTACATATTCATGGTTTTTTGCGGACGCACGCAGCATTGCCGGACCGCCGATATCGATGTTTTCGATTGCATCTTCCGTTGTGACGTCTGGTTTTGCGATTGTTTCCTGGAATGGATACAGATTGACACAAACGATATCAATCGGCTGAATGTTATGCTCGTCAAGCTGTTTTTGATGGTCCGGTTCACCATGTTTTGCAAGCAGTCCTCCATGAATATATGGATTGAGTGTTTTCACACGGCCTTCCAATATTTCTGGAAATCCTGTTACATCTGTCACACCTTTTACCGGTACACCTGCTTCTGCAAGCATTTTTTTCGTTCCGCCTGTTGAGACAATTTCATAGCCAAGCGCTGCGATTTCTCTCGCAAATTCAGTCACTCCGCTTTTGTCTGATACGCTGATTAATGCGCGTTTTGTCATCAGTTCTGTTCCTCCCTATTTCCATTCAAAAGATTTGTTATGACGTTCGGATAAAGACTGTGTTCTATTTTTTGAATTGCTTTTTGCAGGCCATGTCGAGTCATGCCATGTTCGATCCGCAGGCATTCCTGATCAATAATCGGGCCTGTATCCATGCCTTCATCGACAAAATGGACAGTGACACCGGTTATTTTCACACCCGCTTCAAATGCCTGTCCAATTGCATCTTTTCCCTGGAAAGCAGGTAAGAGCGATGGATGTATGTTAATAATGCGGTTACGGTACGCTGCGAGTAATGTTGGACCAATCAGCCGCATATAGCCCGCTAAAAAGATATACTCCGCCCCTGCTGTGTGGAGACGGGATGCGATTTCGGCTTCAAACGCTTCTTTCGATTCGAAACTTGCCGGCTTAAACGCGAATACCGGGATGCCTAGCTTTTCAGCACGTTCCACAACGAATGCATCCGGTTTGTCGCAGACGAGCAAGACGATCTCGGCAGGTACTTTCCCTGCTTCAATCGCCTCTGCAATTGCCTGCACGTTGCTCCCGCTCCCGGAAGCAAATAAGGCAATTTTCGTCATTGAACGGTAACTCCTTCGCCGCTTGCCACTCGTCCGATTGTGTACGCTTTTTCACCCGCTGACTCAAGTACCGCTTTTACGTTTTCTTCCTCTTCCTGAGCAACGATTAACACGAAACCAATACCCATGTTAAAAATGTTGTACATTTCTTGCCGATCAAGCTCACCGTAAGTTTCTAAAACATTAAAAATGTCTGGAACCGGCCATGAGCCCTCTTCAATTGATGCACCAAGTCCATCCGGAAGCGCGCGCGGAATATTTTCAACAAACCCTCCGCCTGTTATATGCGCCATTCCGTTCACTTTTGCTTCTTTCAATACAGAAAGAACAGGCTTTACATAAATACGAGTCGGTTCAATCAATGCTTCACCAAGCGGTACAGATAAGCCTTCCACATTCGCATCAACTGAAAGGTTATGCTTTTCAAAGAAGATTTTCCGCACAAGTGAATACCCATTGCTATGGATGCCACTTGAAGCAAGACCAATCAATACGTCGCCTTCTTTCACATTCTCACCTGTTACAACGGCGCTTTTTTCAACCGCACCGACTGTAAAACCTGCCATATCGTATTCTTCTTCATCATAAAGACCAGGCATTTCCGCTGTTTCGCCGCCAATTAGTGCACAGCCTGCCTGTTCACAGCCATCTGCAACACCTTTAACGATTTGCTCGATTTTTTCCGGTACGGCTTTACCGCACGCGATGTAATCCAGAAAAAAGAGCGGTTCTGCCCCTTGTACAACAACATCGTTAACGCACATCGCAACGCAGTCCACGCCGATTGTGTCATGTTTATCCATCATGAACGCAAGCTTCAATTTTGTGCCGACGCCGTCCGTTCCCGAAACGAGAACCGGCTCTTTTAAATTTAAAGAGGACAGGTCAAACATGCCGCCAAAACTGCCGAGCGCCCCCATGACACCGGCCCGTTTCGTGCGCTCTACATGTTTTTTCATTCTTTCAACCGCTTCGTAGCCAGCTTCAATATTTACACCGGCTGCTTCATACGACTTTGCCATTGTTTCTCCTCCTTAAAGTTAGCACATAATTTCTTTATCATGTGGATGCTGTGTATCCGGGAAAATTTCCGTCGGGTACTCCCCGGTAAAGCAAGCCATACACTGACCGCATTCACCGAGCTCATTTTTACGATGTCCGATTGCTTCAATGGTGCCTTCTACACTTAAGTACGTTAATGAATCGGCACCGATCAGTTCGCGTAATTCCTCATTCGAATAATGTGCTGCAATCAATTCGCCTTTTTCAGACGTATCAATACCATAAAAGCACGGATGTTTAATTGGCGGTGAACTTATAACCACATGGACTTCTTTCGCCCCCGCTTCTTTCAGCATCGTGACAATCCTTCTGCTGGTCGTGCCACGTACGATCGAATCGTCCACCATGACAACTTTTTTCCCTTCAATTACGCCGCGGACAGGAGAAAGCTTCATCTTTACCCCTTGCTCACGAAGCGTCTGAGAAGGCTGAATAAATGTCCGGCCCACATAGCGATTTTTAATAAGACCTAATTCATAAGGAATGCCTGTTGCTTCCGCAAAACCGATTGCAGCAGAGATGCTGGAATCTGGAACACCCGTCACGACATCCGCTTCTAATACAGCCGGGTCCACTTCTTTTGCGAGCATTTTCCCAAGGCGTTTCCGAGCACTATGAACATTAATTCCATTAATATCGCTGTCTGGACGGGAGAAATACACGTATTCCATCGTGCACATTGCATCACTTACAGCGGCTGCAAACTGCTCCGAATGCAGGCCGTCTTCATTAATCGTAATGAGCTCGCCCGGCGCTACGTCGCGCAAAAATTCAGCGCCGATAATATCAAATGCACACGTTTCAGATGCAACAACATATGCGCTGCCCAGCTTGCCGATTGACAACGGTCGAAGTCCCTGTGGATCGAGGGCAACGTGCATTTCTTTTTCTGTCATGATAAGAAATGCGTAGGCCCCTTTCACCATCGAAAGCGCCGTTTTCAACCGGTCTTTCATCGAACCGTAGCTGCTGCGCCGAATTAAATGCGCGAGCACTTCTGTGTCAGACGTTGTCTGGAAAATGCTGCCCTGCGCTTCCAGTTCACGCTTTAACGATGTCGCATTAACGAGGTTTCCATTGTGGGCGAGCGCCAGGCTGCCTGTCTGGAAATGAAACAAAAGCGGCTGTACATTCTGGTAGCCGCCTCCTCCTGCTGTCTGGTAACGCACGTGTCCGATTGCTGCTGATCCTGTCAGTCCGTTGACGATATCTTGATTGAAAATTTCTGTGACAAGTCCTTCACCTTTATGACCGCGAAGCCTCTCGCCGTCACTCATGACGACGCCAGCGCCTTCCTGTCCGCGGTGCTGCAAGCTTTGAAGACCGTAATAAGTGATTTGTGATGCATTTTCATGGCCAAAGACACCGAAAACGCCACACTCTTCATTTAAGCCTCTGAGTTCAGCAAGCATGGAATAGCTCCTTTCCAGGCATCCTCGCATTTCTTGACTGGTGCCTGTACCACTTCTTCTCCGTTAACTTGAATTGAAACGACTTGTTCCGCTGTTACTTCGCCGATATGTTTTGCATCTTTTACTGCTGCTTCAAATGCTTCTTTATTTTCTGCTTTTACTGTCACGATAAAACGGGATTGCGTTTCCGCAAATAATGCTGCTGTCGCTTCACCTTCAAGTGAAACGTTAGCGCCAAAGCCGGTGCCAAATAATTTTTCAACAAGTGCAACCGCAAAGCCGCCTTCTGAAATATCGTGCGCTGACTGAACAATACCTGTTTGAATCGCCGCAAGTAAAGCGTCTTGGCGTGCTTTTTCAACCGTTAAATCAATCACCGGTGACTTTCCGAAAATTTCGCCGCCGTTAGTCATTTTTTGCAATTCACTTCCGCCAAATTCGTTTTCAGCGTCGCCAATTACATAAACAAGGTCGCCAGCCTGTTTTGCTGCCTGCGTTGTAATGTGAGCAACATCTTCGATTAAGCCAACCATCCCAATAATTGGTGTCGGGTAAATCGCTGTGCCGTTTGTTTCGTTATATAACGATACATTTCCGCCGATAACCGGTGATTGAAGTGCAAGACATGCTTCACTAATGCCGTCAGCTGACTCTTCCAGCTGCCAGAACACACCTGGATTTTCAGGGCTTCCATAGTTTAAGCCGTCTGTGATGGCGAGGGGGCTTGCACCTGAACAAATAATGTTACGCGCTGCTTCTGCCACTGCAATTTTCCCGCCCGTTTTCGGATCAAGGTAAATGTAGCGGGAATTACAGTCTGTTGTCATCGCAAGTGCCTTGTTTGTACCGCGCAGACGAATAACGGCTGCATCAGAACCCGGTGCGACCACTGTATTTGTTCTTACTTGGTAATCGTATTGATCGTATACCCACTCTTTGCTTGAAATGGTCGGCTGCTGCAGCAATTTCACGAGTGTTTCGTTATAGTCTGCAACCTCAGGCGTTTTTGGTTCCATCGCCTGGAAATCACGGAAGTATTGAGGTTCAGCAGATGGTTTATGGTAAACCGGTGCATCTTCTGCAAGCGCATCAACCGGTACTTCTGCCGCTACTTCTCCTTTGTGAAGGAGACGAAGCATTTTATCATCCGTTACAACACCAACAGATGCCGCTTCAAGACCGTATTTTGCAAATAAGTCTTCAATTTCTTTTTCGCGTCCTTTTTTCACAACGATCAACATACGTTCCTGTGATTCAGAAAGCATCATTTCGTACGGGGTCATGCCCGTTTCACGCTGTGGAATTAAGTCAAGGTTCATTTCCATACCGGAACCGGATTTTGATGCCATTTCAGCAGATGAACTTGTAAGACCCGCAGCACCCATATCTTGAATGCCAATAAGAGCATCGTTATGAATGAGTTCAAGGCACGCTTCCAGAAGCAATTTTTCCATGAATGGATCGCCTACTTGTACAGCCGGTCTTTTTTCTTCAGAACTTTCACTTAGTTCTTCCGATGCGAATGTTGCACCGTGAATACCATCGCGCCCTGTTTTCGCTCCAACATACATGACCGTGTTGCCAACGCCTTTTGCCTGTCCTTTTTGAATGTCTTTATGGTCAATTAAGCCCACACACATTGCGTTTACAAGCGGGTTGCCATCATAAGAAGGATCAAACTGAATTTCACCGCCGACTGTTGGAATCCCGATGCAGTTTCCGTAACCGGCAATTCCAGCAACAACTTCTTCAAATAAATATTTCACACGAGACGTTTCAAGTTCACCGAAACGAAGGGAGTTTAAAATCGCCACCGGACGCGCACCCATAGAGAATACGTCACGGATGATGCCGCCGACACCCGTTGCAGCACCTTGGTATGGCTCAATCGCTGATGGATGGTTGTGACTCTCGATTTTAAATACAACCGCTTGCCCATCACCAATATCCACAATGCCGGCACCTTCGCCCGGTCCTTGAAGAACGTGCTCGCCTTCTGTCGGGAATTTGCGAAGAACGGGCTTTGAATTTTTATAACTGCAATGCTCGGACCACATAACGGAGAAAAGACCTGTTTCCGTGTAGTTTGGTAAACGTCCAATAATTTCTGTTGCTTTTTCGAATTCTTCGTCCGTCAAGCCCATTGTACGGTACAGCTTTTCATCTTTAATTTGTTGTGGATTTGGTTCAAGCGTTAACGACATGAGAGTCCCTCCAGTGTTTCACAATTGATTGGAAAAGTTTAAGTCCGTCTGCGCTGCCAAGAAGATCATCAACAGCCCGCTCCGGATGCGGCATCATGCCGAGTACGTTGCCTTTTTCATTTGTAATGCCAGCGATATCAGAAAGGCTTCCATTCACATCGCTCGCATACGTAAATGCGATTTGATTATTGGCTTGCAGCTTTGCAAGTGTTTCATCATCGCAGTAATAGTTGCCTTCACCGTGCGCAACTGGAATGCGGATTTTCTCGCCTTTTTCGTATAGAGAAGTAAACATTGTTTCGTTATTTTCAACCGCAAGTTCTACTGTACGGCAAATGAATTTCAAGTTTTTGTTTCGAAGCATAGCCCCTGGAAGAAGACCGGATTCAAGCAAAATTTGGAATCCGTTGCATACTCCAAGAACCGGCTTTCCTGCTTCTGCTGCTTTTTTCACGGCTGCCATCACTTTTGACATATGCGCGATCGCGCCTGAACGCAAGTAATCGCCATATGAGAAACCGCCTGGAAGCAAAATACCGTCGTATTGGTCAAGATTATCTGCATCGTGCCATACTAAATCAACTTGTTCACCGAGCTCGTCTTTTACTGCATGGTACATGTCCACATCACAGTTGGACCCTGGAAATACGATGACTGCAAATTTCACTGTTTCGCACTCTCCTCGATTTCATATCGGTAATCTTCAATAACCGGGTTAGACAATAGTTTTTCACACACTTCTTTCACAGTGCCCTCTACATCCGTTACTGTATCGTCAAATTGAAGCTCCATGTATTTTCCGATGCGAACGTCTTCCACACCGTTGTAGCCCAGGCTTGATAATGACTGCTGAACAGCTTTTCCTTGTGGATCCAATACGCTTTCGCGAAGTGTGACGTAAACTTTAACTTTATACATTATAGAGTTCCTCCCAATCGGTTATAAATTTCCGTATATGCTTCTGTTAACCCGCCAAGGTCACGGCGGAAAAGATCCTTATCCAACTTGCGCTTCGTGCCTTTTTCCCAAAGACGGCATGTATCTGGAGAAATTTCATCCGCCAGCAAAATGCTGCCGTTTTTATCTTTGCCGAGCTCGATTTTAAAGTCGATTAACTCAATATCCATATCGCTAAAAAGCGGTACAAGAACCTCATTCACTCGGAGTGCTTCTTTTTTCAAAAACTGCACTTCTTCTGGTGTCGCTGCTTCTAAAATTTTAATGTGATCTTCTGTCAAGAGCGGATCACCAAGCGCGTCATCTTTATAATAAAATTCAACAATCGGTTCTTTGAACGGTGTACCTTCTTCAAAACCGAGACGTTTTGCAATGCTGCCTGCCGCAGCATTTCGGACAACAACTTCAAGCGGAATGATATTTACATGCTTCACGAGCTGCTCGTTCTCTGACAGCTGCTCGACAAAATGAGACTCGATTCCGTGTTCCGCGAGTTTTTTGAAAAGAAGACCGGTAATTAAATTGTTAAGGCGCCCTTTACCGTCAATTTCTGCTTTCTTTTCGCCATTAAAGGCCGTTGCCGAGTTTTTATATTCAATCCAGACGATATCTTCCTGATCCGTTGCATAAATACGTTTTGCTTTTCCCTCATAAAGCTGTTTCCCTTTATTCATGTCCGGTTCCTCCCTATTTAGGAATAAGCGTTATTTAAGACCAATACGGTCAAAGATCGTGTCAACGTGCTTTAAATGGTAGTTGTAGTCGAAACAATCAGCAATTTCCTCAGCTGTTAACTTCGATGTAATGGTTTCGTCAGCTTCCACAAGAGAACGGAATTGAACTTGCTTATCCCATGCTTCCATCGCGCGCGGCTGAACCGTGTCATATGCTGCTTCACGCGCCATGCCTTTGTCGATCAATGCAAGAAGCACGCGCTGTGAATAAATTAAGCCAAGTGTGCGGTCCATGTTTCGTTTCATATTGTCCGGGAAGACTGTCAAATTTTTCACTATGTTGCCGAAACGGTTCAGCATGTAGTTAAGGGCAATTGTCGCATCCGGTAAAATAACGCGCTCTGCCGATGAATGTGAAATATCGCGTTCGTGCCAAAGAGAAACGTTTTCGTACGCTGTCACCATGTGGCCACGGATGACACGAGCTAGACCTACCATATTTTCCGATCCGATCGGGTTGCGCTTATGCGGCATGGCGGAAGATCCTTTTTGCCCTTTTGCGAAAAACTCTTCCACTTCACGCGTCTCTGATTTTTGCAATCCGCGTACTTCTGTTGCAAATTTTTCGATAGATGCTGCCACGAGTGCAAGTGCTGCCATGTAATGAGCATGACGGTCACGCTGCAGTGTCTGCGTTGATACTGGAGCCGGCTTTGTTCCGAGTTTTTCACATACGTATTTTTCAACAAACGGGTCAATGTTTGCATATGTTCCGACAGCGCCCGAAATTTTTCCGTATTGAACACCTTCTGCTGCGTCATTGAAACGTTCAAGATTTCGTTTCATTTCTTCGTACCAGAGTGCCATCTTCAAGCCGAATGTTGTCGGCTCAGCATGAACACCATGCGTACGGCCCATCATCACTGTATGTTTATGTTCAATCGCCTTATTGCGGAGGATTTCGATGAAATTTTCGATGTCTTTACGCAAAATGTCGTTTGCCTGTTTAAGCAAGTAAGAAAGTGCTGTATCGACAACATCTGTTGACGTTAAACCGTAATGAACCCATTTACGCTCTTCGCCAAGCGTTTCAGAAACAGCACGAGTAAATGCGACAACATCATGACGTGTTTCGAGCTCGATTTCATTAATGCGGTCAATGTCGAAGCTTGCATTCTCGCGTAATTTTTTTACGTCTTCCTTCGGGATTTCACCAAGCTCAGACCATGCTTCACAAGCTAAAATTTCTACTTCAAGCCATGCTTTAAACTTGTTTTCTTCTGTCCAGATGGCGCCCATTTCCGGTCGCGTATAACGTTCGATCATTTTGTCATCCTCCGATTTTTATGAGTCTTATTTAGTCCAGATGCTGCTTTCATCTATATCTTGAAGCGCTTCTTCTACCGTATTGGCTAGAATGGTCACATGACCCATTTTGCGCTTTTCTTTTGCTTCGTCTTTTCCATACAGGTGAACCGACCATTCCGGTTTATTCGGTATGGCTTGAATGAGACCTTCCACATGCTCACCAAGAACATTCACCATGATCGCCGGCTTTAACAACTCAGTGCTTTTTAACGGCCAATTGCAAATGGCGCGAATGTGCTGGCCGAACTGGGAGATCCCGCACCCTTCAATTGTATAGTGCCCTGAATTGTGAGGACGGGGCGCCAGTTCATTAATGTAGATTTCTCCATCTTTTCCGACGAACATTTCGACAGCAAGCGTTCCGACAAGCGACAAGGCTGAAGCAATTTTTTCCGCTGCCGCGATCGCTGCCTGATTCGTTTCATCGGATATGCGGGCCGGTACAATCGATTCATGCAAAATATTATCAACATGAATGTTTTCTGCAACCGGGAAATAGGTCGTTTCTCCTTCAGGGTTTCGTGTAACAATAACCGAAATTTCTTTTTCAAATGGCACCCACTGCTCCAGAACACATTCACCATGTGTTAAAAGAGCCGCCGCTTGGCTTATTTGTCCCGCTTCTTTTAGTACGTATTGCCCTTTGCCGTCGTATCCTCCCGTTGCTGTTTTCAAAACAGCCGGCAGCCCGAGTTCCTTGATCCCTTCTTCGATGTCACTTTCTGAACGAATCACCCGGTAGGGCGCTACAGGCACACCCGCATTTGAAATGGCTTCTTTTTCAAAAATGCGGTTTTGTGTAATGCGGATCAGCTCTGCTCCCTGCGGCACATACGCTTCTTTCATCAGTTCTTTCAAGCCTTCGAAGTCAATATTCTCAAATTCATACGTAATAACGTCACTTACATCGGACAGACGTTTCAGTGCATCTTGATCATCATATGGTGCTTGAATGACAATATCAGCTGTCTGTGTGCAAGGTGCGCCTTTTAATGGTTCTAATACAGCGATTTTAAATCCCGCTTCTTTCGCCGCGAGCGCCATCATCCGGCCAAGCTGTCCGCCACCGATAATCCCAATTGTTTTGCCTGGTTCAATGATAGTTCTATTCAAGTTGATCACTGCTCTCCAACACGATTTTTTCTGTTTCTTTTCGGCGATTATCTAACTTTTCAGCAACTTTTGCGTCAGTGATAGACAAAATTTGCGCCGCCAGCAGTCCTGCATTCGTTGCACCTGCTTTGCCGATTGCCGTCGTTGCGACTGGTACACCGCCCGGCATTTGTACGATGGACAGCAAAGAATCAAGGCCATTCAGCGCTTTCGATTGCACCGGAATGCCAATTACAGGGAGCGTTGTTTTTGCAGCTGTCATGCCCGGCAAATGAGCCGCCCCGCCCGCGCCGGCTATAATTACTTTTATGCCTCTTTCGCGAGCTGTCTCGGCATATTCAAACATTAAATCTGGCGTGCGATGCGCCGAAACGACACGTTTTTCGTAAGATATTCCGAGTTCATCCAGCACGTCGCATGCATGTTTCATCGTCTCCCAGTCAGATGTGCTGCCCATTATAACACCAACTTCAACCGTCATGTTGACCCTCCAGTGTGTGAGATTTTTTTACGTAAAAAAGCGGACAGACCACTTTCCCCTTTTATATGGAGAAAGCGATTCGTCCGCAGCCGATCGAGATTCGAATGCTTTCCCCCATAGTCAGCTGTTTACGGCAGCCGGTAGAAACTCGCGGGCCATATCCCCGCTATTATATGAGGTGCTTTATTGTCATCTACATATTAACAACGACAAAGAGCGGTGTCAATAAAAAATCGAACGATATTTATCTTGTTTATTTTAATGTTCGTATTTACGTTACTATTTTCCCTTCAAATACAATTTCACTGCCAATTGGGACATGAATTATCTCCCCATCTTCCTTTCGCTCTTCAAAAACTGGTTTTTCCATTCGCCGCACAGGGAGGTATCCTTCTTCCTTCATCCTGTTCAAACAGTCAGCAATTGTTTCATGTTCTTCTACTCGAAATAGTTTCTTTTTACTCATCGCATCAATTTTCCTTTTCGTACCGCTTTGACCCAGAAGCCGCCATGAATTGTTTTCGGTTCATAGGCAATAATAAATGCTTTCGGGTCCAGCTCTTTAATTTTATTGTATAGTTTCAGTTCGTACTTTCGCGGTGTTAAAATCTGCAGTGCCATCCGGTCACCTTCAAGACCGTTTGCCGCCCATTGCGTCACACCATAACCTTCCGCACGGAGCGCTTTCGGCAGATCTTTATCGTATTCTTTCGTAATCACATTGACCGTAATGTAGCCGAGGGCCAGTTTTTCTTCAATTTTCATCCCCACGATCACGCCGATACCGTAACCAATCGCATACGCAATTAAGTTTTGAATTTCATTTAAATTATCAAGGACAAGTCCGAGGCCTACAACGTAAATAACGACTTCAATCGTACTGACAAAGGCGGCGGTGTACCGATATCCTTTTAACGTTAAAATCATTCGGATCGTAAAAAATGACACGTAAACAATATTAATGACTAAAATGATCACGACCATAAGAAAGGCGTTATCCATCATGCAAATTCACTCCTCTTTGACGGCAGTTTATCACACACAGCTCAAATAAAAAAGCCTCAACCATATTGCCGGTTGAGGCCATTTGCTTCTATTTAATTGTGATAACGTTCTCCTCGCCGGATGTTACTGCACCCGGTTTATCAACAACGACCGATTCACCTTCCGCAAGGTTCGTGAAAATAATCGGTGTAATGGTTGAAGTTGCATTTGCTGCAATATACTCGAGGTCCACTTTTAGAAGAGGCTGCCCGGCTTCCACCGTATCGCCCTCTGCAATAAGTGTTTCGAACCCTTCCCCATTCAACTTCACTGTATCAATACCAAAGTGAATTAATACTTCACGCCCGTTATCCGCAACAAGGCCGATCGCGTGCTTCGTCGGGAAGACATTGATCACTTTACCGTCAACCGGCGATACGACAGTTCCATCAGCTGGTTCTATCGCAAACCCATCACCCATCATTTTTCCGGCGAAAACAGGATCGGGCACTTCTGTGATTGGAAGAAGTTTCCCTGTAATTGGCGCCACAAAACGGCTGTCAATATCGTTGCGAATTGCCGGATGAGCAGCCTGTTCCACTTCTTTTTGCACTTCTTCGCCTTCTTTAATCGAAACAGGACGAGGTGCATTGCCTTTCATAATATCCGCCATTTGATGGCGAAGACTATCTGAACGGGGACCGAAAATCGCTTGAATGTTATTTCCGACTTCAAGAACACCCGCCGCCCCAAGCTGTTTCAATCGTTTTTTATCAACATTTGCGCTGTCATTTACCGAAACACGGAGACGTGTAATACACGCATCAAGGTTGGCAATGTTTTCTTTGCCGCCCATTGCTTCTAAAATCTCATACGGAAGTTCACTTGCCACAACTGCAGGCGCATCGTTTTCTCCATCTGTGCTTTCCGGCTCACGTCCCGGAGTAGCAAGGTTAAACTTCCGAATGGCAAATCGGAAACCAAAGTAATAAATAACCGCGAATACTAGACCGACTGGAATCACAATCCATGCATTTGTTTGTGGATTAATCGCACCGAATAATACGTAGTCGATCAAGCCTCCTGAAAATGTCATGCCTATTTTCACATCGAGAAGGTGCATGGTCATAAATGAAAGACCCGCAAAGATCGTGTGAATGGCGAACAATATCGGTGCTACGAACAAGAATGAAAATTCAATTGGCTCTGTAATCCCTGTTAAGAAAGACGTTAACGCTGCAGAACCCATAATTCCAGCTACCAGTTTTTTCCGTTCCGGACGCGCTTCGTGGTAAATCGCAAGCGCCGCTGCCGGAAGACCGAACATCATGAATGGATATTTACCCGTCATAAATGTACCCGCTGTCAGCTCTTGAACACGGTCTTTAATCTGCGCCTGGAAGATGGCATTATCACCGCGAATGGTTTCTCCGGCCTGATTCACGTATGAACCGAACTCAAACCAGAATGGCGTGTAGAAAATATGGTGCAAGCCAAACGGAATGAGCGCACGTTCAATGACACCAAATACAAAAGCGGAAGCCGCCAGGTTCCAGTTTAATATGAAATGTGAAAATGTATTTAATCCACTTTGAATTGTCGGCCAAACAAGGATCATCACTAACCCTAATACGACAGATGAAGCCGCTGTCGCGATTGGAACGAAACGCTTCCCTGCGAAGAAACCAAGGTAGGATGGCAACTCAATGTTATAGAATTTGTTGTACATGTAAGCCGCGAGCACACCGACAATAATCCCGCCGAACACTCCCGTTTGAAGCGATGGAATACCAAGAATCAATGCGTTTGCAGGGTCTCCTGCCTCTAAAACGGCAATTCTCTCAAGGCCTAATGCTGTCCCCATCGTTGCATTCATAATTAAGTAACCAACTAACGCAGCAAGTCCAGCTACACCGTCTCCTCCTGCAAGTCCAATGGCTACGCCGAGTGCAAACAAGATTGGCAAGTTGCCAAACACAATATCTCCTGAATTCTCCATTACGGATGCAATTTGGACAACCCAGTTCGCTTCAAGAAATGGAGCAAGTTCAGTAAGTGTTGGGTTTTGTAGCGCATTACCAAATGCAAGAAGCAAGCCAGCCGCCGGCAAAATGGCTACAGGAAGCATGAGAGCTTTCCCGATTTTTTGCAAAACGCCAAAAAGTTTTTTAAACATATGCATGTTCCTCCTTCATCATTTGTTATTATGTGCTTTTAAAAGTTGAAACAGACAAACAAGAACAAAAAAGACATGAGGAAAGAAGACAATAGAAAATAGAAGTGGCTATACCCCTATTTTCTCTATCTCCTTCACTCATGCCTGATCGTATCAGTAACACGTAAAGAACAGTGTATTATTTCATTTTTGTCTGAATCCGCTGCAAGTGCATGGTTAAGTAGACCGCTTCCGCATCATACACCGGATTTTTTAATGTCTGCTGCATCACTTTAATCAGCTTCCAAGATAAATTATAGCATACCGGATATTCCGCTTTCAATAGGCTTGCGATTTTATCTGGTTCTTCTACCTTTTCGCCTCTGACAACACGCTCGATTGTGTAACGGATATGACGGACAAGACGCATATAATCAATGCTTTCTTTGTCCAGTTCGACATCCAGCTGCGTTTCAATCATTTGGATAAGTGCAGCGATCAATTCCGAATGGCGGCTTACATCACGCACATCTTTATTCGCAATGGCACTATGGATATGCAGCGCAATAAATCCCGTTTCTCCTGGAGGCAGTGCAACCGTAAGACTTTGATTAATCAGCTTTGTCACTTCTTCCGCCACTTCATATTCAAACGGATAGAGCGCTTTCGTTTCCAGCAAAAACGGATTACGGATGCCCAGCCCTCTCACAATCCGGTTCACGGCAAATACAAGGTGATCAGTCAGCCCGACGTGAATATGCTCATTCAACGTTTCGCCAACACGGCCACGAATTAATTCGACCGCCTGGATAATGACTTTCAACGTTTTATCATCAATGTTCGGCAGCAGTTTTTTATATTGCTCCTGCTCACTCCGATCAGTTAACACAAACAGCTTCTCAACTGAATCTCTCACAATGCTGTCTCCCTGCTGGCGGCCAAAACCAATACCACGCCCGATCAGCACGACCTCGACACCATCTTTCCCAGTTGCGATAAGCACATTGTTGTTCAAGATTTTTTTCACAAAAAATGTTTCCACAGCAGTATCTCCATTGTTTTTTGTTTTTTACAGTATAGCATGATGTTCTAAACAAAAAACACCTTCTCGTATGAGAAGGTGTTTCGTTTCGTATTACTTTTCAAGGAAAACAAAATATAGAATAAAGATTACAAATAGCCCATACATAATTGGGTGTATTTCTTTCCCACGGCCTTTTACGATCATTGTAATCGGGTAGAAAATGAAACCAATTGCGATACCAGTCGCAATGCTGTAAGAAAGCGGCATAGCAATTACCGTAAGGAACGCTGGAACAGCAATTTCAAATCTAGTCCATTCAATTTTTCCTAAAGCCGACACCATTAGAGCTCCGACGATAATAAGTGCCGGTGCTGTTACCGGCGCCGTAATTACCTGGAGAAGCGGGAAGAAGAACAGTGACAGCAAGAAAAACAATCCTGTTACGACCGCCGCGAGACCAGAACGGGCTCCTGCGGCTACACCTGCAGAAGACTCGATGTAAGAAGTTGTTGTTGATGTACCAAGAACAGCACCCACTACTGTACCACATGAATCTGCAAGCAATGCTTTTCCGGCACGTGGCAATTTGTCGTCTTTCATTAATTTTGCCTGATTCGCAACCGCAAGAAGTGTACCTGCTGTATCAAAGAAGTCTGCAAATAAGAATGTCAGGATCACAACAAGCATTTGAAGAGTAAATACTTCCGCAGGAGATTGGAAAATATTCTCAACAGCCACACCGAATGTCGGTGCCAAACTTGGCACGCCATCGACGATTTGCGTCGGAGGATTAATCAATCCAGCAATCATGCCAACAATTGCTGTAAGAACCATCCCGTAGAAAATTCCGCCATTAATGCCTTTTGCCATCATAATGACCGTAACGAAAATACCAAAAACAGCAAGGAGCGTATTGCCTGAGGATAAATCCCCCAGTCCTACGAGTACAGCATCATTGTTTACAATAATACCAGCATTTTGAAACCCTACAAATGTGATAAACAAACCAATACCGGCTCCAACCGCATATTTTAGTTCGGCAGGAATCGCATTAATAATTTTCTCCCGAAGTCCAGAAGCGGTCAAAATAATAAAGATTAAACCGGAAAATAAAACGCCTGTTAACGCTGTTTCCCATGGAATACCGTACGTTAAAACAACCGTGTAAGCAAAAAATGCGTTCAATCCCATACCCGGCGCCAACGCGATCGGATACTTAGCAAATATACCCATTATAATAGAGCCAAGTGCTGCGGCAAGTGCTGTCGCTGTAAAGACGGCTCCATAGTCCATTCTCATTGCATCCGGCAAATCCGGCACTGATTGCAGTGACAGTGTAATTGGGTTAACAATCAGAATGTACGCCATTGATAAAAAGGTCGTCAAACCACCGATAAATTCACGACGATATGTCGTCCCCAACTCTTCCAGTTGGAAAAACTTCTTCATAATAATTTGTTCTCCTTCCGATCTTATATACGAACGAAAAAATGCCCGGAACAGAGTGGCTCCGGGCATGACTAAGAAAAGATAACAGAAAGAGAACATTCCCTTTCCACTCATTCGTAGTCGGACCATTTACGGCAGCCCGGTAGAAACTGTCAAGCCTTATTCTCGACGATATACGATACAACGTGAAAAATAATGTAGTTCCCTTTCATTTTACTCATATAACAAACGTCCGTCAATACAAAACACGAACAAAATCGATATTTTTTTTATTTTCGTTCGCCTTTTATTCCCATTCGATTGTTGCAGGCGGTTTGCTCGTAATGTCATACACTACGCGGTTCACATGTGCCACTTCATTGACAATGCGGGTCGAAATCACTTCAAGCACTTCCCAAGGGATACGTGCCCAGTCAGACGTCATGCCATCGATCGATGTCACCGCACGAATACCAATTGTATAATCATACGTACGCGCATCGCCCATTACACCGACACTGCGGATATCGGGAAGAACCGTGAAATACTGCCAAATTTCGCGCTCAAGACCGTGATTGCGCACTTCTTCACGCAAAATCGCATCTGATTCACGCACAATTTCCAATTTCTCTTCCGTAATTTCCCCAAGAACACGAATACCGAGACCTGGACCTGGGAACGGCTGGCGCCAAACGATATGTTCCGGAATACCGAGTTCAGTACCAAGCGCACGCACTTCATCTTTAAACAATGTGCTAAGCGGTTCAATCAGCTTAAACTGCATATCTTCCGGCAGCCCGCCAACGTTATGATGCGACTTGATTGTTTGGGCTGTTGCTGTGCCGCTTTCGATAATATCAGTATATAGAGTTCCCTGTGCAAGGAATTCAATACCTTCAAGTTTTGATGCTTCATCGTCAAATACGTAAATAAACTCATTGCCGATAATTTTCCGTTTTTGTTCCGGATCGGAAACTCCTGCAAGTTTCGTCATGAAACGGTCTTTTGCATCTACTTTAATAATGTTGATATTAAAGCCATTCGCAAATGTATCCATTACTTGTTCTGCTTCCCCTTTACGAAGAAGACCGTGATCAACGAAAATACATGTTAATTGATCGCCGATTGCTTTATGAATCAGAACCGCAACGACAGATGAATCCACGCCGCCTGACATCGCGCACAACACTTTTTTATCGCCAACTGTTTGACGAATTTTCTCCACTTCGACTTCAATGTAATTCTCCATTGACCAGTCACCCGTGCAGTCGCAAACACCAAACACGAAGTTTTTCAAAATATCGTTTCCATAAACGGAATGTTTTACTTCAGGATGGAATTGAACAGCATACAGATTTTTCTCCGCATAGCTCATCGATGCAATCGGGCATGACGGGTTTACAGCATCAACTGTAAATCCTTCCGGTGCCTGTGTTACAAGGTCGCTGTGGCTCATCCATACCACTTGCTCTTTCGGTAAATCAGCAAATAGTGCTGATTCAGTTTGTACGTTAATCGCTGCTTTCCCGTATTCACGGTGAGAAGCAGATTCTACTTTCCCGCCGAAATGTTTCGTCATCAGCTGCATGCCGTAGCAGATACCGAAGATCGGAATGTTTAAGTCGAATATACGCTCATCACATGTAAATGCATCATCTGCATAAACACTGTTCGGACCACCCGAGAAAATAATCCCTTTCGGATTGATTTCTTTAATTTCTTCCGCTGTAATCGTGTGCGGATGAAGCTCACTGTACACACCAAATTCACGAATGCGCCGCGTGATTAACTGATTATACTGACTGCCAAAGTCAAGCACGAGAATCATTTCCTGGTTTTGAAATTCTGATTTCCCTGTCATCGTTCCACTCCTCTTTTTTATCAATTCCGTATTATCGGAAACATCCATCTATTGTTTGTTCGTGTTCACATATTTTGAACTCATTTTATATCTATCAAGGTAGGTGGTCAAGGCGTAGTCTTGTTTATTGAAAATTCAGATTAAAAAACGCTTCCGGCTTGAGCCGGAAAGCGTTATTTTTTCCAAAAATCGTCATACACCGTAATTGGCAAATGCCGTTTATGCGCCGATTTCTTATAAAGCTCTTCAATTCGCTGTGCCGCTGCATCCGGCACGCTTTTCCCTTCCAGGTAATCGTCGATCTGTTCATACGAGACGCCGAGCGCCACTTCATCCGGCAGCTGAGGGCGGTCTTCTTCTAAATCCGCTGTCGGCACCTTTAAATATAAATGTTCGGGAGCACCCAACAGCTCCAGCATTTCCCGTCCCTGACGTTTATTTAAACGGAAAAGAGGGACAACATCCGCTCCTCCATCACCGTATTTCGTATAAAAGCCTGTTAACGCTTCTGCTGCATGATCTGTTCCGATTACAACAGCGCTTTTCATCGCAGCAATGCTGTACTGTACTTTCATGCGCTCACGTGCTTTTTCGTTCCCTTTTGCAAAATCGGTCAAGTCAATGCCGATTTCTTTTAATGCGGATTCACTTGCCTGTACTGCTTCTTTAATATTCACGGTGTACGTCACATCCGGCTGGATAAAAGCAAGTGCATCCTGGCAATCATTTTCATCCAATTGAACACCATAAGGAAGACGCACAGCATAAAACGTATAGTTATCAGAACCTGTTTCTTCTTTTAACTCATTTACGGCTATCTGAGCGAGCTTCCCTGCAAGTGTGGAATCCTGTCCACCGGAAATGCCAAGCACAAACCCTTTTAAAAATGAATGATGGCGCAAGTACTCTTTTAAGAAATCCACACTTCTTCTAATTTCTTCCTGCGGGTCAATGGTTGATTTCACTTGGAGTTCTTCAATAATCACTTTTTGCATCTCTCGCAAGATCGACATCCCCTTCCGTCTATTATCATTATCCATTTCATTCTATCATACCACTTCCTTATATCATTCAATCATCAAAAAGCGCGGAATCCTTTATTAAGAGACCCCGCGCTTATCGTTCTGTATATATAATTAGGGAATAATGAGATTCCTAACTCCTCTAGATCATCAATATCTCCCGAATATCCTCTTCGGTAAGAGTAGACGGCGATTTTTCTTTAGAATGAATAATTTCTTCAATTAGATGTCTCTTTTTCTCTTGAAGTTCATTCATTTTTTCCTCGATCGTACCGCGGGCAACAAGCTTGATGACCTGTACATCATTTCTTTGGCCAATGCGATAAGCACGATCCGCTGCTTGCTCCTCGACTGCTGGATTCCACCACGTGTCATATAGGATCACTGTATCGGCACCCGTCAGATTAAGACCGGTTCCGCCTGCTTTCAATGAAATGAGAAATAAATCACGTTCACCGGCATTAAATCGATTGCATTTTTCCATTCGTTCTTCTGACGGGGTTTGTCCATCCAGATAGAAAAAAGGAAGCCCTTGATTCGCCAAATCCCTGCCTATTAACTCCAGCATTTTCGTAAACTGTGAGAAAATCAACACTCTTTTTCTAGAAAGCCTGGATTCCTCTACAATCTTCAACAGCTGTTCGAATTTCGCTGAGCTTCCTTTATATCCATCCACAAACAAGGCTGGATGACAGCAAATCTGCCGTAAACGAGTTAAACCAGCAAGGACTTTGATACGGTTTTTCCGAAGTGTATCTTTGTCCAGATGCTTTAACGTGTCATGCCTTAGTTTTGCCAGGTAGGCAGCATATAGCTTCTTCTGATCAGGAAACAAGTCCACTGATTCCATCGACTCGATTTTTTCTGGGAGCTCTCGAAGTACGTCTTCTTTCATCCTTCGAAGCAAAAACGGACGAATCCTTCTAGCTATCTTCTTCCTTGAGAGATTGCTGTATTCCTTTAAACCGAGAAACAGTTCAGGGAAAACAACATGAAAAATCGACCACAGCTCCTCCAATGAATTCTCCACTGGTGTTCCTGTAAGGGCAAAGCGATAATCGGCCTGTATCTTCTTCACTGCTTTTGCTGTTTGTGTCACAGGGTTCTTAAAAGCCTGAGCCTCATCAAAAAACACTGTGTGAAAGGATTGTTTCTCGTACCATCCTATGTCCCTTATTAACAAAGGATAGGAGGTAATGACAACGTCCACACCCGTTAAATCCTTCTGTGTATTGAACCGTTCCGTTTTATTTCCATCAATGACAACCGCTTTTACTTCCGGGGCAAATTTCGTGATTTCGCCAAGCCAGTTATACGTTAAAGATGATGGGCAAACAATAAGGACCGGGAGATTTTTTTGATGGATAGCAGGAAGCTCTGATAAAATAAACGTAATGCTTTGCAATGTTTTACCCAGTCCCATATCATCTGCAAGAATCCCTCCGAATCCATAACGGGCTAGCGTCTTCATCCATTTGTATCCATCCTTTTGATAGTCATGCAATATTGATTCCAGCCTTTTCGGCACTTTGAACTCCAAACTGCCTGGATGACGGATGGTATCCAAGAACTGACGGAACGATTCCTCCAGCGTAAATATATTATCATCAGAATCAAGAAGCTGAAGCCCCCGGACAACGGGAACATTCACGCCGCTTTCCAAATCTTCATATTGGACCGGAAGTGCTTTAAGAAAACGATTAATTTCTTCAAATTCCCTTGTCTCCAGTGAGAGGAGTGATCCGTTCCGCAAGCGGTAATAGTTCCGCTTCTCCTCTAGAGCCAATAGAACTTCACGTATCTGTTTTTCAGCAATGCCATCCATTTCAAATTTAAACTCCAGCCAATTGGCCCTTTCCTTTTTGACCCCAACCCTGATTCGCGGATGAGCATTCCCTCTCAAAACCCGGTTTCTTACTGACGTAGTGGCGTATATTTGTACAAGCTGTTGTAGTTTCGGAACAACATGATACAAAAAGGTATACTCCAACTCTTCATTATGCAGCAAGTATCCGCTGTCAGTCTTGGCAAACGAGCTATCCTCCATCAGCTTCAGGATCGCATCTTCCTTCTCCACATCCCTTATCAGCATAGAGCCTTCCCGGAACTCCCGATTCTCCAATGGATTTATGATGATACTTTCATAGTGAAATTCCAGCCCGGCAAGCAGGCGGTTTTTCACACGATCTAAGTATAGTTTTGCAATCAGCGGTGCCTTTAATAATTTCCTGGAAATAGCTTCTGATATGTGGACACCGCCAAGTTTTTTCAAACCCGGAACCACTTTTTGTAAGAAATATTCAATTTGCTCCTGAGGAATCAGAATTTGATTGGAGCCTGAGGCTTCTACCATCTGTTTTAGTTCTGACAGGCGCTCACTTTGCTCACTTTTTAGCTGAATTAATTTCCCGCCAGATAGAACAGACCGATACGAATTCAACAAAATGATCCTGTTCAACCCTTTAATCTTCAGTTGACAGCCTTTGCCCTCCGTTTCTGCAAAGTCAAATCGCAAAGGGAGCTCTCCATCTGAAAAGCGTAAACCATCCAATGTCTTCCCATCACACTCCAGCCTCACGGATGGTGCTTTTGCAAATGAAGGGACAAGTCGTTCCCAGGAAGATGGCGGAACGAGCAGCGTGTTATTACTGATTGTATCGACAGGTTTGTCTGGAAATGATTCCATATATACTTTTTCATCATGGACTACTTGGATAAGCTGCTGAATAACCGCATCTGTTTCTTTTTGAAAGCAATGAAGGCTTGGATCATATGTGAAGGAAATCGAAAGCCGGCTTGGCTGCCCTTCTTTCACTTTCCCCAGTAAATCCCGGATATTTTGAACATTGGCCGAACCAATCCTCATTTCTATTCCAAACATGAATTGCCCGTGGCCTATGTTGACAGCTTTACACGTAAACACAGTATCGAGAACTTGCCTTTTTTCAAAGTGAAGCTGGTGCCCGCTTGGCCGTTTAGGCTGATCGTTGAAAAGGTTTAGCAAACCTTCTGCCAGTGCCTGGTGTGTTGAGGAATCCAACTGGCGGTCACCTGGAATAATAGGGGTAGTTCCTTTCCGCTGATGCTCGTAAATAGACAGTAATACGGCTGCAATATGCTGACAATCGTTTTTGAAGGAAGCTAGCGCAGGGCAGCTGCATTTCGTGTGCAGCCCGCCACTGGGATCGATTTCTATCTTGACATGAAAGTCCTCAATTCCTGTAACAGTTGCTTTACAGCCTTCAGGACTGTATCTATCGAATGTTACTTTATTCGCACGGAAAAAAGAATCTCCTCGTTTGAAGGAGACGGTACCGCACATTTCTTTAATGAGTTTTTGATTTAATTCTATATTCAAAATGCTTTGCTCCTTCTTGAGGATCTAATTCTCTAAATCGAATATCACGATTGTACCACAAGGACAGAATATCTAAGTGCTATACCTTTAAAACCCCATTTACTTGTAATAAGGTCAAAATAAAAGTGCTGCAGGTTTTCAAAACAATCCGAAGAACACTTGATCGGCCACAGTTCATTTCTGGAGTGATTTTATCCTTTCAGTAACAAAAAGAACTGTCTAACAGTAATATCCTCAGGATATCGACTGTTAGACAGTTTTATTGATTGGCAGGATCATCGAGAATCCTGTTTTACTTAATATTTAAACTTGGAAAGTAAGCTGTTTAACTCTTCTGCCATGGAGGAAAGAGATTCAGCCGATGCAGAAATTTCCTCCATCGAAGCTAATTGTTCCTCTGTAGACGCTGCCACTTCTTCTGAAGTTGCCGCATTACCATGCGCAATATTGGATAGTTCTTTCGCAGTCGCAGTAACTTCTTGAACTGCTGCCGACATCTGCTGTGCAGTTGTGTTAATTTCCTCCATTTGCGGGGTGATCTCTTTTGTACTCTGGAGGATTTGATTAAATTTTGCTATCGCTTCATTAGATACCTCTACGCCAGCTTGTACATCATTCGTAACACGTGCCATGACTTGAACGGAGTTTTCCGTATCCTTTTGAATTCCTTGAACGATTTCATGAATTTCCTTTGCTGACTGCTGAGACTGCTCGGCTAGTTTCCGTACTTCATTAGCGACAACAGCAAATCCTTTGCCATGCTCACCAGCCCTCGCTGCTTCAATTGATGCATTTAAAGCAAGCAGGTTCGTTTGATCCGCAATTCCCGTAATCACATTCAAAATGGAACTGACTTCCTTAGAGCGTTCAGATAAAGATTTTATCATGGTATTGGATTCTTTTACGGATTCATGAATGGAATTCATTTGATTCACTGTATCGGAAACCGCCTGACCACCTGATTCTGCCTGCGCAGTTGTATGATGGGCAAGCTTTGACACTTTCGTAGAATGATCGGCAATTAGGGAGACGCCATCCGAAATTTCAGCTAGAATCTGAGCGTTTTGATCCACTCCACTTGTTTGTTTCTCCGCACTGCTTGCCACTTCCTGGATAGAAGCTGATACTTGTTCAGTAGCGCTGGCTGTATGTTCAGCATTTGCTGTCAATTCTGCTGAGGAGGAAGCGACTTGTTCAGCATGATGTTCTACTTCTTGAATTAAACCTTTAAGACTCTCCTGCATTTCATTAAAAGCAATTCCTAACTGTCCAATTTCATCATTGGAATGAACATCAATATTCTCTGTCAAATCCCCTTTACTGACGGTAATTGCCTTTTCTTTTAACCCTATGAGCGGCCTAATAATTGACTTTACGATAAGGAAAACAAAGAAGGCACCTATTATCATAGCAATCACGATAACGAGGACCGTTTTTTTCAAAATTGGGGATGCAGCCTCACTGACTTCTGAAAGTTCCACGGATCCCCCTATTTTCCAGCCAGTCAATTGATTGGTCGCAAAAACCATCATTCTTTCAACGCCCTCATACTTATATTCAAAATTCCCGTTTTCTTGTGCATACATGTTATTGTAAAAATCTTCTTTCCCTTCAGTTCCTGCCTCTGTTGCAGGATGTGCAATGAATTTTTTATTTTTATCTAGAAGAAAAGCATATCCTTCATCGCCTATCTCGACCTGATTTATTAACTCTTGCAAGTGGCTTAATTGTACATTGACCGCTACTACCCCTGACTCATCTTCAAGGACACGAGCGATGGTTACAACCAGTTCACCTGTGCTGGCAGAAATGTCAGGATCTGATATAACGATTTTCCCTTTATTTTCGATCGCATCTTTGTACCAATATCTTTCTCTCGGATCGAAATTCGGATCTTTTTGTTTGTTAGGTTCTTGAATAAATAAGCCTTCTTTTGTACCAACAAAAATACTATGGGTTTCAGGATGTAAATTCACATACTGATCAAAAATTCCACGTAATTTTGGACTGCTGGCTCCCTGATAGTCATTTGATGTAATCTTTTTAGAAAGTGTTTCTATATCATGTGTTTTAGACTGCATTGTATTATCAATTGATGCGTTTAATAAATTTACAGTCCCAGCAAAGCCATCCAGCATCTCATTGTTAACCGCATCTTTAGCAGTTGTATACGAAAGCGATCCAATAATAATGGCAGGAACAATTAAAATGAAAGAAAAAGCTAAGAATAATTTTGTTTTTATATTTCGAAAGATGTTTTTCATTAAAAGGACCCCTTTTTTGTTTTAATCTATTAAAATAACTAAGTTAAATTAGCTATAAACCATTGGGATTTGAAATATACCAACCTTGAAATAATTGAACTTAAAACCTTTACTTTTTCTTTATGTATTTCTGCTTCCTTCACAATTGTATGCGTTTCCAAAAACAGTGATCACTTATCGTTTTTTGCCGAAAATTTGGCGCCGGGCAGTTTTATAGGACTTTAATCTTTCTATATCCTTTGTGCGAAGGACTAATTACCTAATAAAGAAATTATAAACCTATCTTCCTAATATTTCAACAAATTTCTATATACTGTCTATCACTTATTCTAAAACTCTATCGGAAGAATAAAAAACCCCGAAAATTGGACTTATGTAAGTGTCCGCTATTCGGGGTCAGTTTACCTTTTGTGCAGATTACAAATTTATTTAATGTTATGACGAACTGTCGGCTGCCTTTATATAATTTTTACTTTTTACCTGAATGGATGTAAATAGGATGCCTAGACAGATAAAGACAGCGCCGATTAATATATTGCCAGTCATTTCTTCACCTAATTGAAGCCACCCGAAAAACAACCCGAGTAAAGGCACCGACATTAAAGAAATCGAAGCTGTGGATGCCTGTATTTTGCCTAACACCCAATTCCAGCCAACGAAGGCAACAGCTGATCCTAGAATACCGTTATAGAGCAAAGCGAATATAGACGATTTTGATAATGCTATTCCAGCTATAGCTTCATGCTCAGTTCCTAAGGATATAATGAATATGAAAAAGCCGCCCATCAGCAACTGCCACATTGTCATTTTCACTTTATCATGAGCATGACCAATTTTTTTCGTATAGATACTAGCCCATGCCCAGAAGAAGGCGGAAAGTAATATAATGAGTTCTCCTAGTAAAGAAAGATTCCAGGATAAATGCAGTAAGTGGGGGCCCATAATGAATAAAAGGCCAATTGCTCCAGCAACGAGGCCAATGACTTTATTCAACGTTAAATGTTCATCCAAAAAGAAATGCGCGAGCAGCGTAATAATGATCGGCATTGTGTAAACCAGAACGGATGATAAACCTGAATCTACAAACTGCATGCCGTATGTTGAAAAAGCATAATAACCGATACACATTAATAAACTTAAATAGAAAAATGGTGCCCACTCATCTTTTCGGGGTAATATTTCCTGTCTTTTTACTAACAAAAAAAGAAATAACACAAAGCCCCCTATTAGAAGTCTTGCGGATGAAAAGAAAAAAGGCGGCATAGCCTCTAAACCAATTTTCACGGTCACCCATAAGTAGCCCCAAATTAAACTAATCAACACGATCATACTAACAACTTTTAACTGATTCACGATTATGATGCTCCTATAGAAATAAATTTTACAATAAATGAATGTGTGGAAAATTCCAACGCGTTTATGTATAAATAAATCATTTATTCGCCTCTCGTAATATACCAATTTTTTCATAACAGCGCAATGTATCAGCTTTACATCCTGTTAACCTGTGCAGCTTTTCCAGTAGATTTTCGCTAATATGAGTTTTATGATCTAAAAGAAAAAGAAAAAAGGGCCAAACCCTGATAATTCAAGGTTCGACGCTTTCCGAGGGGATTGTATGAAGTAACTCATGATTTATTAATTAATAGAAATTGATTGACCATTTAATGAGAAAAGAAAGTAAAATTGCTTAATGAACAGTACATTGAAGTTATTCACGGCGAACTTTCTTTAAATACGATACAATGCTTGTTTTTAATGAGGCGTAAGAACCGATTGCCGCATATCCGTAAAACCAGCCCATGAAAATACCGGCAACTACATGCCCTCGGTGGCTGATGAAAACAGAAATAAGTAAACCTATGATCAATGCAATGAAAGGAACAAAAGGTTTCGGAGGCTTAAAAAATAATTTGATTAACTGCGTCAGGATAAGAACGACAGGGACCGCAATGACAGCATCCCAGAAATTTGTATGTATTGTGGGGAAATCCATTGAGATATCATCCTTTTTTAATGGTATCATGTTGAAATTTCGAAATTTTATTCAACAGTACGTCTCTACTGTACAATAAAACGGTTGAACTTTTCCAAAATTTACAACTGTATTTAAAGCTACAACTTAATAACACATTAAAAATCTCATTTAAACATTAGCTGTTATGAATATAAAAAACAAATAAAAAAGCGTCAAACCCTGATAAATCAAGGTTTAACGCTTTCGAAGGGGATGATATTACATCATGCCGCCCATTCCACCCATGCCGCCCATATCAGGCATGCCCATGCCGCCAGCTCCAGCTGGTTCTGGCTTGTCTGCAACAACAGCTTCTGTTGTTAAGAACATTGCTGCAACAGATGTTGCATTTTGAAGTGCTGAACGCGTTACTTTTGTTGGATCCACGATGCCAGTTTCGATCATGTTTACCCATTCGCCAGTTGCTGCGTTGTAGCCTACGCCGACTTCTTCGCGTTTCAGGCGTTCTACGATAACAGAACCTTCAAGACCTGCGTTGTGCGCGATTTGACGGACTGGTTCTTCTAGTGCGCGAAGAACGATTTTCACGCCTGTTGCGACGTCGCCTTCTGCTTGTACTTCAGCTACTTTGTTGTATACGTTCACAAGCGCTGTACCACCGCCTGCTACGATGCCTTCTTCAACAGCTGCACGCGTTGCGTTCAAAGCATCTTCAATGCGAAGTTTACGCTCTTTAAGTTCTGTTTCTGTTGCTGCACCGACTTTGATTACCGCTACGCCGCCAGCAAGTTTCGCTAAACGTTCTTGTAATTTTTCGCGGTCGAATTCAGACGTTGTGTCTTCAAGCTGCGCGCGGATTTGGCTTACGCGGCCTTGAATGTTTTGTGATTCGCCTGCACCTTCAACGATTGTTGTGTTTTCTTTTGTCACAACAACTTTTGATGCGCGGCCAAGCTGTGTAATTTCAGTTGTTTTCAAGTCAAGACCAAGCTCTTCTGTGATGACTTCGCCGCCCGTTAAAATCGCAATGTCTTCAAGCATCGCTTTGCGTCGGTCACCGAATCCAGGAGCTTTTACCGCTACTGCATTAAATGTACCGCGCAGTTTGTTCACAACAAGCGTAGCCAATGCTTCGCCTTCTACATCTTCAGCGATCAAAAGAAGCGGTTTGCTTTGTTGAACGACTTGCTCAAGAACTGGAAGAATTTCTTGAATGCTTGTAATCTTTTTGTCTGTGATCAAGATGTAAGGATTCTCAAGAACAGCTTCCATTTTATCTGAATCTGTGATCATGTATGGAGACGCATAACCGCGGTCAAATTGCATACCTTCTACAACATCAAGCTCTGTTGTGAAACCTTTTGACTCTTCGATTGTGATAACGCCGTCGTTTCCAACGCGTTCCATTGCTTCCGCGATCAATTGACCAACTTCATCGTCAGCTGAAGAAATCGCCGCAACCTGTGCGATTGATTCTTTGCCTTCGATTGGTTTTGAAATGTCTTTCAATGCAGTAAGAGCAGTCGCAACCGCTTTGTCCATTCCTTTGCGAATGCCGACAGGGTTTGCGCCAGCTGTTACGTTTTTCAAGCCTTCACGGATCATCGCTTGCGCAAGAACTGTAGCTGTTGTTGTACCGTCACCGGCAACATCATTTGTTTTGCTTGCTACTTCTGCAACCAGTTTTGCACCCATGTTTTCGAATGCATCTTCTAGTTCAATTTCTTTTGCGATTGTTACACCATCATTTGTGATAAGTGGTGAACCGAATTTTTTCTCAAGAACGACGTTGCGTCCTTTTGGTCCAAGTGTTACTTTTACTGCATCCGCAAGCTTGTCTACACCTGCAAGCATTGCGCGGCGTGCTTCTTCACTAAATTTAATATCTTTAGCCATTTAAAAGTGCCTCCTCGAATTTTTTTGTATTTTATACGATTTGTTATAGTTTTAAGTGATCAGCCGATAACAGCTAAAATATCGCTTTCGCGGAGAAGCAAGTATTCTGCTCCTTCATATTTTACTTCTGTACCTGCGTATTTTGAGAAGATGATGCGGTCGCCTTCAGCTACTTCTAGTGCTACGCGCTCGCCGCTGTCTAGAACACGTCCTGTTCCAACTGCCACGACTTTGCCTTCCTGCGGTTTTTCTTTCGCAGAATCAGGAAGTACAATTCCGCTGGCTGTTTTTTCTTCAGATTCTACTAGTTCAATTACTACGCGGTCACCTAGTGGTTTTAACAAGTGAAACCCTCCTCAAAAATAGATAAATAGTTTTTATTAGCACTCTACTCTAATGAGTGCTAACACAATTATTATAATAAATGAAATCATCTTAATTTTGCAAGCGTAAAGCAAAAAAAATTTCCAACACCGTGAGACCGCTTATTTGAAGGGGGTCACGTTTATTAGTACAATGGACAGTAAGTGAATAGAATAAAGGAGTTTTCATGTGAGAAAAGAATATGGGCTTGTCTTGATTACGTATATTTTAATGCAATTTTCCGGCTTCCTCGGAATTCCCCTTCTTTATAAGATCGGGGTTTCATCCGATCTTGAACCAAACCGGGCAGAAGTGGTCGCTGCAGGATATTGGACGGTGATCAGTTTTGCTCTTGCCACTGTGATCATCCTGTTTATTTTAAAAAAGAGCACCTATACGAATAAAATTGAATCGCAGACGCCCATGTCCGTCGGAAAATCAATCTTCTGGTCAATCGCCGGTGTATTCCTTGCCTATTTCTCCCAGACCATTGCCATCAGTATCGAAACGGCACTTGGGATTGAGCAAGGATCAGAAAATACACAGTCCATCATTCAGCTGATTGAATGGGTGCCGCTGACGATGATATCTGTTGCCGTATTCGGTCCTATTTTAGAAGAAATTGTTTTCAGAAAAATATTGTTCGGCTCATTGTATGAACGAATGCCCTTTTTCTTCGCCGCATTAGTTAGCGCGTTCGTATTTTCCGTCGCACACGCAGAGCTCGAGCACATTCTATTATATGCAGCAATGGGATTTACATTCGCTTTTCTTTATGTAAAAACAAAACGGCTGATCGTGCCGATTGTGGCGCACGTGGCGATGAACTCATTTGTCGTCATCGTTCAGTACGTTTTTAAGGATGAATTGGACAAGATGATGAAAGAAGCGGAACAAATGCAGCAGTTTATTGCATGGCTTTTGTAAGGAGGTATTAGGATGAGACAGTCACCACTGGCATCAGGGATTTTTTATAATATACTAGGCGTCTTTTTCGTTTTTCTCGCCATTCAGGATGTAAATGCAAACAGCTTCGGCTTTTTCACCTATTTGCTTATTCTGCTCGCAACACTCGACATAGGAACCGGTCTCCGGCTGCTTTTTCTTCACTTTAAATTAAAAAACGGCCAGAAATAAAAACTCCGCCCTGAATGAGGGCGGAGTTTTTATTATTCAGCCGCAGACTGTGCTTCTGCCTGCTGTGCTTTATTATAGCCAATTTTCGAAACGAAAATACTCACTTCATATAAAATAAACAGCGGTATACTCACCATCATATGCGAGATGACATCTGGCGGTGTGATAAGTGCGGCAATGACCAGCAAAATGAAATATGCATAGCGTCGGACTTGTCCTAAAAACATAGGAGTTATAATACCAAGCCGGGTTAAAAACAGCGTAACGACCGGAAGCTGAAATAAAAAGCCGAATGGTATTGTCGTTTGGAATAAAAATTGAAAGTATTCGTTAATGCCGATCACCTGTTCAATATTCAAGTCACCCGACAAGTTCATCATAAAATGAATGATGTACGGGAACAATATGAAGTAGGAAAAGGATAACCCGCCTAAAAAAAGAACCACCGATGCGGGTATGTAACTGAGTGTCACTCTCCGCTCTTTTTCATGCAATCCGGGACTGACAAATGCCCATAGCTGATACAATATGACCGGCGATGTTAAAATAATTCCGATGACAAATGCCATCTGGAAATATATTTTAAGCGGATCCGTCACACGAAACGCATTCATCGTCAATGCCGCTGCTTCATCCGCATGCTGCAAATAATGAATAAGCGGCTTTGCAAGAAACAGTCCTCCGATAACAGCTATGAAAAAGAAAACGACGACAATCATGAGTCGTTTTCGAAGTTCTTCGAGATGTTCAAATATCGTCATATCTTGTCGACTCATTGTTATTCATCCTAACATTACTTGGACTCTTTTTTGTCCTCGGTCTGTTCATCATCATCGGCTAAGCCTTTTGTTGAATTTTTAAATTCTCTTAATGTATCACCGGCTGCCCGTCCAAGTTCCGGAAGCTTTTTTGGACCGAAAATAAGCAAAGCGGCGGCGCCGATAATCACCATGCTGCCAACACCCATCATTGGCAAACACCCCCTTTCCCTTCATCATAACTGATTTACTGCGTAAATTCCATAAATTCCATGATCATTTTCCAACAGATTCCTCAGGGTAGTTTTTCAAGAAATAAACGAGCGACTGGAGTTCAATCGCCAGATCAATATGATGAACCCGAATGTCCGGCGGCACATTCAAACGAGCGGGCGTAAAATTCAAAATTCCTTTAATGTTTGATTGGACTAGACGATCTGTAATCGTCTGTGCAGCCGACTGCGGAATCGTTAAAATCGCCACTGGCACTTCAAGTTTGGCAAGCGTTTCTTCTAACTCATCCATATGATATATCGGTACTTCGCCAATTTTCGTTCCGACCTTGCTTTCTTCTACATCAAACGCGACTTGAATTTTTGTGTTGTTGTTTTTTAAAAAATTGTAGTTCAAAAACGCTGTACCAAGATTCCCAACACCAATCAACGCGACGTTTGTCACTTCATCCTGATCAAGTGTTTTTCGGAAAAAGGACAATAAATAGCTCACATTATACCCGTATCCTTTTTTACCAAGTGCGCCGAAATAGGAAAAATCTCTCCTGATCGTCGCTGAATCCACTTTTACCGCTTCACTTAATTCTGCCGATGAAACACGCTGTTTCCCGGAAGAGTGCAAATTTTGTATAAACCGATAGTATAACGGCAGGCGTTTCGCGGTTGCCTGTGGAATTCTCATCGAATCGCTATTCATTTTTATCCCCCTAACTTGATGCCGTTCAAGGTTCGCTTTTTTTATACTTCAATCATAATTGTTTGCCGCCTTTTTCACAAGATCTCCTTCTTTTCCATTGCCCGCTGTCCCTTCCTAAAGTAAAGTGAAGATGAGGTGAAAAATATGATACTTCTTCAAGTACAGCAGCTTTCGAAATATTATGGAGCTGAACTGATCTTATCGAATATTAAGCTCGAGGTGCAGTCAGGCGACCGAATCGCTCTCGTTGGACGAAACGGTGCCGGCAAATCGACGCTTTTAAAAATAATTGCCGGCCAGCTTTCACATGAAGCCGGTGCGATTATGAAACCAAAAGACGTGACAATCGGGTATCTCGCCCAGGATACCGGTCTTGAATCCGATCTGTCGATATGGGATGAAATGAACAGTGTTTTTGATGGAATCCGCCATATGGAACAGCAGCTTCGGACGCTTGAGGCCGATATGGCAAATCCCGGCGTATACGGCGACCCGAAACGGTACGAGCAGGTCATGACCGCTTACGACCAGCTTCAAAATAAATTTAAAGAAGCAGGCGGATATCAATATGAAGCGGATTTACGCTCCATTTTACATGGCTTCCATTTCCATGAATTTGATTACGGCACACTCATTTCTACATTAAGCGGCGGCCAAAAAACTCGATTGGCTTTAGCCAAATTGTTGTTAACAAAACCGGATATCTTAATACTTGATGAGCCGACCAACCACCTTGATATTGATACGCTTTCCTGGCTTGAACAGTATTTACAGGGGTATTCTGGTGCCATTTTGATCGTTTCCCATGACCGTTACTTCCTTGATAAAACGGTTAATCAAGTGTACGAAGTGTCCCGCCATAAAATTCGTAAATATACGGGCAATTACAGCAAATATTTATCCCAAAAAGCGGAACAGTATGAACGGGAAATGAAGCAATTTGAAAAACAGCAGGAAGAAGCGGCGAAGCTGGAAGCATTTATTCAGCGAAATATTGCACGTGCCTCCACTACAAAACGGGCGCAGAGCAGACGGAAACAGCTCGACCGGATGGAGATGATGGCACGGCCTGAAGGTGATGAAAAGCCGCCGGGTATGCTGTTTGACATTAACCGTCAAAGCGGGAATGAAGTGTTGAAAGTAAATCAGGCGGCAATCGGCTACGATGAAAATAAAATCGCATCTGATTTATCATTTGATATTTCCAGAGGCGAAAGCATTGCACTCGTGGGCCCGAACGGGGCAGGAAAATCAACATTGCTGAAATCCATTACCGGCGCCCTGCCGCTCCTATCAGGTGACATTCATACAGGTGCGGGTGTTGAAATCGGTTATTATGATCAAGAACAGTCACACTTAAACCGCTCGAAAACAGTGCTTGCAGAACTTTGGGATGACTATCCGGGTACACAGGAAAAAGACATACGGACGATTCTCGGCACCTTTCTTTTTTCAGGAGACGACGTATTAAAGCCGGTTGCTGCTTTAAGCGGAGGCGAAAAAGCTCGTCTTGCACTTGCAAAATTGACGATGGAAAAAGCAAATTTATTAATACTTGATGAGCCGACAAACCATTTAGACCTTGATAGTAAAGAAGTACTTGAAAATGCACTGATCGACTACCCAGGGACTCTTCTGTTTGTCTCACATGACCGGTATTTTATAAATCGGATCGCCACGAAAGTCATTGAACTCGATAAATCTGGTGTGACCGTTTATCTTGGCGATTATGACTACTATGTAGAAAAGAAAAATGAGCAGGAAGAACTCGCCGCACTTGATACGGTAAACACGATTTCGTCCACACCAAAGCCTGCAGCCGCAGATTCCTATAAAACAGACAAGGAACAGCGGAAGCGGGAACGGCAAAGAATACGGCGTATTGAAGAAATCGAATCGGAAATCTCCATTCATGAAGAAAAAATAAAGGAAGCAGAAGAACTTCTCTGCCTCCCGGATATATATGAGGACCATGAAAAATCTCTCGCTTTGCAGCAGCAGCTGGAGCAGTCAAACAACGCAATTGAATTATTGATGGAAGAATGGGAATCGCTTCAGGATAAATAAAAAAGCATGGTGCTATCCACAGCACCATGCTTTTTTATCCACAAATTTATCGATCTATCTATAGCTTAACAAAAGCTTTCCACAGCAGTTATGCACATTATCCACATAAAACACCTGTTTTTGTCCACACTGTCCACAAAAAAAGACAGGCATAAGCCCGTCCTTTAAAATTGTTCTATATCAAGACCCGGATGACCGTTCATATCGAGTCCATCACGTTTTCCCTGTTCGAATAAAACGGTTCCCGCTGCAGCAATCATGGCTGCATTATCTGTACATAATGAAATTGGCGGAATAATTAATTCCAATTGATCCATGTTGATAAAAGCTTGCTCCAGAGATGAGCGCAAGCCTTTATTTGCTGCAACACCGCCAGCTAATAAAACTTGCTTCACGTTATATTCTTTCGCCGCCCGTACTGTTTTTTCCGTCAGCACTTCCACAACACTCGCTTGAAAACTCGCTGCCAGATTTACAGGGTTAATCTCTTCACCACGCTGCTCCGCGTTATGAACAGTATTAATAACAGCTGACTTCAATCCGCTGAAGCTAAAATCATATGACCCTTCATCCAGCCAGATGCGCGGTAAGGCATACGTATCTTGGCCTTCTGCAGCCAGCCGGTCAATATGGGGACCGCCGGGATAAGGTAGATGCAGCGTACGCGCCACTTTATCGTAAGCTTCTCCTGCTGCATCGTCACGAGTCTCTCCGATTACCTCAAATGAGCCGTGTTCTTTCATATAAACGAGTTCTGTATGGCCTCCGGAAACAACAAGCGATAAAAGAGGAAACGACATTTCCTTCACTAAACGATTCGCATAAATATGACCAGCAATATGATGAACGCCAATTAGCGGGATCCCATGTGCAAAGGCTATCGCTTTCGCCGCATTTACTCCAACTAACAATGCTCCTACAAGACCTGGTCCTTTCGTTACCGCAATGGCATCTATCTCTTGAAACGTCAAATCAGCCTGTTTAAGCGTTTCCTCAAATACAGAAACAATTTGCTCCACGTGATGTCGTGATGCAATTTCCGGCACAACACCGCCAAATCGTTTATGGCTTTCAATTTGGGACGAAACGACATTTGACACTATTTCCGTACCATTTTTAATGATCGATGCGGCCGTTTCATCACAGCTCGTCTCAATTCCGAATACAAATGTATCTTTTTTCATCATAAATTCACCCACATTACTAAAGCGTCTTCTAAATTATCTGTATAATACTGCTTCCGGATTCCACCCGGCTGCAGTCCAAATTTTTCATATAGGGACCGCGCCGGTGTATTGCTGACCCGCACTTCTAAAGAAAGTACCGCGCCGCCATATCGTTTTGCTTCTTTCATGACATACGCCATTAATTTTTCACCATAATGATTTCCTCGATATTCCGGCAAAATCGCGATGTTCGTTATTTGAACCTGGTCATATACAACCCACATGCCACAATAACCAATCACCTGTCCGTTTATTTCTGCCACATGATAAAGCGCAAATCGATTGGACGAAATCTCACGTTCAAACGCTTCTTTTGACCATGGAATTGCAAAACTGACCAGCTCCACTTCATAAACTGCCGGAATATCCTCCAGTGTCATTGGACGAATCAGAAGCTCACTCACTGGACTTATCCTTCTTCGCATTGGATTCTAGCCACTTCGCTTCTGCTTCCGCAAGACGCGCGTAATTGGGTATAACAACCGCCGGATCCTGATGCTGGGCGCTTTGTCCTAGAGAAATAAGGGCCGCCGGACGCGTATAGGGAACTGAATTACCTGCAAATGCCGCGGCACTGCCCATAAGTTCTGCAATAACCTTTTCATGAAGTACACTTTCCTGACCGACGAATAAGACAGGTTCGTCCATTTCAATCAGTTCATGGCACCAGTCAACAATCGGTATGTTTCGATCTTCCTTTACTGTCTCCACAAAACCGTTTGATAAACGATATAAACCTGTAAAAACTTGTCCTCTTCGCGCATCAAATATCGGGCAGACTAGACCTTGAATTAATGGAGCAGAAGCCGCAAGAGACGCTAGACCGGATACAGCTGTAATCGGAATTTGAAGCGTCCATGCCAATGTTTTTGCAATTGTTACACCAATGCGCACTCCTGTATAAGAACCCGGTCCATTCGCAACGATAATTTTATCCAGCTCATCGGGCCTCATTTCTACTTCATTCATAAGTGATTCAATGGCCGGCATCACCCTGACCGAATGATTTTTTTTCACATTCGTCACTTGTTCAGCAAGCATTGTATCGCCGTCAGATAACCCAATCGACAATGTATATGTAGATGTATCAATCGCTAAAATGTTCATAACGCATCACCTTCTCACGTAATCGTTCATAACGATCGCCTTTTATATTCAAAACCACTTTACGCTGTCCTTCAACATCCGTATGGTAAAGAGTAATGGCCACATACTCATCGGGCAGTTGATCCTCAATATAATGAGCCCATTCCACAACAGAAATTCCGTCTCCATAAAAATATTCATCAAAACCAAGATCCTCTTCTGAATCTTGACCGAGCCTGTATACATCCATATGATAGAGCGGATATTTTCCTTTATATTCTTTTATAATCGTAAACGTTGGGCTGTTCACATTTTTTTTGACGCCCAGTGCTGCGGCAAGTCCTTGCGTAAATGTTGTTTTTCCTGCACCAAGATCTCCTTCTAATAAAAGAACATCTCCAGGTGCAAGCAATGATGCTACATACGCGGCGAACCTATTCATTTCTTCTAGATTAGAAATCATAATTGTATAAGAAGACGACATCCTTTTACCTTCTTTCCTCGAAAAAAAACCTTAGGATCATACATCCTAAGGTTTCCTATTGTATCAATATTATATCGAATATGTACGAATAAAAAAAGAATTCTTCTTTAATAAAAATGGCGGTCCGGACGGGACTCGAACCCGCGACCTCCTGCGTGACAGGCAGGCATTCTAACCAACTGAACTACCGGACCAACAATTGCGGGGGCAGGATTTGAACCTGCGACCTTCGGGTTATGAGCCCGACGAGCTACCGGGCTGCTCCACCCCGCGACAATAAAAAGACTTTTGTTTATGACAAAAGTTTGCCAGGCGGCGTCCTGCTCTCACAGGGGGAAACCCCCAACTAC
>NZ_MSFI01000005.1 GCF_001975785.1 Domibacillus epiphyticus | reverse complement strand
CTGCCTAATGAAATAACCGTGTCTAACTTTTAGGGGTCACTCCACATCCGGGGTTTTTTATGTTGTTAACCGATCCAGCATTTCTAGGCTGCATGCCCTGCCAAAGAAGCATCTCCTGCATAACCTGTAAAAGGAAAGAGCAGGGGGTGGATAGAATGGGTGATTCTAAAGCGGGGTATAGCGGTAAATTCACATTGGTCGTTGTGCTCTTCATTTTGCTTATTATCGTTGGCTCAGCGTATATTGGCTGGGGATACTGATACGTGAATGCTACTGTTTAAGCGGCTTTTTTTTACTTTATACCCACGGTTGTATAAAATAATCATAAAGGGATCCTGTGTTAATATAGTAAAAGGAGAAGTCATGGAGTTTATCCAAATATTTAATCTTACATTGCCCGTACAGCAGCCGGCAGTTGTCATTGCCTTGTTTGGTGCTTGGCTTTACACACGCTGCAAGTATGGAAAATCATTCGCGGAACAGATTAGCAGTGTTTCTTTTTTATTCGTTATGGTCTGGAAATTCAGCATCGTTTTACTTCAGTTGCCAATCGTTATAAAAGCACCGTTGTCTCTTCTTTATTTTAACGGAGGCTTATATGGTTTCTGGCTTGGGCTGGCATCGGCACTTTTCTATGCGTATGTGAAAAAAATGCCGACTTTTAATACGGCTGAAGCATGGGCGTTTGTTGTTGCCATATATCCGTTTGCTTTATCAATTCTCTCCAATACGTTTACAATATGGCATGTTGTACAGTTCACTGGCAGTCTTCTCTTTTTCATTTTTGCGAAAGAAGGACTTGAGAAGGCGCTTATTCTATTGTTATTCTGGCAGCTGCTCTTTTTATCAGGGGACGGGCGTTTATTTTCAGTGGAGTCACTTGTATACATAAGCGTCACGGTTTATTTCATTTTCTGGAGGAAGAAAACATGAATAAAAAATGGTTTGGCGTCATTTTATTGGCGCTGCTAATCGGGATTGCTGGATTTAACTTGTACAGTGATCGTAAAGATGTGACCAGCATTGAAAATATCGGCATCGCCGTTAATAATGATAAAACAGGTATTGAGCAGGGAGAGAAAGCCCCGGATTTCACGCTGAAGACGATAGATGGCAAGGAAGTGAACCTGTCTGATTACGAAGGGAAAAAAGTGTTAATAAACTTTTGGGCAACGTGGTGTCCGCCATGTAAAGCAGAAATGCCGCATATGCAGTCTTTTTATGACGGGGAACCGGAAAATGTCGAAATTCTCGCGGTTAATTTAGAAGAAAAAGAAGCGAAAGTAAGCGAATTTGTTAAACAATATGAATTAACGTTCCCGATACTGCTAGATGAAGAAGGTTCAGTAGGCGAAACATATGAAGTGTACACGATTCCAACGACGTATTTGCTCAATGAAGACGGGACCGTCAATCAAAAAATTATCGGCCCAATGGATGAAGCGATGATGAAGAAGTTAATAAAAGATTGATCCGCCTGCTATAGGCGGATTTGTTTTTGTTTATTTTTCGGAATATAATGAACCAATAAAAGGAGTGGAATTTATGGATTCATTTAATACAAAAGCAGTACACGGTGAAAAACTGCCGACGTCAATTCGCAGCAAAGTAACGCCGATCTATCAAACATCGGTTTTTTCATTTGACAGTTTGGAAGAATTGGAAGGGTACTATAACGGCAATTCCCCTTATTTATATACACGGGCTGGTAATCCGAATTCAGACGAATTGGCATCCGTAACGGCACGGCTTGAAGGAGCGCCTGCGGGAGTTGCTGCCTCATCAGGACTAGGAGCGATTATGGCAGCTGTGCTTGCTGTTGCGAAAAGCGGTGACCACCTTGTGGCCGCCCGTGATGTATACGGCGGCACTTTTTTTACGTTAAAAGAAGAGCTGGCTCGAATGGGGATTGAAACAACATTTATTGATTTTGAAGATGAACTGGCTATCGAATCGGCTATCCGTTCGAATACTGTTATTTTATATACGGAATCGGTCACCAATCCATTTTTACGGATTGAAAATCTGGAGCGGTTAGCCGGTATCGCAAAAAAACACAGCCTTGTTTTTATTGTCGATAATACATTTGCGACACCGTATTTTGTCCAGCCGTATGCTTTAGGCGCAGATATTATTGTCCACTCGGCAACAAAATATATTGGGGGGCATAGTGACGTCTCCGCCGGTGTCTTATGTGGAAAAGAACAATATGTCGATGCTGCACGAAGCCGGATTGTGAACATCGGGTTAAATTTGAGCCCTTTTGAATCTTGGCTCGCATGCCGAGGTGCAAAAACAATCGGCCTTAGAATGCAGCGCCAGTCGGAGAATGCCCAAAAAGCCGCCGAATGGCTGAAAACACACTCGAAAGTAAAGAACGTATTTTATCCAGCGTCGCTTTCTGACAAAGGGAACGGTGCAATTGTTACAATCCATTTGGCCGAAGAATCAGATGAATTCGCCTTTTTCCGTTCCCTCGGCTGGATTCAAATCGTTCCGTCGCTCGCCGGTGTCGAAACGTCGGTATCCTGGCCATTTGGGACATCTCACCGCTCGCTGTCACAGGCAGAGAAGACGGCAGTAGGCGTTTCCGAAAAAACGGTCCGCATTTCAATCGGGATTGAGGATGCAGAAGATATTATCAATCAACTAAATAAGGCGCTTGACAAAGCCTGACGAAAAAGCGCCTTTTGTCAGTTAACGCTTATATAAGTGTTCTGTTACAATAAAGGGAAGACTTATGTGCAACATTCTGGAGGGAATTGTATGGCTTTGGACTGGCTTATGCAACTAGGAGCAGCCGCGTTAAAATTATTTATTCAACCAATCTTTTATTTCTCATTTGTCCTAGCGTTTATCGTCGGGATGTTTCGCGTGGCACGTGAACGTAAAGATTTCGGCACGCGCATATATGATATTTATCAGGAAATACGGTTTATTTTGCCGGCGAGTCTCGCTGTCGGTGCTGTTTTGTCGGTGGTCACGATTACAGCCGGATTGGCGATTCCATCCGGAATGCTTAACTTTATCGCAGCAGTTTTAATCATTTTTAGCATCGGCGGCTTTTTCCTGTTGTCACCTGCCTGGACAATGACGGCAGCATACTGTATTTTTGTTTTGTCAGAATGGGTGAACGTTTCATTTATTCCATACAAGAATCTTGGTTTTGAAGCGATTTTAACTATTTTGGCGATCGTTACGGCGCTTCTTATGATTGTTGAAGGTGTCTTAATTAAAAAACGTGGTTATCAGGGAACTTCTCCCCGAATGGAAACTAGTCCGCGAGGTTTAAAGTCAGCGGTCCATTTAGCGAGGCGCCTTTGGCTCGTTCCGGTTTTTTTGCCGGTTCCATCGAGCAGACCATTGACATCTTTCGCTGACTGGTGGCCAGTTATTGATACAGGGGCAGAGTCATATAGTTTTATTCTATTCCCATTTTTGATCGGGTTTTCGATGACTGTCAGAAGTACTTTGCCGGCGTTGGCGGTGAAATCAACCGGTAGAAGCGTCATCGGGACTGGTATAATCACGCTGTTCATTGCAATCGGTGCCTATTGGGTCTGGCAGTTGTCCGCCGCTGCGGTATTATTTGCGGCACTTGCCCGCATCGCGATAACGCGTCGCCATTATAACTATGAAAAACACCGTCCTTACTTTTTTACGGCACAGGAGAAAGGAATGATAGTTGCCGGTGTCCTTCCGGCTTCACCTGCGCAGAAGATGGGGCTTGAAATTGGCGAAGTGATCACGAAAGTAAATGAAGTGAATGTCAACAATGAAAGGGAATTTTACGATGCACTTCAAAAAAACGGAGCATACTGCAAACTTGATGTGATTGGTACAAATGACCAGATCCGCTTTGTACAGGGGTCTATTTATGAAAATGAACACCATGAACTCGGCTTGATATTTGCGCCGGAAGAAAAAGAATACATGGATCAATCCGTATTTAATGATTAAAACGTCCTTTTGTAAGGGCGTTTTTTATTTTTTGTAAAAACAATTATATAACAGTTGTTGACTTTTATAATCTGTTATAATACAATAGATTCAACAGCAACACATCAATTAAAAATCTGAAGGAGGTCATCAATATGATGCCATTAGAATTTTACCGTAACATTCCAGGAAAAGATTGCAGCCAGTGTGGAGCACAGATTGTTGAACAGCACGAGTCTTACCATTCTGAGTGCGAGTACTGCTTAAGCAAAGTAGAGGAGTAAATACACGTTGAATCTTGTAACTGAATTTCATTGTTGAATCCGCCTGTTTTAAAAAAACGGAGCGGATTTTTCTTTTTTTTGGTCACATTTGCCGTTACAATAGGCATAATATGTCGAAATGAGAGGAAGTGGAGATCATGGGTGTTCATACATATTTTAAGAGCTTGTCCGATTTGGAGCATTTATACCGTCTGCCGGGGAAATTTAAATTTCAGTCACACACTGTAGCGGCGCATTCGTTTAAAGTAACGAAAATTGCTCAGTTTTTAGGTACTGTAGAAGAAATGAACGGCAAAAACGTCAACTGGCGGTCGCTTTATGAAAAAGCGCTTAACCACGATTACGCGGAACTTTTTACGGGTGATATAAAAACACCGGTCAAATACGCGACGGTTGAATTAAAGGAATTGTTTTCCCAAGTAGAAGAACAAATGGCGCGAAAATTTATTGAAGCGGAATTTCCCGAAGAATTTCATGATGCCTATTTAAACCGGTTTAAAGAAGGAAAAGACAATACGCTTGAAGGGCGCATTTTATCCGTTGCTGATAAAATCGACCTGCTTTACGAAGCCTATGGGGAAATATTAAAACGAAATCCGGATCCACTCTTTTTTGAAATTTACGAAGAAGCATTAAACACAATCTTGAAATTTCAGGAACTTCACTCGGTTAAGTATTTCATTCATCACATTATGCCGGATATGCTGGCGGAAAAATTTATGCCGCATAGCGAGCTGCGTGATTTGACAGAACGTATCATCAGCCGCCACGAGTAAATAGACTCTTTTCGGCTGTGGAAAAATCAGCTATGATGAAAGAAAAGCAATTAGGAGGACGAGATGGTCGATAAGATGATATTGGCGCTGTTTGTGCCCGCTTTGCTTGTCGTTTTATTTTCGCGCGTGACATACAACCAGTTTATCGGTCTTTTGCTGACAGTCGCGCTTATTGCCGCATCCGCCTATAAAGGATATACTCACACATGGGAACTCATCGTTATTGACGCTGCATCACTCACAGCCGGTCTATGGCTGTCCAGCCGAATGATGAAACAGTTGAAGTTGAAATTAAATTAACACCGAAAAACATTTCGGTGTTTTTCACATTACAAAAGCACACACTCCGAACAAGTGTGTGCTTTTTGTTGGCTTTTTTTGTTTCGTTCGTGATAAAATGGGAACTATAAAGAAGAATATGAGAACGGATACGTGAAAAGGGAGGCAAATGCGTTGGCGCATGAATTCAACTTAGTCTCGAAATACCAGCCGGAAGGCGACCAGCCGGCGGCGATAGCGGAGCTCGTCTCTGGAATTAAACAAGGCAAAAAACATCAAACGCTGCTTGGGGCAACTGGGACGGGAAAAACGTTTACCATCTCCAACGTCATTAAAGAGGTAAAAAAACCGACGCTTGTGATCGCTCATAATAAAACGCTTGCCGGCCAGCTGTACAGCGAATTTAAAGAATTTTTTCCTGACAATGCCGTCGAATACTTTGTCAGCTACTATGATTACTATCAGCCGGAAGCATATGTGCCGCAGACAGATACGTTTATCGAGAAAGATGCAAGCATCAATGATGAAATTGATAAACTGCGTCATTCTGCGACATCTTCATTATTTGAACGCGATGATGTGATTATTATCGCGTCTGTGTCGTGTATTTATGGCCTCGGTTCACCGGAAGAATATAAAGAAATGGTCATTTCACTTCGGACAGGAACAGAAATTGCGCGCAATGATCTGCTGCGCCGTCTAGTGGATATTCAATATGAACGTAACGATATTGACTTTAAGCGGGGTACATTCCGTGTGCGCGGGGATGTAGTGGAGATCTTTCCGGCTTCAAGAGATGAACATTGCATTCGTGTTGAATTTTTTGGCGACGAAATAGATCGGATACGTGAAGTAGATGCGTTAACAGGTGAAATCCTTGGCGACCGTGAACATGTCGCTATTTTCCCGGCATCCCACTTCGTTACACGTGAAGAGAAGATGAATCTTGCAATCGAGAATATTGAAAAAGAACTGGAAGAGCGGCTGATGGAGCTTCGTGCTGAAGAGAAACTGCTAGAAGCACAGCGGCTTGAACAGAGGACACGCTATGATCTTGAAATGATGCGTGAAATGGGGTTTTGCTCAGGGATCGAAAACTACTCCCGTCATTTAACGCTTCGTCCGCCTGGTTCAACCCCTTATACATTACTTGATTATTTTCCTGACGATTTTTTAATAGTGATTGATGAGTCACACGTTACATTGCCGCAGGTGCGCGGCATGTACAACGGAGATCAGGCGCGGAAACAGGTGCTTGTCGATCACGGGTTCCGTCTTCCTTCCGCGAAAGATAACCGCCCGCTTACGTTTCCAGAGTTTGAAAAGCATATTAATCAAATTGTGTACGTGTCAGCTACACCGGGTCCATATGAACTCGAACATACACCTGAAATGACGGAACAGATTATCCGCCCGACTGGCCTGCTTGACCCGACGATTGATATTCGTCCGATTGAAGGTCAAATTGATGATTTACTTGATGAAATAAATGAACGTATTGCAAAAAACGAGCGGGTTCTCGTTACGACGTTAACAAAGAAAATGTCTGAAGATTTAACTGCCTATTTAAAAGAAGTTGGCATTAAAGTGCAATATTTGCATTCGGAGATTAAAACGCTGGATCGTATTGAGATTATTCGTGATTTGCGGCTTGGTAAATATGATGTTCTCATCGGCATTAACTTGCTGAGAGAAGGTCTCGATATTCCAGAAGTATCACTTGTGACAATTTTGGATGCGGATAAAGAAGGTTTCCTCCGTTCGGAACGGTCGCTTATTCAAACGATTGGCCGCGCTGCCCGTAATTCGGCAGGGCATGTCATTATGTATGCCGATAAAATGACAGACTCCATGATAAAAGCGATCGATGAAACAAAGCGGCGCCGTGAGATTCAGGAAGAATATAACGCACAACATGGCATTACACCGATGACGATTCAAAAAGATATTCGCAATGTCATCCGCGCCACACAGGCAGCCGAGGAGACAGAAACATATACATCGAAAACGACAGGAAAGAAAATGTCAGCGAAAGAACGAAACAAGCTCATTTTGAGTCTCGAAACAGAAATGAAAGAAGCGGCGAAAGCGCTCGATTTTGAACGGGCAGCTGAGCTGCGGGATGCATTGTTTGAACTGAAATCAGAATAATTGAGGTGTTTTTTGTGGCCATTGATCATATATCAGTAAAAGGGGCGCGTGCCCATAATTTAAAAAACATTGATTTGACGATTCCGCGTGATCAGCTTGTCGTATTGACAGGCTTATCCGGATCCGGGAAGTCATCGCTCGCATTTGACACAATTTACGCCGAGGGACAGCGGCGATATGTTGAGTCTTTGTCTGCTTATGCCCGCCAGTTTTTAGGCCAGATGGACAAACCGGATGTTGATTCGATCGAAGGATTGTCACCGGCGATTTCCATTGATCAGAAAACAACGAGTCGAAATCCCCGCTCAACAGTTGGTACGGTCACGGAAATTTATGATTATTTGCGTTTATTATATGCGCGCATTGGCCGCCCCATCTGCCCGGTTCATGGGATTGAAATTACGTCACAAACAATTGGGCAAATGGTCGATCGTATTATGGAACTGGAGGATCGGACAAAATTGCAAGTGCTCGCTCCTATTGTTTCAGGGCGGAAAGGCACGCATGCAAAAGTATTCGAAGATGTGAAACGCCAAGGGTACGTTCGCGTGAGAGTTGACGGTGAAATGCGAGATCTCGAAGAAGACATTGAACTTGAAAAGAATAAGAAGCATTCGATTGAAGTGATTATTGACCGGATTGTTGTGAAAGAAGGTGTGGAAGCGCGTCTCGCTGATTCACTTGAAACGGCACTACGGCTTGGTGAAGGCAATGTCATAATCGATGTTATAGAGAAAGAGGAGCTGTTATTCAGCGAACATCACGCCTGCCCGCACTGCGGTTTTTCCGTTGGTGAACTTGAACCGCGCATGTTTTCATTTAATAGTCCATACGGTGCCTGTCCAACTTGTGACGGACTCGGTATGAAGAAAAAGGTGGATATGGATCTAGTCATTCCAAATCGGGAACTGTCGCTGAACGAGAACGCGATAGCGCCGTGGGAACCAGTAAGTTCACAGTATTATCCACAGTTGTTAAAAGCAGTCTGCACGCATTATGGGATTGATATGGACATGCCAGTGAAGGATTTACCTGCGAAACAACTGGACGTATTGTTGAACGGTTCCGATCGTGATAAAATCCGTTTCCGTTATGAAAATGATTTTGGTCAAGTGCGCGACAATCTAATTGTTTTTGAAGGCGTATTACATAACGTCGACCGGAGATATAGAGAAACAAGTTCTGATTATGTCCGTGATCAAATGGAAAAGTACATGGGCGAATCAAAGTGCCCAACATGTAAAGGACAGCGATTGAAAAAAGAAAGTCTCGCTGTAAAAATTGCCGGTTTAACGATTTCCGAAGTCACCGATTTTTCGAACCAGGAAGCGTCCGATTTCTTTAAACGTATCGAATTGACGGAGAAAGAAATGCAAATTGCAAGGCTCGTTCTGCGGGAGATTTGTGAGCGTCTCGGTTTCTTAATTGATGTGGGGCTCGACTATTTAACATTAAGCCGTGCCGCCGGTACGCTTTCCGGCGGAGAAGCACAAAGGATTCGCCTCGCAACGCAAATTGGCTCGCGTTTAACCGGGGTGTTGTACATTCTTGATGAACCATCGATCGGTCTTCATCAGCGTGACAACGACCGGTTAATTCGGACCATGCAAAACATGCGTGATATCGGGAATACATTGATCGTTGTTGAACATGACGAAGATACGATGCTGGCCGCCGATTACTTAATTGACATCGGTCCCGGTGCGGGTGTTCACGGTGGTGAAGTAATCGCTGCGGGAACTCCAGAAGAAGTAATGAAAAACGAACAATCCTTAACCGGTAAATATTTGTCAGGTGAAAAGTTTATCCCGCTCCCTGAAGAGCGGCGGAAACCAGACGGCCGCTGGATTGAAGTAACCGGTGCAAAAGAAAACAATTTGAAAAATGTAAAAGCAAAATTTCCACTCGGTTTGTTTATTGCTGTCACTGGCGTATCCGGTTCCGGGAAAAGTACACTGATCAATGAAATCTTGTATAAATCACTTGCTCAAAAATTAAATAAAGCAAAAAGCCGGCCAGGCTCTCATAAAGAAGTGAAAGGGATTGACCAGCTTGAAAAGGTGATTGATATTGACCAGTCTCCAATCGGCCGGACACCGCGTTCCAACCCGGCGACATATACAGGGGTATTCGATGATATACGCGACGTGTTTGCTCAGACAAATGAAGCAAAAGTGCGCGGTTATAAAAAAGGCCGGTTTAGTTTCAACGTTAAAGGCGGCCGCTGCGAAGCTTGCCGCGGGGATGGAATAATTAAGATTGAAATGCACTTTTTGCCGGATGTATATGTGCCGTGTGAGGTATGTCACGGCAAACGCTATAACCGGGAAACGCTCGAAGTAAAATACAAAGGAAAAAACATTTCCGATGTTCTTGAAATGACGGTTGATGATGCACTTGTTTTCTTTGAGAATATCCCGAAGATTAAGCGGAAACTTCAGACCATTACGGATGTCGGACTCGGATATGTTACACTCGGTCAGCCCGCGACAACACTTTCCGGCGGTGAGGCGCAGCGGGTAAAGCTTGCTTCTGAACTGCATCGCCGTTCTAATGGCCGCTCATTCTATATTTTGGATGAACCGACAACCGGTCTTCACACAGATGACATAGCGAGGCTTCTTGATGTATTGCAGCGCCTCGTTGACAATGGCGATACCGTTCTCGTCATCGAGCACAATCTGGATGTCATTAAAGCCGCCGATTATCTTGTGGACCTAGGCCCTGAAGGGGGCGACAAGGGTGGAACAATTGTGGCATCTGGTACACCAGAGGAAATTGCCGCTACGAAAGAATCACATACAGGCCTCTATTTAAAGAAAATTTTAGAGCGCGACCGGGAACGAATGACACAGCATACAAAATAAAAGTGAAACTTTATATTGGTATCTTCGTATTTAGTTTTATTAGACGAAACTGGAGGGTTCACAAATGAGTGAAGAAAAGCTTCGTATTTTGAAAATGTTAGAGTCGGGGATTATTTCAGCGGATGAAGCAGTAAAATTAATTGAAGCACTTGAAAAAAACCCTGCATCAGCGGGTGCATCAACAAAATCCACAGATAGTTCAAAAGGCTTCGCCGGCATTTTTGAAGAATTGGAGAAAATCGGCCAAAAAATAGCGGGTCACCGTCCAACATCAGATACGGTTCATCAATCAAAAGACAAACTATTCGAGTTTATGCAGACAGCGATGCAGCGTGTAAAGGATATAGATCTTCCTTTTATGGGGAAAGGCACCGAATTTGCACATGAATTTCATGAAGAAAATGTGATGCCGCGCCGAATGAAAATTGAAACAGCGAACGGTGCGGTCACCATTCGCCCTTGGGAAGGAAAAGGTGTAAAAGTGGAGTGCCGTGTGAAAGTGTACGGTGCAGGATCAGAAGAAGAAGCGCGGGAGTCGTTTCTAAAAAACAGCATCTTTTATGCACGCGAAGAAAAATTATCCTTTTCAGTCGGGTTAAAATTAATGAAAACAGATGTGACGCTATACGTTCCTTCAAAAGATTTGGAGGACATTTCTGTAAAGCTATTTAACGGCTCTTTTGATATGCGTGATATCAATTCGGAAAAACTCGACGTACGAGCAGCAAATGGAAAAATTGAATTAAAAAGCGGCCAAATTAAGACACTTGATATGGAAACCGGTAATGGACCGATTCGCTTAATTGACTGTCAAGGAGAACATGCGGAGTTGAATTCATTTAACGGCGCAATTCATATAGTGGGCACATACCGTTTCTCAGATTTGAAATCATTTAATGGAAATGTTTTATACGATGCCAAGTCTGATCAGGCGGAAGCAGTCAAAGTAGAATCAATGACAGGAAATATTGAATTGTATGTTCCTAAGGAGCTTCCGGTGAAAGGTGAAATCAGAACGACAGCAGGCCGCCTCCAGTTGCCTGAAACAGGGATGACGAACGTGGTGGAAAAAGACGAGCGTATTCAAAAGTCATTGAAGTTTGAAAGTGACAATTTGAATGAGGGCCGTCAGCTTGTAATTGACGCGGAAACAAAAACAGGTTCTGTTACACTGCGAGCTTCTTCGCTTCGGCAGACGCCGCCAACAACAGATCCGGATGAAACCTTTGGTGCCGGTATATAATTAAATCAATTAAGGGAGTTTTTCAATATGGGCTGGCTGATTGGCGTGCTCATTAATGCAGTACTCTTTATTGCGCTTTCGGGTTATTTTCCGGGACTGCATGTGGATAGCTTTTTATCTGCCATTATCGCGAGTTTTGTTTTGTCGATTCTCAATTTGCTCGTCCGGCCTTTCCTCATTATGTTGACATTGCCGATAACGATAGTGACACTCGGGCTTTTCCTTTTTGTCATCAACGCAGTGACATTGTTAATGACAGATGGCATTATGGGCTACGCGTTTGAAATCGAAAGCTTTGGACTTGCGGTCATCATCGCGATTGCAATGGCGGTTGTCAATATCGTACTGCAAATGACCGTTTTACGAAAAAAATAAAATCAGGAAGCCCGCACGGGCTTCCTGATTTTTTTATGATGATACAGAAACTTAATATTAGAATATACGATGTATGCCGGCAGCAATTGCCCGGGCGCATGTTTTACGGTAATTAACCGATTGTAACAATGCCGCTTCTTCACGATTTGTCATAAAGCCAGCTTCAATTAAAATGGCTGGCATTTTTGTTTTGCGCAGAACGTAAAAGTCAGCCGTTTTTACACCTCGATCCCGCCGTCCTGTAGCGGAGATAAGTTCTTTTTGAACGGATTGCGCGATCTTCATTGCTTTAGGAGGCCTTGAGGTGTATACATAAGTCTCAATCCCATGGGCGCTCGTCCATCCTTCGCCAAAAGCATTCGCATGGATCGAAACGAAAAGATCGGCATCAGCCTCATTCGCTTTCTTCACCCGTTCGGATAGCGGTACATCACGGCTGTCATGGTGCACAAATAAAATGTCCGCTGCCAGTTCATTTCGTAAAAACAGCGCCGTTTCCCGGTTGAATTCATATTCACGCATTCCGTCCGGTGACCGTTTCCCTGGCGTATTCCACCCGTGTCCTGCATCGATTGCAATCTTCAATATTCATTCCTCCCTTCAGTGTCTAAGTACAGTGAAATCGTGAAAATCGAAACGTAAATCATGGATTTTCTTAAAAACATGATACAATAATAGCAATTCGTTTTCTGTGAAGAAGGAGGGAACCCAAAGTGGCAAAAGTGCGTGCAGTTGATATATTGGAAAAATTTGATCTGGAATTAGTGAGCGGAGAAGATGGGCTTCACCGCCCAATTAAATTGAGTGACCTGTCGCGGCCAGGACTGGAAATAGCCGGTTTTTTTGACTATTATCCGGCTGAACGTATTCAATTGATCGGAATGACGGAGCTGTCTTTTTTTCAACGGCTCAGTCCTGAAGAAAAGAAAGAACGGATGGATCGGCTCTGTGACTATGAAACGCCTGCTATTATCATTTCGCGTAATTTAAGTGTGCCGGTCGAGCTGATCGAAGCATCCGAAGCCTATTCAGTCCCGGTTATGCGTTCGAAAATGACAACCACGAAATTTTCCAGCCAGCTGACGAATTACCTGGAGTCAATGCTTGCGCCAACGACAGCTGTCCACGGTGTACTCGTTGATATTTACGGTGTCGGTGTCCTGATTACCGGTCAAAGCGGCGTCGGAAAAAGTGAGACAGCACTTGAACTCGTGAAGCGCGGCCACCGCCTTGTCGCTGATGACTGTGTAGAGATTCGTCAAGAAGATATTGATACATTGATCGGCCACTCGCCAGAGCTCATTGAACATCTCCTTGAAATACGGGGGCTCGGCATCATTAACGTGATGACTTTATTCGGAGCGGGAGCCGTTCGGTCGCATAAGCGGATTACGCTCAATGTTTACCTTGAACAATGGCATCCGAAAAAGCAGTATGACCGCCTCGGTATTGAAGAAGACAAATTGAAAATTATTGATTCAGAAATTACGAAAATTACACTGCCGGTTCGTCCGGGGCGAAATTTAGCCGTCATTATTGAAGTCGCAGCGATGAATTTCCGCTTGAAACGAATGGGCGTGAACGCGGCGCAGGAATTTACCGAAAAATTAGCCGGCGTAATCAGCGAAGCTGGCGTCGACGAAATGAAATAAGGAGTGAAATAATGGAGGGATATCCGTTAAATCCGATTGCACTTGAGCTCGGACCCGTTCAAATACACTGGTACGGGATCATTATCGGCCTCGGCATTGCTCTCGGCTTTTACTTAGCTTCAAAGGAAGCCGACCGACTCGGTCTTCCAAAAGATACTTTCGCCGATCTATTAATTTGGGCGATCCCAATCGCGCTCATTTCCGCTCGCCTTTATTATGTTTTGTTTCAATGGGAATACTATTCAGAAAATCCGGGGGCGATCATACAAATCTGGAATGGTGGCATTGCGATTCATGGTGCGCTGATCGGATCTGTTGCAACAGCTATTATTTTCGCTAGAAAAAGGAATATATCCTTCTGGAAAATCGCTGACATTGCCGCGCCGTCGATTATTCTTGGGCAGGCAATTGGCCGATGGGGCAACTTTATGAATCAGGAAGCGCATGGCGAAGAAGTAACGAGAAGCTTCCTTGAAAATTTGCAGCTTCCTGAATTTATCATTAATCAAATGTATATTGATGGTGTGTATTACCACCCGACTTTTTTATATGAATCCATCTGGAACATCATCGGTTTTGCTTTGCTTCTCTTGCTTCGTAAAGTGAATCTTAGACGCGGTGAATTGTTTTTATCATATGTCATCTGGTATTCTATCGGACGCTTTTTCGTTGAAGGACTGCGGACTGACAGTTTAATGCTGACCGATTTCTTACGGATCGCCCAGGTCCTTTCGCTTACCCTAATTGTGGCTGCAGCGGTCATTTTCCTATTCCGCCGTCTCAAATTCACTCTCCCTCGTTATAACGATATGTCAAATGAAGGGAAGATGAAGTCTTGAACAAGACAGTGGGAAAAGGGTTTTCAACGGGATTGAAGACAACGTGGACGCTCGGGAAAGTCATTTTTCCTGTAACACTCATCGTCACCATTTTGCAGTTTACACCCGTTTTACCCTGGATTATTCAATTAATCAGCCCGATAATGGGGATATTTGGTTTGTCGGGTGACGCGGCCATTCCACTCGTTCTTGGCAAATTGTTAAATTTATATGCCGCCATTGGCGCAATCTTATCCCTCGACTTAACAGTGAAAGAAGTGTTTATTTTAGCAGTCATGCTGTCGTTCTCACATAATCTATTTATTGAAACGACAGTTGCTTTAAAGGTAGGGGTGAAAGTCTGGATCGTTCTTGCGGTGCGTCTTGGTCTAGCGTTCATGGCAGGCGTGATTATAAATCTCGTCTGGCGCGGCGGCGGTGAACTGGCACAGTATGGCATGGTGCCGGCAGCAGAAGAACATCCTGAAACATGGAGCGCGATTTTCCTGCTTGGCGTGGAGAAGGCGGGCTTCGGTGTTTTACAGCTGGCGGTAATCGTGATTCCGTTAATGGTGTGCATTCAAATAGCAAAAGATTTAAGATGGCTTGAAGCGTTTTCGCGGTCAATGGCGCCGGTGACCCGCTTTCTCGGCATGAAAGAAAATACGTCCATGACGCTTGCATCCGGACTGCTGATCGGTCTTGCGATGGGATCGGCTGTAATGATACAAGCGGTGGAGGAAGATGGGGTCAGCCAGAAAGATGTGACCATTGCGTTTATTTTTCTGGTTGCCTGTCACGCTGTTATAGAAGATACACTAATTTTTATTCCGCTCGGGATTCCAGTGCTGCCGCTCTTTTTGATTCGGATCGTGACAGCTGTTCTTTTGACACTTGTTGTCGCCCGGATCTGGAATCGCGCTGAAACGTTGCGGAGAAAGGAAGCTACATTCACATGAAAAACATTACAACCCTTTTGTTTGATTTAGACGGCACGTTAATTAATACGAATGAACTGATCGTCGAGTCGTTTTTGCATACGCTTAATCGCTATTTCCCTGATCAGTACAAACGGGAAGATGTGTATCCGTTTATGGGTCCGCCGCTCATTGAAACGTTTGAAGCGATCGATAAAGAACGGGTCACGGAAATGGTCGCGGATTATCGTAAATTCAACCTGGAACAGCATGATTCACTTGTAACAGAATTTGAAGGCGTGTATGAAACCATTCGCACTCTTCACGAAAACAAGTATAAAATGGCGATTGTTTCAACAAAAATGCACGATACGATTGTCAAAGGATTAAAGTTGACAAACCTTGATAAATTTTTCGATGTGATCGTCGCGCTGGACCATGTGGAGAATGCAAAACCGCATCCAGAGCCCCTTGAAAAAGCACTGGCTGCACTTGGTTCAAAGCCGGAAGAGGCAATGATGATCGGTGATAATTATCACGATATTGAAGGCGGACAAAATGCTGGTACTATGACAGCTGGCGTTGCCTGGTCGATAAAAGGGAGAGACTTTTTGAACGAGTACAATCCGGATTTTATGCTTGAGTCCATGACGGATTTGCTCGATATATTGAAAGTCGGAGCGGAAAGTAAATGAGACGAACGAAGCGGTACCGGCTGGAAGGGGATAAAAATCCGCTATTCCACTTATACGAAACCGTTTCGTTCTGGAAGACGTTTAAAAATACCGCAGTCATTGAAATCGGCCGTTTTGTCCCGACAGCCCGCATGAAAAATATTCTGTACCGGGGGATGCTCGGGATGACCATTGGGGAAGGGACAGCGCTTGCGTATAAAGTCGTGCCGGATATTATGTTTCCAGAGCAGATTACGATTGGCAGCAATACGATAATAGGCTACAATACGACCATTCTCGCTCATGAATATTTAACCGATGAGTACCGTATCGGACCGGTTACCATTGGAGACAACGTTATGATCGGTGCCAACTGTACGGTACTGCCTGGTGTTGACATTGGAGACGGCGCGATTGTGTCAGCAATGACTCTTGTGAACCGGGATGTACCCCCTGGAGCATTTGCCGGAGGAAATCCAATGATCATTAAACCTGTTTCAACGTAAAGTTGAAGCAGGTTTTTTTATGATTTGTAGAAAAAATATAAATATAACGTTTTCATTAGAGAAATACAGTAAAAAAACAGATTTTTTCGAAAAAAAGGTTGTTTTTCAATTTTTCAAAATATAAAATAGTAGAACAGTTTAGACAACAAGTGGAGGTTTCATCAATGATTACATTTATAACATCGATCGTATTGCTGCTTTTGGGCTATGCGTTCTATGCGAAATTTGTCGAGCGAGTATTCGTTATTAACGATGGCCAAACAACGCCGGCATATGAAAAACAGGATGGATTGGATTACGTGCCGATGAGCTGGTGGAAAGGCTGGTTTATTCAACTTTTGAATATTGCAGGTCTTGGTCCTATTTTCGGTGCCCTTGCAGGTGCACTGTACGGTCCGGTAGCGTTCTTGTGGATTGTCGTCGGCTGTATCTTTGCCGGCGCTGTTCATGACTACTTTTCCGGTATGCTGTCGCTTCGTCATGGCGGTGCGCAATTCCCGGCGCTTGTTGCACGATATCTCGGTAATGCGGTTAAATCAGCCGTGAATGTTATTTCACTTATTTTAATGATTTTGGTTGCTGCTGCATTTACAGCAGGGCCTGCTCAGCTTCTTACACAATTGACGCCGCTTAGCTTTATGACTGCTTTGATTATTGTGTTTGCGTATTTCATCCTTGCGGCAGTCTTGCCGGTCAACCAAGTTATCGGGAAAATTTATCCGATTTTTGGTGTCATTTTAGTCGTGATGGCTGTTTCTATCGGGGTTGCGCTATTATTCGGCGGTAAACCGATTCCAGAACTCACAGTTGAAAATCTTCATCCAGGTGAGCTTCCAATCTGGCCGCTTCTCATGGTGACGATCTCATGTGGTGCGATTTCCGGTTTCCATAGCACGCAAAGCCCGATTGTTTCCCGGACATTGAAAAAAGAGTCGGAAGGGCGAAAAGTCTTTTACGGCGCCATGATCGGTGAAGGGGTCATTGCTTTAATCTGGGCGGCTGCCGGCATGACGTTTTTCGGCGGGACTGCCGGGTTGCAGGAAGCTCTTGCAGCGGGCGGACCATCCGGTGTTGTGAACGAAATTTCGGTTTCATTGCTTGGCACATTCGGAGGCATCCTTGCTATTTTAGGTGTGATTATTTTGCCAATCACAACAGGGGATACAGCTCTTCGGTCATCACGAATGATTTTATCTGATTGGATGTCCAGCAAGTTTGACATGGAACGAAAAGGAATGGTTCTCCTTATGACAGTTGTCGTAGGCGTACCGACATTTTATTTATCAACGATTGATTACACATTCTTATGGCGATATGTCGGCTGGTCGAACCAGGTTGTCGCAGCTGTCATGCTCTGGACAGCTGTATCGTATTTGCTCAGAGAAGGAAAAAATCACTGGATCGCCGGAATTCCAGCGATGTTCATGACTGGTGTTGTGTGTACATACATTTTTTACGCGCCAGAAGGATTCGGGTGGGCTTATAATACGTCAATGATCGTTGGCTTTACATTAACGGCGGTTGTTGCTGCCTTGTACATTCGAAGCATTTTCCGCTACAAAAACATTGCTTCGAACGATAAATCGGAACGCACAGCATCATAAAATAATTGACTGCCTGCTTAAAAGCAGGCAGTTTTTGTTTATCTATACTGAACAGAATTTTCGAAACTTTTAGATTTTCATCGTAAATTTACTATGCAGCAGTGGCAAAGCGATCGGAAAGTATAATCGATCTCGTTGATTCTTCTGAGCGGTATTATCGTCTTTTACATGATCATGGCTTTTGGGAAGGTTAACGATTTGCTGTTTTTGACGAATATGCTCGGGATGGTGTGTCGTGAAGAGTCTGCTGAATTGGTACTTCAAACAAAGAGAGAACTGAGCGGCAGGGCTTGAAAGTGAAATCGATGCATTATCCAGCTCTTGGCGTGATTGCTTTTTCGGGGAAGATAGAGGAAGCGGCTCTAAGGAATTAAAAGACACCAAGCTATTAAAATGGTCAAAGGATATGGCAATTACAATCGCTTCTGTTTTTGCTTCGCAATCATGTAGTAATTCCAAAGAAGGAATCACTACAAATGTTCAATCGATAATTCAAGCACAGCAGGCGGCCATGGCTGCAACCACAGCAGGATTCGCAGCCGATTCATCTTCTCTTCAGGAGGCTAAACCGGGTGATTAAAAACCCGGTTTTTTGACTTGACGAGAATTGTCAGAACCGTTAAACTACATATAACTAAATCTTTAGTACATTAGCGAACTAAAGTAAAAATACGATGAATAATTATAGATCGGGTGATAAAATGTCGAAGCTGTTAATGTTTGAAAAGCCTGTAGGAATGCGGGATACATTACCGCACATTTATGAAACAAAAAGAAAGTTGAAAGAGGCTGCGGAACAGGAAATGAGAAGCTGGGGCTATCGTTTCATTGAGACGCCAGCTCTTGAATATTACGAAACAGTCGGTGATGCGTCCGCGATATTGGACCGCCAGTTGTTTAAGCTTCTTGACCAGGAAGGAAACACGCTTGTACTGCGGCCGGATATGACTGCACCGATTGCACGTGTTGCCGCAGCAAAGCTGTTGAAAGAACGTGTCCCACTTCGCCTTGCGTATTCCGCAAGTGTCTACCGTGCGCAGCAGCGTGAAGGTGGAAGAGCGGCAGAATTTGAACAAATTGGTGTTGAAATGATTGGGGATCATACGCTCAGCGCCGATGCCGAAGTAATTGCCTTGCTCGTTTCCGTTATGAAAAAGGCAGGTCTTGAGAAATTCCAGATTTCACTCGGACATATTCGTTTTATCGATGAATTGTTCCAGCAGATTCTTGGAACAGAAGAGCGCTCTGAACAGCTGCGACGGTTCCTTTATGAAAAAAATTATGTTGGTTATCGGGATCACGTGAAAAACTTGCCGCTGTCATCAATTGACAAAAAGCGTCTTTTGCAATTTTTAGACTTATCAGGGGGCATTGGCACCCTGAAAGAAGCGGTTAATTTGATTGAAGGAAGTGCCGGAAGCGAAGCGCTTGATGAATTAAAGACGTTATACAAACGGTTAGAAGAATATAATGTCGACCAATATGTGACATTTGATTTGCCGCTTGTCAGCCATATGAGTTATTATACAGGACTTGTGTTTGAAGTGTATGCAGAGGGAGTGGGGGCTCCTGTCGGCAACGGAGGACGCTATGATGACTTGCTTGAAAAGTTTGGCCGGCCGGCCGGTGCAACAGGATTTGGCCTTCGTGTTGACTTTTTACTGGAAGCACTTGAACAATTAGAAGACGAAGAAGGTATTCACTGCATCTTATTCAGCAACGAACGGCGTGTCGAAGCGATTAATGAGGCGCAGCGGCGCAGAGCAGCAGGCGAATGCGTTCTATTGCAGGATGTAGCAGGTGTCCAGGATGTGGATAAATTCACAGAGTCGTGCAAACATGTAACATTTTTTGTCGGGAAATCAAGTAGTGAGGGTGAAGTGTGATGTCAATGTTAACGATTGCGATGCCAAAAGGACGGATTTTTGAAGAAGCGGCTGCGCTTATGCAGGAAGCAGGATACCAGCTTCCGCCTGAACTTGATGAATCGCGCAAATTGATCATTGAAGTGCCGGAAGAAAATATGCGTTTTTTCCTTGCGAAACCAATGGATGTCGCGACATATGTGGAACACGGCGTAGCGGATGTCGGCATTGCCGGCAAAGACGTTCTTCTTGAAGAAGATCGTGATGTATATGAATTGCTCGATTTAAAAATCAGCCCGTGCTATCTTGCTGTGGCAGGTCTCCCGAATACTTCATTAAATGAAGTAGCACCAAAAATTGCGACAAAGTATCCGAATGTCGCGTCGACATATTTTCGTGGTAAAGGCGAGCAAGTTGAAATTATTAAATTAAATGGTTCGATTGAGCTAGCGCCGCTCATCGGCTTATCTGATCGGATTGTTGATATTGTGTCGACAGGCCAGACACTGAGAGAAAATGGCCTCGTAGAATACGAAACGATTGTCGGCATTACATCCCGCCTGATTGTGAATCCGGTCAGCTACCGGATGAAAAATAAAGAAATCTCGACTCTCGTCAGCCGTTTAACGGAAACAATTGAGGAAAAGGCGGTGCAATAATCAATGATAAAAATCGAACGGGTCAAAGCCGGCTTATCTATTAAACGATCCGTCGATGCCGGAACAGAAGACCAGCAGAAGACAGTTCGTGCGATTATTGAAGATGTCAGGAAAAATGGGGACAGTGCGCTTTTCGCTTATACAGAAAAGTTTGACGGAGCGAAATTATACAGTTTAAAAGTAACACAGGAAGAGATTAACGAAGCGTACGAGACGCTTGATGATGTAATGATCAAAATCATACGGGAAGCGGCAGACAATATTGCTTCTTTCCATGCAAAGCAGAAACGGGAAACGTGGCTGTATTCGGACGAAGACGGTTCGATTCTTGGACAGAAAATGACGCCGCTTGATTCAGCAGGTGTATACGTCCCGGGCGGAACTGCTGCTTACCCATCTTCCGTGCTAATGAATGTCATGCCGGCGAAAACAGCTGGCGTTGACCGCATTGTCATGGTATCACCGCCTGGAAGTGACGGACGTCTTCCGGCAGGTGTACTCGTTGCGGCAGACATTGCAGGAGTGAAAGACATTTTTAAAGTAGGCGGCGCACAGGCAGTTGCAGCACTCGCATATGGCACGGAATCGATTCAAGCGGTCGATAAAATAACCGGACCTGGCAACATTTTCGTGGCGCTTGCCAAACGGGAAGTGTTTGGTGATGTGGACATTGATATGATTGCCGGACCGAGTGAAATCGCAGTGCTTGCAGATGAAACAGCATCTGCGAAAGAGGTTGCGGCGGATATGCTCTCGCAGGCTGAACACGATCGTCGTGCATCGGCTGTGCTTGTTACAACATCAGAGACGCTTGCACAATCTGTGGCACGTGAAATTGAAGAGCAGCTTTTATCACTTCCACGATCTGAAATGGCGCGTGCATCTATTGATGATTACGGTGCCATTTACGTAGCGGAAACGATAAATGAAGCAGTGGAAACAATCAATGAACTAGCACCGGAGCATCTTGAGATTCTCACAGAAAATGCGCTCGAGCTTGTGAAAGACATTAAACACGCGGGCGCGATTTTTGTCGGACGGTATTCATCGGAGCCGGTCGGCGATTACTTTGCCGGTCCCAATCACGTATTGCCGACGAACGGTACAGCTCGTTTCTCGGGTCCGTTGTCTGTCGATGACTTTATGAAAAAGTCGAGCATCATCATGTACAGTAAGCAGGCATTTGATAAACATGGCGCGAAAATTGCCGCATTTGCCCGCCTTGAAGGATTAGAAGCACATGCCCGCGCGATCGAAGCGCGAAATGAATAAGAAAGAGGTATCATAATGGGAAATCGCTATGCAGAGCTGAAACGCTATACAGGTGAAACGAAAATTGATCTCGCATTTGAGGTGGACGGTGAAGGGAAGTCGAACATCGATACAGGCGTTCCGTTCATGAATCACATGCTTGACCTTTTTACAAAGCACGGTCACTTTGATCTTACAGTAAAAGCTGACGGCGATATTGATGTGGATGATCATCATACAACAGAAGATATCGGCATTGTGCTAGGGATGGCATTAAAAGAAGCCTTGGGAGATAAAAAAGGCATTAAACGCTACGGCAGCTTTTTTGTTCCGATGGACGATACACTTGCACAGGTCGTTGTGGATCTAAGCAACCGTCCTCATTTTGAAATGCGCGGCGAGTTCCCGGCGCAAAAAGTCGGAACATTTGATACGGAGCTTGTGCATGAATTTTTATGGAAATTTGCATTAGAAGCACGTATTAATTTACACGTTATTATTCATTATGGACAAAATACACATCATATGATTGAGGCGGTTTTTAAAGCGCTGGCACGTGCGATTGATGAAGCCGTTACGGTGGATCCTCGTGTGAAAGGCGTTCCATCAACGAAAGGGATGTTGTAAATGATCGGCATCATTGATTATGGAATGGGCAATTTGTTCAGCGTCAGCAAAGCGCTTGATCGGATTGGGATTCCTTATATTATCAGCGAATCACCGGAAGAATTAACGAAAACAAAAGGCCTTATCCTGCCGGGAGTCGGTGCGTTTAAAGATGCAATGGCTCGCCTGCGTGAAAAAGAGCTTGATCGTTTTATAAACACTTACGTTGACAGCGGTCGTCCGCTCCTTGGGATTTGTCTTGGCATGCAGCTGTTATTTGAAGAAAGTGAAGAAAACGGCCGTTTTGAAGGGCTTGGTTTATTAAAAGGCCGAGTTGTGCGTATTCCGGAACGGGATGCAGATGGTGAGCGGTTAAAAGTACCGCATATGGGCTGGAACAAACTTCAATTTCATCAAGAAGCATCAGTACTCGACGAGGTAGGAGAAGGGTTTGTTTATTTCGTCCACTCGTATTATGTAAATCAAATGGATGAAGAGTCACTATTGGCAAGTGCATCTTATGGTGTACAAGTGCCAGCAGTTGTTGGTCGTAACAACGTATTTGGCATGCAGTTTCACCCTGAAAAAAGCAGTGAGACAGGCATGAAGCTGCTTGCCAATTTTGCAAAAGCGATGGAACAATCGGAGGAATTGCTATGAGTTTTGTTATTTACCCGGCAATCGACATGCGAGGCGGCAAGTGTGTCCGCCTCGTACAGGGCGATTACAATCAAGAAACCGTATACGGAGATTCACCGTTCGACATGGCAAAATCATTTGTAGACCAGGGAGCAGAGTGGATTCATATGGTCGACCTGGATGGCGCAAAAGATGGCCAGCGTGTTAACGATACATTTGTAATTGAAGCGGCAAAAAAGTTGCAAGCCCGCGTTCAAATTGGCGGCGGAATCCGGACTGAAGAAGACGTTCGACATTATTTGGACAATGGTGTTGACCGGGTCATAATTGGCAGCCTTGCCGTGAAAGAACCGGAATTGGTGAAAAATTGGCTTCGTACATACGGTGACAAAATTGCCATCGGACTCGATGCGAAAAACGGATATGTAGCGACACATGGCTGGCTGGAAACATCGTCGGTAAAGGCGGTAGATCTAGCAAAAGAGTTTGCGGATGCCGGTGCAGAAACATTTATTTTTACGGATATAGCCAACGATGGCATGCTGTCAGGCCCGAATACGGAAGCGACAGCAGAGCTCGCGCGTGCAACTGCCAAAAGCGTGATCGCTTCAGGCGGCGTCAGCTCCCTTGACGATTTGCGTGAACTGGCGAAACATAAAGGAGCCGGCTTATCTGGAGCCATTTGCGGCAAAGCCATTTACACAGGCCGTTTTAGCGTAAAAGAAGCGCTTGAGGTGGCGGGACAATGATGACGAAACGCATCATCCCATGTCTCGACGTGAAGGAAGGCCGCGTCGTTAAAGGTATCCAATTTGTTGAGCTTCGTGACGCTGGCGACCCGGTTGAATTAGCTCGTGTGTATGACCAGCAAGGTGCAGATGAACTCGTTTTTCTTGATATATCAGCATCAGTTGAAGGCAGGAAAACAATGGTCGACGTCGTACAGGCAGTTGCATCAGAACTCGCGATTCCATTTACTGTAGGCGGTGGCATTAACGCTCTCGATGACATGAAACGTATATTGCGGGCGGGTGCGGATAAAGTCTCATTAAATACGGCAGCTGTCAACAATCCTGATTTAATTAATGAAGGGGCAGCCTTTTTTGGCTCACAGTGTATCGTCATTGCAATTGATGCCAAGTATGATTCGGAAATCGGTACTTGGCGTGTGTATACGCATGGTGGACGTACACCGACAGAACGTACAGTAATTGACTGGGCGAAAGAAGCGGTTGAACGGGGCGCAGGTGAAATTTTGCTGACGAGCATGGACGAAGACGGCAGTAAAAAAGGCTTTGACATTGCGCTCACGAAAGCTGTTGGGGATGCAGTATCTGTTCCGGTTATCGCATCAGGCGGCGCCGGTAATGCACAGCACTTTTTGGACGTATTTAAAGAAGCAAAAGCAGATGCGGCGCTTGCAGCCTCCATTTTTCATTATAAGGAAACAGGTGTCGGTGAGGTAAAACAATTTTTACGAAATGCGGAGGTTAACGTCAGATGATTGAAGAAGTAAAGTTTGATGAAAAAGGGCTTGTGCCAGCGATTGTACAAGATGCGACGACGTATGAGGTATTGACACTCGCCTATATGAATAAAGAATCACTTGAAAAAACAATGGAAACAGGTGAAACGTGGTTCTACAGCCGTTCACGCCAGGAATTGTGGAATAAAGGCGCGACAAGCGGCAACACACAAAAGGTTGTTTCCATGCAATTTGACTGTGACAAAGATGCGATTGTCGTAAAAGTGGAGCCAGCTGGTCCGGCGTGTCACCGTGGCACAACAAGCTGCTTTGATGAACCATTTTACGGTGAAGAGAGCGGAGGAGCACTGCCATACGCGATCTTGCAGCAGCTTGAGCAGGTGATTGCAGACCGCGAGCAAAATCGTCCGGAAGGAGCTTATACGACGTACTTATTTGAAAAAGGCGTCGATAAAATCTTAAAAAAAGTCGGCGAAGAAGCAGCTGAAGTCATTATCGCGGCGAAAAACCGCGATAAGGAAGAACTGCAATGGGAAGCAGCAGATTTGCTGTATCACTTGCTTGTTTTACTTCGAGAGCAGGATCTCCCACTTGATGACGTTCTATCCGTTCTCGCGCGCCGACACGAAGGAAAAGCATAAGTTGATGAAAGCCGGTCTTCGTTTAGACCGGCTTTTTCAATCTATTCTTTTCACTATGGAACTATGGTATAATGCAAAGGTTAATCATAGAACGTTCGGAGGATTTTCATGAGAAATGACTCAATGAGCCGGAAAGAAAAAGGGAACATCGTCTCGTTTTTTCCGACAGGAGAGTTTTACTATACAAAAGGAATGAAGGCGCTCGAAAAACGGGAGCTGACGAAAGCGAAAAAATATTTCTCGCGGGCAATGGATTTAGAGCCGCTTGACCCGATTATTGCCTGTCAGCTGGCCATTGTTGAAACTGAACTCGGTCATTATGAACAGTCAAATGGACTGCTGCATTTCGTGCTTGATGATCTCGACCCGCGTATGAGCGAGTGTCATTATTTTTTAGCGAACAATTATGCACACCTCGGGTCATTTAAAGACGCGTTCCGTCATGCGCAGGCTTATTTGGATTTAAATGAAAAAGGTGAATACAGCGATGATGCTGAAGATTTACTGGAATTAATAACGCTTGACAATGAAGATGCATTTGATGATTTATATGAGCAGGATGAAATGATGGAGATGCAGGAGGAATCCCGTTATTTACTAGAAAGCGGACACTTTGCTAAAGCAGCAGAACATCTTGAAAAAACGGTAAAAAAATACCCGGATTTCTGGGCGGCCTATAACAATTTGGCGCTTGCCTATTTTTATCTCGGACAAACGGAAAAAGCGCACAATGTTCTTGAAGATGTACTGGAAAAAAATCCGGGAAATCTGCATGCCATCTGCAATAAAATCGTGTTTTATTTTTACGAAAAAAAACAAGAACCACTTCACTATTTAGCGGATCAACTGGCGAAAATACAGCCGCTTATTCCTGATCAGCAGTTTAAAATCGGTGCGACATTTGCGCTTATCGGCCGTTATGAAGATGCATACCGGTGGCTGAAAAAGCTTCAAAAAAGCGGATTTGAAGGGGAAGCAGGCTTCTATTACTGGCTAGCGTATGCAGCACACTTTACTGGGCATCCTGAAACAGCGCGGTCTGCATGGAAAAAAGTCATCCGCGACAGTCCGGAAAAAGAAGGTTTGGAGCCATGGAGCAGTTTGACGGATGAAAGTGATATTGAACGGAATCCGGAAGCAATTGTTGGTTATTTAAACGGCGATCGTGATGAAGAACGGCTATTCGGGATTTTCTTGCTGTCTCTTGCCGGTGATCAAAAAGAAGTGATGACACACCCGGATTTTTGCGATATCGATTATTTGCAGCCGCATGAAAAGATTTATATGGCGGATGTACTTGGGATGCCAGTGGATAATTCGCTTTTATCCGAAATGAATACGCGCTTGGCACACGAAACGGCTCTTACACTGTATCGGCATTTTCGGCCTCTCAAAAAAGATGAGGCGGGTCTTTTCATGATCTGGTTTTCAATTTTTTTAGAACTTCAGAATCAAAAAACAAAGTTGACAAAACCAGCCGGTCTTGCAGCGGCTGTTGAATATATATGGCGAAAATTGCGAAGTGAGCAGGTCAGCCAAGCTGGAGTGGCTGATAAATACAGTGTTTCTGTATCGACTGTGCAAAAATACGCAAAATTTATTCGGAAGCACCTATTGTGAGCATAGTATTAGACGAATGCAATGAAATTAAGTAGGATTAAAGTATAATCTAAAAAATACGTTTAAGGGTATATTTTTTAAAAAAGGAGTGCGGATTATGTCGAATGAAGAAAAAATTTATGACGTTATCATCATTGGTGCAGGTCCTGCGGGCATGACAGCAGCGGTTTACACCTCTCGTGCGAACCTTTCTACACTTATGATTGAGCGCGGTGTGCCAGGTGGTCAAATGGCCAACACGGAAGAAGTTGAAAACTATCCTGGTTACGACCATATTCTTGGTCCTGAATTATCTACAAAGATGTTTGATCACGCGAAAAAATTTGGCGCTGAGTATGCGTATGGCGATATTAAAAATATAACAGATGGTAAAGAGTACAAAACCATTGACGCGGGCTCGAAGCAATATAAAGCTCGTGCGATCATCATTACAACAGGTGCACAGTACAAAAAAATCGGTGTTCCGGGTGAAAATGAGCTCGGCGGCCGCGGCGTTTCATACTGCGCTGTGTGTGATGGAGCTTTCTTTAAAGGAAAAGATCTTGTGGTTGTCGGCGGTGGTGATTCTGCTGTTGAAGAAGGCGTATACTTGACTCGTTTTGCAAAAAAAGTAACGATTGTTCATCGCCGTGACGAACTGCGTGCGCAAAAAATATTGCAAGATCGCGCTTTTGCAAATGATAAGGTGGACTTTATCTGGAGTCATACAGTCAAAGAAATTAATGACAAAGACGGCAAAGTTGGCAGTGTAACCCTCGTTTCCACTAAGAACGGGGAAGAGCGGGAGTTTCCGGCGGACGGTGTCTTCATTTATATCGGCATGGTGCCCCTCACGAAGCCGTTTCTTGATCTCGGCATTACAAATGACGAAGGCTATATCGTGACAAATGAAAAAATGGAAACATCAATACCAGGTATTTATGCGGCCGGAGACGTGCGTGAAAAAATGCTCCGCCAAATTGTTACGGCAACAGGTGACGGAAGTATTGCGGCACAGGCTGCACAGCATTATATTGAAGAGCTAAAAGAAGAAATGGGCGTTAAAGCGTAATCCATTTTTTACATGACCGTAACCATCCTGAAATATGCAGGTGGTAGAATAAAATTGTAATCAAACTGCCCCCTGCAGATGTTTACACAGCGTCCGGCACTCGCCGGGCGCTTTTTTTAGGACCACAGGAAGTTGGGCTCTTAGCCTTTGATCATTATAAGTTCATTTTAATGCATTAAACCAGCCTTCCTTATTGTAGATTCGGCACGGGGGTATTAAACTGCCTCTTCTATTCATCACAGGCAATTAATTCTTATAACGACCCCCATTTACAATAAAAAACACCCGGCAGCGTTGAACTTCCTTTTCTGTACATATATAATAAAGGAAATATATGTTGGTCGACGATTGCTGGGGGTGTTTTTGTGCAGCGTGTCACAAATTGTGTACTAATGAAAGATGGACAGGTATTATTAATGCAGAAGCCCCGCCGTAACTGGTGGGTGGCCCCCGGCGGCAAAATGGAGCCGGGGGAATCTGTTCGAGACGCCGTAATTCGCGAATTTCGAGAAGAAACGGGGCTGTACTTGCGTAATCCAGATGTAAAAGGGATTTTCACCTTTATTATTAAAGAAGACGACAAAGTGCTGTCTGAATGGATGATGTTTACGTTTTATGCCGATCAGGCGGATGGAAGCCCGCTGACGGAAACAAGGGAAGGGTCCCTTCACTGGAAGCCAATCGAGGAGTTGAAAGAACTTCCAATGGCAGAAGGTGACCGTCATTTACTTGAATACATGGTATACGGAACGGGTTTGTTATACGGTGCGTTTACATACACACCTGATTTTGAATTAATTTCCTACCGGCTTGACCCTAGTTAATGAAAAGAGAGGGGAATGACGATGGCAAATAACGATGTACAGCTTGTTATCATAACAGGAATGTCAGGCGCAGGAAAAACGGTTGCTGTTCAAAGTTTCGAAGATTTAGGCTTTTATTGTATGGATAATTTGCCCCCAACGCTGCTCCAGCCTTTTTTAACACTAATGAAAGACTCCGGGCAAAAGCTGAAAAAAGTGGCAATCGTTATGGATATGCGCGGACGTGAATTTTTTGATCATTTATCTACAGCACTTGATGAAGCAGCGGAAACATTAAACACAGCCCCAAAAGTGCTTTTTTTGGACGCGGAGGACGAAGTGCTGGTCCGACGTTACAAAGAAACGCGAAGAACCCATCCGCTGTCGCGTGATGATCGTCCGCTTGACGGGATTCACCAAGAGCGTGAGTTGTTAAATGATTTGCGCGGACGTGCAAATATAATCTTAAATACTTCAAAGTTAAAGCCGAAAGATTTGCGAGAAAAGATCATGCGTGAATTCTCACCGGATAAACAGGCGTCATTCACTGTAAATGTCATGTCGTTTGGCTTTAAACACGGTCTCCCAATAGATGCTGATCTCGTCTTTGACGTCCGCTTTTTGCCGAACCCTCATTACATTGAGCATATGAGGCCGAGGACAGGGCTGGAAGAGGATGTCGCAGAATATGTAATGAAATGGAATGATACAAAAAAGTTTCTTGAAAAAGTGACAGACCTTCTTACATTTATGATGCCGCATTATAAAATGGAAGGGAAATCGCAGCTCGTTATTGCGATAGGCTGTACAGGCGGACAGCATCGATCTGTTGCACTTTCTGAATATCTGGCGAATTATTTTGCGAATGGCTACAAGACGAGGGTAACGCATCGTGATATTGATAAACGAAAGGCTGCGAAATCATGACAAATGCATCACAGCCAAAAGTCGTCATTATTGGCGGTGGAACAGGGCTGTCTGTTTTACTCCGGGGCTTGAAGCGTCATCCGATCGATTTGACTGCGATTGTCACAGTCGCGGATGATGGGGGCAGCTCCGGACGGCTTCGTAATGAGTTAAATATTCCACCGCCAGGAGATATTCGGAACGTTCTTGCAGCTTTATCAGACGTAGAACCTCTTGTCGAATCTCTTTTTCAGCATCGATTTTCAACAAAAAATGAATTATCGGGCCATTCACTAGGCAATTTAATGATTGCTGCGATGTCGTCGATAACCGGTGATTTTGGCCATGCAATACAGGAAATGAGCCGTGTTTTAAATGTGCGTGGAAAAGTTTTGCCGGCTGCTAATCAGAGTGTCGTCCTCCATGCTGAAATGGAAGACAGGTCGGTTGTATCCGGTGAATCAAAAATCCCGTATTCCGGAAAAAAAATAAACCGTGTGTTCTTAACACCGGAGAAAGTTGAACCGCTTCCAGAAACGATTCGTTCTATCCGTGAAGCAGACATGATCATACTTGGACCGGGCAGTTTGTACACAAGTATTTTGCCGAATTTATTAGTCCCCGGCATCGGGGAAGAAGTATGCGCAGCGAAAGCAAAAAAAGTATATATATGCAATTTAATGACACAGGCGGGTGAAACGCTTGATTTTACAGCGTCAGATCATGTTGGAGCGATTTACGATCATATGAAATGTTCGTTTATTGATACGATTCTCGTCAATAAAGAGCCGATTCCGGACGTGATTCAGGAGCGGTATAAAGAAGAAATGGCGAAACCGGTTGTGTTTGATGTCGATAAATTGCAGGCAATGGGCTTGGATGCCATTTTTGATGAAATTGTCACATACGATGATTGCATTATTCGTCATGATACAGCGAAAGTAGCCGAAATATTAGTACGTCTCATCCCGAAACGGTAAGGGGACATCACGAGAGGAGTGGTGATGTTGTCTTTTGCATCTGAAACAAAAAAAGAACTGACCACCATTGAAACGAGCGGATGCTGTGCGAAAGCTGAACTATCTGCACTCATTCGCATGAATGGCTCACTGTCATTTTCAAACAGACAGCTTGTTGTCAATATTCAAACTGAAAATGCGGCGATTGCCCGGCGTATTTATGTGTTAATAAAGCATAATTATGAAGCGGAAGTTGAGCTTCTTGTCCGTAAAAAAATGCGGTTGAAAAAAAATAATGTGTACATTGTCCGACTAAAAGAAGAGGCAAAAGAAATACTGGATGACCTCGCGATAATTGAAGACGGATTTTCGTTTATACACCACATTTCCGATAAGATCATTACTAAAGATTGCTGCCGCCGTTCGTACTTACGCGGTGCGTTTTTAGCAGGAGGTTCCGTTAATAATCCTGAAACATCTTCGTATCACCTCGAAGTGTTTTCTCTATATCAGGAGCATAACGAAGCCCTTTGTGAACTGATGAATACATTTCACTTAAACTCGAAACCGCTTGAGCGGAAAAAAGGCTATATTACGTATTTAAAAGAAGCGGAAAAAATTTCTGATTTCTTCAGTATTGTCGGTGCACACAGTTCATTAATGCGATTTGAAGATGTCCGGATTGTAAGGGATATGCGTAATTCGGTTAATCGTTTAGTGAATTGTGAAACAGCGAATTTGAATAAAACGATCGGTGCGGCACTTCGCCAGGTCGAAAATATAAAATATATTGATGAAACCGTCGGACTGGGTATACTTCCAGATCGGCTCCGTGAAATTGCGGAACTACGGGTTCTTCATCAGGATGTCACGTTAAAAGAACTTGGAGAAATGGTATCAGGCGCGGCGGTCAGTAAATCAGGCATCAACCATCGTCTGCGCAAAATAGATGAAATTGCGGATAAAATTCGAGCTGGAGAACATACGGCAGCGGAAAAATAAAAAAGGAAGTGAATGAAGTGGTTGAAAAAACAGTTAATGTTCAGTTGAAATCCGGATTGCAAGCAAGACCGGCTGCCTTATTTGTACAGGAGGCGAACCGGTTCAACGCTGAAATTTTTCTTGAGAAAGACGGAAAAAAAATTAATGCGAAAAGCATTATGGGGATTATGAGCCTGGCGCTCGGGCGAGGCACAGACGTCGTTATCAGTGCTGAAGGCCGCGAGGAACAAGAAGCAGTTAACACCTTAGCAGAACTTGTGGAACGAGAAGATTGGGTATAAAAAAAGCCTTAAAAGTCGAATAATGACTTTTGAGGCTTTTTTTTATGTGATTAATATCATTTAAACAATAACCTCTATCGTCTTGACAGGTGTGTAGAACGCAGTCGGCAGTCTTGAAACGGCATTTGAAGACGAGAAGGATAAAAACTCACCATTTACTTTTTTCTAAATTGCGGGTTCAGCGTTTAATTTCGTGTACAGGTATCATAAATTTTAAAAAAGGAGGTTGTTACATGGGTAAAGCAGCAAAACTAATCACGTTCGGTACACTGATTGTTTTCGGTTCACTGGTAGTGGTATTGTTCTATGTGCCTGCGGAAGAGCCAGTACCTGTCGAGCCGGAAGAAACAGCCGTGGAACAAGACGAGTCTGCTGGAAGAGCAAAAGGGGATCAAGCCAAGATTGACAAAGTGGATAAAATACTGTCAGGTGACTTTACAGAAACATTCCGGTCTGAGTTCGCAAGCAACGACGGCATAGCACTGTTCGACCGGGCGGAGATCATGCCGGGGAAAAACTCGGCAAATGTATATTCTACAGTGGCTTCAACTGACAAGGACGACGTGCGCCAAACGGTTGTAAATAAACTCGGCGCAATGACTGTAAATCATTATTATTCGGACTTTCGGGACCGCATCGACTTAAACGACGTTCGTATTTACGGAAGCGACGGCAAAGACCTCGGCTACACGTTTAGCGACTTGCGATTATCGACCGACCAGAAATAAATAACGAAGTCGCCCCCGTCGTTTAACAGCTAATAAAGCAAACTTAACCAAGTATGAGGCAAAGCATAAATCGTATTTGTAGTGTGACAGATAGAATTGGCTTGAATGCCCAAAAAATTCGCGATTCTCGTGATGCAGTATCCAATTTGCTTTAATGCTGAAGGGAAAACCTCTGCGTTAGGTAACTAACGTAGAGGCTTGATAGCACTTTTCTCGAAAAGTAATATAAGTGTAAATGGATAACCAATTGTCTGGATATGTAACGTATCAGATAAGACACTACCGTTTTGCACTCTCTAGTTCAGCTTCGATTTGAGAGACCTTCGAAGATTCAGCCATTCGCCAATAGACTAGGAAGCTCACGGCTATACAACCGGCTACATAGTAGTAAAAGAGTGATTCGTATCCAATGTTTTTCAACCATAAAGCAATAAACTCTGCTGTTCCCCCAAATACCGCTACTGTAAGTGCATAAGGCAATCCTACGCCAAGAGCACGGATTTCAGTCGGAAAAAGCTCGGCTTTTACGATTGCATTAATGGAAGTGTAACCGGTAACAATAATGAGACCCAACATCATGAGCAAGAATGCAACGAATGAGCTTGTCGCCTGCTCCATAATCATAAATATTGGCACCGTCAACAGTGTTCCAAGGATACCGAATGTCATCAATAGAGGTCGACGTCCAATTTTGTCAGATACCATGCCTGCTAAAGGCTGAAGCACGACGAATATTAGCAGTGCAATAAAGTTAATCCAACTCACAACTTCCTTCTCAAGCCCTACTGTGTTCACCATGAACTTCTGCAAATAAGTGGTGTATGTATAAAATGCGACTGTTCCGCCGAGCGTAAGTCCGACAACTGTAAGTACCGCTTTCGGATGTTTCATCAGTGTGCGAACGGACCCGGCACTTTCCTTGCTTTTTGAATCCATTTTCGTAAATTGTTCCGATTCGTCCATGGTGCGGCGCAGCCAAAGAACAGCCAGAGCCCCCATTGCACCGATAACGAAAGGGATACGCCATCCCCAGGAATACATATCGGATTCGCTGAGAACTTGCTGAAGAATGATTTGAACACCGAGCGCGACCATTTGGCCTGCAACAAGTGTGACATACTGGAAGCTGGAATAAAAGCCGCGGCGGCCACTGCTTGCCATTTCAGATAAGTAGGTAGCCGAGGTTCCATACTCTCCTCCCAGCGACAATCCTTGAAGAAGTCGTGCAATTACTAGTATTATAGGGGCCATTATCCCAATGCTATTATAACTCGGGGTACAGGCAATAATAAGAGAACCACTTGCCATAACAGTTATGGAAAGCGTCAATGCAGCACGGCGTCCATGGCGATCGGCATAGCGGCCCATCAAAAGGCTTCCTATAGGGCGCATCAGAAAACCGACGGCAAAAATTGCGGCCGTATTTAACAGTTGGCTGGTAGGGTCTCCTTCTGGGAAAAACTCAGAGGAGAAATACACTGCGAAAGCAGAATAAACGTACCAGTCGTACCATTCAATTAGGTTTCCAACAGATCCTTTAAAAATGTTGCCGGTGATGCGGCGCTTATTTGCGCGCCCGTCAGATTGAATCATTATTAACTATTCCTCCTTTAGATCATTGTTTAATTTATAAAACTACTGCTGATAATGATGAAAAGGAAATTTAGTCTCAATTTCAATCAATCCATAAAATCCGATTATCGTACATACAACAGTATTTTGAGCGATAAGCGATTCATATCTAAACGTTAATTCTTCAAAAAAAGTGAAAATCCTCCATTGAAGAACGACAAAAAAAGAGAGAGCTAGCGACTTCGATTTACTAATCGATATGTATGGAGAATGATTTTGACAGTGCTGTCAATCGTAAACACATTAGACAAGGATTCTTAGAAAACGATTCGCAACGTCCTGGCAGTTCAACGTTTGCTTATTTGAACAGTTGGGAATGCTGAATGATGCGGATATCTTTTCGGATAGGACTACTCGCTGTTTTGGGGAGGAGAAGCGGGGCAGTTGGGTACCGTTTGTTGAAACAAAAAAAGCCTCTTCGTTAAACATAACGTAGAGGCTTACATAGGACGCCCTCGGCAGGAATCGAACCCACATCTCAAGAACCGGAATCTTACGTGCTATCCGTTGCACCACGAGGGCTTTTTAGTACATTACAAAATTATAGTGGATTGATAATGAAAATGCAATAATTAATTAAAAAATTGTTTGTAACCAGAAATTCATGGTGTTTAGCAGGAATTTGAGTATGGAAAGAAGAAAACGTACACATAGGCAAGCATAATGTTTGACCATCATTGACCTTGAATTGTATGATGTTGTTACAGAACAGCAACTAAAAGGAGGAACTACTGTGAATTTAATTCCTACAGTTATTGAACAAACAAACCGCGGTGAACGAGCGTATGATATTTATTCTCGTCTTTTGAAAGACCGTATTATTATGCTCGGCAGCGGGATTGACGATAACGTGGCTAACTCAATTGTCTCGCAGCTTCTTTTTCTAGAAGCAGAAAACCCGGAGAAAGATATTTCGATTTACATAAACAGCCCTGGTGGCAGTATTACAGCTGGTATGGCGATTTATGACACGATGCAGTTCATTAAGCCGGACGTGCAGACAATCTGCATCGGGATGGCGGCATCAATGGGCGCGTTCTTGCTTGCGGCAGGAACGAAAGGAAAACGTTATGCCCTTCCTAACAGTGAAGTCATGATCCATCAGCCTCTTGGAGGTGCACAAGGCCAGGCAACGGAAATCGAAATTGCGGCTAAACGCATTTTGTTCCTCCGTGATAAATTAAACGGCATCTTATCCGAGCGTACTGGACAGCCACTTGAAATCATTGCACGTGATACAGAACGGGATAATTTCATGACTGCTGAGCGTGCGAAAGAATACGGTCTTGTAGACCATATCGTGACGCGCAACGATGTGACAAACAAAGAGAAGAAGTAATTCACGAAAGACCTGCTGATGCGGGTCTTTTTTTTCGTGGCCGCTATCTGTATAATAACAGGAGGGGGGGCGATATGGTTGAACATGCAGATGAAGCCGGGTTTGTGGCAGCAGCAGTCGGTAAAGCTTGCAATGACACAGGAGCTGACACAGGCGATCACGCTGCTTCAATATTCAGCACAAGAACTGGTGGAGTTTCTCGAGTCGAAATCGGTGGAAAACCCGTTTATTCAACTTGAAGCACCTGATTTGAAAGCGCTTTATAAAAAAGAACGGAAGCCTCGTGTAAATGATCAGACAGAACATAAAAACTGGATTGAGCTCATTCCGGATTCTTCTTATACAATTACAGATCATTTAGAAACCCAGGTTCAGTTGTTAAATTTAACAAAATCACAAAAAAGAATTCTTGATTTTTTGCTTCATAACATGGATGAAAACGGGTACATGAAAATGAACAGTGCAGATGCATCACGTTTCCTGGAGCTGGATGAAAAAGAAGTTGTTTATATAATGAACATGATTAAACGGATGGAGCCTGCGGGTATTGGAGCGCGTGATTTACAGGAATGTTTATTCATGCAGATCGAAAGGCGTCTTGACGCTCCATTTCTTGCGGAAATCATTGTTCGTGATCATTTTATTGAATTTGCAAATAAAAGGTGGAAACCTCTTGCAAAAACACTCGGTGTTGATTTGAAAGAGATCCAGGAGGCTGCTGACTTTATTAAAACCCTTAATCCAAAACCGGGTTCCTGTTTTCACCAAGATCTTTCATCGTATGTGCGTCCTGATGTATCGGTGATTCTCTCCGGTGAAACGATTGAAGTGCATCTGCTTAATGAGGATTTGCCAAAAGTCGTATTCCAGAGAGACTACTTTAAGCAAATGGCTGCTCATTCTGATATAGAAGTGAAAAAATTTACAAAAGAAAAAGAAAAAGATTATCAATGGCTTTTAAAAAGTTTAGAACAGCGCCAGCAAACGATTGAGCGTGTAAGTCTGAAAATTGTTGAAAAACAGCGCGCCTTTTTCTTTCATGGTCCAGGATCTTTACAGCCGCTGACTATGAAAGAAGTAGCAGATGAGCTGGCGATTCACGAATCAACGGTCAGCAGAACGGTCCGGGGGAAATATATGCAAACGCCGTTCGGAACGTATGAATTAAAATACTTCTTTCCATCCGGACTGTCTGCGGTGGACACAGTTGGAGAGATGATGTCATCAAATCAAGTGAAAACACGCATTGAAGCGCTGGTCTCATCTGAAGACAAAAGAAAACCCATGTCCGATCAAACAATTTGTACTATACTGAATGAAGAAGGACTGACGGTTTCGAGAAGGACCGTAGCAAAATACCGGGAGCAGCTGAACATTCCGTCGTCGTCAAAGCGGAAACGATACGATTGAGGTGGGAAAAGAGTGGATGTTTATTTTTACACACGTCCAAATTGTCATTTATGCGAAGAAGCGAAAATCGTGATGGATATGGTCAAAGAAGAAATCGACATGATGCTGCAAGAGCGGAACATTGATGGATGTGATGAATGGACAGAGCGGTATGGATTGATGATTCCTGTTGTCGAATACAATGGTGAAATACTTCAGTATGGGCATATTGACTACGTATCAGTCTTTACGAAACTAAAACAAGAAATTAACAAATAATTTAAAAAATAAAAGGTCACTTTCGTTGATTTTTAAAAACCACCCTGCTACAATGAGTCTGTAAGCAGGGGAAAATTTTTTTCGACCGGGTGGGACACTTAAATTTTTTAGTGGGACTAAATAGAACCCGAGTAACCGAAGAGGGGCGCCGGATATGAAACCGATCCTAAATATTCAACAGCAGCTCGTACCGGACCTGCTTGATGTAATGCAAAAACGCTATCGGCTTTTGCAAGCGGTCAGGATTGCCGGGACAGCTGGCAGAAGAACATTAGCGCAGTCGCTTAGCATGACGGAACGCGTTGTGAGAAGCGAAGCGGAGTTTTTGAAAGAACGCGGTCTGCTTGATTTTAGCGCAGCAGGCATGAAGTTGACTGAAACGGGTATGGATGTGGTGAGAGAACTGGAAGAATTGATGCTTGAGTTGAAAGGGATCGATTCAATGAGTGAAGAATTAAAATCTCGCTACAACTTATCAGAAGTCGTCATCATACCGGGTAACTGCGACGATTCTGCTTTCGTAAAAAAAGCAATTGGGGAAGCTTGTGCTAGCCGTATAAAAACCTATCTGAGTGGAAAGACTATCATCGCTGTAACAGGTGGGTCGACAATGGCAGATACAGCACGGACGATGAAACCTGATTTTGCGGATGGAAAGCAAGTGTTGTTTGTGCCAGCACGGGGCGGAATTGGTGATGATGTCCGCAATGAAGCGAATACCGTTGCGGCATTAATGGCACAAAATACAAATGGTTCACACCGTGTCTTGTATGCACCTGAACGGATCAGCCCGGATGTGCGGGAGTCACTTCTACAAGAGCCGGCAATTAAAGAAGCTGTCAGTATGATTCAATCAGCTGATATCGTGCTTCACGGTGTCGGTGATGCAATTGCTATGGCGAAACGGCGTAAAACACCGGAAGCTGAACTTTCTGTGCTAGAAGAGAATGAAGCAGTGGCCGAAGCGTTTGGCTACTATTTCAACAAAGAGGGCGATGTGATTCATACATTATCAACCATCGGCTTAAAACTTGGCGATTTGCAACATGCAAAAGTCGTCATCGCTGCAGCAGGCGGCGCATCAAAAGGAAAAGCAATTCGCTCGTATTTGAATGGATCACCGAAACTCGACATTCTCGTTACAGATGAAGCAGCCGCACGTGAACTTCTACAGCAAACTTAACTAAACTCACACCCGGCAGTCATTTTGGCTGACGGTTTGATAAACAATTTTGAGGAGGAATTACTCATGACAGTAAAAATTGGTATTAATGGATTTGGACGTATCGGACGTAATGTATTCCGTGCAGCGCTTAAAAACCCGGAAGTTGATGTAGTAGCAATCAACGACCTTACAGATGCAAACATGCTGGCACACCTTTTAAAATACGATACAGTTCACGGCACACTAGATGCAGATGTAACCGTTGAAGGCGACACAATCGTTGTAAACGGAGAGCGCGTGAAAGTAACAGCTGAACGCGACCCTGCTCAAATTCCTTGGGCAGCAAACGGTGCGGAAGTAGTGGTTGAATCAACTGGCCGTTTTACAAAACGTGCAGACGCTGCGAAACACCTTGAAGGCGGTGCGAAAAAAGTCATCATCTCTGCGCCGGCATCTGATGAAGATATTACAGTTGTTATGGGTGTTAATGAAGACAAATACGATGCAGCAAACCACCAGGTTATTTCAAATGCATCTTGTACAACAAACTGCTTGGCTCCATTTGCAAAAGTATTGAACGAAAAATTCGGCATTGTGCGCGGCATGATGACAACTGTTCACTCTTATACAAATGATCAGCAAATTCTTGACCTGCCACACTCTGACTACCGTCGTGCGCGTGCAGCAGCAGAAAACATGATTCCAACTTCGACAGGTGCAGCGAAAGCCGTTTCTCTTGTACTTCCTGAATTGAAAGGCAAATTAAACGGTATGGCGATGCGTGTTCCAACGCCAAACGTTTCTATTGTTGACCTTGTAGCAGAATTGAAGCAGGATGTAACAGCTGAAGAAGTAAACGAAGCGTTAAAAGCAGCAGCTGAAGGCGATCTTAAAGGCATTCTTGAGTACAATGAGCTTCCGCTTGTATCATCTGACTATAACGGCAGCACAGCATCTTCAACAATCGATGGCCTTTCTACAATGGTAATGGAAGGCAACATGGTGAAAGTTCTTTCTTGGTACGATAATGAGAACGGCTACTCAAACCGTGTTGTTGACCTTGTACAATACATCGCGAAAAAAGGTCTTTAATTAAAAAAACAGTTTTTCAATCTTTCGTTTGGAAAACAACCGTTCACCATCTATAATGGAAAGGTGAAACAGGGGGCGGGATACAATCCCTGCTCCCTTTTTTTGTCTGTCAATCATGATAGGGGAGGTCTTCTTAATGAACAAGAAAACGATTAAAGATCTGGACTTGAAAGGAAAGCGTGTTTTTTGCCGCGTTGATTTCAATGTCCCGATGAAGGATGGCAAAGTAACGGATGATACACGCATCCGCGCAGCGCTTCCGACAATTCAATACTTGTCTGAGCAAGGCGCAAAAGTTATTTTGGCTAGCCATCTTGGCCGTCCGAAAGGTCAAGTAAATGAGGATATGCGCTTGACAGCTGCGGGCAAACGTTTAGAAGAACTGCTTGGCCAGCCGGTTGCAAAAACAGATGAAGCGTATGGGGACAGTGTAAAAGAAGCAATTTCAAAAATGAGTGAAGGCGGCGTTCTTCTTCTTGAAAATGTTCGTTTTTACCCTGGCGAAGAGAAAAACGATGAAGAACTTGCAAAAGAGTTTGCATCACTTGCAGATGTGTATGTTAACGATGCATTTGGTGCGGCTCACCGTGCTCATGCTTCAACAGAAGGCATCGCAAAATTCCTCCCATCTGCATCCGGCTTTTTAATGCAAAAAGAATTGGATGTACTCGGAAAAGCATTATCAGATCCAGATCGTCCTTTCACGGCCATTATTGGCGGTGCAAAAGTAAAAGATAAAATTGGTGTAATTGATCATTTGCTTGATAAAGTTGACAACTTAATCATTGGGGGCGGTCTTGCGTATACGTTTGTCAAAGCGCTCGGACATGAAGTCGGAAAATCACTTCTTGAAGAGGATAAAATCGACCTTGCAAAACAGTTTATGAAAAAAGCAGAAGATAAAGGCGTCAATTTCTTAATGCCGGTTGATGTAACAGTTGCTGATGATTTTGGTGAGCATGCAAACACAAAAATTGTACCAATTGAGGAAATTCCGGCTGACTGGGAAGCACTTGATATTGGTCCGAAAACCGTTGAGATATACGCAGAAACAATTAAAAATTCAAAACTTGTTATTTGGAATGGTCCGATGGGCGTATTTGAACTTGATAAGTTTGCAAAAGGAACAAAAGGTGTCGCTCAGGCCTTGGCAGACTCAGATGCATACTCTGTCATCGGCGGCGGCGACTCGGCAGCAGCTGTCGAAAAATTCGATCTTGCAGAAAAAATGAGTCACATTTCAACAGGCGGCGGCGCCAGCCTTGAATTTATGGAAGGAAAAGATCTTCCTGGCGTAGTGGCACTAGACGATAAGTAATTCATTGATTTGAAGGGAGAAGTATTCATGCGTAAACCTATTATTGCAGGAAACTGGAAAATGCATAAAACACTCGGCGAAGCACTGGATTTCGCAAACGACGTAAAAGGAAAGGTACCGTCGTCTGCATCAGTTGACAGTGTAATCGGTGCGCCAGCGTTATTTCTTGGACAGCTTGTTGAAGCGGTTAAGGGAACAGACGTGAAGATCAGCGCGCAAAATGCTCATTATGAAGATAACGGTGCATTTACAGGAGAAATCAGCCCGAAAGCACTTTCGGACATTGGTGTTTCTTACGTTATTATCGGTCATTCAGAGCGCCGTGAAATGTTCAATGAAACAGATGAGGCTGTAAATAAAAAAGCAAAAGCGGCTTTTTCACACGGGTTAGTTCCGATCGTCTGCTGCGGTGAAACACTTGAACAGCGTGAAGCAGGGGAAACAAATGATTTTGTGGCGGGTCAAATTAAGGCCGCCTTGGAAGGTTTAACAGAAGACCAAGTGTGTGATACTGTAATTGCCTACGAGCCGATCTGGGCGATTGGAACTGGCAAATCTTCTTCTGCGAAAGATGCAAATGAAGTATGTGCACACATTCGTGAAACCGTCCGTGGTCTTTATTCAGACAAAGCAGCAGATTCAGTCCGTATTCAATACGGCGGGAGTGTGAAACCGGAAAACATTTCTGAGTACATGGCAGAGCAGGATATTGACGGTGCTCTTGTTGGCGGAGCGAGCCTGGATGCTTCTTCTTACCTGGCTTTATTGGAGGCTGTTAACAATGGCTAAAGGACCAGTCGCGCTCATTATTCTCGACGGGTTCGCCTGCCGGGAAGAAACGAGTGGAAATGCGGTCGCTCAGGCTAAAAAGCCTAATTTTGATCGTTACTGGAATCAGTTTCCACATGCGCAGTTAACAGCAAGTGGCGAGGCGGTCGGTCTTCCAGAGGGGCAAATGGGTAACTCGGAAGTCGGTCATATGAACATCGGTGCAGGCCGCGTTGTGTATCAAAGTTTAACGCGTATTAACATTGCGATTCGCGAAGGTGAATTCTTTGAGAATGAGCAGTTTTTAAAAGCCGCTGCACACGCAAAAGAACATGGTACGGCTCTTCATTTATTCGGATTACTATCAGACGGTGGCGTACATAGTCACATTGAACATTTGAAAGCATTGCTTGAATTTGCAAAACGCCAAGGGCTTGAAAAAGTATATGTCCATGCCTTTTTAGACGGCCGTGATGTTGGACCGAAAACAGCCAAAACTTATATTGAAGATGTTCAGGCGAAAATGGATGAACTCGGTGTCGGCCGTTTTGCGACAATTTCTGGACGTTATTACGCGATGGACCGGGATAACCGCTGGGATCGCGTTGAAAAAGCGTACCGTGCGATTGCCCATAACGAAGCACCGATTTTTGAAGATCCGATTGAAGCGCTTGAAGCTTCTTATGCGGCGGGTGTGGTAGACGAATTTTTCGTACCGACGGTTATTGCAGATGAAAATCGCAAGACAGTGGCAAAAGTGAAAGACAACGATGCCGTTATTTTCTTTAATTTCCGTCCAGACCGAGCGATTCAGCTTTCTAATGTATTTACAAATGAAACATTTCAAGGCTTTGACCGAGGAAACCACCCGAAAGATTTGTTCTTCGTTTGTATGACACCATACAGTGAAACAGTAAAAGGCGTCATTGCTTACAACAAAACGGATTTGTCGAATACAGTTGGAGAGGTTCTATCAAAAAATAACCTTCGTCAGCTTCGGATTGCCGAAACGGAAAAATATCCACATGTTACGTTCTTTATGAGCGGAGGACGTGAAGATGAGTTTCCAGGTGAGACACGCATTTTGATTAATTCGCCTAAAGTGGCAACGTATGATTTGAAACCGGAAATGAGTGCATATGAAGTGACGGACGCGTTGCTTGATGAAATTAATGGGGACAAACAAGATGCGATTATTTTGAACTTTGCCAATCCAGACATGGTTGGACACTCTGGATTGTTGGAACCGACAATAAAAGCGGTCGAAACAGTTGATGAATGTCTCGGTCGGGTGGTAGACTTAATCTTGTCAAAAGGCGGAACAGCCATTATCACAGCTGATCACGGAAATGCGGATGAAGTAATTACCGTTGAAGGAGATCCGATGACAGCACATACTACAAATCCGGTGCCGGTTATCGTCACAAAAGAAGGCCTAACATTGCGCAACGGAGGCATTTTAGGTGACTTAGCACCGACAATGCTTGATCTTTTAGGTGTTGAACAACCGGTTGAAATGACCGGCAAAACATTAATTGAAAATTAAGGGAGAGAAAACTATGCCAGTAATTACAGACGTTTATGCACGCGAAGTACTCGATTCACGCGGTAATCCAACAATCGAAGTAGAAGTATACACTGAATCAGGCGCATTCGGACGTGCGCTCGTACCATCCGGTGCATCAACTGGTGAATACGAAGCAGTTGAATTGCGTGATGGCGACAAAGGCCGTTACCTAGGTAAAGGTGTAGAGCAGGCAGTTAAAAACGTAAACGAGATTATTGCAGCTGAAATCGTGGGCAGCTATGTTGTAACAGATCAAATCGGCATTGATAAAGCAATGATTGAGCTCGACGGTACAGAAAATAAAGGCAAACTTGGTGCTAACGCAATCCTTGGCGTTTCAATGGCCGTTGCACACGCTGCAGCTGATTACCATGGTGTTTATTTGTATGAGTACCTGGGCGGCGTTAACGGCAAGCAGCTTCCGGTTCCAATGATGAACATCGTAAACGGCGGTGAGCATGCGGATAACAACGTTGACATTCAAGAATTCATGATCATGCCTGTTGGCGCTCCATCATTTAAAGAAGCACTCCGCATGGGCGCAGAAATTTTCCATAACCTCAAAGCGGTTCTTCATGATAAAGGCTTGAACACAGCAGTTGGTGATGAAGGTGGTTTCGCGCCGAACCTTGGTTCGAACGAAGAAGCTCTTCAAACTATTATTGAAGCAATCGAACGTGCCGGCTACAAACCAGGCGAAGAAGTAAAACTCGCAATGGATGCGGCATCTTCTGAATTCTACAATAAAGAAGACGGCAAATATCATCTTTCTGGTGAAGGTGTTGTAAAAACATCAGCTGAAATGGTGGACTGGTACGAAGAAATGGCCAACAAATATCCAATCGTTTCAATTGAAGACGGCTTGGATGAAAACGACTGGGAAGGCCATAAATTGTTGACAGAGCGCCTTGGCGACCGTGTTCAGCTTGTTGGGGATGACCTTTTCGTTACAAATACGAAAAAGCTTTCTGAAGGTATTAAAAACGGCGTAGGCAACTCCATTTTGATCAAAGTGAACCAAATTGGTACTTTGACAGAAACATTCGATGCAATCGAAATGGCAAAACGTGCCGGCTACACAGCCGTTATCTCTCACCGTTCTGGTGAAACAGAAGATGCAACGATTGCGGACATCGCCGTCGCAACAAATGCAGGACAAATTAAAACAGGTGCTCCGTCACGTACGGACCGCGTAGCGAAATATAATCAGCTTCTTCGCATCGAAGACAACCTTGCTGAGCTTGCTGAGTATCTTGGAAACGAGACATTTTACAACTTGAAAAAGTAAGGATTAAAAAACACTCGGCAGCTGCCGGGTGTTTTTCTATTTTAAACAATGATAATTTTGATCGGAAGCCTGGGGACGTATAATTTTTGAATAACAAGCTGACGAAACGGCAGAAAGCACCGACAATATTATTGAGGCAGCAGAAGAACAATTCGCTTCAATGATGCAAATCGAAAGCTCGGCAGAATCATTGTGAATATTGGCCGAAAGTCCTCACCATTCGATTTGTAAGTTCAAAATGAGCTGACATTTCCAATAAACGACCGATATGTTATAATGGGTTTATCTATATGTTCGTCTTAATGGAGGTAACTATATGCATACATTGCTTTTAGTGTTGCTGATTATCGTTTCGATTGCATTAATCGCAGTCGTGCTGCTGCAGTCAGGGAAAAGCGCAGGTTTGTCCGGTGCCATCTCCGGCGGTGCAGAGCAGTTATTTGGCAAGCAGAAGGCGCGCGGAATTGACCTTGTTCTTCACCGTCTGACTGTTGTCTTGTCCGTGCTGTTTTTCGTTTTAACAATAGCGCTCTCTTATTTTGGATTGTAATAAAAAGGCGATTCGGCTGAATCGCCTTTTTTGCGCTTTAGATCTATACGATTCGGGTATAATGGGGTTGCGACAGGATGATGCGTTCTTAGCCTTTGAACCTTATGAAAGGAAACAATCAAAATGAAACTTACATTGCCAAAACCATTTACTTTTGAAGCAGGAGAACGTGCTGTCCTTTTGCTGCACGGATTTACCGGAAACTCTTCTGACGTGCGCATGATCGGCCGCTTTCTTGAGAAAAATGGATATACATCACACGCTCCTCATTATAAAGGACATGCCGTGCCACCGGAAGAATTGGTAAAAACGGGTCCGGAAGACTGGTGGCAGGATGTCTTGAACGGGTATAATCATCTCCTTGATCTTGGCTACAAGGAGATTGCTGTGTGCGGGTTATCGCTCGGCGGTGTTTTCGGGCTTAAACTCGGTTATACTAAACCTGTAAAGGGTATTATTCCAATGTGCGCGCCGATGTCAATGAAAGATGAAATAACGATGTATAACGGCGTTGTCGAATATGCCCGGGGATTTAAAAAATTTGAAGGGAAATCAGCGGACATCATTGAAAAAGAAATAGAGGCATTTAAACAGACACCGATGAACACATTGAATGCGTTACGCAGCTTGGTTCAAGACGTTAGAGATCATATCGATCACATTTATGCACCAACGTTTGTTGTGCAGGCACGCCTGGACAAAATGATTGATACAAAAAGTGCAAATGTCATTTATGATGGTGTAGAAACAGATGAGAAGCAATTAAAATGGTACGAACAGTCAGGTCATGTCATTACGCTCGATAAAGAAAAAGAGCAGCTTCATGAAGATATTCTCAGCTTTCTTGAACGTCTTGACTGGACCGTTTAAACCGAAACGGAGGGGTCTCCCGAATGGATCAGCACATACATGAATATGTCGACCGTTTGTTGACATATATGAAAGAAGAATCATACAAGCCGCTTACAGTGCAGGAGTTGGAGGAAGTACTCGGCATTAATGGATCAGACGGATTTCGCGATTTTGTAAAGTCGCTTGTCTATATGGAAGAGCGGGGGCTTGTCGTCAGAACAAGAGCGAACCGATACGGTTTGCCGGAAAAAATGAACCTTGTGCGCGGGAAAATATCCGGTCATGCAAAAGGGTTTGCGTTTTTAATTCCTGATGAACAGGGGATGGATGATGTATTTATCCCTCCTCATGAAACAAGCGGTGCCTTAAATGGCGACACGGCTCTTGTGCGCGTTACAAAAGAAGACCAGAGCGGATCGCGCCGTGAAGGGACGGTCGTCCGCATTTTAGAGCGCGGCAAGACGGACATTGTCGGTACGTTTATTGACAACAAAAGCTTTGGCTTTGTGGAAACAGATGATAAAAAATTCACCGCTGATATTTTTATTCCGAAAGAAAAAACAGCTGGTGCGATTGACGGCCACAAAGTTGTGGTCAAGATTACACGCTGGCCGGAAGGAAGACAAGCAGCAGAAGGGGAAGTCATCGAAATTATCGGACATAAAAACGACCCCGGGGTTGATATTATGTCGATTATTTATAAACATGGACTCCCGCAAGAATTCCCTGATGATGTACTGGAGCAGGCAAATGCGGTTCCGGAGCAGATCGATGTGAAAGATTTAAAAGGCCGCCGCGATCTTCGTGACGAGGTCATTGTCACCATTGATGGAGCCGATGCGAAAGACCTTGATGATGCAGTAACTGTCACAAAGCTTAACAATGGAAACTATAAGCTCGGTGTTCACATTGCTGATGTCAGTCATTATGTGACGGAAAATTCTCCTATTGACCAGGAAGCATACGAACGCGGGACGAGTGTTTATCTTGTTGACCGGGTAATCCCGATGATTCCGCATCGACTGTCAAACGGGATCTGTTCGTTGAATCCGAAAGTCGATCGTCTAACGTTGTCCTGTGAAATGGAGATTAATCAAGCAGGGGAAGTGGTCAGCCACGAAATCTTTGACAGTGTAATCCGGACGACAGAGCGGATGACATATTCAGATGTCAATTCAATTTTAGTTGATAAAGATGAAGAACTGCGCGCGAAATATGAGCCGCTCGTTCCTTTATTTGAACGGATGGAAGAGCTTGCGGAAATTTTACGTCAAAAACGGACGGACCGTGGTGCGATTGATTTTGATTTCAAAGAAGCGAAAGTGCTTGTAGACGATGACGGTTATCCGATTGATGTCGTGCTTCGCGAGCGTTCTGTCGGTGAAAAACTGATTGAAGAATTTATGCTGGCGGCAAATGAAACGGTAGCCGAGCATTTTCATTGGATGGACGTTCCGTTTATTTACCGTATTCATGAAGATCCGAAAGAAGATAAACTGCAGCGTTTCTTCGAATTTTTAACGAACTTTGGATTGAATGTAAAAGGAACAGCGAATTCAGTTCACCCGCGTGCGCTTCAGGAAATCATTGAAGGGGTAAAAGATACGCCAGAAGAAACGGTTATTTCAACAGTTATGCTTCGTTCAATGCAGCAGGCAAAGTATAATGCGAACAGTCTTGGCCATTTTGGTCTGGCAACAGAATTTTACACGCACTTTACGTCACCGATCCGCCGCTATCCGGATTTGATTGTTCATCGTCTGATTCGCACCTATTTAATTGAAGGCGATTTGTCAAAGCCGACACAAGAAAAGTGGGATGCCAGACTTCCTGAAATTGCCGATCACACGTCAAGTATGGAACGGCGGGCAGTTGATGCAGAACGAGATACAGATGAGTTGAAGAAAGCGGAGTACATGCTTGATAAAATTGGCGAAGAATACGATGGTGTGATTAGCTCTGTCACGAATTTCGGCATGTTTGTTGCGCTTGATAATACAATTGAAGGGCTTGTCCACGTTTCTTATATGACCGATGATTATTACCGTTACGACGAGCGGCATTTTGCCATGATCGGTGAAAGAACCGGGAATGTTTTCCGCATTGGCGACGAAATTACCGTGCGCGTCCGTGACGTGAATAAAGAAGAACAATCAGTTGACTTTGAAATTGTCGGAATGAAAAAACAGCGCCAGCGACCGAAACGGGATGAGGATGCCCGTTCGAAAAAGATGCGCGGAAGAAGAGAAAAATCTGGAATAATAGAAAAGAAACCGGCACGAAAGCCAGCCCGTCCAGATATGAAAGAGAGCGGAAGCGAGTGGACAACGCAGCCGCAGGGCAAAAAGAAGAAAAAGCGAAAATTTTATGAAGGAATTGCGAAGAAAAAGAAACGCAAGTAAGAAAGTGGGGAGACGAATTGCCAAAAGGAGAGGGGAAAGTGATCGCGCAAAATAAAAAAGCGCGCCACGACTATTTTATCGAAGAAACATATGAGGCAGGCATGGTGCTTCTGGGAACGGAAATTAAAGCAATCCGCGCGGGACGGGTGAATTTAAAAGATTCATTCGCCCGTATACGGAACGGGGAAGTATTTGTCCATAATATGCATATCAGCCCTTATGAGCAGGGAAACATCCATAACCACGATCCGATCCGGACACGGAAGCTTCTTTTGCATCGGAAGCAGATTAATACGCTGATTGGCGAAACGAAAGAAGCAGGCTACTCGCTTGTCCCGCTGAAAATTTATTTGAAAGACGGCTATGCGAAAATGCTGATTGGCCTTGCAAAAGGGAAAAAGAAATTTGACAAGCGTGAAGATTTGAAGCAGAAAGAAGCCAAGCGGGATATTGAACGGGCATTTCGCGACCGCCAAAAAGGGTGAAATTGGATGTTTGCTCACGTATAAAAATGTGGTATAATCATCTATGTCACTAAAAAGCAGACTGATCTGCTATTTCTTTTAATCCGGGGACGTTACGGATTCGACAGGGATAGTTCGAGCCTGGGCTGCGGGTCAGAGGGTCGGCTCTGTCAAAACGCACTTGCCTATAATAACTGGCAAACAACAAACACAACTACAAGCTGCCTAATTTAGGCTAGCCTGTGCTCCTTCCGCTGTTGTCCGTGCAGTCGGATCAGGGGCCCACTCTAAGCGGACTACGCCGGATTCCTCCGCCTGGGGATGAAGGAAGAGACTAATCAGGCTGGCTGATCCAGAGGCCTGCCGTCCGGCAAATGGATTTGCGAGACGATAAATAGCACGGCTACACCCGTAGACGCTCAGGTGCCGTTATCTTTGGACGCGGGTTCGACTCCCGCCGTCTCCACCATACATAAAAAAATGGTGGAACTATATAAATAAAAAAGCAAAAGCTGTCCTCCTAAATTGTGGACAGCTTTTGCTTTTTTATTTGGGATCATGATTATTTTGTAAAACGGTTTCTCCCGTCTTGTTTGTCATCTTTACTTCTGAATTATACGCCGCCCGGCAAATAAGATGCCCCGCAACAGGAGCGGTTAAAAATAAGAAGACGATGCCGAGGACAAGACGGATGCTGATATAGTGTCCTGAGGACCAGAAATAAATGAATACGCCGGTTAATGTTAATAAAACAGCGAGTGTTGAGCTCTTTGTTCCGGCGTGAGAACGAGTATAAACATCCGGTAAACTGACGATGCCAATCGCGCTGATAATGGCCGTAATACTTCCGAGCAGTACCATGAAAGCCGCGATCAATTCAACGATTTCTTTTTCGGTCAATGATGACACCCCTCTCAATGTATTTCGAGAAGGCGATAGTGCTGATAAAAGCTAGAATGGCAATAATGAGTATCACTTCCAAATAAGCTTTTGTGTGCAAAACGACACTCAGCACAGCCGCGATGGAAATAAGATTAACGCCGATGACATCGAACGCGACAACGCGGTCTGGCAGCGTAGGTCCTTTCAAAACGCGGTAAAGCGATAGTGCAATGGCAATACTAAACAGAACAATGGCGGTTACAAATATGAGGTTGGTCACGGACGGGTCACCTCCAAAATAATTTTTTCATACATGCGAATTGATTTTAATACCGCTGGCTTTGTTTTTTTCATGTCCATGGCATGAATATAAAAAATGTTTCCTTCTGGTGAAATGCGCAGAACCACAGATCCAGGGGTCAACATAAGAAGGAGGGCAAGCGCCGTCACTTCCCAGTCGCTTTTTAGTTTTGTTTCGTGCGAGAAAATTCCCGGCTCAAATTTGGTGCTTGGAAGCAAGATTTGTTTCATGATCAAAATGCTGGATGTCAGAAGCTCGTAGTTAAAAATCCAAAGCAGCTTGAGCATAGAGAAGGCGCGCTTCAAATAAAATGGTGTTCCGAAAAAACGGTGCATGAGAAAGATGATGACGATCCCGATTAAAAAACCAGACACGAAAGTTGGAACTTCGAACGTATCTTCATCCTTCAAGAAGACCCAGAGCAAGGCGATTAGCAAATTTAATAGAAACTGTACCGGCATCTTCCTCCACCTCCTGTACACAAGATCCGATTATTCATCTTTCAGCGCCCCTTCAATATAAATTTCCGGGTTCATTAACACATGTGCAGCTTCGGCTACAAAAGGTGAAACCACTCCCATACCCAGTCCCAATCCTACGGTGAGTAACGCTAAAATAAGACAGGGAGCTATCATTCCTTTCGGTAAGATCACCCGGTTTTTTTGTGAAATAGATGTCTCTCCCCAAAACATATTTAAAAAGATGCGAAGTAAAGAATACAAAACGAATAGGCTCGATAAAAAGGCTGCAGCAACTATCACATATTCACCAGCTTCCAGTGCCCCTTGTCCTATTAAAAGCTTGCCGGCAAACCCACTGAACGGAGGGATGCCGCCTAGTGAAAGAGTGGTGATAAGAAATAGCCAGCCAAGCAATGGATAGCTGGTAATTAAACCGCTGGCCTGATCCAATTTTGTCTTGCCTGTTACATATATGACTGTTCCGATAATAAGGAATAACAGGCCTTTCACGAGAATATCATGCATCAAATAATAGATGGATCCTTGAATAGCCGCTTCATTATTGGCTGCCAATCCTACTAGGATAAAGCCGATGGCGATGATCACATTGTATGCTGCTATTTTTCTCAGATCCGTATAAGCAATTGCCCCAATGCTTCCTCCGGCCATCGTAATGATCGCCATCAAGCCGATGATCGTATGCGTGATAGAGGGCTCGTGGTAAAACAATAATGTAAAGACACGAAAGAGTGCATAAACGCCTACTTTTGTTAGCAAGGCCGCAAATAAAGCGGAGACCGCAGTTGGCAATGCACTGTAAGAACCAGGAAGCCAGAAATAAAGCACCAATCCAGCCTTTAAGGAAAAGACGACTAAAAATAAAATGCTGATCGTTGTCAGGAGGGGAGGCTGTCCAGCTTCCGCGATCCGTTGGGAGAGGTGAGCCATATTTAATGTACCAAGCGAACCGTACAAATACGCAATGCCCAACAAGAAAAACCAGGAAGACAATATGTTGATTAAAATATATTTGATCCCTTCGGTAAGCTGTCGTTTTTCTCCTCCAAGTGTCATTAACACGTAAGAAGCGAGCAGCATTACTTCAAAACAAACAAATAAGTTGAATAAGTCCCCTGTTAAAAATGAACCGTTTACGCCTGCAACAAGCAATAATAAAAATGGGTATAAAAAGAATTTCTCTCTTTTTTCATCTTTGGCAAAGGCGGCATATAATAAGCAAAGGATTGAAACGAGCGAGGAGGATGTCACCAGCAGCATCGCAAAGGCATCTGCGACAAATGTGATGCCAAAAGGCGGTGCCCATTCTCCAAAATTAAGGCGCAAAATAGTCTGATCCATCACTTGAAATAATATCCAAAGGCTGATGGCAAAGACGGCGATCATTGTCAGTATGCTTCCCCACCGCTGAATAGCCGGCTTCGAACGGAAGAAAAGCAATATTACGCCGGCAATGATCGGAAGGACCATAGGAAATACTAAAATATTATTCATCTTCTTCTGTCCCTTTCATTTCAAGCAAATTATCTGTTCCTGTGGTTTGATAAGTTCTGTATACAAGAACGAGGAAAAAGGCGGTCACCGCAAAACTAATGACGATAGCGGTTAAAATCAATGCTTGTGGCAGCGCATCGGTATATGTTTCAACAGTATCTCCTAATATAGGGACACTCCCGATTTTCAACCCCCCCATTGTCATCAGCAACAAATGGACGGCATGAGATAAAATGGCGGTGCCCAAAACAACCCGAATCATATTTTTTGAAAGGAGAAGGTAAGTGGCAACAGATACGAGCACACCGGCTAGAAGAATAATCATCGTTTCCATATTATACATCCTCACTAATACTAATGATAATGGTTACAACAACACCAACCACGCCTAATGCGATCCCCGACTCGAACAATACGACAGTTGCAAGCTCTGTTTTCCCGAAAATGGGAAGATCGAAATAAGCAAAGGTCTGGCTGAGAAAAGCACTGTCAAAGAGAAGCGCCCCCATTCCGGTGAATATGGCGATCAGCACCCCTGTCGCCGCAACCATTTTGTAATCGAGCGGAATCCCGGCGTTAACCGTTTCAACGTCAAACGCTAAATAAAGGAGAACAAAAGCAGATGATAAAGTAAGGCCTCCGATAAATCCACCACCCGGGTTATGGTGACCGGCTAAGAATAAATAAACACCAAATGTTAGTATAATGAATACCGCGACTTTGGACACCGTTTGTAAGATAACATCATTCTCTCTCAATATCATCCCCTCCTTTAGGCTCTTTTAATTTAATAAGGGTGTAGACGCCGACGCCAGCAATAAAGAGGACAACGACTTCGAGCATCGTATCAAAAGCACGGAAGTCCCCTAAAATGGAGTTGACGATATTTCGCCCTCCTGCGAGCTTATAGGAATCTTCAAAGTAACTCGATATGGATTCAAACATTTTATTGCCTTGGACAGAGAGGGCAAGTAAAACGGTCAATGCACCAGTTCCAATCGAAACGACCATTTTAGGAAAGCGGACTTTCAAGGATCGTTCCTCTTTTGACCACTCAGGTAAATGATAGAAGCAAAGGAGGAATAAAACAGTTGTGACCGTTTCGACTACTAGCTGTGTCAGCGCTAAGTCAGGTGCTCTAAACAATACAAAGAAAATAGCAATTGAGTAACCTAGCACACCATTTAACAAAGTAGCGGTCATTCGAGACTTCGTGAAAAGAATGCTAATTGCTGCGGTCGCCATAATGACAATAATGATTCCTTCGTACACACTGACGGGGGCATCGTTGGAAGTATCAATTACGATACTGCCCGTCAGCCATAGCGTTCCACCAACGACGAGCAAAAGGAAACCATAAATATAATAAAGATAATTTGTTAAGAAACCTGTCATATAACGATCTGTTGCTCGTTTCGATCCACTTTCGCCCCTGGCTAACATCCACTGGTATCCGCGGTCAATACTTCTTTTTTCAGGAAAGAAGTCATAAACAACATTCCAGTATCGATAAGTTCTTAACAAAAACGCGCCCAGTAGGACAACTCCGGCTGTCATAAATAACTCTAAGTTAAATCCATGCCAGGGAGAGATCTTCGGAATTAGCCCGTCCATGTTCTGATAAGCTGGCAATATGCTGTTCATTGCAGGCGATAGCAAATAATCACTTAATCGGTTCGGTACAAAAAACAAAAGTATGACGAGCATACATAAAATAATGGGTGAGATTAGCATCCCAACAGGCGCCTCGTGCGGGTCTTTCTCCAGTTTTTCACGGCGATAAGGACCGAGAAATGTCCGGAAAACCACAATCATTGAATAAGTGAAGGTAAAAATGCTTCCTATCCAGGCGATAATTGGAAATAAGAGTCCCCAGGTGTCCATCGAGAAAATGGTCATTTCATTCGCGTTTAATACAGCAGTAAAGAACATTTCCTTACTCAAAAAACCATTAAATGGCGGAAGTCCAGCCATCGAAAAGCTGCTAATCACCGTAAGCGTGAACGTGATCGGCATCAAGGAAATTAACCCGCCGAGCTTTCTGATATCCCTTGTGCCAACTTCATGGTCCACAATTCCGACAACCATGAACAGGGCGCCTTTAAATGTGGAGTGATTTACAAGGTGAAAGAGTGCGGCAAAGATTGCTTTTGTATAGATAACGGACTCCGCAGAAGCTCCTCCCTGCAGCGCTGCAGATCCGAGACCGAACAGGGACATGATTAAACCTAACTGGCTGATGGTTGAGTATGCGAGCAGTGCTTTTAAGTCTTTTTGTCTAACAGCGGAGAATGAACCCCAGAACATGGTAAAAATCCCTACACCACTCACGAGCCAGAACCATGTCGCTTCTCCTCCGAAAACCGGAGTAAAGCGGGCTACTAAAAACAAACCGGCCTTCACCATTGTGGCAGAGTGCAAGTACGCACTAACCGGTGTCGGTGCTTCCATTGCATCCGGCAGCCATATGTGAAATGGGAATTGTGCAGATTTTGTAAATGCCCCGAGTAAAATTAATACTAAGGCAGGAACGAATAATTCGTGTTCCTGAATGGAATCACGCATGGCGATGATTTCCTGCACGCTGTTTGTCCCGGTCATAACTTGGAGCATAATAAACCCGACAAGCATTGAAATTCCACCGCCGACGGTAATCAAAAATGATTTTTGGGCACCATAACGTGATTTTTTCCGGCGGAACCAAAAGGCAATTAATAAGAAAGAAGAGATGCTTGTTAATTCCCAAAATAGGTAAAGCACCATTAAGTTATCGGATAACACGACGCCAAGCATCGCTCCCATGAATAGAAGCAAGTAGGCATAGAAATGGGAAAGTGATTCTCGCTCCTTCGATAAGTAAAAGATTGAATAAAGAACGACTAGGCTTCCAATCCCTGTTATTAACAGGGTGAAAATGAGACTGAGACCGTCTAAATAAACGGAAAAATAAAGATCTAATGCACGGATCCAGGCAACAGAGCCTGTGAATGTTTCGCCAGCAGAAATTGATGAAACTTTTGAAACGAAAAAACTAAATAATACAATTGGAATCGGGAGAGCTGCCCAGCCAAGATGCAATTTAGGAAATTGCCGTCCAATGACAGGAATGAGAAAAGCGGCTAAAATAGGGATAAGAAGCAAGATATGAATAGAAGTCAAATCGAGTCCCTCCTAACTGATTTTTTTGTAATAACTTTATATATAAAACGAATACTTGTAAGGCTTGTCGAATAAGGGGAATATAATAAAAAAGAACAAAAAAATAAATTAGGGGTTGAAATATCCTTAAGTCCCCTATATTCTTACACTCGGGATAATAAAAATATCTATAATGTATTTGTTTCCATTTATAGATCGAAGTACAATAAAGCAAATTAAAAAAAATTTCAAAACATGTAAATAGAGGTGGGACAGCTTTGAAAAAATTGAGAGCCCGTATGGATGAAAGCATATTAGTCTGTGCGTATTATGGTCCAAATGGCGAGCGGTTGATTAAACGCGGCTGCAAAATTGCCAATATGCTTGATTGCCCGCTATATATTCTAACTGTTGATTCACTTCCTCAAGAGGAACTAAGCGCGGATAAAGCCGCTTATATTGATCAGTGGAAACTCCTTGCGGAAGAGCTCGGTGCTGAGGAGTTGATTATCCGTGATAACGAAAAGAGACCGGCTGTTAAGGTCATTGCGGAAGTTGCCCGTGAATTAAATATCACACAAATTATTTTGGGACAGTCTCCTCAAAGTCGATGGGAGGAGATTAAAAAAGGATCTTTTGTCAATATGCTGCTCCGTGAAATCTCTTTTGTCGATTTCCACGTAGTGTCCATCGACCGCTCTGTTGAAGACGATGACAACCTCTTCGAGAATGGAACGAGAGCTTATTTAATTAAAGATGATAAAGGACACCGTATTAGTTTTACTTATTCCGACGAAGTCATTCATGAAGGAATCTTTTACAAAGAAACCGGAACCGATTTTAATAATGGCGTATTCAAGTTTATGAAAGATAATAAAACGTGTCAGCTTCATGTAACAGATGATAAGATCACGGAACCTACTTCCATCCACTCTTCTATAAAAGAAGAGAACCTATAAAATGAAATAAACGCGATAACATTTTGCAGAGTCTTAAGAATTTTTCTTAAGGCTCTTTTTAATTTTCTGTCAGCTGATTTTTATAGATTTACATCTATTTTCTGTTTTGTCTCATCCATTCCGATATATCGAAACGTTTCCGATGGGGAAGCGTGATGAAATCTTTCTTGAATCAGTGAAATAGCGACTCCTTTTATATAAGCGTGGTAGCCGAAAGTTTTTCTTAAAGTATGGGTGCCAATTTGATCACGAATTCCGGCTTTTCTAGCTGCTTCATTGATAACGCGATAAGCCTGCTGACGCGAAATAGGCGACTCGCTTTTTGGCGATTTAAAAAGATAACTGTCAACAGGAGGAGTAGAATGATTCAAGTGTAACTGTAAAGCTGCTTTCACCTGGTCGTTAAGGTAAACACATTGATTGTCAATTTGAAGAAAAGAGTGTATCTCTCCATTTTCATCGACTAATTGATTAATTTTTAAGGATAAAAGAGTGCTGATTTTAAGTCCTGTGTTAATGCCCAATACAAACAAGACGAAATCCCGGCTTGATTGTTTTTTTAATATTTCCTTAATTAATTGTATTTTTTCGATGTTTTTTATCGGATTTACATATTCCATTTTCTTCTCCCCTTATGTTACATAATACTAGCGTAACATGTATTTATGTAACATTCAAATGATAAGGCTGAAAAAAATACGATGCAGGGAATAGGTAGATGAGGAAGGTTTTTGGGAATAATACTACTAGCGCTGGACGAATCCAGATGATTCCGTATAATTTCTTAAATTTATAGTCGGAAATTGTCGAAATTTAGAGTTGAATTTGCCTAAACATATTGTTACAGTCTAATTTAGGATATCGTATAAAATTAGTGGGAATTAAACTGCAGGAAAGGAGATCGTGATGGAAAAAGAGTTAAATGATAAATTAACCATAAACCAGTTAAATCTTTCTTATGACGGGAAGAGGACCATATTTAAAGATGTTTCCCTCAATATTAAAAAGGGTGAATTTGTCAGTATTGTTGGACCCAGCGGCTGCGGGAAAAGTTCTTTATTGAATGTCATTGCGGGATTTATTCAGCCTACAAGCGGAGACATATACGTAAACAAAACACCTGTTAAAAAACCCGGCCCGGATCGGGCGGTTGTATTCCAGGATTTGGCGCTTTTTCCGTGGCTCAATGTCATTGACAATGTAGCTTTCGGTTTGAAAATACAGAGTATGGATAAGAAGGATCGATTCGAAAAAAGTATGGAGGCTATTCAATTAGTCGGTCTTTCCGGTTATGAGAAAGCAAGCATTCATGATTTATCCGGTGGGATGAAACAGCGTGTAGCGATTGCGCGAACGCTCGTAACCAATCCTGAAATCTTGCTGATGGATGAGCCATTTAGTGCTCTTGATGCACAAACGAGAGAAAACATGCAGGATGAATTGATGAGGATTCAGGAAAAAACGGGTATGACGATCGTATTAGTGACACATAGCATAGATGAAGCAGTTTATTTATCAGACCATGTGGTTGTAATGCAAAATGGCGGGGGAGCGATCCTTGATATGATAAACGTTTCATTGCCTCGCCCGCGCAATCTAGAGATGCGGTTAACACCGGCATTTAATGAATATAAAAGACAGCTGATTCAAAACTTGAAAGAGGGTCACGTTTACAAAGGGGAACAATCAGGTTCAGGTATTTAAGAATGGAGGAAAAAAAGTGAAAAACTTAACAGCAAAGAAAATGCATACATTTCGTTTTTTGATGATTTTAATGATCTTCACAGTAATTCTTGCAGGATGCGGCAGTACTTCTGAGAAGGACCAGACAGCAGAAGAAACTTCGGGTGAAACAATCCGCATCGGATATGTAAATATTTTGTCCAATGCACCTGCGGTTGTAGCGGAAAATAAAAAATTAATTGATGAACAAGGATTGAAAAGTGAATTTTATTCATTTTCAAATGGACCAGATTTATACAAAGCGTTATCGTCAGGGAAATTAGATATCGCCTATGCTGGTGTTCCGGCAGCTGTGAACTGGGTTTCAAGAGGGGCTGAAATAAAAGCCATTGCGAAGGTAAGTGATGGAAAATTCGGTTTGATGGTTAACCCTGATTCCGGCATTGAAAGTGTAGAAGACTTAAAAGGGAAAAAAATCGGCTCTATTGTAAAAGGGAGCGGAGCAGATATCTTGTTAAGGGGCTTAGTACTACCTGAAGCAAAGGTAGCAGAGTCCGAAGTATCGATTACTCAAATGCAAATGCCTGTGATGGAGCAGGCCATTAACAAAGGAAGTATCGATGCTGCTGTAGCGGCTGAGCCTTTTTTATCGATAGCTGAATTGCGTGGCTTAAAAGTATTGAAGGAAATGCCGGATCCTGCACTTGTGATCTTAGCGACGAATGACTTGTTGAGCAATCAACCCGAGACTGTAGAGAAATTTATGGCCGGCCATAAAGAATCGATTCAATTTATTCAAGATAATAAAGACGAGGCTGCTGATATTCTTGTGAAAAACTATAATGTTCCAGGCATCACGGATCAAAGCGGGAAAGCATGGGATGCAAAAGACGTTTTGCTAAAAGCGTTAGAGCGTCATCAATTCAATGATAAGATAACAGAAGAAGATTTTACATTTTATCAAGAAGTGGCAGACATGAATTACGAGTTAAAAATGATTGATAAACCGTTTAACGTAGAGTCGATGTTTGATAAGGATTGGGTAAAGTAAGATGACTGACTTGAAAAAGTGGTTATGGGGAAGTTTGTCAATTCCGTTTCTATTTCTTGTCTGGATAGCGATCGCAAGCCGCTATCCAGATCTTATTTTTCCGGGACCTATCATAGTCATTAAAGAATTTTCTGTACAATTGGCGTCTGCGGAATTTTATGATCATGTTGGAATTAGTTTATACCGATTAGGGATCGGGTTTAGTATTGCCGCTGTTAGTGCTTTTATTGTCGGCACACTGGCGGGGCTAAGCAGGCCTTTCCGTTTGTTTTTAAGTCCGATCGTGTCCTTTTTTCAGGCAACGCCTCCGATGGCTTGGGCGCCTTTGTTTATCCTTTTGCTTGATTTAGGAAATGCCCCGATGATTGCTGTCATCGTAATGGCTGCTTTTTTCCCGATACTTGTAAATGTGATTCAAGGGATGGAATTAATTAAACAGTCCCATATAAGAGCCGCATTAAGCTTTGGTGCAAATCGTTTCCAATTAGCACGTTATGTGTATTTGCCGGAAGTTATGCCGTCTGCTTTTAGCGGTGTAATAGTTGGTTTTGGCATTGCATGGCGTTCTTTAGTCGCTGCAGAGATGATCGGCGGGGACGCTGGGATTGGCTGGCTTATTTCGACAAGCGGTCAAATGGCAAATTCTTCGTTAGTCATGGTGGGCATTATTACAATCGGATTAATGGCATTATTCTTCGAACTTGTTTTGCTTCAGCCTTTAAAGAAACGATTTGCCTCCTGGGCGCCACGTTCATAAAGAAAAACGCATATATACAGCTTACATGCAGGGGAGTATTTAAATGCGCAGGGGGATATCAAGTGTTCCAGCTGTTCATTGGAAGATGAGAGCTGCTTGTAGGAAAATTAGGGCAAGTGGACAGCGTTGCGGGAGGAACGCTGTTCACTTGCCTTTTTGATTTGTTTTTATATGATTTTCACAAGAAATTCTCGTTTTCTCGGTCCGTCAAATTCACAAAAATAAATTCCCTGCCATGTTCCGAGAACAAGATTTCCATTTGATATAATAAGAGTCTGGGCGTGTCCCACTGTACTGGTTTTTAAATGAGCGGCAGTATTTCCTTCCCCATGCCGGTCTTTTGGGTGCTCCCATGGGTATACTTCATCCAAACGCATAAGCATGTCCTTTTTTACATCGGGATCTGCGTTCTCGTTAACGGTAATGCCAGCTGTCGTATGAAGGGACGACACTATGACAATTCCATTTTCAACACCTTGTTCCCGTATCCATTCTTCAATTATGGAGGTAATGTCAATCATTTGATCCCGTTCCGCGGTATGTAATGAAAATCGTTTCTCCATTTACCTCATCCTTTCTAAAAAAGCGTTAATAATACAAGCTCAAAAACTCTTCTGCATTGTCATTAATTTTAATTATAAACTTTTCAGATGGGAAGTGGCCCATATTATATGAATAGAACACCGGTAAGTTTGGAATAATTTCTTTTGCTTTTTTCAAGACCAGTTCTTCAGGGAAGAATATGTCTTTTATACCTGCGATGATCATTGTTGGAGAGGGGGAATTTGCCAGCTCCGCCTTTGTCAATAATTTAGGCATCTCCTTTTCGAGCTTTACATGTTTAATAATCTCCCAAATTATTTGTTTATCTTCTTCCTTCATGCTGTTTATCGACATCACATCCGTAATTTTTTTTAACTGATTTTCAGATGAACGCGCCTTGTAAATAAGGAATGGAAGTACGACTTTTTTCATTAACTTGCTTTTAGAGCCTATCTTTATTCCAGACGGTGAAACGAGGACGGAACAGGCAATTTTATCCGGCATATACGCAGCCATTCTTAAAATAATACCGGCACCATATGAGGCACCGATAAATGCGCTTTTATTCACATTGAAATGGTTCATTAAATCAGAAATCCATAAGGGAAAGCTTTCATCTTTTGGTGAAATCCTTGTTTCATCACTATAACCTGGATGTCCGATTGTATCCGCCGCATATATTCGGTACGTTTTAAACAAAGAAGTGAACCATGATAATGTCATGGGATTGATACAGTTTCCTCCTTGTAAGATGAAAACGGGTTTTCCATCCTCCGGTCCAGCAACTAACATATGCGTCTTCCCAAAGCGGGTTTTGACATACACTCTCTCAATAATCGTATCAAAAGACTTCAGGTATGATTCATAATGCTCGAGAATTTTTTTCCTGCCTTCTTCACTTTTGTATATCGACTGCTGTTTCATTTGGCACCTTCTTTTCGGAATCAAATTTATAATATAACAAAAATGTTTATATTTCCCTTTAATTATTCCCAATAATTTCGCTCACCTTAGTATGGACCAAGTCCCCCCTAAATTTAAACAATTTAGCTATAGGCGCTGTCTCAATGGTATGCCTATTACTACGAATTTTATTGGCAGTACTTGAATGGTTATTAAGTCTCTGCTTTTAATAAGACTGATTCGAATAGAGAATGAATAGAAGTTGTAGACATGGACATGATTAATGACAAAGTTTTTCGAATAGTTTATAGCGAAAAAACGTTATTTTTATATAATGAAATGTTTTGAAAGTGAGGGTATCTTTATATGGGGAATCCATTATTTCGTAAAAAAAGCATTAGCGATTTATTAGATGGAAAGCAGCCTAAAGAGGATGCACTGAAGAAAGAAATGGGCGCATTTGATTTAACAATGCTGGGTATCGGGGCGATCATTGGAACGGGCATCTTCGTATTAACAGGAACGGGTGCTTTAACAGCAGGACCGGCGCTCATTCTTTCTTTTGTCATTGCAGGGTTAGCTTGTTTGTTTGCCGCTTTAGCTTATGCGGAATTTGCTTCCACTGTACCGGTATCCGGATCCGTCTACACATACACTTATACGACCCTCGGGGAATTTATGGCGTTTATCATCGGGTGGGATTTAGTGCTTGAGTATTTATTGGCAGTAAGTGCTGTGTCGGTGGGCTGGTCAGGTTATTTTCAATCGCTGCTCGGAGGTTTCGGGCTGCATATTCCGGCTGCTTTGACTTCTGCTCCAGGTACCATTGAGGGTGCAACAACCTACTTTAATCTTCCGGCATTTTTAATTGTCATGATTATTGCATTTTTGTTGTCAGTTGGCATCAAACAATCTAAAAGAGCCAATAACATTATGGTTATCATTAAAGTGGCGGTTGTGTTGTTATTTATTGCGGTTGCTGTGGGTTATGTAAAACCGGGAAACTGGGCGCCGTTTATGCCCTTTGGTTTTGATGGTGTATTTGCAGCGGCCGCGCTTGTGTTTTTTGCGTTTATTGGTTTTGATGCCATTGCATCAGCGGCAGAGGAAACAAAAAATCCGAAAAGAGATTTGCCTATTGGGATTCTTTCCTCATTATTTATTTGTACATTACTGTATGTCATCGTTTCAGCCATCATGACAGGTGTAGTCCCGTATCAGCGATTTGAAGGAGTAGCTCACCCCATCTCGCTGCCTTTACAAGCAGCCGGTCAAGATTGGGCAGCAGGAGTTATCGACCTTGGTGCAATCATCGGTATGACAACTGTTATGCTGGTGATGTTATATGGTCAGACACGTGTCATATTTTCCATGTCGAGGGATGGGTTAATGCCGCCGATTCTTTCTGAAATTCATAAGAAATACCATACACCATACAAAGCAACCTGGTTTTTTGGATTAGTCGCAGCGCTTATGGGGGCACTGATCCCGCTTGACGAGTTAGCAAAACTGGTAAATATCGGAACGCTCTCTGCCTTTATTTTAATTTCGATCGCGGTTATTGTCTTAAGAGTAAAACAGCCTGATTTAAAGCGTGCGTTCCGTTGTCCGGCTGTTCCGCTTATACCGGGACTAGCGATTTTATTTTGCGGATTCTTGATTCTGCAGCTCGGCGCTTCTACATGGATCCGTTTTGGTATCTGGTTAGCTATCGGAGTAGTCATTTATTTCTTATATTCACAAAAAGGATCTAAGTTAAATAAGTAAAGATTGAAAAAGAGCAGCCTTGTAATATAAGCTGCTCTTTGAATGTTGGGTTGGAAATTATGGTTTAATGTATCGAAGTCGGATAAGAAGAGGATAAAGAATCACGCCCAATAAGAATAAGCCAATCCCTAAACTAAACGTTGTCCAATCTGCTGTTCCAGACTTGATGACCCAAAGGGAGTATAGAAAAGCGGTCGCAGCAATAAAGCCGTTCAATAAACGTGATTTTTCACCTGGATTGAATGTATCTCTTTTTATAACCATTTTTAAAAGGAAAGCAGAAGAAACTAAATACGGTATTAAATAGGCGAGTGTAGCGGATGTTGTCAGGAATGTATAAGCTTCACTAATAGTCCCTGAAATGGTCGAAAAAATAAATAGTTGGGACATCATATTCGTTACAGTCAACGCTCTGACAGGACTTCCTCTTTTATTTAACTTTGCAAAGTAAGCAGGGAAGATGCCCGCCTTTGCTGCATTATAAGGAACCTCTGAACTTAACAATATCCATCCGATCGTAGAACCGAATAATGAAATGACTGCTAATAGAGCCATAATGGCTGCGCCTGTATCTCCAATTAAAACGGATAGAGCATCTACAAACGGTTTATCGGACGATTTTAGTACATCCTGAGGCAGCACCCCCATGATTAGTAACGTAATCGCCATGTAAATACCAAGCGCAATGAGAAGGCCAGTCACAGTTGCCCGGCTTACATCACGCTGCGATTTTGCACGTCCGGATAGAATGACGGCAGACTCAATGCCTACAAAAGCCCAAAGAGTGGATATGGCAGCCATGTTGACTTGACTTAACAGGTCATGTGATTCACCATCAGCACCTACTGTCGGAGTATATATATCACCGATTGTGGACAGTTCAAATGCGAAAAGAGCAGCCGTAATCACAAGCATGAATCCGATTACTTTTGAAGCGGTGGCCACGAAGTTTAACTTACCGGCACTTTTAATACTAGTCATCAGTATAAAATGAGTGCCCCACAGCAAAAAGCTGCAGACGAAAAACGTGACGGCTCTTCCAGTGGCAATTTCCTGAGATCCGACAGAAAAAAGAATCGACTCGCTTCTCATAACGGGAAAGAAGGTTGACAAATAGCCGGCAAAACTAGTAATAATAGCTACATTGCTAATCCAATTGGCTACCCAGTAGCCCCAAACCATTGCAAACCCGGCTGTTTTTCCATGCTTGGGAGAGCTAAACAAAGCTTGAGCATAGCTCTGGGGTCCGCCCGTTAATTCGGGTTTACGGTTGGATAATGTGCCGAATACTAATGCGATCATTAATACCCCAAAACCAGTCAGGAGCCATGCGATTGCAACGCCTAATGGACTGGACAGCTGTGCCAGAGTGCTTGGCAGCATGAATATGCCCGAACCGACCATATTTCCGACTACGATAGCTGTCAAAAGCCAAAAACCCCACTTTTTATCCATATAACATTCCTCCTAAATAAAAAAACGCATAGGAATAGACCCTTTGCGTTTTTAACAGTATGATAAAACCCGCAAACTATCTTAACGCAGCCCTCCACAGATGATATCTGTGACAGTTTTACACCTGTTTGATGTAAACCCAGCAAGGGAGAATAAATGGATCTCCCTTGCTTCGGCAATAATTCCTTTCGGCATACCATCATCAACCCCATTTGGTTTCAGGCAAGCTACTATTAATTATTGCAACCTCCACCCCATCAGATAGCAATGAGGATTTATATTATATATGAATAACTATGAGAATAACAAATACTAATTATATATGTCAATTAAATATATTTTTTTACAATATTTTGATTATTATCCTGTTTGAAATTGCAAGAAAAAATTGACTGGTAAAAAATAACCAATAAATCACATTAAGTTTTGTGTCAAAATACGCAACAAACTAGAACTATTTGTAATAAGGTGTTATATTTTCCTGACTATTGTTATAATAAGTCCATAAATACATAGTTGGAGGTTTAAACGTGGAGAATCAAATACATCCGCTGCTTCGGAACATGTTAGATGTAGTCCCTATTTTAAAAGGAGCTATGCCGATTGACTCAAATATGACAGTGATCGACCGGGATGGTGTTTGTATTGGCTCTTACCCTGGGGAGAAGTTTAATTTGGGGATTAACCTGGGTGAGAAGGTTAGCCAGCAGACGCCTCTTTTTGTGGCGGTAAGAGATAATAAGAAAATGGTTGTCAAAATACCGGAGCATCTATATAATATGCCCTTAACTGCTGGTGTTATGCCTATTCACGATGAAAGTAAACAAGTGATTGGCGGTTTAGGTATTGCGCTTGAAACAAAATATGAAAAGATTTTAAAAGATTTTCATGAAAATGTAGAAGCATCTCTTTCTGCGGTTAATACGAATATGGGAAAAATGAATGAAGATGCGAACTCTCTTGTGACAATCAGTAATAAGCTAACTGAGAAGCAGAAGGAGTCTGAAGAGAAGTTAACAAAAATAGATGATGTCATCCAAAATATTAACTATATTGCAAAAAATGTCCAGCTGCTTGGAATTAATGCTCGAATTGAAGCGTCGCGCGCCGGAGAAGCGGGCAAAGGATTTGCGGTTGTTGCTAGCGAAATTCAAAAATTATCAACGAACATCTTTGAATTTACATCTATTATTGAAGAGTCGATTGGCGACGTTCAAAAAGTTGTGCAGTCTATCTCTAGCTCAATTGATCATGTTGTAGAAGTCGGCGATCATCAATTGAAAGGAATAGAAGAGATCAATCAGTCTATACAGGAAGCCATTGATATGACTAACTCTTATTTAATAGAAGAACAGAAATAAGACTTGCTCTCGCGGCAAGTCTTATTTTCTTTGTTCGTTTTGAATGCCAAACCGGGCGTTTAGCTGGCCTTTGATCATTGAACGGCGCAGTTTTTGTTCATCCGGTTTCTTTTTCATTTCTTGTCTAATTTCAAATGTCCGCACCCCATCCTCCATCTGGTTAGCGATATCCATTAACGTTTCGACGTCTGCAAATGAATACTTTCGTGTGCCCCGTTCAGAGCGTGTCGGGAAAATGAGCCTCCTTTCTTCGTAGTAGCGTATTTGTCTCTCTGATAATCCGGTTAGTTCACTGACGATGCCGATCGTAATCACTTTTTTCGTTTTATACGTTTTTTCCTCATCCGTCATATACTCACCTCGAATTGTTTGTACAAGTATTATATCTCATTTCTTTATTACATGTAACTCGATCATGTCAATTTTTATTACATATTATAAATTATGTAAGGATATATAACATAAAGTATGACAGCTTTTTTGATCTACTTATAATAAACCTTAACAACAGTCTCTTAGGAGGATGGGAAGATGGCAAAAGAAAGAATCGTCATGATCGGGAATGGAAGGGCGCGTGTTCGTTCGATAGATGAAATAATAAAGAGATGTCCGGGACGCTTTCATATTACGATCTTCGGCACTGAGCTGTATCCGAACTACAATCGCATTCAATTGTCAGAAGTATTGCAGGGAAGATACGACGCTTTCAGATATTACACTGAATGACTGGAGCTGGTATGCAAAAAACAGAATTCAGCTTTATGCAGGAGAAACTGTTATTCATGTTGATATAGATACAAAGTTGATCAAAACAAATAAAAAACGTACTGTCCCTTTTGACAAATTAATTATTGCAACTGGGTCACTACCGTTTATTGTTCCGGTACCCGGTGCGGATGACTGAGTGGTGGCTGTGGAATCAGATTCCGGTAACGATAGGGAACGTTGCTGGATGGGCTTTATTCACTGGAATGGCACTTTATTCCACGAGCAAAAAGAAGGAGCTGAAGGGGTCCGTTATTAAGACGAAAACAGGAACAGAATAGGAGGCGGGCGGCATGGGAGAAGTGTATATCGTTGGCGCAGGGCCAGGTGATCCGGATTTAATTACCGTAAAGGCGTTAAAGGCGATACAAAAAGCGGATGTGATTTTATATGACCGGCTTGTAAATAAACAGCTGTTAAAAGTATCAAAGCCGTCCTCCCTTCGTATATTTTGTGGTGAATTCCCACAGTCTCATACGATGAAGCAGGATCGCATTAACCAGCTTATGGTAAAATATGCTTCGAACGGAAAAATGGTTGTAAGGTTAAAAGGCGGCGATCCATTTGTTTTTGGGAGAGGAGGAGAAGAAGCTTCGTATTTAACGAAGCATGATATTCTCTTTCATATTATTCCAGGTGTGACAGCAGGCATTGCGGCACCAGCGTATGCGGGTATTCCGGTTACACATCGGGAGTTTGGCAATTCATTTGCCATTGTGACAGGTCATCAAATTAGTGGCAAAAAAGATGTGAAATGGACGCATATAGCGACAGCCGTTGACACGATCATCATCTATATGGGTATGAAACAGCTCCCCGTCATTTGTGATGAGTTAATGAAAAATGGCCGGAGCGGAGAGACGATGGCGGCAATTATTGAGAATGGAACAACAATAAACCAGAAAGTTGTGACCGCACCGCTCTGTCATCTAGTAGAAGAAGTGAAAAAACATTCAATTGCAAACCCGGCGATCATTGTTATTGGGGATGTGGTGACATGCCGTGAAACCCTGGATCAAAAAACGGCGGCAGTTTTTTAAAAAAATGTACAAAATGAAAGCAGTCTTGTGATATTATTCAACAGGGCTGCTTTATTATTTTTTGCCAATATAATTGGTGAAAGAATAATTTAAAAGAAAAGAGATCAAGGAGTTGTATGATATGAGTTACGTAAAGCCTGACCAGGTCGTAGAAAGTATGGTCCAGGCCGGGGCAAAGAAAGCGGGTTTGCCTTTTCGGGATTTATTAATTAGAAGTATTCTTGCCGGCGTGGTTATAAGTTACGCGGCAACACTTTCGATGACGGCAACAGTTCAGACGGGAATTGGGCTTGTCGGCGCGCTCGTCTTCCCAGTAGGACTTGTCATGATCGTGCTGCTCGGAATGGAGCTTGTCACTGGAAATTTCGCGCTTGTTCCACTTGCTGTATATGAGAAAAAAGCATCATCAACTCAAATGTTGGTGAACTGGGCATGGGTCTTTATCGGAAATATGATTGGCTGCCTCTTTTATGCGTTACTTTATTTTATATCTTTTCGTTTTTCATATGACCAATCGGTTATTGAACAAGTGATAAAAACAGCTGAAGCGAAAACTCTAGCATATGAAGCGCTCGGCAGCCAAGGATTTGCCGTCGCGTTCGTTAAAGGTATTTTATGTAACTGGATGGTGGCACTTGGTGTCGTTATGGCAATGACGTCTGAAAGTGTCATTGGTAAAATTGTGGCGATGTGGCTGCCGATTTTCATCTTTGCCGCTCAGGGTTATGAGCATGCTGTCGTCAATTTGTTCGTTATTCCAGCAGGTATGATGTTTGGTGCCGACGTGACGATGTCAGACTGGTGGCTGTGGAATCAAATTCCGGTGACCCTAGGAAACCTTGTCGGCGCTGCGTTCTTTACTGGCTTCGCCTTATACGCGACGCACAAAACGAGAAATGTGAAAAAGCTGACGATCGTTGGGAAAACGGGAACGGAATAAGAGGATTAATCAATTGACGGGATACCTTTCCTCCTGTAGTATTATCTTCAATTCGAGATAATAGGTGAACGGAGGAATTGTTATGAAACATATTTTCCAGCAGGGAAAGAATGAATGTGTATTGCTGATGCTGCATGGAACAGGCGGCACCGAACGAGATTTACTGCCACTTGCTGAGGCTATTGACTCGAACGCGTCTGTTTTAAGCGTCCGCGGCAATGTTCTTGAAAATGGGATGCCTCGTTTTTTCCGCCGGCTCGCTGAAGGTGTTTTTGATGAAGAAGATTTGCTTTTTCGCACAAAAGAACTGAATGAATTTCTTCATGACGCTGCAGAGGAACATGGCTTTAACCGTGAGTCAATCATTGCCATTGGTTATTCAAATGGTGCGAACATCGCGGCAAGTCTGCTGTTTCATTATGAAAAAGCATTAAAAGCTGCGATTTTGCATCATCCAATGGTTCCACGCCGTGGAATTGAATTGCCTTCATTAACAGGGGTTCCGATCTTTATGGCTGCAGGTGAAAACGATCCTATTTGCCCATCGCAAGAAACAATAGATTTACAGCAGCTGCTAGATGGTGCGGGGGCAGATACGACGATTCACTGGGAACAAAATGGACATATGCTGACAGGAACAGAAGTGCAGGCCGCAGCTAATTGGTATAAAAAGAATGTGTAATTATACACATTCTTTTTATTTTAACGTTAATGTGAAATAATGTAAAATGAGGTATAATAATGAATTTATGGAGGTTTGAAATGAAAGAACTGCTTATCAGCCGAACTGTTGATAAAGAAGGTCGAGTCATCATTCCAAAATCAATTCGTATCCAGCTTCATATTCAAGTTTCAGATAAGGTTGTTATGGAGAAAGAATCAGATGCAATCATCCTTAAAAGGTATGAAGACCATCCTGATTCTGAGGAAAGAAAGTGCTTAATGACCGGCGTCGTTTCAAAAGATAATTGGCAATTCAGCGGGGGTATTGTCCTTAGCAAGGAAGGTGCAGTTTGGCTTTTGGACGAAATTCAGTCTAAGCGGATAATAGTTGGCGTATAATTCAAAACATGCTATTTTAAAGAGTGGAAATCAGAAAAAGGAGATTAATTAATGGATTTTATTACTCTTTTAAAAGCAGTCATCCTTGGGTTAGTCGAAGGATTGACCGAATTTGCGCCGGTGTCATCCACAGGCCACATGATTATTGTCGATGATATGTGGCTTCAGTCAGAAGCATTTTTAGGAAAGTTTGCCGCGAATACTTTTAAAATCGTTATTCAACTTGGCTCCATATTAGCCGTTGTTGTTGTTTTCAGGAATCGTTTCATTGATTTACTTGGATTAAAGAAGGAAACACGCGGACAGGGCGGTCGTCTTCGTTTGACGCATGTCATCGTTGGCCTGATTCCGGCGGGTGTTCTCGGGGTTTTATTTGAAGATTATATTGATGAAAATTTATTCTCAACAGAAACGGTGTTAATCGGTCTTGTTGTCGGGGCGTTTTTAATGATTGCAGCCGATTTAATCGGCGGACGGAAGCGAAAAGTGGAAACAGTCGATCAAATTACATACGGACAGGCTTTATCCATTGGTTTGATTCAATGTTTATCACTCTGGCCGGGCTTTTCCCGTTCCGGTTCAACCATCTCAGGCGGTGTCTTGCTTGGTCTGAGTCACCGGGCTGCTGCTGATTTTACATTTATTATGGCTGTTCCGATTATGTTTGGGGCAAGCTTGATTTCCCTGACGAAAAACTGGCAGTATTTCACGCCAGATGCATTCCCGTTTTTTGCTATTGGGTTTATAAGTGCTTTTGTTTTTGCGCTCTTTTCGATTAAATTTTTCTTGAAATTAATTAACCGCGTGAAACTAATTCCATTTGCGATATATCGAATCGTGCTTGCGGCTGTAATTTATTTCGTCTTTTTATAAAAGCAAGGCTTCTGCCCTTGCTTTTTTGTGTGGTTTTATCTGGCGGTATCAGTGGCAGAAGATGTTGAATGAAAAAATGGATACAGCTATGGACAGTGTTTGATTTGTAAGAGAGAAGCATGATAAAATAACGAAACGAATGGAAACCGCAGGCAGCCGTCTGCGGTTTTTTTATAACGGAGGATATGCAATGAACGAAACAAAACTGGAGCAGTTAAAGGGAATTGTGGCCGGTGTGAACCTTGATAATGGCGATGATTTTGTTTATTCGATGGAAGAACTGAAAAATTTGGCGGATGCATGCGGGATCGATGTGCGCGGAGAAATGATGCAAAACCTGCCGCGTGTTAATTCAGCTCTTTACATGGGGACCGGTAAAGTTGAGGAATTAAAATCTCTTATTGAATATGAAGAAGCAGACGTCGTAATTTTTGATGGAGAATTATCACCTTCGCAAATTCGCAACTTGGAAAAAGAGCTTGAATGCGAAGTAATCGACCGAACGATGCTAATTTTGGATATTTTCGGTCGTCGTGCGAAGACGAAAGAAGCACAGATGCAGGTTGAAATGGCTCGTCTTCAATATATGCTGCCCCGTCTTGTGGGCACGTATATTGCACTCGGACGGCAGGGGGGCGGTTCAGGCTTTAAAAATCGCGGCGCCGGCGAAACGAAGCTTGAACTGGACCGCCGGAAAATTGAAACGAAAATCTCCTATCTTCGTAAAGAACTCGCTAAAATTTCCGAACAGCGCACGGTGCAAAGAAAGCAGCGTAAGAAAAATAATATGCCGGTTGCGGCGCTAGTCGGCTATACGAATGCTGGGAAATCAACCATTATGAATGCGATGCTGCAAACGTATGAAGGCGGTGGTTCGGAGGTGTTTGAGAAAGATATGTTATTTGCAACACTTGATACGTCTGTTCGCAGCATTACACTGCCTGATAAAAAAGAATTTTTGCTTGCGGATACAGTAGGTTTTGTTAATAAACTGCCCCATCACTTAATAAAGGCATTCCGCTCCACTCTCGAAGAAGCAGCGGAAGCGGATTTGCTTGTCCATGTCATTGACGTGTCGAGCCCGCAGCACCAAACGATGATTGACATTACAGATAAGACACTTGCAGACATTGGTGCGAAAGATATGCCTGTCATCTATGCGTACAACAAAGCGGACCTTGCCGGAATTGAATACCCGGAATCTGTTGGAAATTCTGTATATTTATCAGCAAAAGAACGGAATGGTATTTTTAAATTGACGGATGTAATGAAACGCCATTTGTTCAAAGAGTATGTCCGTTGTGAATTGCTGGTTCCTTATGATGAAGGGGAGGTTGTCTCTCATTTTAATGAAAATGCGTCTATTTTTGAAACTGCCTATGAAGAAGAGGGGACAAAGCTGGTAGTTGAATGCCACCGGGCTGATTACGAAAAATATAAAAAATATGTCATTAAATAAATGCGCTATAATTAGTGTCAAAAAAGCTTTCTCAAACGTTTCGTGCGAGGAAGCTTTTTTGGTCTTTCTAGGAAACTTATAAGCCATCTTCGTGAAAAGACACAGTTCGGTTCCTGCTCTATTTATCTATGAGATGGAAAAGATGGAAAAATTACTGTTGACAATGAAAATCGTTATCAATATAATTAAGGTGTGAAAATCATTCTCATTTAAGCGGGGGGGGGGAGGTACAAATGTTTATCGAAATGAAGACGATTATCGTCGAACCGGGTACATCAAACCTCGTTGTCGATCAATTTGACAGCAAAAAAGCTATGGCGGAGATGGAAGGATTAGTGACAAAAGTATTTTCATCCACACCCGGAGTAAAGAAGACGAGAAAGTCATCGTGACGATACGCGGGGAATCAGAAGAAACATATAAAGGCTGGAAAAAAAGTCCTGTGCAAAACGTAAAAAGCCAGTATACGTTATTGACTCGATGAGTGAGACGTTTAAATACTTGCGTCAGTAAAGGAGCCTGTTTAATAGACAACTACTTGCGTCTACAAGTTCTTTCCTTTACAATGAAATGGATAGCTGTCAAATGGGATTAGTGATATAAACACTTGATAACTCACTAGGATATTAAATTGTTTTAAAGTTCACGGATGATGACAAACCGGCTGAACCAGTATTTTCGTTTATACGGGTATCCGATAACACATAAGCAGCAGCAGGTGTAAAACATGATATATGTCTATACTTCGATTGGAAGGCAGACGATTATCGATGCTTCTAAAGGGATTAATCCGGACGAGTTTGAGCAATGTCTGCTTTCGCTCAATCTGATTCACCGAAATTTAACGTGAACATGATGAACAATGATTGCCGGTTCTCAATCGGCATCTATATTTTTCATTTCAATTGAGAATGAATCTCTCTATCATCATTTTGTTGACAGTAATACAAAGGTTAGGACAAGCCATGAAAAAACGTTACTTAGTTGTTTTGCTCATTTTATTGTCAATTACATCATTATTTGTCGGCGTGACGAGCATATCTCCGCTTGATTTATTCCGATTCAGCGACCAGCAGACGGAAATTTTCTGGCAAAGCCGTGTACCGAGACTGATTAGTATTTTAATTGCCGGTGTCACGCTTAGTATAAGCGGGTTTATTATGCAGCAGTTAAGCCGAAATAAATTCGTGTCACCGACAACAGCAGGAACGATGGATTCTGCTCGATTCGGTATTTTAATCGCGCTTATTGTTTTTACGTCAGCAAGTCCGTTTGAAAAAATGGTTGTCGCGTTTATTTTCTCGCTTGCCGGTACGTTTTTATTTATGAAAATACTCGACAAGGTGAAAATGAAAGATCCGATTTTCATTCCACTCGTCGGATTAATGTTCGGGAATATTATCAGTTCAATTACAACGTTTTTCGCATATAAGCATGATTTAATTCAAAACATGTCGGCATGGCTGCAGGGAGATTTTTCGATGATTACAGCTGGTCGCTATGAAATGCTATATATCAGCATTCCGCTTGTTTTCATTGCATACATATTTGCAGACAGGTTTACCATTGCCGGCATGGGGGAAGATTTTGCTCGTAACCTCGGCCTGAATTACAAGCAGGCGGTCAATGTTGGTTTAGTGATCGTTGCCTTATCGACAACACTGGTTGTGCTGACAGTTGGACTCATTCCGTTTCTCGGTCTTGTCGTCCCTAATATTGTGTCTATCTATAAAGGGGACAATTTGAAAAACAGTCTGTCTGACACAGCGCTGCTCGGTGCGGTATTCATTTTGTTTTGCGATATTCTCGGCCGCGTTCTCATCTATCCGTACGAAATTCCGATCGGTCTTACAGTCGGGGTCATCGGAAGCGGTATATTCATTTATTTGTTGATGAGGAGACGGGATTATGCGTGAAAAGAGCAAATTGTTGCTGTTATTTATTCTGGCGGGTGCTTCCATTGCAGGGTACATGTTTATTGAACTTGGACCCAATTGGGACTATGCTCTGCCGCGTCGCGCTGAAAAGATCGCTGCCATTGTATTGACAGGTTCGGTGATCGCGATTGCAACACTTTTATTTCAAACCGTCACTAACAACCGGATATTAACACCAAGCATTATCGGTCTGGATTCGCTTTACATGCTCGTTCAGACAACGCTCGTGTTTTTCCTCGGTTCAACAAGTTTGACGGTCATGAACAAACAAATCAATTTTGCGATTTCAATCGCCTTTATGGTTGTATTCGCACTTATTCTATATCGGCTGTTATTTCGCCGTGAAGGGCAGAACATTTACTTTTTGCTTTTACTCGGGTTAATTTTCGGTACGTTTTTCGGCAGTTTCACATCATTTATGCAAGTGCTTATTGATCCGAATGAATTTCAGATTATTCAAGACCGCATGTTTGCGAGCTTTAATAATATTCAGACAGAAGTTCTCATTATGGCGGCGATCATTACTGGTGTGGTGCTGTTGTATTTAACAAAGTTCGTTAAATATCTGGATGTGCTGGCATTAGGAAAAGAAACAGCGATCAACCTTGGTGTTGATTACGATTATACCGTCAAAAGGCTTCTAGTCATTGTCGCAATTCTTATTTCTGTGGCGACCGCACTGGTTGGGCCCATTACGTTTTTAGGTTTGCTTGTTGTCAATGTCGCTTACGAAATGTTCCGAACGTACAAGCACTCCACATTAATCTTTGCGTCAATGCTCATATCGATCGTCGCACTTGCCGGCGGGCAAATGCTCGTTGAACATGTATTTACGTTTTCGACCCAGCTGAGCGTGATCATAAACTTTGTCGGCGGTAGTTACTTTATTTACTTGTTATTAAAGGAGAGTAAAAAATAATGGTAGAAGTACATTCAGTCTCGAAATCATACGGATTAAAAGCGGTTGTAGATGATGTGTCAGTCAATATTGAAAAAGGCAAGATTACATCTTTTATCGGTCCGAACGGTGCCGGGAAGAGTACACTCCTTTCCATTATTAGCAGACTGCTGTCGGCGGATACAGGTGAAGTACTCATCGACGGGCAAAAAGTAAATGAAACAAAAAGCCGTGATCTCGCGAAAAAAATAGCTATTTTAAAGCAGTCAAACCATTTAAGTCTGAGGCTGTCTGTACGAGACCTGGTCTCATTTGGCCGGTTTCCATACTCACAAGGGAAGCTGACAAAAGAAGACCACGCTTTTATCGATAAAGCGATCCGTTACATGGAACTTGAAGATATGCAGGACAAATATCTAGATCAGCTGTCCGGCGGGCAAAAACAGCGCGCATTTATTGCGATGACTATTGCCCAGGATACAGAATATATTTTGCTTGATGAGCCGTTGAATAATCTTGATATGAAACATTCTGTGCAAATTATGAAAGTACTTCGCCGCTTGGCGGATGATCTAGGTAAAACCGTTTTAATTGTCATTCATGATATTAACTTTGCTTCTGTTTACTCCGATTACATCGTCGCGTTAAAAGACGGAAAAATCGAAGCGCAAGGGACAGTCAATGAAATTATTACAAGCCTGACGTTAAAACAAGTTTACGGAATGGATATGTCTATTCAAGAAATAAATAACCAAAAAATTTGCGTGTATTTCAGTTAATAAGGAGACGACCATAAAATGAAAAAGTATTTATTATTAATTGTCATGGCGTTGTTTGCGATGATCGCAGCAGCGTGCAATTCTTCAACATCAGGCGGAGAAAGCAAAGAGCCGGCAGAAAGCAATGAAAAACCGACTGAGGTAACGGTTAAACACGAACTTGATGAAACTGTTGTGCCGGTGAATCCGGAAAAAGTTGTTGTTTTCGATTTTGGAACACTTGATACAATGGCAGAACTTGGCGTTGAGCCAGTTGGTCTTCCAAAAGAAAACATTCCAGATTACTTATCACAGTTTGAAGATGAAAAATATGCAAATACAGGAAGCTTGAAAGAGCCGGATTTTGAAAAAATAAACGACCTTGCACCAGATTTAATCGTGATCTCAGGCCGTCAAATGGATCTTTACGATCAATTTGCGGAAATTGCTCCAACGGTTTACCTTGCAGTAGACGAATCAAAGTACATGGAATCTTTTAAGAAAAATGCGACAATAATCGGTGAAATTTTTGGCAAAGAAGCTGAAGTAGAAGAAAAGTTAACGGCAATCGATGAAAAAGTAGCTGCACTGAAGGAAAAAGCGTCCACAATGGAAGGAAATGGTCTTGTCATTCTGGCGAATGAAGGAAAGATCAGTGCGTATGGTCCTGCATCACGCTTTGGTATTATTCATGATGTATTTGGTGTGAAACCAGCTGATGAAAACATTGAAGTATCGACTCACGGACAAAGTGTATCATTTGAATATCTTGTGGAAACAGATCCTGATTACTTGTTCGTTGTTGACCGCGGTGCAATTGTAGTGGGGGGAGAATCCTCTGTAAAGCAAGTGGTTGAAAATGATCTTGTGAAAAATACAAAAGCGATTAAAAACGATAACGTTATCTATCTTGATCCAAATGTCTGGTATTTATCAGGCGGAGGACTTCAATCTGTCCTTGCACAAGCTGACGAGATCGAAAAAGGAATTTCAGAATAAAGGAAAACAGCGCCGACGGTCACGTCAGCGCTGTTTTTTTGATGTTAAAGTAAATGTTGTTCCCGTTGAAGATGTTTCTTTTAATGCAAGATCGCCGTCCATTGCGCGTGCAAGCAGCTGGCTAAATGGAAGTCCAAGTCCGAGCCCGCGTACTTTAAATTTTTTATTTTCCCCCCGGTAAAACCGTTCGAAAATAAGGGTTTGTTCTGATTCAGGGATGCCAACACCTGTGTCCATTACATCAATTGAAGCGTAATCTTCGCTGTCGTACACTCGAACGGTTATTTTACCTGTTCCTTCAATCGCATGAGCGGCATTATTTAATAGGTTCATCATAATTTGCCGAAATCGCACCGGATCGGATAGAACAAACAAATCCTGATGATGCGGGTGAAAAAGAACGGAAATTCGATCTGTCTTCCGTGCTAAATTCCACTCGTAGACCGCATCGCGTGTCAGTGAATTTAATTCCTTAGAATCAGTAGAGACTGGTAACGCATTCGCGGCAAATGTATTAAACTCAAGCAAGTCATTGATCATTGTTTTCATTCGTTCTGTTTCGTTGAGTGAAATAGTGATAAATTCTTCCGCTTCTTCACCTGTGACAACTCCATCTTTTACCGCTTGAAGCAGACCGCTGATTGAGGTCACCGGTGTTTTCAATTCATGAGTGACACCGGCCAGCAGTTCAGCGCGAATGGATTCAAGCTGTTCAAGCCGGATCGCCATATCATTAAACGATGTAACGAGGTCATACACTTCTTGTTCTTTCACTTTTGATGGGATGAGTGACACACCATAATTCCCATTTCGTATTTCATTCGCTGCAGCGGCTGCTGCGCTGATTGGACGTGCCAGCCGGCGTGACAATATATAAATCGCAGCCCAGCCAAGCAGCCCGCTTCCGGCAATAAGCAGTGCAAGAAGTCTATATTCATCGTTTAAATCAGCAAATTGATTTTCAGCCTGGAGCATGACAACCCATCCAAATGTGACATCATTGACATTGATTGGCTTTTTTATTAAATAAACAAGTGAATGATGATCATCTCTCATTGGAAATGTATGCACATCATTCTCTCTTTTTAATATGACATCAGGAAACGACTCTTTGCTGTACAATTTCTGGTCACTTGCAGATAATATGGTGCCAGATGCATCGGTAATGAAAATAGAGGGAGGGGAGTCCATTTTCGCTAGTTCGTCATGTGCTTCAATGATATCGTCATCAATATACGTCTCACTGTCGTGACCTTCCTGCTGGCTTCCAGCGATCCGGATTGCCAGTTCTGCCGCCAGAAATTCAGACACGTCCAGCTTGTTTTCAAGCGTCGTGTGGCGGATCCAGACAACGGAAAGCATAGCGAGAACGAGTAGTCCGATTGCAAGTGTAACCGCATATCGTGTTGTCCAGTAGCGAAGAAGTGAAATGCGCCGTCCTTTAGTCCTCGACAACAAATTGATACCCCAATCCACGCAGCGTTTTAATTTCCCCTTCAGATGCCGGCCATTTTGCTAACGCTTTTCGGATGCGTTTTATCGACAAGTCAACGGCCCGGTCACTCCCGTCATAATCGTGCCCCCATACTTCATCAAGCAGCTGTTCTCGTGTAAACGTACGGTTCGGAGCAGATGCCAGAAACAAAAAAAGCGATAAGTCACGAGGCGTGAATGAAATTTCTTTTTTAGATAACGTGACACGGTGAGCATCAAAATCAATGGTTAAGCTGCCGAATGTACGATTATTTTCTATTGGCTTAACATCATCTGAGCGGCGCAGCACTGCCCGCACGCGCGCGACAACTTCATCCGCGATAAACGGCTTTGCAATGTAATCATCCGCACCGCCATCGAGGCCGTTAAGGCGATAATTCACTTCATTGAGAGCCGTCAGCATAATAACTGGACAAGTACTTTCTTTACGAATTTCCTTTAATACCGCCCAGCCGTCTTTTCCTGGCATCATCACATCCAGCAGCACGAGGCTGGGCTCCTCATCGTGGAACTTATTTACTGCGTCGATACCGTTGTATGCTTGTAAAACCGTAAAACCTGCTTTGGCGAGATAAACTTTTAATACCTGGCTGATTGCAGGTTCATCTTCTGCGATTAAAATGGTTTGCATGATCAACACCTCGTTTTTTAGATAAAAATCCATGGTGGACTATAGCGTTTCACCATAAAAAAACCGGCTTCAGCCGCCGGTTTTTTAATAAAATCCATTTAATTGTGAAGCTGCTTCCGGGCTGATATGTGAAATCTCGTCGATAATGTCTTTTATCCGTTTTCCTGCTGTTTCGATTCCAAAGAAGTTGGCTGTATCATAAACATTTATTTCATGTGCATGTTTCACTTCATGACGGAGTAATTTTTCATCTTTGTCTTTCGTTTCAATGTTTAACGATCTGGCTTGATTGTGTAACTTTGTGACCCGTACTTTTTTCGCTGCGGTTTCCAGGTCATCACCGTCTATATTAATTCCGAGAGCGGCTGCCTGTTTGGCAATGACATCCGAAAAATTCTTTGTCCCTGTTCTTGTCACGGACGATGCTGTCTGTTCTTTTATAAGTTGTGGAGAAGCTGCATGAGCTGGAGAAGAATGAACACCACTAAATATTGTTATTGATAGCGCACCGGTCATCACATATGACATCGTCTTCTTCTTCATGATCAATCCTCCTGAGTATATATATGTAATCATATTCTTATTCTAAAGGAGAAATGTGTCATGTGAATGTCAAATATGCAAAAATTATGTGTTTTTTTAATAAATTAAAAGAAGTTTTTACTCTTTTGATGGAAAGTGATGTCCAAGCATGTCGAAGAAATAAAAAAGCCGCAAGTAATTCTTTTAAAAAAATTCCGGTCCCTATTTGTTGGGCCGGAATTCCATCAGCTTATTTGTAAATTTTTACACGGTTTTCAAGCGGCGAAAATTCTTTGTCGCCAGCAGGTGCAGCTGGTTTGCCAAATGGCATTTGCCCGATCAATTTCCAATCAGCCGGTACATCCCATTCAGACGCCACTTTATCATCGATTAATGGATTGTAATGCTGAAGTGTAGCGCCGAAACCTTCCGCTTCAAGTCCTGTCCAAACAGCAAGCTGCAACATGCCGGAAGCCTGTTCTGACCAGACAGGGAAGTTATCAGCGTACAAAGCGAATTGCTCTTGCAAACCGCGGACAATTGATTGGTCCTCGAAGAACAATATGGTGCCATATCCTGCTTTAAACATATCCATTTTTTCCTGAGTCGGCGCAAAGCTATCAGCTGGCACAACACCGCGAAGTGTTTCTGTTGTTAAATCCCATAATTTATCGTGCTGTTCACCAAGAAGAATGACTACACGTCCTGTTTGAGAGTTGAAGGCAGTAGGGACATGTTTCACCATAAATTCAACCACTTCTTGAATGCGCTCATCTGATGCGACATGATCTTTTGAAATAGCATAAATTGAACGGCGGTTTTCAAGTGCTGTGTAAAGATCGATTTTTGTTAGGGTGTTTGACATGTAAAATTATACCTTCTTTCCTTTGTGGTTTTTTGTTACGTTTCGTAACCTAATATAAAAAATTCACAAAATAAAGTCAAGAAACAATGTTTAAAAAAGTGGACAAATATCATTATTTATAAAAATCATGTATACTATTTTAAATAGAAGAGGTGAGTGGAGATGAGTCTTTGCCCAAAAGTTGAAAAAGCGATGCAGCTACTTGGTAAACGATGGACAGGCCTAGTTGTAAAACAGCTTCTTGACGGTCCGCAGCGTTTCTCAGAAATTAAAGCCGGTTTTCCAATCAGCGGCAAGCTGTTAACAGAACGGTTGAAAGAGTTGGAAGATGAGGGGATTGTTACGCGCAAAGTGTATGCAGAAGTGCCGGTTCGAGTGGAGTACCGATTGACGGAAAAAGGACGTGCACTTCAAGCAGTCATTGGTGAAATTGAGCACTGGGCACATGATTGGATGGAAATCAAAGAACAAGCCCAGTTAAATTAAGTCTTTCGCCTCGTTTTAGCAGGAGAGGCCGCGGGAAGGGACATAGGAGAACGTTTAAGGAGAATTCATATGACCCGAGAACAGGAAGCGCTGCTAGAAGTGATGCAGGAAGCATGCATACATGGTGAACAACGAGACACTGATCTTTCAAAAATGCTCAGTCTAATTACGGAAAAATTAACGCCGGTTGTGAAACCGGAATAAAGCGGGAGAATTGTACTCCTGCTTTTTATTTTGATTTTAGTCCCCGAGCGTTTACGTTAAAATATATACAATAAGATATTAAATCGTTATGGTTTCGAAGTGGAAAGGTATGATTAAAATGAAGACGGATTTATACATTATCGGCGGATTTCTCGGAAGCGGGAAAACGACATTATTGCTGCAGCTTCTTGAAAAGGAAAAACAGGCAGGACGAAAAGTGGCTGTATTAATGAATGAAATCGGGTCTCTGTCAGTTGATTCCGCAATGCTTGGTGAGGATGCTGCCGTACGTGATATGCTGAATGGCTGTATTTGCTGTACGATCAAAGATGAAATTGAAGTAGAGCTGTTAACACTTTATAAAGATCATCGCCCGGATGTGATCTTTGTTGAAACGACAGGTGCGGCTCATCCGATGGAAGTGCTTGATGCATGTACATCACCGATTATTGCCATGCAAATCGAAGTGAAGGGCATTATTACACTTGTGGACTGTGCGCGGTGGAAGGAGCGGAATCGACTGCCGATTGCACACCGCAAATTGATGGAAGATCAGGCGCGCTGGAGTGATGTAGTCGCGTTGACAAAAACAGATTTGGTATCGATTCAGACACTAGATGACATAAAAGAAGAAATCCGTTCATTGAATGAAAAAGTGATCTTGCAGGAAATGGTTTTTGGAAAAGTGAATGGGGAAATTGCTTTTGGCGGCGGCGGCCAATCAGAAGGCGGTCACCATGCACATCATCATTTGCATGTACGGACGTATGCCTATGAATTTACGAACCACGTTCCACGTGCGGAGTTCACAAAGTGGGTGGCGGGACTGCCGGATTCAGTGCTTCGTGTGAAAGGGTTTGTAAAATTTGAGGACTCTATAGAACGGCCGGAACTGTTTCAATATGCATACGGTGTGCCTTTTTTTCAGCCGCAGCCATTCAAAATGCCTTCCGTTATCGTCATAATCGGCGACGAACTCGAGACAGAATCCCTTCAGCAAGCTCTCGAATGTCTGGATGGAATTTTTTAATGCTGTATAAATGAAAATCCTGTTAGGTTGTACCGGATTTAGAAAACAAGCCGGACTGCTTTTGCGTCCGGCTTGTTTGTTTTATACAGGAAGACTTTGTAAGTAGTCACGCACTTCTTCCGGTGATTTCGCATTGGCGCTGTGAAGGTGAGCGAGCTTTTCGCCATTCTGGAACAATAATAAGCTCGGAATCCCCATCACGCTGTATTTCTCAGCTATTTCCGGGAAATCGTCACGGTTCATTTCAAACCATTTATATTGTCCATAGTCAGCAATAATGTCATCAATAAACATATCCATGCGTGTGCAGTCCGGGCACCAGCCGGCATAAAATTTAATTATGACCGGTTCGCTGCCGGCAATGAGTTGTTCAAATTGATTATTTGTAGTAATAGCTTCCACTGAAAAACTTCCTTTCTATTTTACAATATATTTATTGTAGCATGCCGATATTAATTTTATGCAGATTTTTGTTTTTAAACCGTTTGACTGTTGTACTATGACACAATAACGTTATAATAATAGTTGGTCTACTTCTTGAAGAAAGAGGAATTTATATGAATTCTCATCAACAGTCAAGCCGCATTGATTACGGGTTGATTTTAATATTACTTATGATGTTCGTCGTCAGCTGTGCGGCGATTTACAGCGCTCAAACAACAGGACAGTACGGCACGAACTTTGTCATTAGGCAAATTGTCTGGTATGTGGTTGGTATTGGGATTATTACGTTATTTATTCGCTTTGACTCGGATCAATACCATGGTATGTCATGGTATTTATATGGGATCGGAGTCTTATTACTCGTTTTCTTAATTGTAGCGCCTTCATCTATCGCACCGACGATCAATGGAGCGAAAAGTTGGTATCGATTTCCGGGAATTGGCCAGATTCAGCCATCTGAGTTTTTTAAAATTTTTCTGATCTTGACGTTATCACGTATTATGGTAAACCACCATATAAAAAACCCGATCAAGACGATTCAAAGTGATTTCATTCTGCTTGTGAAGCTAGGAGCTACGACGGCAGTACCGCTTCTTCTTATTATGCAGCAGCCCGATCTCGGGACCTCGCTTGTGCTCATTTCAATTTTGCTCGGGATGATTTTCGTTTCAGGAATAACATGGCGGATTTTAGTCCCGCTCTTTGGCAGTGCTGCGGGACTTGGGGGACTAATTTTTTACATGGTACTCTGGCATCCTTCGATTCTTGAAAAATACCTTGGCGTGAAGCAGTACCAGTTTGGACGTATTTATTCTTGGCTTGATCCGTACAATTATGAAAGTTCAACCGGTTTCCATTTAACAAGATCACTGCTTGCCATTGGTTCCGGCCAGACGATGGGGAAAGGTTTTGGCTTTCGTGAAGTGTATTTGCCGGAAAGCCATACCGATTTTATCTTCAGTATAATAGGTGAGGAGTACGGATTTATCGGTGCGTCGATCGTCGTCAGCTTATTTTTCGTGCTTATTTACCACATTACGAAACTAGCATTAACGACAAAAATTCCGTATTATTCATATATGTGTGCCGGCGTCATTGCCATGATCACATTTCATGCGTTTCAGAATATCGGTATGACGATTGGGCTCCTGCCAATCACCGGTATCCCATTGCCATTCATCAGCTATGGGGGCAGTTCACTTATGGGGAATATGCTCGCACTGGCGCTCATTTTTTCCATTACATTTAACGAACGTCACTATATGTTTTCAACGGATAATTCGTAACCCGCTCCTCTATCTGAGCGGGTTTTGCTTTGCGCTTTCGAATGCTAGAATGATAATATTTTGATGATATGAAATGATTCAAGGGAACTAATGACCCGTTTACACCGTAGAAGGGCTGCTATTTTTCAAAGAGGATACATTCATTTAAACAATCTCTTCGTTAGACGCTGTACACGTGCAAAAACTTCCTGGGGATGGAATGGCTTTACGATGTAATCATCTGCACCGCTTTTAAGCGCCCATATGATATCGGATTCATTTGTTCTCGCTGTCAGCATAGAAACGACGATATTATCATCAGGATAACGCTTACGCAAATGCATCAGTACCTCAATCCCATCCATTTTTGGCATAATGCCATCAAGCAAAATCATATAGTTTTCATTAGGCTCATACCAGTCAGATTCTAAAAACGTCATTCCGTCCGGGTATTCGCGAACAAAGATATCCATTTCATTCGGTTTCCAGCTTGAAAATTGATCGGACAGCATTTTTCGTGTAAGTACATCATCATCAATGATCACCACATTTAAATGGCGTTTTACATTGCCGCTGTCCGGCTGATAGATTACCGTTTGATTGCGTCCATTTCGCTTGGCTTGGTATAACGCCTGATCCGCTTCGCTCAGTGTGGTTTCCTGGTTGACAAAGAATTCTGAAACACCTGCTGAAAAAGTCACATAAAACGGTTCAAAAGAAGGGAATGTAAACATGATTTTAGACAGCTTTTGACGAATGTGCTCAATTAAGATCACTGCTCTATCAGGCGGTGTATCCGGTAATAGCAAAGCAAATTCTTCTCCACCGTACCGGAAAAAGTAATCTGTATCCCGTTTGGTATTAATAACAAGCTGACTGAATGATCGAAGTACTTCGTCACCAACGGGGTGACCGTATCTATCGTTCACTTTTTTAAAATAATCGAGGTCAAGAATAACAAGTGTAAATGTGCGCCGTGTTCGTTCTGAAACGGATGATAGTTGAGAGAAGGCATCATTGAATTGGCGCCGATTTCCTGCGCCGGTCAATTCATCTGTTGACGCTGACTGCCATATTGTTTTCTTATGCTGAAGACGATTTAAGATATATGGAATAAAAATGGCTGCATCAATTGGTTTGGCGATAAAATCCATGGCGCCCATTTCAAACGCACGTATTTGATTTTCTTTGCTGCTGTCCAGACTGACAAAAGCAATAGGAACATACCTTGTACGGGCAAGATCGCTAATTTGCGCCAAAATATCAAATCCATTCATATCTGGCAGGTTAATATCAACAATGACCATATTCGGCTGTAGTGTATAAAACAGTTCTAATCCTCTTTTGCCGTTTAATGCAATGACGACCTGGACGCCGTTTTCTTCAAGTGTTTCTTTTATAAATGAAGCGAATTCTACGTCATCGTCAATAATCAGAATAAAAGAACTTCCCTCCTCAATCGCCAAGGCCGCATCTTTTTCAATTGTTTTTGCTTCAATATCTTTCGGAAAAAAGTTCCGCATAAGGTAAATGAATTTTTTTAATGACCTGACGGGAATGATAGTTTCACTACTGTCAGAAAGTGTTTCAAGCTGCGAAGCGCAAAATTCAGCCATGTCAGCCATCCCGATTGAGCTGGATGTATCTTTCATTGTATGTAAAAAACGATACAGCTCTTGTTCCGTTATATGCTTCTGTTCGAACCAGCTGGAAAACTCGTCTTCCATACGCTTTGAAAGCAATACGCGGTTATCGTTTCGAGCCATGTATATCCAATCCCCTCAACAAAAAATAGTAAAAAAGGTCTGTTTTCGTTATGTATATTATACTACAACAGCATGTTTAAACGAACACTATATAAAATAGTTTCGGTTTTATTTCACATATATGGGAAATCATTAAAAAAATGAAGGACTAAAGAAGTGTCTTTTAATGGATGCTTACGTTATTTATCCTTAATAAGCGTAGAAAGAACTTCCGTCCTCTTGAGAGGTAAAAATCTGTTAGGGGGAAGACACGTATAGAAATGACGTGTCATTGAAGTGGTGTTAAAATACATCAAGAATAATCGCACTAAAAACAACCGGCGCATAGGCAGCCGGCGTTCTGTTTTATCCTTTCGGAAAATCGAGATCCCAAATGACTCCGAATTTATCCTGTACTTTCGCAAATTTAGAATTCCAGAATGTATCCTGCAGTTCCATATGTACCGTGCCGTCTACTTTCAATTCGTCATACACTGATTGAATTTCGTCTGCACTTTCACATGTAACTGCAAGAGAGACGTTGTTTCCGGCATTTACAGGATGTCCTAAAAATGCATCCGATACCATGATCAAAAAATCGCCTTTTCTGAAGCGTGAGTGCATAATGCGGTCTGCTGCTTCCGGAGGTGTTGGAAAATCGGCTTCTCCAAATTTTTGTACCCCTTGAATTTCCGCTCCGAACACTTTCGCATAGAAGTCAATTGCCTCCTGCGCATTGCCGTCAAAGGTTAAATAGGGCGTTACTTGACCTTTCAATAAACCCACTCCTTTCGGTTAGTACACTCACTATAATCGACCTCTTTTTTCTCGTCAATTTTCAGCCGGATCATTTGCAGAAACTGTGCAAGCGTTTGCGTAAAACTAGGCAAAAAATCGCGTATAATCCGGATCAATAGTCCTGTTTTACACAAGATAAAGACCTTTTAAAAATGCGCAAACGATTTCTTTAAAAATGTTGACGTTTTCATAACGAGGATGATATAGTATGGTCATAAATTGAAAGCGGTTACTTAAATTTGATCGAAAAACAAATGAAAAGGAGTAGATGGCGTGTTCAAGAAAAAATCACTTTTACTTTCATCAGCATTATTCCTCGGACTTGCAGGCTGTTCAACCGGCGAAAAAACGGAAAGCGGCTCTTCAGGCGGAGGCGGCGATCAAATTACGGTAGACATTTTCCAATATAAAGTGGAATTTAAAGAACAGTTTGAAGAACTTGCTACCGATTATGAAGAAGAAAACCCGGGCGTTAAGATAAACGTCCAAACACTCGGCGGCGGAAATGATTACATGGCTGCTTTGAAAGCGAAATTTGCTTCTGGAGAAGAGCCGGATATATTTAATATCTATGGCGCCGTTGATATTGAGCAATATAGAGATCGTTTAGCTGACCTGAAAGATACTAAAGCGGCTGGACAAGCCCTTGAAGGAACGTTATCTGGCGTGGAGCAGGAAGGAGAAGTTCTCGGTCTTCCATTCAACCAGGAAGGATATGGCCTTATATACAATAAAGAAATCTTTGAAAAAGCGGGGGTTGACCCTGCATCCATTAAATCGATGGAAGATTTAACAAAAGCGGTGAAAACAATTGACAGCAAAAAAGAAGAGTTGAAAATTGATGCCGCTTTCGCTCTGCCGGCGAAAGAAAAGTGGGTAACTGGAAATCATGCAGCATCTGCTTTTCTCGCATCTGATTTCAAAAATGATGTGTTAACGGCTTTTGAAGCAAAAGAAGTGCCGTTCACAAACGGTGATGCCTTTAAAGAATATCTCGACCTTCAGAATAAATACTCTGTTCAGCCGGTTGTCAGCCTTGATTATTCACAGCAGGTAGAAGAATTGTTTTCAACCGGCCGGGTGGCCATGATTCAGCAGGGGAACTGGATTTATCCAACCGTTGAACAGATGGATCCAGAACTTGCAGAGTCCGGCATTGGCATCATGCCAATCCCATTGAATGATGAAATGAAAATGCCAGTCGGTGTGCCAAATTACTGGTCTGTAAATAAAAAAGCAGATGAACAAGTACAACAGGCTGCTGCTGATTTTTTAGACTGGATGTATATATCTGACACTGGAAAGGAAGCTGTTTTAACACAGTTCAAATTTATTCCGGCATATGAAGGCTATGACACAGAAAAAATTTCCGATCCACTTTCAAAAGAAATTTACAAGTATTCTGAGGAAGGGGACACGACTGCATGGGTATTCCCAAGTTATCCGATTGGCTGGGGTGAAAACGTACTCGGCGCCAATATTCAGAAATATCTTGTTGGTGAAGCAACGTGGGAAGAAACAATAAAAACAGCACAGGACGAGTGGGCAAAGGCGAGAAATTAGGTCTTTTGAAAATGTAGAAGATAACAGGCTTGCTAGTGCTGTTGTCTTTTTCTTTACTCAATTTAGACAGAAAAGAGGGAAGACATCATGAAAAGCAAGGATTTTTCGTTCTGGCTCTTTCTTTCTCCTGCCATGATCGGACTTGGTCTCGTCGTTTTGATTCCGCTGCTTTACGGCTTTTATTACTCCTTTACAGACTGGGATGGAGTCAATCAGACTGAATTTATCGGAATGAGAAACTATATAAACATATTGAGTGACCAGGATTTCCTTTATTCACTCTGGTTTACATTTAAGTTTTCGATCGTTTCCGTTATTGTCATCAATGTAATGGGCCTAGGGCTTGCGATGCTTGTCACATCCTATATTAAATCAAAAAATATTCTCCGGACGATTTTCTTTATGCCGAACTTGATCGGCGGCTTGATTCTAGGTTTTATTTGGCAGTTCGTTTTTACAAAAGTATTCGATGCAGTCGGTCGCATGACAGGAATCGGGTGGCTGCAAGGATGGCTGTCTGACACTCAGACTGGTTTTTGGGGGATGGTTATCTTAATGTCATGGCAAATGGCCGGCTACATTATGATCATCTACATCGCCTACCTTGAAAATGTGCCAAAAGATTTACTGGAAGCGGCTGAAATTGACGGAGCGAATGCCATCCAGCGTTTTCGGAATATCACATTCCCGCTTGTTGCACCTGCATTTACGGTTAGCTTGTTCTTGACACTGTCCAATGCGTTTAAAATATACGATCAAAACTTGTCTCTGACCAATGGAGGCCCCTTTAATTCGACAACAATGGTTTCCATGGACATTGTTGATACGGCATTTAAAATGAATCAAATGGCGTCCGCGCAAGCTAAGGCGGTTATTTTCTTTATGATTGTTGCCATTATTTCATTGACCCAGGTTTATATTAATAAGAAAAGGGAGGTTGAGATGTAATGCAAAAGACAAGAAAGAGATATATATTCGAAATCATCGGGATTTTACTGGCGCTTTTATGGATCTCTCCCTTTTACTTAATGATCGTCAATGCAATTAAAACAAAACGAGAAATTTTCACCAATACGGTAAAGCCTCCTGAGGAGTTTACATTTGAAAACTTCATTCAGGCATTTGAAGAGTTGAGCTTTGTGCAAACGTTTTTTAACTCGGTGCTTGTAACGATTCTCAGTGTCGCGGTGATACTCTTTCTCTCTGCGCTTGCGGCTTACGCCTTGTCTCGGAACGGAAGCAAAATAAGCGGATTTATTTTTTTCATATTTGTTGCGGCGATGCTTATTCCGTTCCAATCTGTTATGATTCCGCTTGTCTCGCTTTTCGGAAAAGCAGACATGCTCAACTTTTATGGCCTTATTTTCATGTATCTCGGCTTCGGGTGCAGTCTATCCATTTTTCTTTATCATGGTGCTTTAAAAGGGATTTCGAAATCTCTTGATGAAGCGGCGACGATTGATGGGTGCAATAAATTTCAAGTATTTTGGTATATCATTTTCCCGCTGTTGAAACCTATTTCCGTTACGGTTGGGATTTTAAACGTGATCTGGATCTGGAATGATTTCCTTTTACCGTCACTTGTGATCGGCGGAGATGGAACAGAAACGATTCCATTAAAATTGTTCAATTTCTTCGGTCAATATACGAAGCAATGGCATCTTGCACTGGCTGGGTTAACGATTTCAATTATTCCAGTGATCATTGCCTATTTCGTTGCCCAAAAACACATTATTAAAGGGGTTTCTGAGGGCGCAGTAAAATAAAACAAAGAAAGAGGGGACAAGGGGTGGCAGTAACAATAAAAGATGTGGCAAAAAAGGCACAGGTTGCGCCGTCTACTGTCTCCCGTGTGATTGCAGACCATCCAAAAATTACGCAGGAAACGAAAGACAAAGTACGCAAAGTAATGGAGGAGCTCGGTTACCATCCGAACTTGCTAGCGCGCAATCTAGTGAAAAAGTCTTCACAGACGATCGGGATTGTCATGAAGGAATCTTCGAAACATTCTGTCTATGATCCATTTTTCCCGGCTGCCTTAAAAGGAATGAGCGATCTTCTTCATGAACGGAATTACAGTATTTCCCTGTCAACTGGTGAAACAAATGAAGAAATTTATGGCGATGTTGTCAAGATGGTTCAGGGGAAAAATGTAGACGGAATTATTATGTTGTATTCGAGAGATGACGATCCGGTTTTGCAGCATTTATTGAAGCAGGACTTTCCCTTTGTCATGATCGGAAAACCGACGACACACATAAATCAAATTATGTATGTCGATAATGACAACGTGAAAGCTGCGCGTAATGTGACGGAGTATTTACTGTCAATTGGTCACAGGCGTATCGCGTATGTAGGAGGCGATCCAGCGTTTGAAGTTCATAAAGACCGTCAGCAGGGTTATACAGAAGCGTTAACGATGGCTGGCATTCAAGAAAAAACGATATTCCAGGCAATGATTACGAAAGAAAGCGGCGAAGAAGTGGTAGAGGCACTTTTGAAAATGGAGAATCGTCCAACAGCAATTATCACGACAGATGAATTAATGAGCATGAGTATTTTATCATCACTTTATGCAAAAGGCCTTCGTGTTCCGGATGATATTTCTTTAACGTCTTTTATGGATTCACTCATTTCAGAGCTTTCGAGCCCACCGCTTACAACAGTCGACATTCAACCGTTCCAGCTCGGCTATGAAGCGGCAAAAACATTAATCGATTTGCTCGAAAACCCGGATATGATGAAGCGTAACATTCTCGTCCCTACATCGATTGTTGAACGGCAGTCGTGCAAAAAAATAACGATCAATAAGGAGTTGCTATGAATATTACAGTTTGGAACGAATACCGGCATGAAAAGAAAAACCCAGTTGTCACAGACATTTACCCGGATGGTATTCATCAAGTCATAGCCGGCTTTTTAAAAAATAGTGATGTAAATGTAAAAACAGCTACATTGGATGAAGCGGAGCATGGGCTGACAGAGGACGTTCTGACTACCACAGACGTATTAATCTGGTGGGGCCATGTTGCCCATGACGAGGTAAGCGATGAGATCGTTCAAAAAGTAAAGCAGCGCGTGTTAGAAGGCATGGGTCTTATCGTGCTCCATTCCGGACATTTTTCAAAAATATTCAAAACGTTAATGGGTACATCATGTGATTTAAAGTGGCGGGAAGCCGGAGAAAAAGAACGGCTTTGGGTTGTCGATCCGACGCATCCGATTACAGAAGGGATCGGCGAATATTTTGAACTCGACCATGAAGAAATGTACGGTGAGCATTTCGATATTCCCGTACCGGACGAACTGATTTTCTTAAGCTGGTTTGAAGGGGGAGAAGTGTTCAGAAGCGGTGTGACGTACAAACGCGGAAACGGAAAGATCTTTTATTTCCGGCCGGGACATGAAACGCATCCGACATACTACAACAAAAATGTTCAAAAGGTTATTCAAAATGCTGTGAAGTGGGCTTCACCTTTGAAACGAGAACGTCCTGTTTATGGAAATGCACAATCACTTGAAACGACAAAAGGAGAATAAACAATGCCCAAAATAAAAGTAGGTATTATTGGATGCGGAAGTATTGCAAAGCATCGTCATATTCCAGAATACGCAATGAACAAAAATGTAGAAATCATTGCATTTTGTGATATTGTGCATGAACGGGCACAGGCATTTGCGGATGAACACAATGCAATGGCATACACGGATTACAAAGATCTTATCCAAAATGCTGATATAGAAGCAGTGAGCGTATGTGCGCCGAACTCATTCCACGCTCCGATATCGATTGCGGCACTTGAAGCGGGAAAACATGTTTTGTGTGAAAAACCAATGGCGACATCAAGAGAAGAAGCCGAGGCAATGATTGCAGTCGCAAAGAGGAATGGCAAAAAATTAATGATCGCCCACAATCAGCGTTTTGTTTCCTCACACGTAAAGGCCCGCAATATTATTGAGAGAGGCGACCTTGGCAAAATTTACAGTTTCCGTACAGCTTTCGGGCATGGCGGCCCGGAAAAATGGAGTGCTGACGGTGAAAACAGCTGGTTTTTTGACAAAGAGCGTGCATTTATCGGTGCAATGGGCGACCTTGGCGTTCATAAAACAGACTTGCTTCGCTATTTAATTGGTGAAGAATTTGTAGAAGCAGCAGCATTCGTTGAAACGTCTGCCAAACAAAACTCGACCGTGGATGACAATGCCGTCTGTATTTTGAAATCGGAAAGCGGCATTATCGGTACACTCGCTGCAAGCTGGGCGTACAACGGCGGTGAAGACAATTCAACTGTTTTCTATGCGGAAAACGGCATGATGCGCCTTGAAGATGATCCAGACTATTCATTAATTATTCATTATAAAAATGGCAGCAGTGAGCGGCACAGCCTTGGCGCAATTCAGTCGAATGACGAAGGAAAGCAGACGAATACACACGTAATTGAACATTTCATTGCCTGCATTTTAGAAGATAGCGAACCGCTTGTGAACGGGGAAGAAGGAAAAAAATCACTTGCAGTTATTTTTGCAGCACTTGAATCAAATAAGAAAAAACAAATTGTGCGTATTTGACCCGAGGTGAATAACATGAAAACACTGAAAATCGGTGTGTTAGGGGCCGGTGAAATAGCAAAAGGACGGCATATCCCGGCTTTTCGCCATGTAGAAGAGGTGTCGGTTACAGCTGTAATGGACATAAACGAAGAGCGGGCACAGGAAGCAGCTGAAAAATTTGATATTGAACGCGTATACACCGATCTCAATGATATGCTAGAGAACATTGATGCACTCCTTATTACAACACCGAATAAATATCATGCCCCGGCGGCGGTTCAAGCGTTGAATGCCGGTGTTCATGTTCTATGTGAAAAACCGATGGCACTGAATACGAAGGAATGCAAAGAGATGATCGAAGCCGCGGAAAAATCAGGAAAAGTGCTGACAATCGCTTATCATTATCGGTTTATGAAAGAAGCACGGGCAGCAAAAAGAATTATAGACAGCGGTGAAATAGGCGAACCGCTCGTCATTCGGATTAAAGCGATGAGGCGTCGGAAAGTGCCCGGCTGGGGCGTGTTTACAAACCGCGGCTTGCAAGGCGGCGGAGCGTTAATCGACTACGGCTGCCATTTGCTTGATCTGGCATTGTGGCTGACCGGCAGCTCGAAGCCAACCGAAGTAAGCGGCACGACCTACAATAACTTGAGCATGCAGAAGGATCAGGTAAATGAGTGGGGAACAATTAATCCGGCGACATTTGAAGTAGAAGATCATGCGGCTGCATTTATCAGATTGGAAAACGGTGCAACAGTAATATTGGAAACGTCGTGGGCGGCAAACATTCCGGAAGACGAAGAAACAATTAGTATTTCTGGCACGAAAGGCGGGCTCGACGTTTTTCCACTTCGTCTTAACAAAGCGGAAAATGGTGTTCTTTTAAATACAGATATCACTTGGATGCCAGAAGAAGAGCCATTTGAAATTTTGCAGGCAAAGCATTTTGCAGCGTGCTGCCTCGGATTCGCTGTTCCGCTGGCAAATCCGTATGAATCGCTATATGTTTCAAGCATTATGGAATCAGTTTATGAAAGTGCAAAAGTGGGAAGAAGCATTCAAATAAAAAGGGAATAGAGGAGAGGGATACGTTTTGAAACTAGGTGTATTTACGGTGTTATTTGCAAACAAATCATTTGAAGAGATGCTGGACCACGTGAAAGCATCAGGACTTGATGCAGTGGAAATTGGGACAGGATGCTATCCTGGGAACACTCATTGCCCACTTGATGAACTGTTAGAAAACGAACAAAGGCGGCATGACTATCTGGAAGCTGTTACATCACGCGGTCTCACAATTAGTGCATTCAGCTGTCACGGTAATCCCCTCACACCGGATAAGACATTTGCGGAACAGTCCGATTCGGTACTTCGCAAAACGATTAAACTGGCGTCACTTCTTGGCGTTCCTGTTGTTAATGCCTTCTCTGGCACAGCTGGTGATTCGGAAGAAGCGAAGCAGCCGAACTGGCCGGTTGTTCCCTGGCCTGCAGAATACGGCGATGTGTTGGCGTGGCAGTGGGAAAACAAGCTCATTCCATATTGGAAAGAAATTGGTGAACTTGCGCAGCACCATAACGTGAAGATCGGTCTTGAACTGCATGGAGGATTTCTCGTACATACACCGTATACAATGCTAAAACTGCGTGAAAAAACCTGTGATGCTATTGGTGCAAATTTAGATCCGAGTCATATGTGGTGGCAGGGAATTGACCCGGTGGCTGCAATTAAAATTCTTGGAAAAGCCGGCGCAATCCACCATTTTCATGCGAAAGACACGTATATCGATAAGGACAATGTGAACATGTACGGGTTGACGGACATGCAGCCATACGGAAACGTGCAAACACGTGCGTGGACTTTCCGTAGTGTTGGATGCGGACATAGCCTTCAGGAGTGGTCCGATATGATGAGCGCCTTGCGCACATACAACTATGACTACGTCGTCAGCATTGAACATGAAGACCCTATTATGTCAATCGATGAAGGCTTTGGGCGCGCTGTTAAAAATTTAAGAGATGTCTTAATCCGTGAGGCTCCGGGAGAAATGTGGTGGGCGTAAATAAACGCCTGTATGCACAAATAGTTGTTGGTGCATGCTTTATCTTTAATTTCACCGTAAGCGAATAAAATGTATATGAACGTTTACAGGAGGGGATATGTATGGCAGAGCTTCAACTAAATCATATTTATAAAATATATGATGGAAAAGTGACGGCGGTTGATGATTTTAACCTCCACGTTCAAGATAAAGAGTTTATCGTCTTTGTAGGCCCATCTGGCTGCGGGAAATCCACTACGCTCAGGATGATTGCAGGCCTTGAAGAAATTTCTGAAGGTGACTTCTACATCGATGGCCGCCTCGTAAACGATGTAGCACCGAAGGACCGTGATATTGCAATGGTATTCCAGAACTATGCCCTTTACCCGCATATGACAGTATATGATAATATGGCATTTGGCTTGAAGCTCAGGAAATTGCCGAAAGATGAGATTAAGAAGCGCGTAGAAAATGCGGCGCAAATTTTAGGGCTAACTGAATATTTAAAGCGGAAACCGAAAGCATTATCGGGTGGTCAGCGCCAGCGTGTGGCACTTGGCCGTGCGATCGTCCGAGATGCAAAAGTATTTTTAATGGATGAGCCGCTTTCAAACCTTGATGCAAAACTTCGCGTTCAGATGCGTTCAGAAATCATAAAACTTCACCAGCGTCTGCAAACAACAACGATTTATGTGACGCATGACCAAACAGAGGCGCTCACGATGGCAACACGAATTGTTGTGATGAAGGATGGGAAAATCATGCAGATTGGTTCGCCGAAAGAAGTGTATGAGAAGCCCGAAAATGCGTTTGTCGCCGGCTTTATCGGTTCACCTCCAATGAATTTCTTCAATGCGGATCTTCATGAAGGGATCATTAAAATCGGATCAAAATCAATTGCCGTTCCTGAAGGAAAAATGAGATATTTGCGTGACCAGGGTTACATAGGAAATCGGATTATGGTCGGTATTCGTCCGGAAGATATTCACGATGAACTCATCTTCATCGAATCATCTCAACATTCATCTTTCCCAGCGACCGTTTCGGTATCGGAGCTTCTTGGTGCGGAAGTGATGGTTTATTCAGACATTGAAGGACAAAACTTCGTTGCCCGTCTTGATTCCCGTCTTGATATAATGGCAGGTGAAGAATTGCGGCTTGCTTTTGACATGAACAAAGCACATTTCTTTGACGCAGTGACTGAGTTGAGGATAAGAGAATAGTGGCAGGAAGTGACATTCACTCCTGCTTTTTTTTATTGGGGTGAAGTTAACTAGCAGAATCCAAATGCATGAAGAAGTTTCTTGACAACTTTTTATATACACCTATATAATTAGTTACATAAAGTAACTAATTATCGAAATGTAAATAAAAAGGTATACAAAGGGGAACAGCAAAATGGAACATTTTCACCGTAAACCGAACACGTTTGTTGGAGAAGTCAATATTACCGTAATGGATTTAAAAAGAGCGATGACATTTTATAAAAACGTGATCGGTTTTCAAGTACTGGAGCAGACAGATCGAACAGCCGTTTTAACAACAGATGGCAAAACACCGTTAGTAACGCTGGAGCAGCCGTTGGATGTCTCACCAAAAGAAGGGCGTACAACCGGCTTATATCACTTTGCGTTGTTATTGCCAAGCCGAGCCGATTTATCGGTCTTTTTACATCACTTACTTCAAACTGGCTATCGTTTCGGCGCGTCGGATCATTACGTCAGTGAGGCGCTTTACATTAACGATCCAGATGGCAACGGAATTGAAGTATATCGGGACCGGCCATCAACTGAATGGACGTGGACAAATGATAAAGTCGCTATGGCAACAGAACCTCTTGACGGAGATAGTCTTCTTGCGGAAAGTGAAGGAGAATGGAGCGGATTGCCAGCTGATACTGTAATGGGCCATATTCATTTGCATGTAGCCGATCTAAAAAAAGCTGAAGAATTTTATATCAATGGACTCGGATTTGCCGTTGTCAGTCTATATCCACAGGCCATATTCACTTCTACGGGAGGATACCACCATCATATTGCGCTAAATACATGGCAGGGGATTGGTGCACCTGTCCCCAAAAAGAACAGTGTAGGCTTAAACTGGTTTTCACTTGTTTTTCCGGATGAGGAAGCAAGAGGCAAAGCTATTAAACAACTTGAGAAATTGGGCGCTTCAGTCACGAAAGAGGCGGATTCTTATCTTGCAACAGATCCGTCAGGAAACAAAATTCGAATGGTTATATAAATTCAACAGACTCTCTATAGACTAGAGGGTCTTTTTTCTCTCTATATTCACAGGGATCAAAGTCATCATTACCTGCTGCACAATTCAAGTATGATGTCTGTTTGAAAAATAATAAATATTCAGAAAAAAATACATAAAGGGGCAATTATTTGATATTATATATGATAATGGTTTTAACTTTAGAACGAGTCTAAAGTTTTATGCAACAACCTTTTTTATGCAAAGGAATTTGCCTGGAGGGTAAATGATATGGTTTTTTTTAAGGATGAAGAAATGAAGTTTTTTTTGAATAAAATTGGTGGAAATATATTTATTTTAGATCAGGATTTTACAATTCAATGGAGCAATGATTATACGAATAATCTAGTGAATAAATTTAGTAAATATATTAATATACATTCGAAGGAAGAATTAATTGGAAAAAGCATAGGAATGTTTCTTTGTGACATTGGCGCACAGCTGGATATTTTAAGAGAAGGTCCTTTTCCGTATGAAACAATAGTGACTTTATTTGATAGGTATACTGCATGTATCATCATAGATCCGTTTTTTTATAAAGGTAAGTATAATGGATATGTCCTGACCTTGAAAGATGTAACAGAGCTTGAAAATAAAATGACGGATATTCAGGAAGTGATCGATCATTCCATTATACTTGCATATTGCGATTTGGAAGGATTCATCACTTCCGCAAATGACAAGTTCTGTGAGTTGTCTGAGTACAAAAAAGATGAATTAATTGGAAAACATTTTTACTTTTTAGGTTCAAATTATTATTCGCGAGAATTTTACAATGATATTTTTGGAATCATCAGCAAAGGGGATAGATGGAAAGGAGAGCTGAAACAAAGAACAAAAAACGGATTGGAGTATTGGATTGATGTAACGATCGTTCCTCTCATGGAAGACGGCAAACCCAATCAGTATGTCGTTATTCAGCATGATATTACGTCAAGAAAAAAAACAGAAGAACTTCTGTTAAGATCCGAAAAATTATCCGTAATTGGCGAATTGGCAGCGGGAGTTGCTCATGAAATTCGGAATCCTTTAACGTCAATAAAAGGGTTTACGCAGCTAATGTCAACAAACAATGAGTATCAAAAAATCATATTAGACGAAATTGATCGAATTAATGTGATTGTAAGTGAATTTATGCTGCTTGCTAAGCCACATCCTGTGCATTTTGCTCCAAGAAAGATTGTACCTCTACTTAAACATGTTATTTCATTACTTGAGTCAGAAGCAAATTTGAAAAATGTTCAATTTCATTTCCATATTAAGGATCATGACACAATGGTTGAATGTGAAGAACATCAGTTAAAACAAGTATTTTTAAATATGATGAAAAACGCAATGGACGCGATGCCGAACGGAGGAAAGATCACAATAAGTGTACGCCGGAACAAAGATAGGGTCGAAATTGGCATAGCTGATGAGGGAATTGGGATTCCTCAAGATAAAATGCTGAAAATAGGAGAGCCTTTCTATTCATCAAAAGAAAATGGAAATGGATTAGGTTTAATGATGAGTTTTAAAATCATTCAGAATCATGGTGGGAAGTACCATATTGAGAGTCAAGAAAATAAGGGGACTACTTTTACTATTTCACTTCCCCATTGTTAATAACCGTTCGGGTTCTTCGAACGGTTTTTTTAGTATTTGAAAATAATTACTCTTTATGCTTTTTTTCACCACCATTTTTTTCGTATTCTGGATAGATTTGAAGAACATAAAACAGCTTCAATTTCCTCATTCTAAACGTGTTCTTAAAAACAAAGGAGGAAACAGAGATGACTGTAATCAGTGATGTTAAGCAAACGATGGCTGGGCTAAAAACAGTTCAAGCAAGCTTCGAAACATTTTCGCTCAGTACGGATAATCAACAAGCGAAAAAGCTTTATGAAGATGCTGCTCAACAAACAAAGACAATTATTGACAGTTTCTCGCCGCGCATTGATCAAATTTTAAAGGAAGAACCACAGTATAAACAACAATAACGATTTGAAAAGGTTGGTTATGGATAACCAGCCTTTTCTTCCATTTATATTAAAGTGGGATAGGAAGTGGTGAAAATGTCCAATAATCAAAAAAAGGAATTAACGCCTGTTCAGCAGGAGTATCAGAAACTTCAAAAGAAGCGCGAAACAAAGCGGCCTGTTTTAAATAATTGCCTGAAAGCATTCCTTGTAGGGGGAATTATTTGTGTAATCGGGCAGGCGATCCAATACTTTTATATTTTCTTCTTTGATTTTACAGAACAAACGACAGGGAACCCGACAGCAGGAACAATGATCTTCCTTGCAATGCTTTTGACGGGTTTTGGCGTTTACGACCGAATTGCGCAATTCGGTGGTGCCGGTTCGGCAGTTCCCCTTACTGGATTTGGAAATGCCGTTATATCGGCAGCCATTGAGCATCGGACAGAAGGGTTTGTGCTTGGTGTAGGCGGCAATATGTTTAAATTAGCTGGTTCTGTTATTTTATTTGGCGTTTTTTCCGCTTTCATTGTTGCGATGATTAAAACCATTTTGACACAGTGGGGTGGTTTATGATGTTAGCCGGTCATCGTACGTGGGTCTTTGAACAAAAGCCGGTGATTGTCTCGACAGGAACAGTGGGCGGACCTTTTGAAGCGGATGGCATGCTCGCAGATGACTTTGATCTTCTTCACGGTGATTTATGGTTGGCTCAGGATTCTTATGAAGCGGCCCATCAAGTGCTTTTTGAAGAAGCATGCCAAAAAGCAATGGAAAAAGGCGGGATTCAAAAAGACCACGTTCAGTTTATCCTTGCTGGAGACTTAATCAACCAAATTACACCGACAAGTTTTGCCTGCCGGACACTCGGATCTCCTTATCTTGGATTGTTTGGTGCCTGTTCGACTTCCATGGAAGGATTGGCTTTAGGCGCGTATATTGTCAATACAAAAGGTGCTAAATATTTGTTAACGGGTGCATCAAGCCATAACGCTGCGGTTGAGAAGCAATTTCGCTACCCAACTGAATACGGGGGACAAAAACCGCCTACTGCACAATGGACGGTGACGGGTGCTGGTGCTGCTTTGTTAAGTGGTGAAGGATCGGGGCCGCGTGTGACATCCGCAACGATCGGCCGGGTTGTAGATATGGGATTGACCGACCCATTTAATATGGGAGGAGCAATGGCGCCGGCTGCTGTTGATACGATTGAAGCGCATTTTACCGATCGAAAGTTGGATCCGTCGTACTATGATTTGATCGTAACGGGGGACCTCGGAAAAATAGGCCGTGAAGTGTCACTTGATTTATTTAAAAAACATGGAACCGCTGTACAAGAAGAACAGTTTCAGGATTGCGGATTAATGATATACCGTAAAGGGCAGCCGGTTTTATCTGGAGCGAGCGGGGCAGGGTGTTCAGCAACGGTTGTGTATGGGCACCTCTTAAATCGAATGAGAAACGGTGAATTAAAACGAATGCTTGTTGTCGCTACAGGGGCGCTATTGTCACCGCTTAGCTTTCAACAAGGGGAAACGATTCCCTGCATTGCCCATGCGGTGTCTATTGAATACGGGGAGGGGGATATGGCATGACCGTCGCATCAGATGTGAAACAATGCCTTTCCAGTCTTAAAGGCATAGAAGCGAGTTTATCCAGTTTGGCGGTGCTTACACTAGATGATCGAACAAAACGCACGCTGCATGAATCAATGATGGAAGTTGGAGAAATTGTAGAAGACCTAAAAAAACGTGTTGGCGAATTAGAACGGCAGGAAGTTCAGTACGAAGGCTTTTAAAATACCGGGTTTTTGCAGGAGGTGTTAACAAGTGCTAGATTGGTTAGAAATTGTGCTTCGAGGCCTTTTGTTCTTAGTGGTTCTTTTTGCCATTACAAAATGGCTGGGGAAGAAACAGCTCTCACAGCTCTCGTTCTTTGAGTATGTGACAGGGATTACGATCGGGAGTATCGGAGCAGAAGTTGTAACAGGACTTGAACGCAACATCATGCATGGTATTATTGGAATCCTTACTTTTGCTGCGGTCCCCTTTTTAGCCGGATTACTTTCGTTAAAAAGCAAAAAATTCCGCGATTTTATGGAAGGAAAAGGTGTTATCTTAATAAAAGATGGAAAGGTTATGGAAGAAAATTTAAAGAAAGAGCGCTATACAACGGATGAATTATTGGAATTGCTTCGTCAAAAGGATGTCTTCAAAGTCGCAGATGTTGAATTCGCTATTTTGGAGGCGACCGGTGATTTAAGTGTTTTGCTGAAAAAAGAAAACCAGGCATTAACCCCGAAAGATCTAAACATGAAGGTTGCTTCTGCTAAAGAACCTCAGACGGTCATCATGGATGGGGAAATATTGGATGAGCCGTTGGCAACAATCGGCCGAAGCAGAAACTGGCTGCATACAGAACTTGATAAATTGGGCGTAACCGTTGAAAATGTTTTTCTTGGCCAGGTGGATTCATTTGGACAAGTAACGGTTGACCTTTTTGATGATAAGCTCGAAGTCCCAGCTCCTCAGGAAATGCCCCTATTGCTTGCATCGATGAAAAAGTGCCAGGCGGACTTAGAAATGTTTGCCCTCGGAACGGAAGCAAAAGAAGCGAAAAGCATGTATGAAAAAAATAGTGAAAGGTTGCAAGCTGTTATTGATAAAGTGGAACATATTTTAAAAAGTTAAAACTTTCATCTCGATCATATTGTGATAAAGAAAAACACCCCTTATCGAATTAGTTGTGGACTAGTCGATTAACAAGGAGGGTGTTTTATTTTTTTAAACCAGTGGCTTTGTGCGTTAATCATTTATCAAGCGGATAATATAATGAATAGGTACTTGTAAAATAAAATTCATAAACCAGCAAAGCCCAGAACAGTATTTTTTCATAACATCCTATATAATAAAAAGAGACATTGTGAAATATTTCACTATTTTATAAGGTGGGGAGAATTTTAACAATATGGACATGCTTCGGAAATGGGCATTTGAACAGAAAACGATGATTGTTTTATTGTTTGTTTCATCTCTTTTGACTGGTGCACTTATCATCGGCCAGGCATACTTTTTTGTAACGATTGTGGACCGGGTTTTCTTGAAAGGACAGTCATTTCAAGAAATAGTGCCGTTATTATGGGGGCTGGCAGCTGTTCTTGCATCTCGGGCGGCACTAACTTATTTAAATAGTCGAACAGGTGTGAAAATGTCATCAAATGTGAAGCGGCGTGTTCGGAAAATGCTGCTTGAAAAGTATACAAAAAATCCGATACAGGCGGCGATACAAGGACAATCTGGCGGCAAAGTGAGTGTGATGATGGATGCGGTTGATGAGATTGACAGCTATTACAGCAAATACATTCCACAGGTCATTCATACGTCAATCGTCCCATTTATGATACTAGCTGTAGTGCTTTACGAACATGTGTACAGCGGTCTTATCATGATCGTCACAGCGCCGTTTATTCCGCTTTTTTTTATCATTATCGGCATCAAAACAAAAGCGAAATCAGAAGAACAGCTCGATAAGTTAGCCGCATTTTCCGGACGGTTTTTAGATACGCTTCAAGGGTTGACGACATTAAAATTATTTGGACGGGCAGCAAAACAGCGGGAATTGATTGAGCAGAGCAGTATTGATTTTCGAGATGCGACGATGACGATTTTGAAGATTGCGTTCATTTCGACATTGATGCTTGAATTTATTTCAACGCTTAGTATTGGGCTAATCGCGCTGGAAGTGGGTCTTCGGCTTGTTGTGTTTGAAAATATTACGTTTGCTGCTGCCTTTTTTGTTCTAGTGCTTGCTCCGGAATATTATTTGTCGCTGAAAGAACTTGGCAGTGCCTTTCATACGGGGCGCAGCAGTATGGGTGCTGCGAAAAAAGTCATGGACGAGCTGGCAGAAACGGAGCACTCTGTGATATGGGGGACTGAGAACGTCGTCAACATGCCCCAGATTGAATTGCGCAGTGCCGGTTTTCAATATGGGGAAGGATTTGCATTGAAAAATATAAATGTCGTCATTCCACCAAAAGCCAGGGTCGCGATTGTGGGGCGGAGCGGCTCGGGAAAAACAACGCTGCTTCATGTCATTGCCGGGTTATTTGATCCGATGGAAGGAAAGATACTCCTAAATGGGCGGACTCGTTCGCATTACAGTGAGAAATCATGGTTTGATCAATTGAGCTATATTTCCCAGCGCCCGTATTTATTCTCGGGCACGATTGCGGAAAATATTGCAATCGGCGGCAGATACGCCGCAGGAAGAGATGAAGTTGAGGAAGCGGCTAAAAAATCCGGTATTTCTGGATTGGTAGAGTCGTTTGAAAACGGGTATGATACGCCGATCGGTGAAGCTGGCCGCGGAATTTCGGGTGGTGAGAAACAAAGGATTGCACTGGCGCGTGCTTTTTTTAAAAAGCCATCCGTCATTTTATTTGATGAACCGACGACCGGTCTTGACTTGCAGACGGAACGCATTTTACAACAGTCGATAAACGAATTATCACAAACATCGACCGTGATCACCGTTGCACATCGCTTGCATACGATCAAAGAGGCGGAGATGATTCTATTCTTAGACAAAGGCGAGCTAGTTGCGTCCGGCAGTCATGAAGAGCTGATGGAGTCGGTGCCTGAATATCGTCATATGGTATCGGTGCAGCAGGGAGGTGGGGCTGAATGAAGGATATAATGGTTATCATCAAATTAATGATGGTGGAAAAACGGGATGTTGTGTTGTCGATCATTTTCGGCATTATTGCTGGTTTGACGGCAGTTGCCTTGTTCGCAATGAGCGGATTTATGATTTCGAAATCCGCACTCTCGCCCCCGTTGTATGTGATTACAATTATGACCGCGCTTTTAAAACTATTTGGATCAACAAAATCAATCAGCCGCTATGCGGAACGGTATTTTTCACACCGCGCGACCTTCACGATTTTAAGTAATTTACGTGTTTCCTTTTATGAGAAGCTTGAACCGCTCGCCCCGGGCATTTTCGGAAAGTATCGAAGCGGTGACTTGCTTTCGCGTATTGTCGGCGATGTCGAAAGTTTGCAAAACTTCTTTTTGCGTGTCTTTTATCCACCAATTGTACTCGTCATTGTCTTTTTAAGCACCATTTTCTTTACGTCGTTTTATTCTCTGTATGCCGCGCTTTTGCTGCTTGTTGGTCTTTTTCTGACGGCTTTTATCATACCGGCGCTGTTCGCGTTGCAGCAGCGAAAAATTGACAGTCGTGTGCGCGAAGATCGTGGGAAGCTGTCGACGGATGTAACGGAGCTTCTGCACGGGTTTCGAGAACTGAAAATTTATCAGAAGCTTGAAGAGAAAGAAACAAAATTATTGGAGTCGGCTGATTTGTATGTGAGCGGACAGGAACAAGAAGGAATGATTGCAACGTTTAACCAGTCAGTCAATACACTCGTTGCACTTATGGTTTCTTGGTCTGTACTGGCGCTCGGTGCGTTTCTTGTGACAGATGGACAACTGGATGGCCTGTTTTTAGCGATGCTCGTCATGATTTCATTGAATGTTTTCGAAAGCGCGGCGCCAATGGCTGTTTTCCCGGCTCATTTAGAAGATAGCAGGCGTGCAGCATCTCGTCTTTTTTCGATTGTGGGAGAAGAAGCGCAAGAAGTGAAAAGAGAGTGTAATGAGCAGCTTGATGATCGTAAAACTTATTCAATTGAGATGGATGATGTGACATTTACGTATCCAGAGGAAACGAGGGAGTCACTAAAAAACATTCATTTGCTGCTGCCGGCTGGTTCCAAAACCGCAATTGTCGGTCCAAGCGGTTCCGGAAAGTCAACCTTGCTGCAGCTTTTATTGAAAATGTTTCAGGCTGACAACGGGGATATTCGTATTGGGGGCATGGAGATTCAGTCTTTGTCACAGGAAAGTGTATGGAAACAAACGAATGTCATTTTGCAGGAAAATCACTTTTTCTTCGGCACCATTCGCGAAAATTTGATGCTTGCAAAAGATGGAGTGACGGATGAGGATTTGAAAAAGGCACTTTTGTACGTAAAGCTTGAGTCGTTTTCATTAGATGACCCCGTCTTAGAAAAAGGAGAGAACTTGTCTGGCGGGGAGAAGCAGCGCCTGGCGATAGCGCGGGCTTTGTTGAAGAATGCACCTGTCTGGCTGCTCGATGAACCGACGTCTTCCATCGATGCTTTGACAGAGAAAATCATTTACGATTATCTATTCCAGACGGCAAAAGACCAAACCGTTGTTCTCGTTAGTCATCGATTGACAGGACTTGAGGCAATGGATCAAATTATTGTGATGGAGCAGGGAAGGATTATTGAATCGGGAACATTTGATAAATTGATGGAGAAAAAAGGATATTTCTATGAAATGAAACAAATAGAAAAGAGTGTATTTATGTAAAATAATTTGATTTATAAAAGCAGAACCGGACAAACATCGTCTTGTTCTGTTTTTTTGTTATAAATTTATCTAAAAAAATGGGATATATATACACCTTATTAAGAGGGCTTGAATAAAGTATGGGGGAAGTCAAAAATGATAAGGAGGCTTATATCTTGAGCGATCATCATGTGAATTCAGAAGAACCGTTTGAGTTTGAGTCATTAGAAGAACAAGACTATGCCGAATTTTTAAATGACGCAACAGAAACACAGCAGCCGTATCACTATCCACGGCCAAGACCGCCGTACCATTATCCACGGCCGCGGCCAAGACCAAGACCATATTATCCATATTATCCTTATCCACCGTACTATCCATATTACCCATACTATCCTGGTTATGACTATGGATATGGCTATGGAGATGATAGACGGGACAGACGGGGATACGATTGGGGTTCTGAATAATTTTTTCTCATAGAAAGGCTGCCGGTAACACAAGCCGGCAGCCTCTTTCAATTAAAATTCAAGGAGATCGTAACAATGTTGAAATAGTTTCAAAACAGGTTTTTTTATAAAAATCATGAAGGTCATCCTGGTCACTCATTAACCATTGAATTAAGCAGCCGTCGATCATCGCCCGCATCATTTTCGCAGATGTATCGGCATCAAGGTCAATGGAAAAGACACCTTCCTTTTTTCCAAGGGTAATGATTTCATGGCCGATACTCCAGCAGTTTTCATAAAAACGATGATTGATCTCTTGATAAGTGTGGTTCCGGCTTGCCTGCGCTAAAAAATCGACATATACCCGATAAAACTTTTTATTTTTTGCAGGAGAAATAAAGACGGTCTCAACGTACGCTTTTAATTTTTCGAGAGCTGTATGTTTATCTGTGATGGCTTTATGCTCTATTTCGTAAATTTGGGCCGTAATGAATTGCAACAGCGCTGAGAAGATATTCTCTTTATTTTGAAAATAGTAGTGCACGACACCTTTGCTGACACCTGCATAATCCGCAATATCCTGCAGCGTCACGGAATCATATCCGTGGCTTGCAACTGCTTGGAAAGCAGCTTTTAACACCTGTTCTCTCCGCTCTTCCGCTTTCTTTTTCAAAAAAAACCCCCCGATTGCTTATATGAATAAGTATATAACAAATGAAAGGTGCGATAAAATTATTCTGACTGGTCAGAATAATTTGGTATAATCATGATATTACTCAAAGGGGAGAGTGGATGTCATGAATGAACAATTTAACGCATTAATCGTCGACAAAACGGAAAACAGTTTTTCCGTATCCGTCAAACAGATTACGCCAGAAGAGCTGCCGCAAGGAGATGTATTCATTAAAGTTTCTTATTCCGGCATTAACTATAAAGACGGCCTTGCGAGCATTCCGGATGGGAAAATTGTTCGGTCCTATCCATTTATACCGGGAATTGACTTAGCAGGAGTTGTTGTTTCCTCGGAAGATCCTCGCTTTAAAAAAGGTGATGAAGTCATTGCGACAAGCTATGAAATCGGGGTTTCTCATTTTGGCGGATACAGTGAATATGCACGGATTCCTGCTGATTGGATTGTTCCTTTGCCAGACGGCCTTACGTTAAAAGAAGCCATGACATTTGGAACAGCCGGATTTACAGCTGCTTTATCCGTCCAGCGGCTAGAAGATAATGGATTATCACCTGATAAAGGGAAGGTGCTGGTAACGGGAGCGACCGGAGGCGTTGGGAGTTTTGCCGTATCGATACTGGCGAAACGCGGTTATGATGTTGTTGCGAGTACGGGAAAAGAGTCAGAGAAAGCCTATTTGACGAATCTTGGTGCAAAAGAAGTTGTATCACGGGATGACGTTTATAATGGGAAGATTAAAGCGTTAGATAAAGAACTGTGGGCCGGTGCAGTGGATCCGGTCGGCGGCGATACGCTTGCGTCTATTTTAAGCAAAATAAGCTATACAGGATCGGTTGCTGTCAGTGGCTTAACAGGTGGGACGAGTGTTCCAACAAACGTTTTCCCGTTTATTCTCCGCGGTGTGAATTTACTCGGCATTGATTCCGTTTATTGCCCGATGGAAACGAGACAGGCGATCTGGAAGCGCATGGCGTCCGATTTAAAACCGGAAGATCTGTCAGCGTTTGTACAGCAGGAAGCAGCGCTTGAAGAATTACCGGACATTCTACCGGAGATTTTAAAAGGGAAAATGCGAGGCAGAGTTATAGTGAGGCTATAAATATAGCTTTATCGAAAAGCAGAACCAGCATCGATCTGGTTCTGCTTTTTTGTTATCGTTTCAACAGGAGCTCGCAAAATTGGAGGATAAACCTTTTATGGCCGGAATTTCAGGATATAGGCCGGTTTTTTTGAAATTGGGCCGGATTCTCAAAATTTAAGCCGGATTTTTGGTTAATTCGGCCGAAGTGGGTCAGAATCCGTCCGTTAGCACGCCGCCAGCAACGGATAGGACAAATTCTTTTCCTTCTTAAGGAATAGTATTGGAAATTTCATTTATTCGTGGTATCATTTTTTTAATGTTAACCTAATAATTATTTAGGTTAACAAAAAGGATGAGGAGTGAGGAACCATTGCTAAATTATGATGAATTGGCTGAAAAAAATAAGCGATATGTTTGGCACCCTTTTACACAGATGAAAGAATACATTGAGGGCGATCCAGTCATCATTGCCGGTGGGGATGGCCGGAAGCTTCAGGATGTCCGGGGCAATGAATATTGGGATGGTGTTTCCTCCATCTGGCTCAATGTCCATGGTCACCGGGTGCCAGAAATAGATCAGGCAATCCGTGGCCAATTAGAAAAAATTGCACATTCTACCATGCTTGGGATGGCGAATGTACCCGCAGTTCTTCTTGCTGAGAAACTCATACATCTAATGCCTCCAGGACTGGCGAAAGTATTTTACTCGGATGCCGGCGCAACAGCCGTTGAGATTGCGATTAAAATGGCGTTTCAATACTGGCAGCATAAAGGGCAGCCGCAAAAGCAGCGCTTTATCACAATGAAGGAAGCCTATCATGGAGACACAATTGGCGCTGTTTCAGTTGGAGCCATTGATATTTACCGTCATACATACTCCAATCTCCTTTTTAGCCCGATCCATGTTCCGTATCCATACATATACCGTTCACCTATAACCGGTGATGACGAGACGCAAACGGCGTTCTTCCTGGATGAATTAGAAAAGACACTTCAAGCACATCATCACGAAACAGCGGCATTGATTATTGAACCGGTTGTTCAAGGAGCCAGCGGCATCATTGTCATGCCAGATGGTTATTTAAGAGGTGTTCGTGAGCTTTGCACGAAATACAACGTGTTGATGATTGCCGATGAAGTAGCAACAGGGTTTGGACGTACCGGACGTTTATTTGCCTGCAATCATGAAGAGGTAACGCCTGACATTTTGACGGCGGGGAAAGGTCTTACAGGCGGTTATCTGCCTGTTGCGATCACGGTGGCGACAGACGAAATTTATGAAGCGTTTCTCGGGGACTATGAAGATCAAAAAACGTTTTTCCACGGCCATAGCTACACAGGAAACCAGCTTGGGTGTGCAGCAGCTATTGCGAACTTAGATTTAATGGAAGAGAAAAATTTAATCCACGAAGTTCAGCAGCAGTCCCGTTATATTGCGAGTCGATTGCAGGAATTCAGCAAGCTCTCACATGTGGGTGATATTCGGCAAAAAGGGTTTATGATCGGTCTTGAACTTGTCGTCGATCGAGAAACGAAGGAACCTTATGAATGGACCGAGCGGGTTGGAGTTCAGGTGTGCACGCGCGCGAAAGAATTAGGCATGCTGATTCGCCCTCTTGGCAACGTGGTCGTCTTTATGCCGCCGCTTGCTTCAACAAAGGAGGAACTTGAAGCAATGCTCGATATACTCTATCAATCGATCCAAGAGGTTACAGAATCGTGAGTTGGGAACAAGAGATCCAGCTGATCAAAGAAAACGGACTTTATCGTCAGATGCAAACAGTTGAATCCTTGAATGACCGGGGCTATGCGATGGTGAACGGAAAAAAAATGCTGCTGTTTTCATCCAATAATTACTTAGGACTCGCTCATGACGATCGCCTAATCCAATCTTCAATCCAGGCGACACAGTGTTATGGAGCAGGCTCAACTGGGTCAAGATTAACCACAGGAAATACGACTGTCCACGAAGAACTGGAAAAGAGGCTGGCCCGGTTTAAAAAAACGGAAGCTGCCGTTGTATTTAACACAGGATATATGGCCAACCTGGCAGCTTTAACGACACTTGTTGGCGGGGATGATGTGATTTTATCGGATGAAATGAATCATGCAAGTATTATTGATGGCTGCCGTTTATCACGAGCGGAAACCATCATCTATCGTCATGCTGATTTGAAGGATTTGGAATTAAAACTTCAGCAAACGTCCCACTATCGCAAACGGCTCATTGTCACCGATGGGGTGTTCTCCATGGATGGTGATATTGCCCCTTTGCCTGGCATTGTAGATCTTGCAGAGCGGTATGATGCAGTGGTTATGGTCGATGACGCACATGCAACAGGTGTATTAGGCAAAGATGGCAGTGGAACGGTTGAGCATTTTGGTTTGAAGGACAAGGCTGTTATCCAGATGGGCACACTCTCGAAAGCTGTGGGAGCGGAAGGAGGGTACATTGCCGGAGGCCAATCATTAATTGATTATCTTATAAACAAAGCAAGACCGTTTATTTTCTCCACTTCTTTGCCAGCAGGAGTAATCGCAAGTGCCCTGGCTGCCATCGATATTATTCCGTCCGAGGACGAGAGAAGGGTGCGTTTGAGAGAAATAAGCAAGCACCTTTATGATGAATTAACATCTTTGGGCTACACCGTATGGGGAGGGGAAACACCGATTCTCGCCATTATTTGCGGGGAGCCGGAAAAGGCTTTGTTCTTATCAAGAACATTATATGAAAATGGCATTTTCGCGCCGGCCATTCGCCCTCCGACAGTTCCATCCGGGACATCGCGTATACGATTTACGGTTATGGCAACCCATCAAGACGAACAAATAAAAAAAGTCATCGAAGTGTTCAAAAAGATGGCTCCGTTGATACAGGGGGAATAAAACATGAACGGTTATTTCATAACGGGTACGGATACCGATATCGGGAAAACCATCATCGCCGGAGGAATAGCCGGAGTTTTACGGGAAAAGGGGTATGATGTTGGAGTATATAAACCTGTCCAAAGCGGGCACCTTGTCCACCATTCCGAAGGGGATGCGGCAAGATTAAAAGGGCTGTCCGGAGTAGAGGATCCAGTGGAGGATATTTGTCCATATGCATTAGAGGAACCTCTTGCTCCGATTCTGGCATTGAACAGAGCTGGACAAAAGGTCACTTTACATGATCTTCAAAAAGGATATGTCCATCTGAAGGAGAAACATGAGTTCATGATTGTTGAGGGAGCTGGTGGTCTTGCTGTTCCTTACGTTCACGATGGTCTAGTAGTGGATGCGGCAAAGATGTTTGAGCTTCCGCTGGTTATCGTCGCAAGGCCAAATTTAGGGACTGTTAACCACACTCTCTTGACGATTGACTACGCCATGCAGCGAGGAATACAGGTAGCGGGCGTGATCATATCCGGATATCGAGAAGAAATGGCGGGTATTTCGGAACGTTCCAATCCGGATATGATTCAATCTTATAGTGGGATTCCGGTACTGGGTGTCGTCCCGTGGATTGATGGTCTGGACTCTCGGGAAAAAGTATTAGAAACAGTCAGGAAATCGATCAAATGGGATCAGATCCAAATTACATGTTGAGAAGAAAATGAAGGACGGTTTATCATGAAAACCAACGTTTATACCATTACGGAAGTGTCGTTATTAGCAGCGATGATTGCCATAATCGGTTCTTTAAAAATTCCAGCTGGCTTTCCAGGTTCTGATTTTCAGCTCTCCGCTCCACTCGCGGTTGCCATTGCCGCTGTTTTTGGATTTTGGCGATATATGACCGCCGGCATCATTGCCAGCCTTCTATTAATGCTTCTCGGTATCCATAACCTGCTTCATGTTGAAATATCAATGGTTTTTAGAATTGTAGCAGGAGGAATCGTTGCCCTTCTTGGACATTCTCTTCCGATTCTTGTGTTAGCAGGTCCAATTGGTACAGCGGCGGCGAGATGGGTTCTGTCAATAACAGTCGGGCTGCCTTTCTGGCCACTTGTAATGCAATCATTGCCGGGTATGATTTTCACCGCGGTCAGTGTTTATCCTTTGTATCGTATGTTAAGGCGTGTAAAAAAGGAGCGGGGTGGTACGCTTGTACGAAGAAATGTATAGCGTTCGAATGAGAGCGGCAGAAGGGGGCCCTCATGAACAGGGAGGTTTTCACATTTCCGGTGGCGAGACACTGGTCCCAAAGAGTGTGTTGGAAGAGACGGCTCGGACATATGTACAAAAAGCGCTGCAACATAGCAGAGGCGATGCTGATTTCATCCAAGTCATCATTGAAAAAGTCTCTGCTGAACATCTCATCCGTATTGCTCCTTTATCTGTCTCCACAATAGCGGTGCAAAGTGTTGAAGAAGGTCATCTAAAGGCTGCGAAGTGTTTACAAAATGCCGGTGTATCCGAGAAAGCAATTAAAAAAGGGATCCAGATGTTGCAAAGTACGACAGATTTGCGCGGAGCTATGATCGTAAGTGCTTTGACCGGAGAACGTTTAGATTATCGAGGGGAGCGCGGGGTAAGAGCGACTCGAATGGGGTGGAGCAAAGAAGGATATGCACGATGGTCTGCTATGCATCCAGAACTTTCATCACCGCGTGTGGCGGAAGCGATTGTTCTGGCGACCAAGGTTGCGCATGCCCCTTTTCTTGTCGCTGAACTTTGCTGGTCAGATGATCCTGAATATGTGACAGGATATGTTTCTTGTCGGGAAAAAGGATATGTCCGAATTACCCATTTAAAAGAAAAAGGGGATTTCGCCGGTGGCCGCATATTTTTTGTTGCAGAAGATCTAGAGATAGAGTCGTTAATCGCTTATTTAGAACAAACTTCAGTTCTGCTAACATAAAGGGAATAACCGGTTGTATATAACGACAACCGGTTATTTATTTATTCTAGTGTTTTTCGTTGAAATTCGGCAATTGCTGTGTATTCTTCACTTAGTTTACGGGAAACACGCAAATAGATCGGTACAAGTTCACGGTATATGTCCACGTTTTCTTGAATAGGTGCATGTGTAAATGTTGCGCCAACCATTTTGGAGACAACGTTCAGAGAATCAATTTCTTTTAATGCATACAAACCAAGAACCGCAGCGCCAAGACAGGAACTTTCGAAGCTTTCCGGCACCGATACTTCCTGGTCAAAAATATCGGCCATCATTTGCCGCCATAAAGCAGAGCGGGCAAATCCCCCGGTAGCCAGCACTTTTTGGGGAACACCGATTTGTTCTTTAAGCGCGAGGAATACATTGTATAAATTAAATATAACTCCTTCGAGCACTGCGCGGATCATGTGCTCTTTTTTATGGTGCAGTGTTAATCCGAAAAAGGACCCTCTTGCATCCGGATTCCATAACGGTGCCCTTTCACCGGCTAAATAGGGATGAAATAATAGACCGTCTGCGCCGGGGGATACGCGTTCGGCGATTTTTGTTAACATCTCGTACGAATGGATGCCAAGACTTTTCGCTGTCTCAACTTCCGCAGAGGCGATCACATCGCGAACCCAGCGGAAAGTCATGCCGCCGTTATTGACTGGACCACCGATTACCCAGTGGTTTTCGGTTAATGCATAACAGAACGTTCGCCCTTTTGGATCTGTGACAGGTTTGTCAGTCACCGTTCGTATCGCGCCGCTTGTGCCGATTGTGACAGCTACAACGCCCGGTTCAATTGCACTGACACCGAGGTTCGATAAAACACCGTCATTTGCACCGACAACAAATGGAACAGAAGGAAGGATACCGAGAAACACCGCGGTTTCCCAATGAAGCCCTTGAATGTAATGTGTCGTTGGGACGAGTGTCGATAGATGATCCGGTGTAATACCGGCGGCCTGGAGTGCTTCTTCATCCCAATCAAGGTTATGTAGGTGAAGCATTCCGGTTGCCGAAGCGATGGAATGGTCGACGATAAATTGGTTAAATAGGCGTAAAAATACATATTCCTTAATGGAGATAAACTTCTTTGTTTTCGAAAATGTATCGGGCATTTCTTCTTTTATCCAGCGAATTTTGCTTAAAGGAGACATGGGATGAATCGGTGTGCCCGTCCGAAAATACATTTCACGGCTGTTTAGCTCATTTTTCATCTTTTTTGCCCATGCGGCACTTCGATTGTCAGCCCACGTCATGCAATTCGTCAGTGGTTTTCCTGATTCATCCACTGCAATGACACTGTGCATGGCAGAACTGAATGAAATGCAAAGGAGATCTTGTGGGGCAACGGCGCTTTTCCGAATGGTCTCTTTAATCGTCCCAAGCACCGCTGTATAAATCTCATCTGGATTTTGCTCAGCGGTTGAAGGAGTCGGGGTTAGAAGTGGATATTCAATCGTGTGATGAGCGATAACCTTGCCGTCTGTCGCAAAAAGAACCGACTTCGTACTTGTTGTGCCGAGATCGACACCTAACATAAAGCCCTTTTTTTTCATGAAGAGTACCTCCTCCAATTTTGAGAAATAAATGGGTTGGATCTAATGATTCCACTAATGAGCCTATTTTAAAACTTCTTTTTTCCTATGTGCTTTTAAGCTGGGGATCTGAATAAAAATACGAGCATCGTTCTTTTCTATAGTAACATCATACATGTTTTTTCCATCTCATGGGACCGGAGAGTTTTGAAATAGAGGAGAAACAGCCAAAGCTATCCCACCCAAAAAGATGATCACAAAATAAAACAGCTGGATTAATGAATTGCGGCTGTATATAATTTTAGTAGACTGAATTTCCTCTTAAGGGAGAATTCTATAATATTAGCAATGCTGGTGTCATTTACAAGACTGAAAAAAAACTTGGTGAAAAACCAAGACTGCCCCCGCCACTGTATATGTGGTCGAAATGACAAAACCACTGCATCGCAGCGCTTATTAAAAGCGGTAAAGATGCTGGAAGGGTCAAAGCAGGAAGAAGCATGAATCGGGAGACCTGCCAGAATTTCAGTTTCAAATCTCGGGGAGATGGAGTGTTGAAATGACGTATGAGCCTTTATTTTAATTGTCATTGAAACTCTTCTTCTCCGGGAAGGGTTTTTTGTGTTTTCAGAACAGGAGGGCGTAATGGTGAAGGAGGAAACATATAAACGATCCTTTTTTGAAGAGCAATGGCAGGAGAGAATGAAAGATTGGGAGGGAAACCTGCCGGAGCGGATGGTAGATGATACGTGTGAGGAACATTTTTGGAGGTGTTTTATCGAACGAAAACAAGGAGACGCCAAACCAGATGCTTATTCACAGGACATAATGAGAGCGATCGTCCCCTTCATTCATGCAGAGGACCAGCTGCTGGAAATCGGGCCAGGATCGGGAAATTACACGTTTTCTTTAGCCGAACGGGCAGAATCATTAACAGTTGTCGATAGTTCAGAGGCGGTTTTGACATTTCTTAAAACAACTTCTGAAGAAAAAAAGCTAAAAAACCTCCACATGTTTCATGGGAAATGGGAGAATTTTTCAAGTGATAAGAGCTATGACGTTATTTTCGGAATGAATTGCTTTTATCGAATGTTTGAGATCAAACAGGCGCTTCGGCTGATGAATCAATATGCAAAAAGGCTTGTTATTTTGGGAATGACGACAGGACCAATAAAGCCTCATTATGTGTACCTTCACCAAAAATACCAGTACGAAATGAAATGGCCTCGGAGAGATTATATTGATCTTTTGAATCTGTTATATGAGTTAGGCATTTATGCTGAGTGCAGGATGATTCCGCTAAAGAAGACATATCGATTTTCATCTTTTGAAGAGCTGCTTAACAAAAGCACTAGCAAAGTATTGTCACCAAATGTTCGTCAAGAACACCTAAAGGAAAGTCTTGAGCCTTATGTATATTGTGATAACGGCAGCTATTTTTATGATCATAAGTTTCATGCCGCCATTATCACATGGACCCCAAGCCCACTCTTTTATTGATGGAAAGCTGCCATTCACTGCATAGGCAACATAAAGGCTATTAGAAGGAGAGAAATTAATGTCAATTTTATCTGAATTAAAAAATCGCAGAGCCATTCGCGACTATACGGACCGCGATGTAGAAGATGAAAAAATAAAAGTGTTATTAGAAGCCGCGACCTGGGCGCCGAATGATCGCAAGAGAGAACCGTGGAGCTTTTATGTGATCAAAGGCAATGCAAAAGCACATTATGAAAAAATCGCCATGGAATATTTGCAGGAACGGTTTCCGACAAAACCGAACTTGGTCGAAAGTTCTTTAAAGGTGTTAAAAAATACACCAGTACATATTGTTGTCACATCAGATGTTGTTCCAGGTGATATCGAAGCGTCAGAAGATAATGAATATGCCGTGTGCTGTGCTATCCATTCCATGTGGCTGGCTGCTAAAGAATTAGGTTTAGGATTTGTTTGGAGAACAAGAGGAGTCGGTATGGTTCGTGATGAACGGATGTACCAGTTTATTGGGTCACCGGAAAATAAAAAAATAATCGGAAATATCTTTATCGGGTATCCAGATCAAGTGTCACTGGAAAAAATGAAGCCCTCGACAAGAACATCATTTGATGAAAAAACGAAATGGCTGTAAGGAAAAAGAAGAACGAAAAGGCTGTTGATGGAAAAATGGAGAAAACCTTTCTCCATCTTCCTGTCACAGCCTTTTGAATTATTCTTGAGAATATCCCTTTTTCCGTGCGGCAGCCTCATCCTCGATTTCGCTGCGCATGCCTGCGATACTTTCTTCACGGCGTTCGTTTTTTGCTTTAATAGCAGCACGTTCCCGCCCATCAGCAAAAACCATTGTTTCCTCTGCTGCTTCAATATTTCCGATCGTATTTTGCACCATCTCCTGAAGCTTTTCTACATTGTCGGACCGGTCATCCGGTTTTGGTTTGTTGCGCGTCATCACTATTCCTCCTTTATTTTTTAATGACGTACAAGTGATAGCGTCCCCATTTGCCATCAACCTATGCCCAAAAACAATACAGTCCCCTTAATTACTGTAGCTTACGTGAGGGTGAAAATTTTCAGCTAAGAAAAAGAAGCAAAGAAGTGTTCAGTAAGATTTCTATGTGGAGCAATAGAAAGATATTTTAAAACATGCACAATTATAATCTTATTTTATAAGTGTTATTTTTATGGATTCACAGGATATTAATGAATATGCGAATATTTTTTCGCATACTGTTTCATTTTTTGATTTTATTAAAAAACTTGATTATTACTAAACAACTCACTCTTCCTTAGCTGGCTGTTTACATTATTAAAAACGAAAAAACCCGGATATGGGCGAGGCCTTTATGGAGTGACCCCTAAAAGTTAGACACGGTTATTTCATTAGGCA
>NZ_MSFI01000044.1 GCF_001975785.1 Domibacillus epiphyticus | reverse complement strand
GAGACACTGAGCTGTCCCCCTTCAGGCATCGCTTCAATCCCATTCTTGACTACATTACTCAAGCATTGATGAAGCTTGTCGGCCTCTCCGGAAATGTACAAATTTTCCTCCCGGGATACTTTAATATGCACATTATTCATATTCGCATACGGACTTACAATCATTAAAACATAATCAATTTCTTCAGCCAAATCCAATACCTTTACGTTTTCGAGAGACGGCTTCGCAAAGGTCAGATAATCGGTAATAATATGTTCAGCACGCTCCAGCTCATGTATCGAAGTCGTGAGATACATCACCTTATCTTCATCAGTATGATTACTCTCCTTTAACAGCTGCAGAAACCCCTTGATTACAGTTAGGGGGTTGCGCACTTCATGCGAAATGCTCGCTGCTAATTCACTGACTGTCTTCAATTTTTCCAGCTTCCCCATCTCTTTCGCCAATTTCCTAAAATTATTAGTAAAACGGATGCTGATATATATAGAAATGACAATAGCGATGATAAGTACAAGAGAGCCTATGATAATAAAATTCTGGCTAATTTGATCCGCAGATGCCGCCAAATCTTTTTTTTCAATGACAGATATATATTTCCAGTTATGATTTTCCGAAGTGATAACATGTATAACGGATTCTTCACCGTCTACCTTTGCTTCAAAGGTGCCATCCTGCCCGATTGCTTCCAACTCGGGAATGTTCAATTCAGAAATGGATTCAAAATTTAATTCGGGCTTTTTAGGATGCGCAATAATCGTGCCATCTCTTTGCGTCAGAATCACATACCCGCTTCCACCTATTTTCACATCATGAATCAGGCTCGTCAGCCCGTCCAGACTGACATCCAGCCCCATGACCCCGATTCTTTTGCCATTGCGTTCAATCGTGACGACATTGCTGACTATTTTATGGTTTATTCCCGATGAAACATAAGCACCTGTCATCAATACTTCCCCTGGGGCCTCCAGGGCCGTTACATACCAGGGCCTCTTTCTTGGATCATATCCGATGAGCGTGGGTCCTTGAGGATACTGGATATACCGGCCTTCCTCAGTGCCCATATACACATACATTGCATCCAGATGGTTTTTTCCAAAGTGAGAGAAGACCTCATAGATCTCCTTTTCCACTGCTCCATTTTTGCTTGGGGTCATCTGGACGAATGCGCCATTCCCTTTCATATCTTTATATGTCGTTATGCTGCTGTCCGCTTTCAGCACCCGCGGATCAGTCGCCAGCGTATGCAAATCTTCCTTTATTCCCTTAAAGTACAGCGAAATCGCATTATCCACTTTTTCGATTTCCCTCA
>NZ_MSFI01000043.1 GCF_001975785.1 Domibacillus epiphyticus | reverse complement strand
GGATTTACAGTCCGCCGCGTTTAGCCACTTCGCTACCCCTCCATGTGAAAACTGTTAAGAAATATATAACACTAGGCTAAAATCAAAAAATGGGCCTGAATGGACTCGAACCATCGACCTCACGCTTATCAGGCGTGCGCTCTAACCAGCTGAGCTACAGGCCCATTATGTAAATGGAGCGGGTGATGGGAATCGAACCCACGACATCAGCTTGGAAGGCTGAGGTTTTACCATTAAACTACACCCGCGAAAATAACAAAAAAATGGCTCAGGACGGAATCGAACCGCCGACACAAGGATTTTCAGTCCTTTGCTCTACCAACTGAGCTACTGAGCCTAACAGACATATGTATAAAATGGCGGTCCGGACGGGACTCGAACCCGCGACCTCCTGCGTGACAGGCAGGCATTCTAACCAGCTGAACTACCGGACCAAAATTGCGGGGGCAGGATTTGAACCTGCGACCTTCGGGTTATGAGCCCGACGAGCTACCGAGCTGCTCCACCCCGCGATAATAAGATAAAAATGGAGGAGGAAAGGGGATTCGAACCCCTGCGCGGTTTGACCCGCCTGTCGGTTTTCAAGACCGATCCCTTCAGCCAGACTTGGGTATTCCTCCGAAATATATAATTGATTTCAAGTGGTGGACCTTGCAGGACTCGAACCTGCGACCGGACGGTTATGAGCCGTCTGCTCTAACCAACTGAGCTAAAGGTCCTTTTAAGTAGCGGCGGAGGGGATCGAACCCCCGACCTCACGGGTATGAACCGTACGCTCTAGCCAGCTGAGCTACACCGCCCCTATAACAAAAAATGGTGGAGCCTAGCGGGATCGAACCGCTGACCTCCTGCGTGCAAAGCAGGCGCTCTCCCAGCTGAGCTAAGGCCCCATTTTTATTGATAGGATATTAGAAGATCGGGAAGACAGGATTCGAACCTGCGACCCCTTGGTCCCAAACCAAGTGCTCTACCAAGCTGAGCTACTTCCCGATTATATGGCGCGCCCGAGAGGAGTCGAACCCCTAACCTTTTGATCCGTAGTCAAACGCTCTATCCAATTGAGCTACGGGCGCAATTATTCATTTTTTTACATAATAAAATGGTGCCGAGGACCGGAATCGAACCGGTACGGTAGTCACCTACCGCAGGATTTTAAGTCCTGTGCGTCTGCCAGTTCCGCCACCCCGGCACATCATTCAATTATTGGAGCGGAAGACGGGATTCGAACCCGCGACCCCCACCTTG
>NZ_MSFI01000042.1 GCF_001975785.1 Domibacillus epiphyticus | reverse complement strand
AAAGTACAGCGAAATCGCATTATCCACTTTTTCGATTTCCCTCATACTGGAATTTATATACTCCCGTTCAGTCGTTTCCCGGACCTTTCCGTTCGCAAAAAACATAATAATGGAAATGGGAATTAATAAAAGAAGGAACGAAAACAATATCAGCTTTTTCTTTACTGAAAACCATTTAACTTCCATGACAAACTCCTTTTATCGCTAACTGGATACTTTAAAGTGATCCTAATATCCGGGCATTTTCTCCTATCTTAATATATTTGATTGATAAAAACATATATTTGTTTTAAAACTTTTAAGAAATCCATTACATTTTATTGATGTTCCAGCGAAATCCTCTGCTTCAGAAGAATGAGTTAATACTTTTCCTACGTCTTCTAATTTACTGTGACGAACCAGCTCAATTTCTTATAGCACTAACCTGCACCGTTAGCTGAAAAAGAAAAGGCTACCAAATGGCAGCCGAGATATTAAACAAAAGCACCCGCTAGTTAGAGAATTGAATTTTCATGGGAGTTCAACAAGGAACAATTAATTAAGCTATGATCTATTCTTCAATTCGTTTAATTATTTTCGCAGGATTTCCACCCACGACCACATTTTTCTTTTCGCCCATTTTTCAACAGCTATAATTTCCTCAAAATCATGAAGCATAAATATAACTACAAATAACCATATAGCATTATATAACTCAAGCTGAAACATAATAATTTTTCTCCCCTACTTATACTTTGGGTATAAACTTGTTGGCTTTAATTTAAACTTCGATATTGCACCCGCTTCATCCTTTTTTAACCTTTCCTTATTGAACTAACCTGCTCCGTTAACTGAATAAGAAATGGCTTCGAAATGACAGCCACAGCCGAGATATTAAACAAAAGCACCCCGATAGTTGAAGAATGAAATTAAAGCCTTTCCCTAGATGATCTTTTCTCAAATTCAAATTTTTTAGACCCTTAGTGAGCCACGGAAACCCCTTGCAGCATAGTAAGATTCTGCTCCATTGTGGTACATAAAGACCGTGTCGTAGCGGCGATCACAAAAGAGGGCTCCACCGAGTTTTCTAATATTGGTAGGTGTTTGCACCCAGCTCGATGTTTTCATATCAAAGTTTTCTAGTTTCTGCAGCTCCCGGTATTGTTCTTCCGTTAAAAGTTCAATGCCCATGGCAGCTGCCATATCAATAGCGCTATTTTCTGGTTTGTGTTTTTTTCTTGACTCCAGCGCTTCACGGTCGTAACAAACACTTCTGCGGCCTTTAGGACTTTCCGCTGAACAATCACAAAAAATGTATTCGTCCATCTTCTTATCATAGCCAACAACATCCGGTTCACCGCCAGTTCCTTCCATTTCATTGAGTGACCACATTTTTTCAGTATTAGCTTCGAGCTTAGCCTGCACGTTAGCCCATTCAAGACCTTTATGGCGGTTCAGGTTTTTCTCAAAACGGGCTTTCAAAGTTCTGAGTAGTTCTTCACGTTGTCCCAGAGACAACTCCTTATCTCTGTTCGTCATATGCGTTTCCCCCTTACTGTTTTTAATCATAATGGTTTAAGGACCAAACTGCTCTATACTTCAATAAGAAAAAGCTAATCTCCTTCTTGAAGATTAGCCCTGTTTGACAAGTACATCTTTTTACAAAATTGAATTAACACTATTTGATATCATTCTTCTGTTTTCAAATATGGATACTCTTTCATATTCCTTAAATATTTTTCCATCTAAAAAATCAAGAATCATTTCATTAAAGATGTCTTTTTCCATTGTGCTTATTGGATCAAACGCATTTTTAAACAAAGCCAGTGCAGCATTTGGAATGTTGTCGTACAGTATTTGCGACCCCTTTCTTTCGTCCACACCCATGACTTTTTTATCTCCGCCCATCACCAATGTCGGAACATTAATATTCTTCAACGCGTTTGTATGAGTGGGAAATTCAGAGGTTTTCGCAAGGAAAAGCATCTCTTTATCGAATGTAAAAGAGTCACGTAGTACCTTTTTAGTGAATTCGTCCTTTCCATACACTTTCATCATCAAGCTGATAATGGTATCATAAGGCATAATTTTGAATATTGCATTAGACAATTTCAATACCAAGCCTGATACCTTTGTAGGGATTTCACTGTATCCATTCGATAAGACCAGCTTATCAATATAGTTAGGATACTTGGATGCAAACAATTGAGCTGTAACAGAACCGTAGGATAAACCAACCAAATGGGTTTTTGAAATTTTCAGTTCGTCTAAAAGCAATTTTAAATCTTCTGCCATAACTCTTGCCGTGAATTTGTTATCTGGAAAGGCTTTTGTAGTTTCTCCATGCCCCCTCATATCCAACATAATCATCTTATACTTAGAGGAAATGTAATCTATTTGCGGCAGCCACATCTTCCAACTGCCTCCTATTCCATGCAGAAATACTATGGGTTGCCCTTCCCCTCTTACTTCATAATTTATCCGAACCTTGTCAAATTCTATTTTCGCCATACTTTCCCCCGTTATCTTTATAATCAATTATTTTTGTACGCATAAGAATTCTGTATTGATGATTTTCCCTTCTTCCACTAAACTGCCCCGTTAGCTCAATAAGAAATCACAACATTTTACACGCAATTGTCATAGGTCCTGTTCTCGAACATTTGTTTTTAACATAACATTCAAAATAAAAAAGACCGAAATAAAAATGAGGGCACTGAAAAACTTACGTTTTTAAATCCCTAATCGTTTTT
>NZ_MSFI01000041.1 GCF_001975785.1 Domibacillus epiphyticus | reverse complement strand
GCTGACGAATACTAATCGATCGAGGACTTAACCAAATGAAATGCCAGAGAAGCCGTTCAGGCGCGACAAGCGTAAGACGGAATGCGGAGGCGGCATCAGCCGCTGCAGCAGGCCGGCTTGCGATCTCGAGCGACTGGCTTCTCGAGCTGAACAGCACGAAATGACACTAGGTTTTATAACTTTATACGAAACACTTATATCCAGTTTTGAAAGAACAAAAAAAGTTCTTGCTAAACGAATTTATTATGTTATAATAATAATTGTCGTTAAACAAATAGTCAGGTGGCTACAGCGAAGAGGTCACACCCGTTCCCATCCCGAACACGGCAGTTAAGCTCTTCAGCGCCGATGGTAGTTGGGGGTTTCCCCCTGTGAGAGCAGGACGCCGCCTGGCGTGTCATTCCGCAGTAGCTCAGTGGTAGAGCAATCGGCTGTTAACCGATCGGTCGCAAGTTCGAGTCTTGCCTGCGGAGCCATTTTGGAGAGCTGTCCGAGAGGTCGAAGGAGCACGATTGGAAATCGTGTAGACGGTTACCGCTGTCTCAAGGGTTCGAATCCCTTGCTCTCCGCCAGCATATCACTCATACATATATAATTAATATATGGCCCCTTGGTCAAGCGGTTAAGACACCGCCCTTTCACGGCGGTAACACGGGTTCGAATCCCGTAGGGGTCATCATCTGGAGGATTAGCTCAGCTGGGAGAGCATCTGCCTTACAAGCAGAGGGTCGGCGGTTCGATCCCGTCATCCTCCACCATATAAGTTATAGTATCGTCGCGGGGTGGAGCAGCCCGGTAGCTCGTCGGGCTCATAACCCGAAGGTCGCAGGTTCAAATCCTGCCCCCGCAATTTTGGTCCGGTAGTTCAGTTGGTTAGAATGCCTGCCTGTCACGCAGGAGGTCGCGGGTTCGAGTCCCGTCCGGACCGCCATTTTCATTATTTTTAGTAGGCTCAGTAGCTCAGTTGGTAGAGCAAAGGACTGAAAATCCTTGTGTCGGCGGTTCGATTCCGTCCTGAGCCACCATTTTGCCGGTGTAGCTCAACTGGTAGAGCAACTGACTTGTAATCAGTAGGTTGGGGGTTCAAGTCCTCTTGCCGGCACCACAGTTCTTTTAGAGTATTTATATGGAGGGGTAGCGAAGTGGCTAAACGCGGCGGACTGTAAATCC
>NZ_MSFI01000040.1 GCF_001975785.1 Domibacillus epiphyticus | reverse complement strand
ACGGCAGTTAAGCTCTTCAGCGCCGATGGTAGTTGGGGGTTTCCCCCTGTGAGAGCCGGCCGCCGCCAGGCATAAGAGAATAACAGCGGAAGCTGTTCTTCTTTGTGTCTAGAAAAGTTTATAAATAATCATGAATACTATTCCTCATCCCTGTTTCAATCAGATTTAATATTGTCAATAAATTCAAACAAACCAGGAACTTTATTAAACTCTTCTTTTTGCAGTTTTTCGATGATTTAAACCTTTAATTCTTGAGATAAATCACCTCTAAATTTATATTTTGTTTGTAAAAAAAAGGACTAAAATTTTGGTTCGAGTGCCTGTATAATCTTTAGAATACCTTCAGATTGCTCTCTTTCAACCTTCACTATTAAATAAACTCCTTTTTAAAAGCTCTTCTTTTCTGTTTGGAGACTGATCAGTTTACAGGACTTCATGGACTTGTTATTCTAGGAACCATTCATGATTCGTTATATTTACTTCAATGTGTGACGATTCACGACTTTGATTTTAGTTTTCAGCTAAGTGTCAGTGAACAGCGTGTAAAAGAGACATTAGCGAGAATTCTTTTAGGACCGCCTGGTGTTGGAAAGACTCATCTCGCTATTTCATTCGCCTTGGAAGCACTAACTCAAGGATTTACGGCCTTATTCTTGACGGCTGAAGAAATGGTGGCAGAGTGCCGGAAGGCAGAAAGCAAAGGTACTCTTACCCGCCTGATCAACCGCTGGAGCCGTCCGGACTTGATTATTTTAGATGAAGTCAGATACTTTCCTTTTGATGAGCTGACAGCTAATGTGTTTTTTCAAATAGGATCAAAACGGTATGAACATGGAGCAATGATTTTAACCTCTAACAAGTCCTTTATCGAGTGGGGGAAGGTTTTGGAGACGACGTTTTAGCCACAGCGATCTTAGATCGCCTTCTGCATCATTCGGTTACATTCAATATTAAAGGGGATTCGTACCGAATGAAAGAAAAGAAAAAAGCCGGAATTTTTCCGGCTGCACCACCCAATTAATCGGTAAAATGGGGAATTTTATTCCGGCATAAACGGGGAGAATTAACACGGCATTGACACCATTGCTACACAGACCCCGGTAGTTGGAGGTTTAACCGTTCAGGAGGCGGAATCCCTGAACAAGAATACAGAACTCAACAATTCAAATCTAAAGGAAATTCAGACGCTATTTGCCTATAGACTGGAGTTATTTGTGGTAGGAGGAGATTTTTATTTTGAAGGAAGGCATGCAAAAACCAAACAAAAAAGCCATCAGATTTTAAATCTGAAAGCTTAAAAGTTGCGACGCCGTTCTCATGCCTAACATTGGATGGGTTGCACGAAAAAAACAAAGGTTGATGTGCTTTATTGTAATATAGCTTTTCAAAGCGTTTCATCCAGAAGCTTGATCTGCCTAGCCACTTTCGATTTTTGCTGAAACAAGTCCAAGCACAACACCCAGAAGCGCACCAATTCCTACTTCCACAGGTTGATGGCCAAGGAGTTCTTTCAGCTCTTTTTCCCGCTCCACATACTCAAAGCTTGGAAATTCACCAGAAAATTTCACCATATTATCTTCAAGATCGTTCACGAGCTTCGCAATTTCACCTGTATGGCGTCGAATTCCCTGTGCATCATACATTACAATTACGCCAAACACGGTTGCAAGTGAAGTCTCCGTATGCCGCCATCCTTTATTCGCTGCTACATAGGATGCCAGCGCCGCCACACCCGCTGAGTGCGAACTTGGCATGCCGCCAGTCGTAAAAGCCTGCTTTAAATCCCACTCTCCTGTCAGCTTCTTGTGCGTTAAAATTTTCAATCCTTGCGCAATGCCGATTGCGGATAGCGCAGTTATTATTCCCCGATTCATCTTTTCCATAAGCAATACCTCCACTCCACAGATCAATCTAACCGATCCATGCATCTATCTTCTCTATTTTGATACCCCATAATCCATTCTTTTATGCGGCAATGTATCACTATTAAGATCATCTTGTTTAATCTGCTTGGGTTTTTCCCTAATATTTCAATTAAATTGAAACAGTGATTAATCTTATAACAAAGTCATCTCATAATGAATAGAAACGAGGAGTGCTAAATATGAGTATGAAACAAAGTATTAAAAATTTCTGGAACACCCGTATTGCAAATACTTTAAGGATGCCATGAAATCCTCCCTGAAAAAAAATACCGAAAATTCGATGGCATAGAAGGGAAAGTACTGGCTTTTCTATACAGTATCTTCATGAAGTAGGAAACTACCTAAAGATAAGCAACCATACAGTAAAAAATCATATTACAAGCATTTTCAAAAAAATGAATGTAACGGATCGCATGCAAGCGATGGTGAAAATTTATCGCATCAAATATGGTGACGAATAGGACCTTTCCATTTTAAATAACATCTCCTCTAGAGAAAGACAACGAGACTCGATTCTTGTTGTCTTTCTTTGTTTTATAAGATTTCTGACAGGAAGTTATGAAATTAGGATGTCATTTTGGGGAATATACATATGGTATAATATGTTTTTATAAAACAGTTATCCTTTTTGATCAATCTCATGATTGTCTTTCAATGTGATGACGACACGAAACGAATGGGGGGGCTAGTAGTATGAATATTATTAAAAAGAAAGTCGATATCCAAGAGTTCATTGAAAATTTTGATTTAATTGCTCATTATGACGAATTGGGCCGAAAACATTACCTCGTTGTGCCAGATAGAGAACGTGGAGGAGATTGGACATTAATGAAATATCCAAATAATGAAATGACCATTCATGGAAAAGGGGTAGATTACTGTGATCCTGATGAACAAAAATTGTTTGATAAAGACCTTCTTGAATTTATTTGGAAGAATCGAAAAATGTTTAATAGCAGGATCAAAGAATCTTTTTTATTGAAGAAAGACTGATAACTTTTTAAACAAACATATACACATATACAAATCTACTTGTATGAACGTATATGTATAGATTGTAGTCGGCTTTTGAGGAGTTGAAGGAATGCCACCGTCCGGGTGAAACCAGATGGATCATTATTGATTGGATTAAAATATCAGGATCGAAATATTTCACGCTTATACAGGAAGAAATAGCAGACTGAAAAGACGTGAGAGTTATTAAATTAGGAAATAAATACAATATAAATGTAATTATGTTTCTTCAAAATAAAAAGCGTCTATTATTACAAGATAGGCGCTTTTTAAACGTTATTTGTTTTTTATACCGAGTTTCTTCTATTATATATACTCTCCTAATTGACCACTTTTCCATTCGTGGATTGCATGATGGTCCCGTTCCATAATCTTTTGTAAATAAATCATCGTTGTATCAATTTTTTCATGTCCGAGCGCACGCATAATCTTGTAAATGTCCACGCCTTCAAGATACGAAATAATCGCAAAACTATGCCGGAATGTATGAGCAGTAATTCGCGTTTTACGATTGGCCAGAAATGGAAGGTTTGTACGTTCGATTGCATTTCCAAAATATTGAGCCAAATAAGAGGCCGTGAAAGGGGTACCTTTACTTGTGGGGAATAATGGTTCTGAACTGTCGTTTGGAAAATCCGTCGATAACAGGCGTGCTTTACGGTAATTGCAAATACTATCCATTACTTTTGGATTTATTGGGATGGATCGCTTTTTATTTCCTTTTCCATCGACATCTAAATAAAAACCCCCAAGCAAACCATCGTATTTTACATCACAAACTTTTAAAGTTCCGAATTCTTCATTTCTGAGTCCAGTCGCCACCAATGTATGTATCATCCCAAAAAGAACGGGATGCTCTGCTTTCTTAAAAAAATCCAAAAGCTGAATCACTTCACCTGGTCCTAAATCACGGTTGGGCCGGTCATCTTTTCTTACAGTTGCACTTAATAATCCTTCGTGCACAGGTTCCTCAATATATCTTGATCGATAAAGAAATTGAAAGAAGCTTTTCCAGATAACTGTTTTGCGCGCCAGTGTCGCTGCGGAATAAGATCCTTTCTTTTTCACATGCGGACTTTCTTTGCTGACCCATTCCTGATAACGCCGTACATGTCGTTTCCCCATATTTTTAAATAAAGAGCCTTCCACAATAATATCAAGATCAAGATCCATGTCTTTTCCATATTCAAACATATGACGAATCATCATGGCAAGTTCGCGCTCATATTCTCGAACGGTTCGGCTGCTTCGATTTTTCGACTCATCAATATTGGTTTGCTGATACAAAAAATACAAAAGCATATCACGATCATTGAAATCTTCAAAAGAGGGACGATTCTGTTTTTCAGCTAATTCTTTTATAGCGATAAGATGTTTGAACGTTTCCTTTCGATCAGTGGGAAAAAGATCTTGTGGGCTAATTTTAGATATAAAATAATTCATATTATCGAACACCCTTATAATAATAATGTAAGAAAATGAATCTTTTTTATATTTATAAGAAATATCATTTTCATTCTAATGTAATTAAAATAAATCATAATAACTTTTATTAAGTATATCATAATCAAAATTATAAATAGACGATTAATCAAAAAACAAACTACCCTAAAAAAATAGTCTCTTTGTTTATGTATATTATATTTAAAATTATATGGAATTATATTTTTAATTAAAAGGCTAATTTATTTCATAATTTATTGTTTAATAATTTTTAGTTAAAATGGAATAATAAAATAATACATAGTAAAATATAAATTAATGATACAATAAGATTTTAATAATATTAATATGTGAAATCATTAGATTTAATTAATAAAAAAAGAAGGGGTATACATACATGACAGATCAAAATAATTTTTACACAACAAAAGAAACGGCTGCTATTTTAGGTAAAACGGTACCGACCATATATAAATATATTCGTGAGGGAAAATTGACCCCGCTTCCTGATCACAAATGGCGGATGCAGGCCACACGTTTATTTCCGAAAGAGCAAGTGGAAGAGCTAAAAGAAAAACAAGAAAAAAAGCTGGGGTTTACTACAACAGAAGCAGCTGATTTTTTAGGGATTACCCGGTCCACGCTTCTGCGTTTTGTCAAAGAAGAAAAAATTCCTTCTATGAAAGGGACACTCCGAGGTCGAGAAGTTTCATATATAGCAGAAGTAGATTTACAGCAGTTTGCGACAGAGAACAAAACATATTTAGAGCAAAAACGAATTCAGAAACGGGATTATTACGATAAAAAGCTTAATATCGCCTATTATCAGAGGTATTCATCTGAATCGATTGAGGATGCTCGGCTTGTCTGGGATGAGAACGGAGAATGGAGTTTTTTGCTTTATCCTTCTAGACAGCTTGTTTCTTATAATGAAGGAATATACAAGCATGACCTTCATCCGGCTTATCAGGTTACGTATGGAAAAAACATGACGACGCCTGGTTTTGCTAAAATCACACTTCCGTACGATCATCCTTTTACAATGCAGTTTATGGACATTCTATATCAGCAGTGCGATTTATCTAATATTTATGTGGATGTGCATTCTGCATCTTTAGGAAAACAATCAGCAATTGATATTATGGTTAAAAACAGCATTTTTGAGAGTGTGGATGAAGGGCTCAGTCGATTTGTTGAATTACATATCGTTGAAGGATCTGTACAGATTATCGGTGATCGAATAAAGATTGAATCTAACGAGGAGATTTTAACACTTCATGTCGAAAAATCATTAAAAGAACAATTAAAAAAAGCAGCTGAGGACCAGGATACGAGTATGCAGGAAATCGCAAATCAAATTTTAATAAAGCACTTTAAAGAAATGAATAATGTGTATTAAAGCTCCAAGTAGAGTGGGATGTCTAGAGCTATTGTCAAGTCAGGATACAGCTCTCGTGTTGAAATCTTTATAAAATTAATTTTATAAAAAGAGATTGTTGTTATAGTCGAGGGTTATAAAAAGACATATATAATAGAAGAAACTCGTCAAAAAAGAGAGCATTTTTAAAATGCTCTCTATATAAAATGGAGTGTATTAATAAGATGTCCAGCAGTTTAAATATTTATTCATGTAAATAATAAAAAAAGATCATATAAATTATAAGGAATAATTTTGATATATTGGTAAATAAATTGATAAGATGGTTTATTGACTTTACACATGGCTAAATGTTATATTATTAACTGTCGCTTGTGAGAATGACGTTAAATAAGTGATAATTTCTCAATGGATTTAATCGCTATAAAGTATTTAAAAATAATTTATTTTTAAAGGTAATCTATTGACTAAATGTTTGGAACTATGATATATTATTATTCCGCCGATAAAAAAGGCGCTTTGGATGTTAACCTTATATATTCTCTCAATAGATATTTGCTTTTGTTGAATAATAATTAAGAGAAATAACTGTTGACTTCTTAATCATTAAATGATAATATTATATTCCTGTCACTTTTGACAGCGAAAAAAATTGATCTTTGAAAACTGAACAAAATCAATAAAAACGTCAA
>NZ_MSFI01000004.1 GCF_001975785.1 Domibacillus epiphyticus | reverse complement strand
AGGTTTGGAAAACCTAACGGTTTTCCAAACGGAACGACATGGCGCGGTTTGCAAGGTACTTTACAGATATTATCTAGTTTTGAAGGAACAATTTCTTTCAATTTCATACAGTCTGGTGGCATTAGCGAAGAGGTCACACCCGTTCCCATCCCGAACACGGCAGTTAAGCTCTTCAGCGCCGATGGTAGTTGGGGGTTTCCCCCTGTGAGAGCAGGACGCCGCCAGGCATACGAGAAGAACAGCGGAAGCTGTTCTTTTTTATAGTTGGAAACAATGTTGTAAAAAACATCTTTTCTTCAAATCTTATACATGTATTCAAAGTTTTTAGACAGCAACTAATGCCACAAATTTCACTTGAAAACCGTATTGAAACAGAGATAAAAGAAAATGTTATATCAAGGCAGGATAATAACCATATTTGTTTTGTTCTTATTCGTGACGATTTGGACACGTTTATGACAGCAGAACCGGATGAAGCAGCAGGTACGGTATGCTGGAAAAATGGGGTTGATTTCGATCCCGGGGTTCTTTATGAAAACAGTGTTGTTCATGCTGAATTAAATAACGCGTGACACTGCAATCGTTCATCTATGAAAAATAATAAGACTGGAAGGCTAATACTCCATATGTGTTTTTGAGGAATGGTGAGGAACTCTTTTTAAGCAAAGTGGCATTTATTTTAAAATAGGATAGGTCTGCTCGCTTTGAGCAATTAAATGTATCGAGTGTCAAAATAGCAGTCGGTTTTTTTGTGTTTTCATTTAAAGGCTAAAATGGCGTGCAATCCAGCAGGCTATTTTTTATTACATAGATGCTACTTGTGTATAGGTCTTTAGGGGTGTCACCAAAAGTTTGCGCCTGAAAAATACCAATTTTGAGTGTGGGATTTTCCCTCACCCTTTCCAAGTATTTAGGTATCCCATATTCGCGGACGTTACATACTTCAAATAAGAGAATACTACTGGTCATACTGTCAGTGTACAGGAAGAGCGCGCTTGTAGGGTTATTTACAACTCTTTACATGGTGCTTTTTGCACAGTATAAACGAACTGTTGACTAACAATTTCTATAAATCTAAAGATAATCGAATCATATCCCTGCATTGTATACCATTTTCAAAAATTTCTTCTGAATAGTGTTTGATGAAAAAATCTCTGTCAACGCCGGTAATTCTAAAACCGCACTTTTGATAAAGAGCCAGTTGTCCTAAGCTTGAATTTCCGGTACCTACTTCTATTGTTCTGTATCCACCAGACCGAGCTTTTTGAATGGCATCCGTTACTAACCGCTTTCCAATACCCATGCCGTGGTGGGTTTCTGATACAGCAACGTTTACTAACTCAATCGTTTCAGGTCTCGTTGGAAGTAATACATAAACTCCAATAATTTGATCATTACTTTCAGTTAAAAAGCATGTTCCCCTCCGGACATAATCCTCAATTAATGTCCTTGAAGGGTCGGCTAATAACAGTAAATCCATCGGAATCTCTTCAGCCGTCTTTAGTTTCCGAATAACCATATTACTCCCCCTGAAAATTGTATTTTCTTTTATTTTATCATTTCTTGTGTTCTTCAACCTTTACGAATCTCTTCATAAGCAACTTAGGCATTTTTATTTTCAATTTTTCAGGACGATATAGAAGCCTTAAAAGAGAAAGAGTCTCTAACAGCAATCCAAGAGAAAAAATCTTTATGGCAACGTCTGTTTAATGGATAAAAAAGGGCTAATTCAACACAGCATAAATGCAATTATGTTGTGTTTGAGATACAAAAGCTCTGTTCAAGACTAATATTTAAAAATAAAAAATAGAGCCCAAGTACAATCTTGGGTTCTATTTTTTATTTATTGTTTAGCGAATGACTTTTCAGGCAGCCCTAAGATGTCTGTATTTTTAGGTGTGTAACCAAGCAGACGTAGCATTCCTGCAATTTGCCCTTTATGATGGAATTCATGAGTAATAGAATGGGTTAGTAATTGATATGGCGTTTGTCTTACAAACCCACTGCCTACCTTCCAAGAAAGCTCTTTTTCGATAATCTCATCAAATTTATCTGTGAATTGTTCAAATACAGTATCTACATATATATCTGCTTGTTGAAAATAACGTTGAATATCATCCATTTGCATAGCATTAATTACTTCCCTCGTAAATAGCGGTGATGTTGTTTCTGAAAGCACAAAAGAACCCAGCCAAGCATGGTAACAACCCGCCACATGAACTAAAGAATCTCTTATACTTAGAAAGCCGAACCCAAACTCTTTAGTAAAATCTTTTTCATTCAATTCTCTGCACTGGTTTAATAAAATGTGTCTTGTTTGTTTTACCCATTCATATTCTTGCTTTTCCATAACTCCCTCACCTCTTAGAAAAAATATCGAAATATTCTTTTTATTATACACAAAAGGGGGCATCACTACCCACATGATCGTTAAATCATATATAAATAACTTTGTGATTGTAGGTAGCATTTTGTTAAGCACTAGTTCACTATTCGCTATACTCACTTATTTTGCACCGTTGTTTTCGAGAAAAAATATAGGTAGATAAAAATATCTAATCTCAATTTTTCAAAGGGCAATGAAGCAAAAATGCAATTATGTTATAAAGCGATTAGTATAGTGATGATTAAAAAAAATAATATTTTGACAATTTTTTAAGCAGGTAATAAAATAGATAAAACAAAATCTAATTGTAATAAATGGAAATGGAAAATTAAATAATACGGCGGAAAGTCTCACCGATAAAAGAGGCATGTATCGAGCAATTTTGAATTGTTTCTGTACATTAAATGCGTTTATTTAACATAAACGAACAAAGGTGGCACCACGGGGTTTCTCGTCCTTTTAGGATGAGGAACCCCTTTTAAGGAGAGGGGTATCTATGAGTAAAATGGTGTTAGATTTAGAACGTATTGTTTTTATTGGAAGAACATTCGAGGAATATATGGCTATGTTTTCACTGTCACTAGAAGAAATAGAAGGGAAAAAGATTTTGGACTGCCCAGCAGGAGCATGTTCTTTTACCGCTATCGGTGGAGAAAAGGGACTGGATGTAACTGCCTGTGACATTGCCTATTATCACTCCGGTGAGGCACTCGCCAATAAAGGAAAAAAAGACCTTGAACACGCTACGGAAAGGGTTGTAAAAGCAAAAGAACAATACGTGTTTGACTATTTTAAAGATGTTTCGGATCTTGCACAGCACCGAGCCGGCGCGCTCACCGATTGCGCAGCTGATATGCAAAAAAATCCTGAGCGTTACATCCCTGTGACATTGCCAGTACTTCCGTTTAAAAATGAACAGTTTGATTTGATTCTCTCTGCACATTTTTTGTTTACATACGGTTACCGTCTTGATAAAACATTTCACCTGGATGTGATGGAAGAATTACTGCGGGTGGCCAAAGAAGAAATTCGAATTTTTCCACTTGTTGACCTTACTGGAAACAGGTACGAGCACTTAGATGAGATTGCAAAAATGCTCAGAGATCAAGGCCTCGAAGTTGAAGAAATTCGTGTACCATATGAGTTTCAACGAAATGCAAATACCATGATGAAAATTCGAAAAGGAACTAACTGATTAAAAAAGGCAACACAATGAAAGATGTTGCATTTAAGAAAGACCTTGGCTGCCTTTTTCCAAGGTCTTTTATAGCAGATCAATATTGTTATAATATGGTTCAAAAGGAAAAAATGGATGGTGGTTAAAGTGAGAGAGTGCGTAAGTATATCTGAAGTAAGAGAAAGCATCGATCAACTGGATGATCAAATTGTAAAATTGATAAGTGAGAGAAGTAGATACGTTGAACAAGCTGCAAAGTATAAAAAAGATACCGATGATGTTAAAGCACCAAAAATGGTAGAAGCAGTAATTGAAAAAGTAAGAAATCTTGCGAATGAAAACAATGTGAACCCTGATATTATTGAGGAAGTGTATCGCACAATGATTTCATGTTTTATTAATCATGAATTAGTGCAGCATTCTAAGCTACATAGTAAATAACAAAGAGCAAGTATTAAATTAGAGGTTGTTTTTTGTTGGTAGATGCAACATCTTGTATTAGTAATGCTCTGGATAGAGGTCTCGGGTATTTTTTGGTTTTTCTCTTTTTTTGAGGGTAATAACTTCAATTGGTAATTTTTAATTATTAATACTTAATGTGGTAAAATTTTAATGATGAACAGGAGGAGTTCCATGTATCCCTGGCAAAGCTCCCCAGTCTGCCCAAAGGATGTACGCTTCACAGTGATCAGGGATCCGTTTATACATCCTATGATTACCAGAGGGAAGTCAAAGAAAAAGGCATGATCATGAGCATGTCCCGTAAAGGAACGCCCGCTGATAATGCCCCCATCGAATCGTTTAATGCCTCGCTATAGTCTGAAACGTTCTACCTCGACAATTTGAGAAACACTACGACAGCCATCGTAGAGCAAACTGTCGAGAACTATATTAATCATTATAACCATACCCCGTATTCAAACGAAACTAAACAACCTGTCGCCGGTACAATATCGGCAACAGGCTGTTTAAAAGGTGTTTTGATCCCTGTCTCAAAAACGGGATTCAGTCCCCCATTTCTCCAGGTTTTTACAGATCACTCAACATACAAACGGAAATTAAGAGGCCATACTGCGGCACATTTCAGCACACTTGAAGCATGCTTCAGCACATCTTTGGCAATGATCGTGTTCATGCTTCTTGCATTCATTTCCGCATGCTTCACATATCTCTGCACATAACTGACAGATTTGTGCAGCGAACGGGCTGTTTCTTTGCATGGATTGTGCGGCGAAGGAACAAATCTCCGCGCATTCGCGGTCTAATCTGATACAGTCTGCCATCATATTTAAATGGTCTTCAGATAAACACTTATCAAAGCATATATTACAAGCCTCCAAACACTCTAAGCAAGCCCTAATACAATCATGATAGTTATGGTTCACCCTATTTCCTCCTTTAAAATTGATTACCTTACCTATATTGCCCTCTTTTTTGTGTTTAAACGAAATTTCACAAACTCCATAAATTCTGCACAATTTTTATAAATAATTAGCTTTTTAATGGCTAAAAAGGTGCTATTTTGTATTCGTTTCTATTAATGGCGAATGAAGAAGAGATGTTAGATAGCCTGCATTCGCTTTTATCAAACCCGAAAAACAGGTAAAACAGTACTTTAAATAAGAATCAGTGCCGCAATAACTCCTACTAGTCGCTGAAACACCAATCATATTCAATCCCTTGAAAAAGAATTAATGCTTCACATTCACAATATTAGACTAACAACGGATTTGGATTTAAAAAGTCGGCCAGCGAAATATTTCGTGTTTATACAGGACAGGAATGGCAGACTTCAAATCTCCAGATCCGTTACCTGTATCCCGAGTGGTTTCGTTAAGAATATTCTTACTAAAAAAGGAAAAAGAAAAACACTAGAAAGAGTAACTCTTTCGGATACTTCCTTTACATATAAGTGTTTTGCAAGACTCTACGTTTTGAGAGGGTGTTTATTTTTTGCAAAATAAAGTGTACGTCATGCAGAATTTCGTCATTTGAACATTATTTAATTGACATCGATTCTCATTATCATTTATGATGTCTTTATGAATATACTGAGCAACAAATAAAGTCGAAATGAAAAAATGGTCGATTTGGAATTCTAAGGGAGAGAAATGAGCATGATAACCTTCACAAAGAAAAAGTTACTGGCTATAGCAGCAGCTGCTTTTATGATAAGCGGCTGCAGTTCAAATGAAGGAGCTAATCAAGCAACTGCTGATCAAACCCAAGAAACTGTCAGAATTGGGTATCCGAATATTTTATCGGTGGCACCAGCCATTATTGCAGAAAAGCAGAAATTGATGGAAGAGCAAGGGATTAAAGCTGAGTTTTATCAATTTGCAAACGGGCCTGATCTTAACAAAGCGTTGTCTTCTGGGAAATTAGATATCGCTTATACAGGCATACCAGTTGTTGTGAATTGGGCGGCAAAAGGGGCGGATATTTCGGTCATTGCTAAAGTAGGCGACGGAGAATTTGGACTAATCTCAAAAGAGGATTCGTCCATTACACAAGCCTCTGATCTAAAGAGTAAAAAAATTGGGTTTTTGGGAAGAGGGACCGGATCGGATATTCTTGTACGGGGCTTTATGTTGCCGGAAGCGCAGTTGGATGAAACATCGGTAAGCTTGATGGAAATGAAAATGCCGAACATGGAATCAGCGATTACGAAAGGAACAATTGATGCGGCTCTTTTAGGAGAACCGTTCGTGACATTTGCTGAACTGCGGGGATTAAAGGTTGTTCAAAAAATTCCGGACCCTGCTGTCGTTGTTGTCGCTCATAATGAATTTGTCAAGGAACACGGAGATGCAGTGGAGAAATTCATGCAGGGGCACCAGGCATCCATTGATTATATTAATGAAAAACCGACAGAAGCGGCTGCTGTCCTGGCAGAAGCATTTAAGGTTCCCGAGATTGAAGCGGACGGAAAAACATGGACACCTGCGGAAGTGATGGAACAAGCGCTGGCCAAACAAAAGTATGAAGCCGGGTTTTCCGATGATGATTTTTCATTCTATCAACAAATTGCGGATGCCAATTATCAGTTGAAACTCATTGATAAACCGTTTGAAATTAAATCGGTGTTTAATTTGAAATGGATGAAGTAAGAGAAAGGAAATCAGGGGCTGTCCCGAAAGTCGGTGATAACGGACGAGGGACAGCCCTCTTTTTTATGGAGGCGGGATGTTAACTCCCGACGGCAGGATGAATGCAAATGATGGAGGCAAATCTATCTTTTGTTCCGGTGATAACTTCCCTTTATGCGTTACTTGAAATGTAATCGCCTCAATGTCACCTTGCTCATCGAGAGGAGCCTCTGCTTGCTGGACCTGATAAACAGAAAAGGTTAAAAGCTGTGGAACAAGCAATAAAAAATGGGAGCAGTAATGTAGATCTGTATATGTCAGAGAACATGTATACAGTAGAAGAGAAAGAAAGTAGACTTCTTTTCCCACTGACTTAAACCATTTTCCAAAAATAAACTGTAGGCTTATTGCCGCTGGTGAAGATTGTACACTCCAAAAGCTGTGCGTTTTTTAACGTAGGGATTTTTTTATTCATGTTACTAAAAAAACGAAAAGCAAAGCGCTCTGATCACGGTATTTTGCAAGATTCCGAATTGCAAAATACAGTCTTTCAATCAGGAGGACGTACAAATGGGCGATTGATGTAAATAATCGCAAAGTTGTCATTCTTTCATCAGAAAGCAACGAGGGAAATATCGTGTCCAGAAGGGCATATTCGGAAGAAGGATTTTATTTATTGACCAGTCTAAGAAATTTGTGCCGACAGAGGAATTATTTGCTCCCAAAAAACCTCGTGTCCTCTGTCTTAATTCATATTTAAAAACACATTCCCCATTTGGTTGATTTTCGTTTCGTCGATACTAATGTATTAGATGGATATTTATTTCCTATATTGGAACATCCTACATTAAGAAGTGTTGGTTTCAATAAAAGACACTATAATCTCAAAGATACAGAAATGGAATCCCTGCTAAGAGAGAATAACAACGGTGAACCTTATAAGGAAATCACAAGACATGGGGATGCCGAAACTTTCAGATATTTTTTATTTAACTATATATCCGGTTTTACATACACTTGCTTTCGATCTATCCACTTCAATTGCTGGAAAACATGTGATGAACATGTTCAATTAAAGCATTTAAAAAAACCCTATCCACAAATTCTGCAAATTTGTTTGGTAAAGTTTCAATAAAATCATTGGAGGCGATACAGATGAAACGGAGATTTAAAGGATTCGTGTTGATAACAGCATTATCAGCAGTACTTGCGGCATGTGGAAATGGTGATTCAAATCAAGAAGACAAAAATATGGATGGAATGGATCATGGGAACATGGATCATATGGATGATGAGGAAGGCGGAAACAGAAGCGGAGTATCCGAAGAAAAATTAATAGAATATGCAATGCCCCCGGAAAAAATGAATGAGTATGCTCAGGGAAATCGTCTAACTGTAAATACGAAAAATACAACCCGTTTGGATACCCAAGATCCAATCGACGCGTCTATCCTTATATCACAAATAGTTTGGCCGGCAACACACGAAGAGAATCAGCCAGGGGCGGTTATTCTAGTTCCGAACAATAATTGGCAGGTTGGATTAGCCGCTGCCGATTTGATACACAATCCGACTGATGGGCCTGTCTTACTTACGGAAAAAGACAAGTTATCGGCAAAAACGTTAAATGAGATCAAACGATTGAATCCAAAAGGAACCTCAGACGGAACCCAAGTGATGGTTATGGGTGGGATTTATGAAAATGTTGCTAAGCAATTGAACGGCTATAAAGTTGAAGCAATTGACGGAACAGAGCCAGCACAATTTGCTGCGGCGGTAGATCAGAAATATGCCGAGATATCCGGCGGAGAGTTTCCGAAAGGTGTGATTATCGTTTCAGCAGAGGAAGAGGCAAAAGCTTACTCATTACCAGCCATCAACTGGATTTCTCACATGCCAGAGCCTATTTTATATGTAACAAAAGATGGCATCCCTGACATTACGAAACAGGCATTGCAAGAAAGAGAAGAGGCCAATATGTATATTTTGGGACCTGAATCCATTGTTTCAAAAGAAATAGAAAAAGAGCTCGCTGATTACGGAAACGTAACACGGATTGCTGGTGAAGATCCAGTTTCAAACTCCGTTGAATTTGCAAAATTTAGAGATGAGGATAACGCTTTTGGATGGGGGTTGACAGATTCAGGGCACGGAATATCCTTTATTTCTACTGCAACACCGGAACTTGCTATAGCCGCAGCGCCTTTTTCACATCGTGGGAAACATGCGCCGTTAATTTGGCTGGAAAACGGACAGGTAACGGAACCTGTATATAATTTTCTAGCATCAATAAAACCCACCTTTAAAGAGGATCCAACGGCGGGTCCATATAATCACGGTTTTATTATTAGCGGCCAAGAATCGATCCCATTTGAAACTCAAGGCATCATTGATGACAAGCTTGAGATTGTCCAGGAAGATGGGGAAGGTCATGGAGGCCACTAATGCTCGTTCATTTTAATTAAATAAAGCCATTCGGATGAACGATCGTGTTTCGTTTTTATAGAGATACACTATTAAGGGTGACCAGCATTCCCTCTATGAAAGGGGGTGCTGCCCGTGACTGCTTTTCAAGCACTTATGCTAATGATCGCATTTGCTAGTTTGATTGTGTCCATAGTCTCTTTGGCACTAAAAAGTAATCCACACTTGAGCCGGCAAGCAAGGAGTGGATTACCGTTTCACTTATATGCTGATCCCTTGAAGGGAATTCTGCAAGACTGTTAGTGTTAGCAGACCCGCAGTCTTCTTATGTATATGAATCTACCTGTCAATTATACGTGAAGCAGTGAATAACTAAAATTATTTATCCAATGTCTCAAACTCTCCATATCTGAAGTGTTTGAGGATCATTTCGTTTTTTTTCAAGGCTTTTTCTACAATCCACAAAGCCTATACATTTTAGAATTATTAAATTAAATAAGTTATAGTGGAAGATTTTCCATAAGTCATAAGTGCACTAATCTTTTATATCTAATACAAACTGCAATACTATAGAATTAGTTTAACATCGGAGTTTGGAATAAATCAGTGCTGGTTGTGGATACATTTTCAGTATAAGCACCGTTTTTACCTTCCTTTTGTGAATGAAATAAAGATTTGACAGTCTGAGGAGAGAAAGAATGAAAAAGAAATTGTTGATTGTCGATGATGAATGGAATATGAGAAACCTGCTTAAAATTTATTTATCAAAAGACTATGAAATTGTAGAGGCAACTGACGGGGAAGAAGCGGTCGACAAAGTGAGAACGTATTCTTTTGATTTAATCATTTTGGATATTATGATGCCGGGAATGGATGGCTGGGAGGTATGCAAACAAGTTAGATCGTCTAAAGCACTCCCTATTCTTATGTTAACAGCAAGGAATGAGTTAAAAGACAAAGTTCACGGACTCGAAATTGGAGCGGACGATTATCTTATTAAACCATTTGAACCGGAAGAACTTTTAGCCCGGGTAAAAGCCTTGTTAAGAAGGTCAGAACTTATTGGAAATGGTGAAAATAAGGATGAAAATGAAGAGGTTATTATATATGGAGATGGTTTTTTCAAGATTGATCAACAAGGCCATAGCGTCTTTCTGGCAGGGGAGGAATTAGACTTGACCCGAAAAGAATATGAATTGCTTCATACCATTGCCTCTAACCCAAAACGTGTCTTCACAAGAGAGGTTCTCCTGGATGTTATATGGGGGTACAACGATTCAAGAGATACCAGAACGGTGGACAGCCATATTAAAAATATCCGCTTTAAAATTAAAAAAAAGGGATCCCGCTATAACCCGCTTCAAACCGTGTGGGGAGTGGGCTACAAATTTCAAGAGCCGAATGAAACACTATGAAAATGAATAGTATAACCATTAAGCTTGGGATAACTATCATGGTGCTGTTTTTAGCCGTTCTTTTTCCATTGGTTTATACCATTGATCAAATGTTTACAGCTTTTTATGTGAATCAGAAACAAGAACAGCTTGAACGTTTTGCATCTGAATATTCAACGACTATTTCAAGTGTGGAAGATACTAGCTCCTATCATATGTTTGTGATGATATCAGAACTAACGAACACAGAGATGTTTGTTTTTAATATGGAAGGCAATATCCTAAAAAGTACAGGTATATTGGGGTTTAAAGAAGGAGCTCAGGTGCCAGAAGATATATATAAACCAATCGCCAAGAATGAAACAGTAGGGTTCGAATATAATGGAACGCGGTCTCAGGACTATTTTCTTTCAGGCAAGCCAATTATTGTGAATAAAGAAGTAGCTGGTGGACTTGTGGTTGTTTCAAGTATGGCGGAGGTCAATAACTCGATAGAACAGGTTCGTCTTTGGCTGATGATCTCTGTTATGGGTGCTTTATTTATGGCTATTGGTTTTACCTTTTTTGTATCCAGAAAATTATCGTACCCACTTTTACAAATGGAGAGAGCAACACGGGAGATTGCAAAAGGGAAATTAAAAACAAAGCTGCTATTTTCGACAAAGGATGAAGTAGGCAGCCTTGCACATGCAATTACAGATTTAGGAAGAGAACTTGAAGAATATAGGACGAATCGAAGAGAGTTCTTTGCCAATATCTCACACGAGTTGCGCACCCCTATTTCCTATATAAAAGGGTATTCGGAAGTATTAAGAGATGGACTTGTTCATAATGAAAAAGAGAGGGAACAGTATTTATCAATTATAACTGAAGAATCAAGACGATTAACAATGCTAATAAATGATTTGTTTGAACTGGCCAAAATGGAAGAAGGTAAATTAGAATTAAATTATGAATGGTTTGATCTTGGAGACGTTTTAACCAGTTCAGTTAAAAAAGTGTCTCTTAAAGCAGCGGAGAAAAAAATGGATATACGAATAGACACATCTCGTGATTATCCGGTACTTTATACCGATGGCGTTCGCCTAGAACAAATTTTGATTAATTTAATCGAAAATGCTATAAGATACAGTAATCCAGAATCTCGTGTAGACATCTATACAAAAGTCCATAAACAGAGCGTTGAGATATTCCTCCATGATTATGGAATGGGAATACCAGAAGAGGATGCGCCCTTTGTTTTTGAACGTTTCTATCGGGTGGACAAATCGCGGTCAAGAGCGTCTGGAGGCACGGGTTTAGGACTCGCAATAGTGAAAAATTTGGTGGAATTACTTGGTGGGAAGATTGACTTCAGAAGCATTTCTGGAGAAGGGACTACCTTTATCCTTTCTTTGCCTGCCAATGAAGAAGTGAGTAAAGATAAATGAAAAAAGCAGCCAATGTAATGGTGCCAGTATTTTTTATTATAATGGGTATAGTGTGTCTTACTATGTCGAGTACAGCGTTTCACTCGCAAAATCCACTGCATCATTTTTTTGAATCCTTCCTAGGAATTTGCATCTTTATGGTTGTTCCGATTTTTCTCGTTGTTTTTTATATAGGTTTTAACAGAAGAAAAAATAAAACTAGAAAGAAAAAATAAAAGTGGTGCATAGAAACTGTGCCACTTCACTTTTATTATGCTATTGTACATTACCAGGGTCCAAAGTCCAAATATACAACCAAGACTAAAAGTTAGTTCGCAGAGGCTGGCTTTTTTCTTTTTCCACACTTTCTTCAAATTTATGTACTATAATATGCTTTATCCAAAATAAGAGATGGTTTAAATTTTGACTAGAATCCTCGATAAAATGAGATAAAACACGAATGAGGGACGGACCGAAATGTACAATGTTCTCAATACATTCAGCAATTATGTTACACAGCCTTTCTTAAACTGGTTCCACCAAGTGGAAAATATTTCGATTGCAGCAGCATTAATTTTAGGATTTGTCGGCGCGCTTGTTCCATGCCAACTGACGGCAAACGGGAGTGCCTTAATGATTTATGGGAACAGTTCCTTTCGGAGAGGTGTATTATGGTCTCATATCTTTTTATTCCTATTAGGAAAAATGTTCGTATTCAGTGCGCTGGGATTGATCGTCTGGGTAGTCGGAAGCCAAATTGAACAAACGCTGACGCTGTTTTTCCCTTGGTTTAGGAAGATAATTGGACCTTTACTCATTTTTGTCGGGCTCTTTTTATTAGAATTCATCAAATGGAAAAAGGCTTTTTCATTTGGCGAAATCCCTTCTAAACTGTTAAAGGGAAAAATCGGTTCATTTTTAATGGGTGTCAGTTTTTCCTTAGCATTTTGCCCAACCATGTTTGTCCTTTTCTTTGTAACCCTCATGCCTTTGACTTTTTCCGTTTCATTCGGGTTTATCCTACCGAGTGTCTTTGCGATAGGAACCACAATTCCTCTGATAGCGATTATGTTTGTGATCTGGTTTTTGGAAATTGATAAAACCATCATGGGGAAAAGTAGAAAAGCAGGGAGTGTTATTCAAAAAATGACCGGGGTTGTATTAATCTTAATTGGGATAATAGATATGATTATTTATTTATAGGTTAATCGGAAACCATTTATTGCGCTTGGAACAAATGGGGTAAGAAATCGTATAAACGAACCGATATAAACGACAAGAATGGTTTTTGATTAACATCCTTCATACTCAGATAAAGGAAGGTACTAAATGCATTCCAACAGCGAGAAAAACACAGTGAAGAGAAGGAAAATAAGATCTCTCCTAAGAATGTTGTTATATTTGGCTATTATTCTATTTATTTTTTGGCTCTTGTTTGTTTTATTCTTCCCCTTTTTTTATGGGCGGGAAGAAATGAAAGAAAATAAACTGCTTAAGAATGTAGAGTCCTTATCCAAACTGGATGTTCTACCTATTTTTCCTGACAAATCAAATGAACAAAACGGCTTTTCAGATAAACCTCCCGAAGAAAGCGAAAATGGAAGATTATTGGATTTAGAGGAACGGGATGAATTTCAGCCGGATATGAAAGATTTGTTGAAAGAGAGGGAGCTCTCGTTTAAAAACGTTGAGGCGCTGTTTGAAAATGTAAAAGCGCCGAAAGACCTTGACCGTTCCCATTCAACTTATGGCAAAGAAGTTGTCTATGTGTACCACACGCATAGCCGGGAATCTTTTTTGCCCTACTTAAAATACACGGATCAACCAGAAGATGCTTTTCATCCGAAAGCAAACATCACATTGGTGGGAGAAATGCTTGAACGGGCACTAGAACGAAGAGGCATAGGGACGAAGGCAAACTCTGTAGATATTGTGGAAGAATTAGATGCGAAGGGCTTAAAGTATGGCAGTTCTTATCTTCTGTCACGGGACCATGTACGGGCTGCAAAGAAAGCAAACAAAGATCTGGACATCTTTTTGGATATCCACCGGGACTCCTTGCGCAAATCGTCTACCACAATAGAAAAGAATGGTGAAAAGTATGCGCGCATGCTCTTTGTGGTTGGGACGGGGCATGAGGACTATGAAAAGAACCTTTCGTTCACAGAAGGTTTACACCAACAGATCAACGCCAAACTTCCCGGTTTATCAAAAGGAATACTGACTAAAGACAGCAGCCAGGGGAACGGCGTCTATAATCAGGATTTAGCCCCGCGTTCTGTCATTGTGGAAATGGGCGGGGTCGATAACACCGCAGAAGAGATTTCCCGAACTGTCGAAGTGTTTGCTAATGCGTTAAGCGATTATTACTGGCATGGAGAAAAGTAAAGACCATAAAGAATGCTTTATTGCCGGTGCTGCTGAATGATAATGATATACAAACAAAGCGGAGATCTTATGTTAAGATCTCTGCTTTTTCGTTATCTTTGTAGGCCTGTATTCATTTACAAACAATGGAGGCTTGTGTCATTCTTTTTACACATGGGCCACATAAGGAGTTTAACAAGATGAAAAAAATATTACTTGTTGAAGATGAGACGTACATGTTGGACTTATTGAAAATACACCTTTCTCAAGAATATCAGCTTTTTGAAGCAAAGGATGGGGCTGTGGCGGTGACTTTAATTCAAGAGCAGTCATTTGATTTAGTCATCTTGGATGTTATGCTTCCCTTTGTAGATGGCTGGACAGTCTGTGAAAAAATTAGAGAAAAAGATGATACACCCATCCTGATGTTGACGGCCAGAACCGAGGTTGGTGATCGTGTTAAGGGTTTGGAGATCGGAGCGGATGATTATTTAGTCAAGCCTTTTGATTTTGAAGAACTGGTGGCAAGGGTACGGGCTTTGCTGCGCCGGTCTGAACAAGTTCGAAAAAGGAATGAAGATCAGAGGACCAAGTTTTTAAATGGCAGATTTATTGTTGATAATGAAAGTCGGCAAATAATGGTGAATCAGCATTTGATTGAATTTACAGCAAAAGAGTTTGATCTATTGTCGCTGCTTGCTTCTCATCCGCAGAGGGTATTTACAAGAGACATTTTGCTCGATCAAATCTGGGACCATGATGAGGTACGTGACTTGCGAATCGTAGATACACATATCAAAAATATTCGAACGAAACTAAAAAATGCCGAAGCGAATCATCCATTTATTAAGACTGTGTGGGGAGTAGGCTATACACTAAACATTCAAGAGGATAACAGATGAACTACAATGGCATTGTTTTAAAATTAGGAACCACTATAATGATTCTTTTTCTAAGTGTCTTATTGCCGTTAGGTTTTTTTACAGATCGAATATTTTTAAGCGTGTACTCATCGCAAGTCCACCAAAAAGTAAATGACCTATCGCGTGAGCTAGTAGACATCCTGGATGAACCAAATGAAAGACAATCTGATTATTATCAGAAGTTAAGCAAAGTATCCGGGAAAGAGCTGGTCATATTCGATGGGCACGGAAAGATTGTCACCAATTCCAATATGGAATTTAAAAAGGGAGACAATATTTCAAGTGAATTGCTGCATATTTTAAAACATGGGCAGCATTTCGAACGGAACTATGTTGACAACGATACAAAGGAACAATTTTTCATTGTAGGGCGTCCTCTTATGAAAGGTGAGACATTTCAAGGCGGGATTATAGTGTTTTCTTCTATTGAAGAAATTCATAATATCATGCACAGTTTACGTAATTGGATTGTCATGTCGATTATTGGAGCAGTTTTATTGGCTTTAGGATTCACCTTATTTGTGTCTAGAAAGCTGTCCAGCCCTTTAATCAAAATGGAGCAAGCAACAAGACAGATTGCCAAGGGGCAGTTAGATACAGAGGTACAGATTAAGACAAGAGATGAAGTCGGGTCTTTAGCTCAGGCGATTAATGATTTAAGTGTGGAGCTGAACCATTATCGCAAGAATCGAAGTGAATTATTAGCGAATATCTCTCATGAACTGCGGACGCCCATCTCCTATTTAAGAGGGTATGCCCAGTTGATTAAACTCCATCGCTATCGGGATAAACAAGAGTTGGAATCCTATTCAGCTGTTATTGAAAGTGAATCCATTCGTTTAGCAAAGTTGATCGAGGATTTATTTGAACTATCGAAAATGGAGGAGGGAAGGATCAATTTATACCTGCAGCCGGTTGATGTTGGAGAAATAATTGAACAATCTATTCAAAAAGTGACATTAAAAGCAAAAGAAAAAAATCTCGGATTGGAGTATAAGATTGACCAAGAGTTGCCTCTAATTTATTCAGATGGTACACGTATTCAACAAGTCTTGTTTAATCTTTTGGAAAACGCCGTCAGCTACACAGAAGAAGGGAAAGTAACAGTAAAAGCTTTATGGACTGCCGATTTCATTTCCATTTCTGTCACCGATACAGGCAACGGTATCCCTAATGAGGATCTTCCCTTTATCTTTGACCGATTTCATCGGGTTGAGAAATCCCGTTCAAGAGAAATGGGTGGGTCCGGTTTAGGGCTTGCAATCGTATCTGAAATTGTCAAACTCCTTAAAGGAAGCATTTCGGTGAAAAGTGAAAACGGAAAAGGGACAGAATTTTTGTTGAAACTTCCGGTGAAGTGATCCGAAATCGTAAAGTTCAATAGGAAAATTAATGAAAAAAGCGAAGGTCTATAAAAGATAGATCCCGCTTTTTTTTATTAATTACTTTTACTTGGAAAATATATACAATTACTATAAAAAATCTATTGGGAGCTCCATACTTTCTACAAATTCTCTGGATAAGCTGTATATACAAATTGAAAATATGAATGAATCATATAGATAGGTAGGTGCGCTTATGTGCGGATTTGTTGGATGCTTGCATACTAAACCAAATGAGAAAAATAAACAAATAGACAAAAAAATAGAAGAAATGAACATTGTTATTACGCATAGAGGACCTGATGACGAAGGGTATTATGCGGATGAATATGTACAATTTGGTTTTAAACGGCTGAGTATAATTGATATCGAGAGCGGTCATCAGCCTCTTTCTTTTGAAAACGATCGATATTGGATAATTTTCAATGGAGAAATTTATAATCACATTGAACTTCGCAAGGAATTAAAAGCAAAAGGGCATACTTTTTCCACTGAGTCCGACACAGAAGTCATTATTGCTTTATATGGTGACTTAAAAGAGCGGTGCGTTCACAAGCTAAGAGGCATGTTCGGTTTTGTCATCTGGGATAAGGTGGAGCAAGTTTTATTTGGAGCGCGGGACCACTTCGGCATAAAGCCATTCTTTTTCCTCGAGCAAGACAACATTATGTATGTTGCTTCCGAGAAAAAGAGCATTGTGTTAGCACAAGGAGATGAAGTAAATCTGGAGTCGCTTCAGCATTATCTAAGCTTTCAATACGTTCCAGAACCAGACACAATGACGAAGAAAATCAAAAAACTGTCACCAGGTCATTTCTTTACAAAGAAACCGGGACAGGCAATGAAAATTCAGTCTTACTGGAAGCCGACGCTTCATCCTGTACCGTCATCAGAATCTCATATTATCAAAGAAATCCGAGAGGTAATGACTGATTCAGTCAATGTCCATATGCGAGGTGATGTCCCGGTTGGCGCCTTTCTGTCCGGTGGGATCGATTCTTCCTTTATCGTCTCATTGGCGAAGCAGGTGAACCCGAATCTTAAAACGTTTTCGGTTGGGTTTGAGCGAAATGGATTCAGTGAAGTAGATGTTGCGAAGGAAACTGCTGAAGCCCTTCAATTGGAAAACATCAGCTATATCATTTCACCGGAAGAATTCGTGCAGGAACTTCCTAAAATCATCTGGCACATGGATGATCCACTGGCTGATCCGGCTGCGGTCCCTTTATATTTTGTTGCGCGTGAAGCGAGAAAGCACGTAAAGGTTGTCTTATCAGGAGAAGGGGCAGATGAGCTGTTTGGCGGCTATAATATATACCGGGAGCCACATTCACTGCGGATGTTTAACTATATCCCTGATCCAATAAAAGCATTGTTAAAGACACTAAGCCGCATACTGCCTGATGGATTTAAAGGGAAAAACTTTATCGAACGCGGGTCGACACCATTGGAAGAGAGATATATAGGAAATGCCAAGATGTTTGAGGAGCGGGAAAAGAAAATTCTCCTTCCGGGGTACAAGCCTGATTTGGCCTATACAAACATTACGAGGCCAATTTACATCGATTCAATGGCATATGATGCGGTGACGAAAATGCAAAATATTGATCTCCATACATGGCTGAGGGGAGATATTTTGTTGAAAGCAGATAAAATGACCATGGCTCATTCGCTTGAGCTGCGCGTCCCTTTTCTGGATAATAAGGTTTTCGGAGTGGCTTCCAAGATTGGGACAGAGCACAAAATCAACCATAACATGACAAAGTATGTACTCCGAAAAGCAGCTGAAGGTATTGTGCCAGACCACGTCGTAAACCGAAAGAAGCTAGGGTTCCCGGTGCCGATTCGCCACTGGCTGAAAGATGAATTATATGATTGGGCAACCAATGTGGTCCACATGAGTCAAACGGATTATTTATTCAATAAACATGAGGTGCTACGTTTATTAGAGGAGCATGTAGACAACAAAAAGGATAATAGCCGAAAAATCTGGACGGTTCTTGTTTTTATAATCTGGCACCAGATCTATGTAGAGGGAGTGTACGATTTTAACCATTTGTATGAAAGACAACAAAAAAAAGCCAGTGCCTTATAAAAAGGTAATGGCCTCATGACGACAGAATGGAGCCGGTATGTATTGTCCACCTTCCCTGGTGGGGATCCCAGGTCTGAAACAGCCGATTAAGAGATTATTTCAACGAAAAGAATAAAATTGGTGATCCGGATGTTGTTTTGCGAATCAGCAATTACAAAACAGGTAGTGCAGATGTCTAATGCATTGGCGCCTATATCTGCAGGATATTTAGATAATGTTTGGTTTAAAATTCGAAAAAGCCGGAAATTAACCGGCTTTTTGGATTTTGACACGACATAGTAGTCATTATTTATGTGCTGTTTTTCCGAATTGATCGTCCAACAGCCATCTGTGATAAAAATATTCCCCTATACTGATAACAATCGCCGTTAAGACAGCTTCGCCCAGCGCCTCGTCATATCCAAAAAAGTTTAATGTTGCCCAGGTGATAATAAATGATAAGACAAAATCACTGATCGTTGCCGATACATTTCCCATTTTAGGCAATATCATCAGGTCGCCAATAAAGTAGGCGAGAATGACAATAATAACCCCCAGGATCGTCGAATCCAAAAAAGAAACATCATTAAAAACGGACAAGACCACCCAAACAGTTGGCCAAACAAGCATGGCCTTGATCAGTAGTGCTTTGATATGATTTACATTTTGATCTGAATTTTGACGATTTTCCATATGTTCCTCCTATTATTGCTGATTCATTAACCCGATAATTTCAAACAGGTTATGCTTTGTTTTTTTCATTTTTTTCTTTATAAAAACCTTTTTCAGCTGCACTTGCTTTTTTAAACTCATGACGATACAAAACCTCTTGTGTGTGAGTCAGTCCATTATCTTTGTCTGTCATTTTTTCATGCGGCCCTTTTTTTTCATCCATTTTTTTCGCCTCTTTCTTTTTTGAATAATTTGCCGGCTTACGTTATGGACACGGTACTTTAATAAGATTCCCCCGGCGAGTAAAAAATTATGCATCAGTTGTTCCAATTTTAATTTTTCAATAAGGTTTGAAAAAAAAGAAATGAACAAGTGTAAACTTTGCACATTTGCGCATAATGACACATGTATTTTTAATTGTATAGGAGGGGACTTGATGAAATTAGCAGCACATGAACTATTTGATTTATCCGAGTTAATTATGGGGTGTTATAACACAATTGGATGCATGTCGAGTTTTATTAATCAAGCACAGGATCCCGAATTAAAGGAAATTTTGACACGCCAGTTTCCACTCCATGTGAAAGACTACAATTTAAAGGTGGAATTCGTCCAAAGTCTTACAACTCCTGATATCAGTAAATTCCAGCCAGATCAGCTAAAAACGAATCTTGATGATTTTACAATGGGCAACCCGGTTCCGGCAGGACAGCCAAGAACAGATATTCAAACTCACACAGATCGGGAAATTGCGATAGCCCATTTGCTAAATCAAAAGAGTTCAGCCAAAAATTATGCACAATCCGCCCTTGAATGTGCAAATCCAGATCTCCGTCATTTTCTTGAAAATGCGTTTTTAAACAGCAATCGACATGCATATGAAACATGGCAGTATATGGTGAAAAAAGGCTACTATCCATTGATGGCCGCCCCTCAAGATGGCATACAAATGATATCTGGTTTTTATCAACAAGTGCCGGGGCAATAAATATTTGATTCCTTGAGAGATAGTGAAATGGCTATCTCTCTTTTTAATCCCTTTTTTTGTATATGTAAGCACTTAAATGAAATCTTTCACGTACCGGAGAAAACTCTGAAAAGTATATTTTTGGGGAACTGAAAGAAGGGTGTTTTATTTTTTCTGGAAATGATAAAGTGTATTGTATAGATTTGTAAGGAGGATTTTGCTGTTGGAAATAAAACGTACGTTTTTACCTTCTGGACTAATAAATTATTTATTATTACTTTGGATTGGAATTATTTGGGGCTTGCAATTTATGTTTAACGAATGGGCACTCTCTACAATTCCCCCAACAACGATCGCTGCCAGCCGCAGTTTAATCGGTGCCATCATCTTAAGTTTATTTCTTATTGGACAAAGACGTAATCAAAGCTTTGTCCAAACATTTCAAGGACCTTGGTTTTTTTATTTTATTATTGGTCTTGCAGAGGCGGCTATACCGTTTTCATTAGTCGCATGGGGGCAAGGACAAATCGATAGTGGAACTGCTGCCATTCTTATGGGGACGATCCCTGTATTCACCATTATTTTGACAAAAATGTTTATTCCTAAAGAGCAGCTGACGATCGGGAGTCTGCTCAGTGTTGTCATCGGTTTTATTGGTATTTGGATCCTGATCAGTCCAACCACTGCTGGCCTTCAAAATAATTTGTGGGGGGAATTCGCCGTACTCGGAGCTGCCTTAAGTTTCTCCATTTCATTAATACTTATTAATAAATTGCCGGATATTTCCCCAATCGCAACTTCACGAAATATCCTTATTGGAGCAAGCATATATCTCGTTCCTGCATCTCTAATAATTGATCAACCCTGGACTATTCAAACAACACCATTATCCCTATTGTCTCTATTCATTTTGGGTTCCATGTGCGGAGGGGTTGTGTACGTCATGTATGTCATGCTGATTATGCGTGCCGGAGCTACATTTACATCACTCAATAACTATTTAGTTCCTGTGATCGGAACGATGATCGGAGTAGGATTTTTAGGGGAAAAATTCACATGGAGCGCCATTGCTGCATTAGTGTTAATCATTATGGCGATGATGTCGAATGAACTTGGGAAAAGGAAAGAGGCAAAGAGTGCTTAAGAACATTAACGCTTAGCTGTATATTAAGAAAATAAAAGGCTGCACAGCGAGGTAATCCGCTTGCAGCCTTTTGCTATTTTTTCTTTTCACCCCGCCGGGCAATTTCCTGTGTAACGATAAATGCGAGGTCGTCATTGCCGAAGAGAGACAGCACCCCAAGCAGCGTTTCATCCGGAACCTCGCCAGCTTCTTCTTTCGGCACTGTTAAAGCAAGCGCGTCTTTTAAAGCCTGATTCTCTGCCTGATCAGGATAGGCTTTCAAATACAAGGATTCCGGATCCAAATCATGATTGATGCACCACTGGGCGAACACAAGAATCATCATATTTTCTTCTTTTTGATAACTCTGAACAACAAAATCTTCCATTTTCTTTGACATTCCGTCACTCCTTATAGATCAATGCTTTGCTTCATTGTATCGAGATCAGCTCCGGTACTCAAGGATCATAGCCGCAGACTTGATCGCTAAAATGCCGATGACCAAATGGAGCGGCAGTTGCAAAGGGTTAATTACCTTTGACAATGGCGAATTTCAGATCAATTAGAAGCAGAAGTGACATTATCTATGAATGGACGCGAAAAATTTGTGAGTTTAGATTGTACGGGTATTTTGAGAGGAAAGAAAAACATCCTTAACCGGAAACTAGAGCAGGCGCTAAGGCTGCTTTTTTTTTATTGAATGACGTTTTTCATAGACGGGGCATAAAAGATTTACAATCCACTGCATAATGAACTTGTTGCATTTTCATTTTTAACTTATTTCCCTTTAAATCGATATATCTAAAGAACGGTGAAATCCAAGGAGGGGGATTAAGCACTGTTTTTGGTGGTGCAGGAGATGCTATGCCAGGTATGTGCAGACGATCACGCCGCAGGAACGGATCGGGTCGGCCGATTTTTTATTTAAGGTTTAGGGGCTAGAATGTCGCAGAGTCCTAAAGTTTATGGGGAGATCTAGTAATTCATGGCAGAATGGGCTGTCACATCACATATACTATGCAAAAGGCGCCAGCCACAAGGACAACATGCATGATCCTCTTTTTGGAGTGATCAGAGGGCTCATGGTTCCAAACTATACAACTGTTCAAAAAAAGAAAGAGTACAAATGGGAAAGAGGCGAACAGATGAATCGTATACTGGTTATCCTGCTAAGTTTTCTTTATGTTCTCTTCATGGCATCTTTGGCTGGTTTTTATTATAAAAACGATGAAACAGAAAAGGTGTTGGCTGCCGTTGCCGGCGTTCTATGCGGGGCAATGCCGCTTCTTCTTCTCGCCCTGTTTCTCAGGCTTCAATTTACCGCACCTCTCATTGTTTTTTACTTTATTTTCTTATTCTGTTCACAATACTTAGGGTCCATTTTAGATTGGTATGCAATTAGCTGGTGGGATTTATTTTTGCATTTCATGAGCGGCGTTCTTTTGGCGTATGCAGCTATTCCTTTATATGAACGGATGGTTCACAGAAGTGCAGGTAAAAAGGTTTCATCCTGGTTTATCTTTTTGTTTACTCTTTCTTTTGCCGTATTAGGCGGAGTTTTGTGGGAAATTTATGAATTTAGCATGGATCAATTTTTTAATATGGCGTTACAAGGCGGGAATAAAGACACCATGACAGATTTGATTGCAGACACAGTTGGTGGCTTTGTCATGGCAACTTGGGCTGGATTGAGGACACGTTCTTAAATTGACAGAAAGAAGGGGAAGATGCATAAACTTGAAAAGTTCGATGATTTTTTATTTTTTTTACAATCTAATATCCCCTTCAATCTCACCGCTAGATGTTTTACTTGGTCCCACCTTATTGTTTTTTTAGATGAATAAAAAGATATTGGATTGAGTACACATTAGGAGATAAAACGTCAACATACAGTCGACTGTATGCTGAAAATTTCAAAATGAACGAGGTGGTTTGGAATTTATGAGGGTTACGTAGCTATGTTGAACAAGAATCATAGTAAAAGGCCACATTTTCTTCATCCTATCAACTTCTTTGCTGCTTCTATAGAAGATATTATTGTAAGCGTTTTCCTTATGGTATTTAAATAACTTTATAGTAGGAGGGGTGTTATATGAATATTGAAATACTCTCCATTATTGTTCTATTGGCGATGTTTGTTGTCGGTGCGATAGTGCCAATCAATCTGGGTGTTATCGGTTTCGTCGCCACTTTTGTTATCGGTTCCCTCATCGGCGATATGGATGTTAATGAAATCTTTGAGGTCTTTCCTGCAGATATGTTTGTCATTCTTGCGGGGGTCACCTATTTATTTTCTATTGTTCAGAACAACGGTACCGTAGATTTGATTATTAAATGGGGTCTCAGCTTGGTCCGAGGCAATCTTGGACTCATGCCGTGGATCATGTTTGCTTTGACCGCACTGCTGGCAAGCATCGGTACATTAGGACCAGCGGCTGTTGCGATTATTGCGCCCATCGCGTTACGGTTTGCTGCCCAGTACAGCATCAATCCTCTCTTAATGGGGGTTTTAGTAGTGAACGGATCGGTTGCGGGCTACTACTCGCCCCTAAACCCAATAGGTCTGATCGTCAATGGCTCGATGGACAAGATAAACGTATCCTATTCGCCGTCAATGCTTTTCTTAAACGCGTTAATCTTTTGTGCAATCGTTTCGCTGCTTGTCTTCTTCGCTTTGGGAGGACTTCGCTTGCTGAAAAATTCGACCAGTCAATCACATGTAACGGTTACAGTACATGACAATACAGAAATAAAAGAAGAGGGCATGACGCTGTATAAAGGAGTTACACTAGCCGGTATTGTACTTCTTGTTGTACTAGCTCTTGTGTTTAAAGTAAACATTGGCTTTGCAGCGTTCCTAGTCGCTTTTGTACTTGCAATGATGGCTCCAAAGGCTCAGGCTGGGGTCGTAGCACGTATGCCATGGTCGGTTATTCTGATGATTTCGGGAGTCGTCACCTTCGTTGGGGTCCTTGAAGAGGTGGGCGCCGTCGACTATATGACGGAGCTAATAGCCAGCGTGAAAAGTCCAATAGTCGCTACTTTGGCGGCATCGTACGTGGGAGGAATTATTTCGTCATTTGCTTCAACAACAGGTTTCCTTGCAGCCATCATTCCGTTAGCAACTCCTATGCTGCAAGATCCGGCCATTTCGTCTATTGGCGTCATTTCAGCAATCTGTGTCGCTACTGCCATCGTAGATCTGAGTCCTTTTTCAACAAATGGATCATTAATACTTGCGAATGCGCAAGGTGTGAAAGAACGTGTGCTTTTCAGACAGCTTTTAATCATTTCGGCGCTCTTTATCGTTTTGGGACCAGGGCTCGCCTGGCTTATATTTGTCTTGATTGGAGGGTAAGATATCCAGCCTAAAGAGAAGCCCTCACGCTTCAGCTAAATAACTAAATTATTTATAATGGATAAATTCAGAAAATATTGAATTATTTCGGGATTGTTTGTATAATTATCGACAGTCGACAGTATTCAAAAGATTGGGAGGTACACACATCATGGGATCGCATCATTTCGTGAATAACGCATTATCTAATTCAATCGCTGAACATATTACAGAACAGATCATTACAGGTGAACTAAAGCCTGGAGAAAAATTAATAGAACACAACTACGCAGAAGAATATGGGACGAGCAGGGCACCAGTGCGAGAAGCTATTTACTTGCTTGCTATTGAAGGGCTGGTAGAAAGAATTCCACGAAAAGGTGCCATTGTAAAAGAGTATACGGAACAGGAAATGTATGACTTGCTGGAGATTCGGAACATGTTAGAGAATATGGCGATTGACCGGATTCAAAAGCATGGAACGGATCAAGTGCTGCTAAAGGAAATGAATCAGGTCCTGGAAGAAATGAAGAAAGTCGAAGCTGTTCATTCATATACGCAATTGAACCATTCTTTTCATATGTGTCTGATTAAGATGAGCAAAAGTGAAACGATTAAAACGATGTACTCACGGCTTGGCTGGCCGCTCTTAAGAATCCAAAGCCTATCTTTTGCAAATAAGGGGAATATTAAAAAATCCATTACGGAGCATGCAACCATCATTAGGTTATTAGACGAGCAAAATATGAACGAACTGTCTGCTGTTTTGCTGAAACATAATGAAGACGTTATCTTCAGTATTCAAAAAAAGCTCGGATCGTAAGTTTTCAAAAAAAGAAAGGGGGTGAAAAGTGTGAAAATAGCTTTTTTGTTTCCCGGACAAGGCTCCCAAAAGCCAGGTCTCTTAAATGACTTGCCGCATGAGACATCCGTCAAAAAAGTACTTGATGAAGCTAGCAGCGCTTTAAATGTAAGCGTATACAACCTTCAAACAAAAGAAGCACTTTCCTCAACCACATCTGTACAGATTTCTCTTTTGACCGCTGGCGTAGCAGCTTTTAAGGCATTTGAAGCTGAAGGGATTAAACCCGATTATGTCGCTGGACATTCCGTTGGCGCGTTCAGTGCAGCCGTAGCTGCCGGTGTCATTGATTTTCGAGACGCTCTCAGGGTCGTCAAGATAAGGGGCGAACTCATGGAGCGGAAATATCCTCAAGGATACGGTATGGGTGTTGTACTGGGCATGGATGAAGATAAGCTGCAATCACTTGTCAGCCAGGCGTACGATGAAAAACATCCTGTGTTTATGTCAAACAAAAATGCACCGGATCAAATAACCATCTCCGGCTCATTGTCCGGGATACAAAGAGTGCTGGATGAAGCCAGACAAAAAGGTGCAAGCAAGGCATCGATGCTGGATGTCAGCACACCCTCTCACTGTCCGCTTCTCTCATCCGTTTCAGAAGAATTAGCTGAAGCACTTCACGATATACCATTTCATCGCCCTTTTATCCCCTATGCGGGAAATCGAAGGGCCCGCCTTTTGTTTGATCCGGTCGACATTCGACTGGATCTCGCTGAAAGTGTTTCTTCTGCTGTTCAATGGCATGATGCTTCTGTTGTCTTATATGAAAATGGGGCGAGATTGTTAATTGAAATGCCACCAGGTAATGTGCTTGCGCGCTTAGCAGCAAAAGCGTTTCCTGAAGCAAGAGTGATGTCGGTAACAGAAAATGGATTTAGTGATTGCCAGTATATAGCTCAAAAAAACAAACGATCGAAAAAATGAAGGGGGCACGTTATTGATGGAGGCGACGAAACAAGCAATAAATAAAAAACGTTCTTGGACAACACGGCTTGACGCGAAGAAAAAACGAATAGACAGCGTAAAAAATCTTGTCAACGGGATGGTGATCCCAACTGATCGAATTGTGGATGTGATGGAAAAACTGATTCAGCCAGGCGATCGTGTGGTGCTTGAAGGAAATAATCAAAAGCAGGCTTCCTTTCTTTCTGAAGCGCTTGCGCAGACGAATCCGAAAAAACTTTTTGATCTTCACATGATCATTTCAAGCATTTCAAGACCTGAGCACTTAGATCTATTTGAACGCGGCATTGCAAAAAAAGTGGATTTTTCCTATGCTGGTCCGCAGAGTCTCCGAATGGCTCAAATGCTTGAAGATGGCAAACTGACAATGGGCGAAATCCATACGTATATTGAACTGTACGGACGACTTTTCATTGATTTAATTCCTTCTGTGGCACTCGTTGCTGCGGATAAAGCGGACCGGCACGGAAATTTATATACTGGACCCAACACAGAAGAAACACCAACCATTGTAGAGGCAGCAGCATTTCGGGACGGCATCGTCATTGCACAGGTAAATGAACTGACAGATGAATTGCCGCGAGTAGATATTCCTGGATCATGGATCGATTACATTGTTGTTGCGGATGAACCGTACGAACTCGAACCGTTATTCACACGCGATCCCCGGCACATTACCGATATTCAAATTTTGCAGGCCATGATGGTGATCCGGGGTATATATGAGAAACATGAAGTACAGTCTTTAAATCATGGTATCGGATACAATACGGCGGCGATTGAATTACTGCTTCCTACCTACGGGGAATCGCTGGGGTTAAAAGGGAAGATTTGCAGGCACTGGGCATTGAACCCTCATCCGACACTTATTCCGGCTATTGAAAGCGGCTGGGTTGACAGCGTTCATTGTTTCGGTGGGGAAGTGGGAATGGAAAAGTATGTTGCGGCCCGTCGTGATGTATTTTTTACTGGACGCGATGGTACTCTTCGTTCGAACCGAACACTGTGCCAAATGGCGGGGCAATATGCGGTCGATTTATTTATCGGATCGACACTGCAAATGGACAGCGAGGGCAATTCCTCTACTGTGACGCGAGGCAGGCTGGCAGGATACGGCGGTGCGCCGAATATGGGGCATGACCCGGGAGGAAGGCGTCATTCAACACCGGCCTGGTTAAATATGATGACATCAAATGATCCTCTAGCCCGCGGAAAGAAGCTTGTTGTCCAAGTTGTTGAAACGTTCCAGGCAGGAAATAAACCGGTTTTCGTTGAATCGCTGGATGCCGTTGACGTGAAAAATGACACAGGTCTTGCTGCGGCACCAGTTATGATTTACGGGGATGATGTTACACATGTTGTAACCGAAGAAGGCATTGCCTACTTGTATAAAGCGGACAGCATGGAAAAACGGAGGGAAGCGATTGCTGCCATCGCAGGGGTTACGCCAGTTGGACTGACACACGATTCGAAGAAAACAGACAGCCTGCGGCGGGAAGGGTTAATCGCACTTCCAGAAGATTTGAGCATACGCCGTACAGATGCAAAACGCTCACTGCTTGCGGCTAAAAGTGTAGAGGAAATCGTTCAATGGTCAGATGGCTTATATGAACCGCCTGCCAAGTTTAAAAGCTGGTAACCAGGAGGTCCTGAGAATGTATAACACAAAGCTCGCTTTCAGCGGCAATGCAGCCGAAACAGCAGTTCGTTCCTTAATAGAAGAAGTCGAATTAACACCGAAACCAGGCCTTGTCGATAGAACCAATCATGGTGCCCACCAAGATTTAACAATCGATCTCATGCGAAAATCCGCCATATCCTTAAAAGAAACATTTGAAGAAATAGCATATATCAGCTATGGGAGCAATCCCTCAATCTCTTTAAGAGAAGAAATTGCAGAAATCGGCCGCCACGGAGAAATAAGAATGTTCGAAACGACCGGCGGCGTAAATACCCATAAAGGGGCCATTTGGGCGATTGGTCTACTCATTTCAGCTGCAGCAATGGGAAAAGGCGGCTATTCATCAAAAGAAATAATGTCACGGGCTGGGGAAATTGCACGACATCCTGACCAGCATTGCCCTGATACGGACACGAATGGCAAGCGTGTTTCTACGAAATACGGTGTGAATGGAGCAAAAGGAGAAGCACAGCAGGGGTTTCCGCATATTGAGCATGTTTCGCTTCCAATGTTGAAGCGGTCAAGAGCGTTCGGAATACCGGAAGAGACAGCTAAACTGAATACCCTGCTGACCTTAATCGCCCACTTGGACGATACTTGCATTTTGCACCGCGGCGGCTTTAAAGCACTCGAATTTGCTAAAAAGCATGCTTCGGCCGCTTTAACGGCCGGAAGTATTGATTCTATAAAGAGACTTGATGAAGCGTTTATAATACGGAATATTTCTCCGGGCGGCAGTGCAGATCTGCTCGCTGCTACGTTGTTTTTAGATAAAATCCAAGCAACTGTGACGGGTCATGACGTCCAGAAAGAAGCGGAATACACACATTAAACGGAGGTGCTTTAAATGGAGAAAATCACATACACATTTCCTGCAACCAAAAATATTGACCATCGCGCTCATGTAGGTGTAGTTGGATCGGGAGATTTGGAAGTAATGATGGAGCCCAGTGATGGATCGCAGACGGAAGTAACCATCCGGACAGGAATCACCGGATTTAAAAATACGTGGGAAGCCGTTATTCAACGCTTCTTTTCACAGCATGACGTGGCTGCGAAAGTAAGAATTAATGACTTTGGCGCGACACCTGGTGTTGTAGCAATACGCCTGGCACAGGCACTGGAGGTGAGCACTCTTGATTCAAACGGGAAATGCTAGTTTTGTAGAATGTAATGGACGAGAAAGAGCCATAAGACTGCTGGATAATGGAACATATAAAGAACTGCTTGGTCCGTTTGACGGACTTGAATCTCCTCATCTGGAACCCCAGGGAATCGTGCCCCAGAGTGATGACGGGGTCATTGTCGTAAAAGGAACAATGGATGGACATCGGGCTGTTGTGATTTCCATTGAGGGGAATTTTCAAGGAGGCGGCATTGGCGAAGTATCCGGAGCAAAAATCGCCGGAACGCTGGAAATGGTTTTGAAAGAGTGTGAATCCGGTAAAAAGACGATTCCGATTTTGCTGTTTGATACAGGCGGAGTTAGACTGCAGGAGGCCAATTACGGTTTACTTTCCATTGCTGAAATCGGTGCTGCGATTGTGGCGCTTCGCCGTCACGTACCTGTTATCGCTGTTATCCCAGGGAAAATCGGTGCATTCGGCGGAATGTCGATTACAGCTGGTCTTTGCAGTGCCATTATTATGACCAAAGAAGGCAGGATTGGTTTAAACGGACCAGAAGTAATTGAGCAGGAAGCAGGAATACGCGAGTTTGATTCAAAGGACCGTCCGCTGATCTGGGGTACAATTGGAGGGGAACAGCGAACTGCTGCAGGGTTTTCGGATCTATTAATTGAAGATGATACAGGGGCCGTTAAAACAGCCATCTTATCCATAATAAAAGGCGATGTAATTTTTGAAACAAAAACAGAACAGGTACAGCGGTATGAGGCATTTTTAAATATGGCGGACCCATCCAGACGAATATCACCTGAAGATGTACGGGACCTGTGGAACCAGTCCGGAAAAAAAGCATTTGAAAATTGTTCTGCTTCACAAAATGCAAAATTCAAAGGGCGAGGGCAGACATGGTTTGATCTTCTGCGTAATGATGCTGAGGAATTAGGCGATATTCCTTCTGTCCGGGTTGCTGATGCTTTTATCGGCGAGAAAAAGGTCCGTTATATTGCTGTGGTTCCGGATGCTCAAAATCGCTTTCCGAGAGCTCGGAATGGAGAAGTGGGTGTGCTGGAGGGGTGGTCAATTGCTAAGCACGTTCGAAAAGCAATTGAAGAAGATCGAAATGGTAAAAAACGAGCAATCGTAGCGATAGTAGATGTTCCGAGTCAGGCATATGGTTATCATGAAGAACTGCTTGGTATTCATCAGGCTTGTGCAGCGGCAGTTGATGCGTATGCTTCCGCACGCTTAGCAGGGCATTCTGTTATATCGTTTATACCGGGCAACGCCATTTCCGGTGCCTTTTTGTCGCATGGAATGCAGGCAAACAGGTTAATTGCCCTTCGTGATCCGGAGGTGAATGTACACGTTATGTCAAAACAATCAGCGGCACGCATTACACAGAGAAGTTTGGAAGAATTAGAGGCCGCCGCGAAAAAAGTGCCGTCAATGGCATATGATATTGAATCATTTGAACAGCTGGGTGCTTTACATTCATTGGTAGATGGTGTGGACGCATCCAATCCAGGGCAAAAGGACTGCAATGTCATTTATAAAGAAATAGAGAAAGCAATTGAAGATGTTGCGATGTCAGGCTCAACAGATTTGAAAAATCGATTAACATCTTCTTTTGCTAAGTTAGGCGGCCGCACCGCATCCATTTTAGTAAGAGAAAAGCTGAATGAGCAATGGAATTAAACCCGCATGATTTGTTGGAAATTAACAGCGCAGGAGATTTGATTAGCTATACACCAATGCCTGACTGGGTAGAGGCATCAATAGCAAAAGCGCCTTTCGTGGTCGTGCGGCGTTACCGTGCCGAAAAGGGGCTGGCAGCAGTTGGTGTACGGGGTTCAGAAAGAAGTGAAAGGTTTGCTGCCTTTTTACCAGTTGATTCTATAATAAGCCGGATCACCCCGGAACAGCTGGCTCAGGAAAAAGGATGGCGGGGTCATTCAAAAAATATTTTTCATTGCTTAGAACAAGTAAGCAGCGTGATGGATTGCTTTTCGCTGGAGTGGGGACCTGCTGGAGGTGTGGGCTTTGAACTGGCCAGCGGAAAAGAAACAGTCACAGAGAAAAGTGATATTGATATTGTAATTCGGTATTCAAAGAAATTCACAACAAGTTTCGCGAAAGAAATAGAAAAACAGTTGAATAGGCAGCCTATTCGTATTGATGTCCAAGTAGAAACGACTGAAGGTGTCTTTTCTTTAAGTGAATATGCATCAGTTGAATTAAAAACAATTTTAATGCGCACAATAGATGGCCCTTTTTTAAAAGAGGTCCATAGTATATAGAAAGAAAAAGGCAGAGTATGTGTCTCTCTGCCTTTTTCTATTAAGATTGGCACCAAGATAAACTTGAGTATTGAAATTTAGTAATTAAATCCATTGAGAAAATGTTGTTGATATGAATTTCAATAAATGTTATATTAGCAATCTGCCGCAAAACTGTGAGGTAAAAATTTAAAATAGTAATGAATTATATAAATATAATTTTTGTTTTAAATGAAGTTGACTTTCAGCTGTATAACATGGTATATTAATAACTCGACATTCCGAATTTGGTGTCGATTAAGCGATTTGATTTCATTCGAATATTTTATCAGGAAAATATTTTCGATAAAATATATTGACTTTAATATCGATAAATGATATGATTGTTTAGCTGTCATAAATGACAGTGCGCAGAAATTGATCTTTGAAAACTGAACAAAATCATTAAAAACGTCAACGTTTTGAATTAAACTTTCAATTGAAATGCCC
>NZ_MSFI01000039.1 GCF_001975785.1 Domibacillus epiphyticus | reverse complement strand
TTTGTTTTCAATTGAAATGACGGGCATTTCAATTGAAAGTTTAATTCAGAACGTTGCCGGTTTTATTGATTTTGTTCAGTTTTCAAAGATCAATTTTCATTTACTATCATTATCGACAGCTAATTAATAATACCATTGTCGAAGATGAAAGTCAACTGCTTTATTTTTAAATGATTATTACCTTAGAATAACTATTTCTGCTATCCAGACTCTCTTTAACATTAGATACACCTTTTTAAGGGCGGATTAATATAATAACATTTTATCAGATAGAAAGTCAATATTTTTTGCGGAATAATTTTTGATTATAAACTTCAAAACGTTTTTTCATTAAGCCACTGTATTTAGCGGCGGATTAATAATGACATCTATCACAACAAACATATTTTCTGTTAGTTATAACACCCCAATACAAATGGGTTGTTTGGATAATCATATCCCCTTTTCCACTCTACACCAAGCTCAAAACGAATCCCAGTATCCCAACTATAAAATAAAGGTGGTCTAAGCTCTAAATTGGGGTAATTTTCGTGCATAAAGTCATTTAACTGCATTTCAACACCTCATAGTTACTATTTATCGGTTCAACTGACCCGAAATTTGGACTGACGTAAACTATCGTCTCTATCATTTCAAATACAAATGCTGTTAGCAGAAGTTCTTTAATGTGCTGCTTTATGCTTTCGTTACTACGACTATCTATAAACAAGAACCAAGGAAGATAATTGTCGAGATATTTTGTAGCGACACCTTTAGAAGGGTCAAGCCATTTTTTCGTTCGAAAATGAAAGCTGTTTACATTTTGAATATGATATAAGCCTTTAATAAAGTAATTTCCACCATCTGATTTGATTCGGTAATGCTCTAATTCTTTTTCTTTCGCATAGGTTTTGTAGGATCTCCAAGCATCAGCTACAAGCCCATTGTCGGAAGATAGTTTTGAGCCAATGTTCCTTTGCGCGCATTGAAGCCAATTTCTTTTGCAGCTGCTTCCGCTGATTCTGGCGTGCCGAATGTTCCGGTCATAACGCGGAAGATGTGGGCGTACCGACAAGATCTTTTTCTTTTAACAGCTGATTGGCCTTGGCCATTGTTTTTCCTCCTGCTACACCGTCGATACTAAACCGTTCGGCGCTGTAAGAGCATAACGATGTTTGTAGTACCTTTACCGTAAATGCCACCGATCCCGTTTGTATCAAGCCACAGCTTGGTGAGCTTTTCTTGCAGCACTTTGACTTCCTCCGTATTCATTACATTGATAGGAGCTGCAGCTGCTAAAGTAAGCGCCTTATCTGCGCTGTAACCTTTATAGTTGCACTGTAAGTGTGGAGCAACCATATTAAATAGTAAACCCAAAACCAATTGCACTAGAAAGAAAAGTAACGCAATTCCTGCTATGCTCTCTAATAACCTTGATAAATGAACAAACAGAATGAGTATATTTTGAAAAAAGAGTGATCAAAACATTCCCTTCTGTAAATGGAATGATTCTTTTATAAAAAAGATTGATGGTTTCGCAATAGAATTCTTTTAAACGATGGTGATCTCAATTTTATAATTTCTTCTAATTAAGTCTCTTAACGTCATTTCAAACCTTCCAACCATTTAACGTTTTTAAAGAAGTACGTAAAAAAGAGCATTTGCTAAATTAGCAAATGCTCTTTTAAAATGTCTGTTATGAAATTGTCATACATATGTGTCTATATCTAATATTAAGAATGATGACAAATTAATAATTTCGGAAAGAAATATGGCTGGGCTAGCTGGATTCGAACCAGCGCATGACGGAGTCAA
>NZ_MSFI01000038.1 GCF_001975785.1 Domibacillus epiphyticus | reverse complement strand
CCCTGTGAGAGCAGGACGCCGCCAGGCATACGAGAAGAACAGCGAAAGCTGTTCTTTTTTTGTAAATAAATTTAACTTAATATATGACGTGATTTTTTACTGTAAATAATAATGTTGGTGTAAAATTTGAAAAAACTTATATAATTAGGTAAAATATAATGATATAACAAATAATTTACAACAACGATAATGGCAAACTTATTGAAAGGTAAGGACGCAAAGCTACGGGTCTAAGGCTATTAAAGCTAGGATCGCCGGGTTACCGAAAAGGTTTGATTTTAGAAAAAGGAAGCGGTGATGTTTCTTTCTATTCGCTGCTACCCTACTAAGCTCACCAATCTTTTTGGTGAGCTTTTTTGTTTTTTTACGTCTGTGAAAAAGAAGACAAAGCAAGTGATTAATCACATACTTACTAATGGGAAAGAATTAAATATTATTATAATAATGGAGATTGTAAATGAATATAGAATATATTGCAGACCTGTTTAGAAACCATTATGATATTGAATTCATTAAAAAAATAATTGATAGTGTGGACGCGACCATTTGGTATAGAGATTTAGAAAAAAATTCTCTGTGGGTATCAAGCGAAAATGCAAAAATTTACGGGTATACTCAAGACGATTTTGAAAAAAACCCTCAGTTATGGCAAGACTTTGTTTTTTCAGAAGATTTACCAATTGTTGAAAAACATATAAAAAACATACTAACCGGTAGTCCGTCAGAAGTTGAATACAGAATCGTTCGTTCTGATGGAGTGATCAGGTGGGTTCAAGAGAGTGCAAATGCAATAAAAAACGATAAGGGAAAAGTTATTTTAAGTACGGGAGTCGTTTTTGATATTACGGAGCGTAAAAAAGCAGTGATCCATTTAGCTGAAAGTGAAGAACGATATCGTAATCTTGTTCAGCTATCACCGCACGCTGTTTTTGTACACCAGGAAGGAAGAATCGTTTATGCAAACCCAGAATCACTTAAAATGGTAGGTGCAAAGCATGACGATGAAGTGTTAGGCAAAAGTATTCATGAAATTTTTGAGTTAGAAGAAGTAGATATCGTACATCAGCGAGAAGAGAAACTAATAGGTGGAGAAAAACTTTCTTTTTTTGAGTACAAAGTAAAAATGCTGGATGGACGTGTAATGGATATAGAGTCGAATGCGGTATTGATACCGTTTGGTGGAAAATCAGCTGTTATGGTAGTCGCAAAAGATATTACAGAGAAAAAGAAATTATATAATCAATTAAAGGATAACAAACAACGATATAAATCGTTAATTGAGTTTAACGCAAATAGTGTCTATTCATTAAATGTTAACGGTTTTTTTACCAGCATTAACAGTATTTGCGAACAAATCTCTGGTTACAGCGAAGAAGAAATTTTACATAAAATGCACTTTCTTGACATTGTTATACCTGAAGAAAAAGAAAACGTAAAAAAACGGTTTGATTTAGTGACAAAAGGGAACCCTCAAAATTTTAGAACTGCGATTTTTAACAAAAATGGTTCGCTCATTTATTTAAATACCTCAATTGTTCCGATTATGGTAAACGGACAATTTGACGGTGTATATGGTATTTCACAGGACATTACGAAACAAGTAGAAATAGAAAAGCACAATGAACACATGGCCTTTCATGATTATTTAACAGGTTTGCCTAATCGAAATATGCTGCATTCCCGTCTATCAGATGAGTTAATGGTTGCAGCTGAAAAAAAACAACGCTTGGCTGTATTAATGATTGATTTAGATCGATTTAAAGTCATTAACGACACATTAGGACACAACATGGGTGATCTTCTCTTAAAAGAAGTGACGAATCGTTTGAGGACCTCAGTACATGGGAAGGATATCATTTTTCGCCAAAGTGGAGACGAATTTATCGTTGTATTAGGCGATGTGGATCGTAATGTTGCTGCAAAGATAGGCCAACGGATTATAGATGCTATTGCCAGCCCTTATAAGATAAAAAATTATGACATTTTTACTTCTTCCAGTATAGGGATTAGTCTTTTTCCAGAAGATGGAGAGACGGTTGAGACGTTAATTAAGCATGCTGATTTTGCAATGTATCAAGCGAAAAAAGCAGGGAAAAACAATTATAAATTTTACTTTTTAAATGAGAATGAAATTAAGATGAATCCTTTAAAAATAGAAGTGGATCTTTATAAAGCGATTGAACGGAATGAGCTGCAGCTGTACTATCAGCCAAAAATCAATTTAAAAACAGGAAAAATAGTCGGTGTTGAAGCGTTAATACGCTGGTCTCATCCAGAGTTTGGAATGATTTCACCCGCAACCTTTATTCCGATTGCCGAAGAAACCGGATTAATTATTCCTATTGGAGAATGGGCGTTGCTTGCGGCGTGCACGCAAAACAAACAATGGCAAGAAAAAGGTTTTTCAACTATGGTAGCTGTCAATTTATCGGCAAGGCAATTTACACAATCCAATTTCGTTCAAATGGTTGCCAATGTATTGAAAGACACAGGAATGAGTCCTCAATTTTTGGAACTTGAGATAACCGAAAGCATGACGGTTGATATTGAACATACGATTGCAACCCTGCAGCAGCTGAAACATTTAGGCGTTCACATAAGCATTGATGATTTTGGAACCGGGTTCAGTTCTTTAAATTATTTAAAGCAATTTCCGGTAGATACTTTAAAGATTGATCAATCGTTTGTGCGGGAACTGCATAACAACCCAAATGATGAAACTATTGTAAAAACGATCATTTCCATGGCTCATAACTTAAACGTAAATGTAGTGGCAGAAGGCATCGAAACGAAGGAACAACTTGTATTTCTTCAACAGCACCTATGTAACGAGGGCCAGGGGTATTTCTTTAGTAAGCCGTTACCTGCCAATGAATTAGAAAAGGAATTACAAGCAATTCAACAGATTGTAGAAAAACAAGGAATTTCTCAAGATATTAATGAACGAATGTGGGCGGAAGAATTATTACAAGTGGCAAAAAAAGAACTGTACGACACGGTTCGTTTACAGCAGGGGATGATCTTAAAATATAAAAAAATCGATGATCGATTTATTCATACTCTTTGTGATGGGGAATTACTCTACCGATTAGGAATGATTCCTACACAAGTGGTTGGGAATGAATTACACGAAATTATCTCTTCCGATAATGCCCGGGAAAAAACAAAATATTATGAGAGAGCATGGGAAGGGGAAGAATTAGTTACATATGAGAACGAGGTAAATGGCATTCATTATATTGCTCATTTGCGTCCTATTAAAAAGGGGGGAGAAGTAGTAGAGGTCATCGTTTCCTGTATGGATATCACTGCTCGCAAAAAAGCCGAGGAAGCTTTGCGAGAAAGTGAATATAAGTATCGTCTTATAGCGGAAAACATGAACGACTTACTTCTGTTGATTGATATCCACGGACACATTTTTTATGCATCCCCATCTCATCAAACAGTACTTGGTTATTCACAGTCTTTTTTTAAAGATAAGCACCCATTAGATATCATTCAGCCGGAGGACATTCACATTATAATAAAAAAGTTTAAGGAGATAGCCAGTACGAAAACACCTTCCCGTATGGAATTTCGATGCCTGCATGCAAATGGGAGCTGGCTATTAATTGAATGTACAGGTACACCCGTTATTGGTGAAAATGGAGAAACCGAACATATTATGATAGTAGGGAGAGATATTACAGAGAGAAGGAAAGCAGAAGAAATGCTGTCAAAATCAGAGAAACTATCCGTGATAGGAGAACTCGCTGCCAGTGTTGCCCATGAGATAAGAAATCCTCTCACTTCGATAAGAGGTTTCGTTCAATTATTACAACAAGGAGTAAGTAAACAAGAGTTCTTTGATGTCGTTTTTGATGAATTTCAACGGATCGACGAAATTATTAACGAGTTTATTAATCTGGCTAAGCCACAATGTATTCAATTAAAAAAAGATGATATTAGAACAGTATTAAAAGACGTCAAAAGATTGCTTGAAGCGGAAGCGAATGTTAAAAATGTACAAATATTTCTTGAGTTTGATCAAAACATTCCACATATTATGTGCGATAAAAACCAAATAAAACAAGTGTTTATTAACTTAGTTAAAAATAGTATTGATGCAATATCCAACGGAGGATTTGTAAAAATTCATGTTTTGAATGAAGAAGCAAATGTACTAATAAAAGTGATCGATAATGGCATTGGGATAAGTGAAGATCGCCTTCAACGATTAGGTGAACCTTTCTTTAGCAACAAAGAAAAAGGGACCGGTTTAGGTTTAATGTTATGTTCTAGAATTGTTAAGCAGCATAATGGAACGATTACGTTCAAAAGTAAAGAAAACGTCGGGACAACGATTGAAGTCAGATTACCTTTATTTTATAAAACGTAACGAGTAATTAAAGTGTAATGAGCTGGAGGGTATTTTCCTTCAGCTTTTTTGTTATTACTATACTGTTAAAAATGAAATTCTAGGGCATCTGTCAGAAACCTCGCGAGAAATTATGAAAACGTCCCGTTTGTTATTAGATCAAACAGAAATTGGTCAACAGCTGGATAAAACTATTCAGGAAGTCGAAAATAAAGAGCGGCAGAAACATGGTGTTACAGTGTATTATGCTTCAACGTCTAAAGGGATTCAGCAAATTGCTTCACTTTCAAGAACACAGTATCCGTATCGGATATCTGCTAAATATGCAGAAGATGGGAATCGTGCGATTGATATAATGATACAGGAAATACGCAAACAGATGGAGCTTTCGTCGCAGACAATCACCGTATTACATAAAAGAGTTGAAAGAATTAATTAACGAGATCATTCCGGTCATTTCACAGATCTTTGATCAAACAAATTTAATTGCTTAAACAACAGCTGGAGAAGCAGTACGTGCTTTTAGTGTTGTAGCAGGAGAGGTAAGGAAATTAGCGGAACAACCCTCTAAAAGAGATGGATTTTGTGACACTTAAGATGCGTACCGTATAACATCATGTTTTATCAAACATAAAAGTTTCCGAGGAAACGAAGAAAGCCTTCAGTAATATTTATCATGCTTCACAAGAAGTAAAACAACAGTCAGACGGTATTTCATCGGCTTCTGTAAAAAGAAGTGAATGTAGAGGACAGAACCTCATTTCCTAAAAGACCAATCTTAATAAAGGGGTTTTTCCAATCTATACATGAGACATCAAACGCATCTAAAGCAATGAAATCCTTAGTTTTTGAACAAGTAATGAAAAAGCAAGAAGATGGACGGCATTGAACTTACAGAAACTTGGTATTCTAATTATTAAATAAATACAAATGAATCTCTTCTTCAATAGTTTCATTAGATACATATTTTCAACAAACACGTCCCGCTTATTTTCGGGACGTGTTTGTTTGATTGCCGGAATCGTGTTTGTCTTCATAAGCAATCAGAGTGTAGCCCAATTCTCCTTCAAATTGCTTTAATTTTTCCGTTTGCTCCGATGATAATTGTGCGACTGTGTAGTCTTCACTGGTCATGTAATCACTCCTCCTTTGTTACAGTGTGCCCGAGAAAAACAGATACACTCCTAAATAAAATTTTCCTTAATAACGACATTAAAGATAAGATAAATGATACCTTCCATTGAAAAGTTTTGAAAATTTTTATAATGGAATATTTCATTGACAGTATAATTAACAACATGTTATATTATTATTCGTCGCTAAACAAAGCGGATTTAATTGTTAAATATGATAAATCTACTATATGTTAAAATTTATTTCAGAATAATTTTTAACATGAAATACTTTTTGGCTTTTAGATTATTATGTTATATTTGATTGCTGCTTGTTTTATAGTGTTTACACAGAATCAAACAACAAAACATGTTAAATAATTATTTCTAAATAATTATTGACATTCGGTTATGGAAATGCTATTATGATATAGCTGTCGTCGAAGACGGCGAGAGAGATTGATCTTTGAAAACTGAACAAAATCAATAAAAACGTCAACGT
>NZ_MSFI01000037.1 GCF_001975785.1 Domibacillus epiphyticus | reverse complement strand
GAGGGCACTGAAAAACTTACGTTTTTAAATCCCTAATCGTTTTTCAAACAAAAATAGGCAGCTTTCTGTTCGATTTTGAACAGAAAGCTGCCTATTTCCTTTCGGAATTTTATTCTTTTTCCTTTAAGAGCGTAATAATTCTCTTCAGATTGACCACAAAAATCGCAGTGGCTCCCTGTATTTCCATGCCAAACAGACCTGCAGATGATGCTGTATCATACCCATGTCTGTGTTTCAATTCACTATTTTTCGCTTCAATTTTATAGCGTGACCTTGCCAGCTGCTTAAATTCTTCTGTTTCCTGAAAAACAGCCTGGCTTGTATGCTCAGGTGACTTTATCGTCACTGAGTATGTTTTGCTTCTAGCACCATCCTTGTAACAGCCTTCACGCATAAGGCACTTTTTGCACTTCTCAATATCAAAGTAATAAGTCAGGCTTTGGTTATGGCTAGTCCCTTTTTTGCCGGTCCGCGCTTTTCGAATCGCCTGATGGCCGGCTTTGCACATATACATTCCCGCATCCTTATTAAATTCAAATTGTTCTTCCTGCCTGCGTGGACTCTGTGTAAGAAGGGGATGCAGCCTGGACACGAGGGATATTTCTTTTTCGCCGGTGTATTCGATATTTGCCTTTTCAGAGTACGCTGTGTCACCAATAACGGTATCTATCTTCAATCCCGTTTCCCTGCTTTTTTCAATTAAGGTCTGCAGGTATTTTCCATCGCTTTTTTCACCTGTCGTGACAACGGCAGCCGTAATGATTCGTTCGTCGCTCAATGCCATATGTGTTTTATAACCAAAGAAAGAGGAGTCGGCTGTTTTATGCCCGACACGGGCATCGGAATCTGTGGAATGGTGAAGCCGTTCTTGGTAGTCTCTCGTCGCTTCTTTTAGGACATTTATCTTTTCCATGACAGCTGGAATGTGCGCAATCTGTGGTTCTTTTTCGACTGTCTCAATGACAGCTTCACAGTAAGCCAGCTCATCCTTTACTTCGTTAGAAGTTGGCTTCGATGGAAATTTTTCTTTCATCGATTCATCAAATTGGTACACAGCCTTCCGGACTCTTTTTGACTTCTCCTGCAGGAATTGTTCCGGTGATTTTAGATTATACCGCGCTTTTGTGTGGGTGGAATCCACAATAATTGTGTGGCTTCTGATGATTCCTTTCTCGAGTGCAATCTCAACGGTTTTCCCGATAAGCAGATCTAATAAGCCCGCATCCTGCAGGCGGAGCTTGCGGAATTTCGTAAGCAGACTTGGATCAATAACAGAGTCTTCCGGCGCCATCCCTAGGAAATACTTAAAAGACATATCATATTTTGAACGCTCAACCACATCCATGTCTGACAAATCGAAAATTGCTTTTAGCAGTAAATATTTAAACAGGCGTACCGGCGGAACTGCTTTGCGTCCATTATCTAGACAGTACTTTGCTTTAAGTTCTTCTAAAATAAAAGAAAAATCCACCAGTTCATTGATTTGGCGAAGCATATTATCTTTTGGCACTACAATATCGTAAATAGCCGTAAACGGGCTTAATATAAGCGTTTCCTGAGTTGAAATCATCCGTGGCACCACCTGTTAACTTTATGTATTAATCTCATTATAAAAGAAAAGCCAGGCATTCGGCGATTGAATCGCCGAATACCTGGCTTTTTTACTATATGGACTTTTTCAGTGCCCTC
>NZ_MSFI01000036.1 GCF_001975785.1 Domibacillus epiphyticus | reverse complement strand
CAAGGTGGGGGTCGCGGGTTCGAATCCCGTCTTCCGCTCCAATAGCCGAATGATGTGCCGGGGTGGCGGAACTGGCAGACGCACAGGACTTAAAATCCTGCGGTAGGTGACTACCGTACCGGTTCGATTCCGGTCCTCGGCACCATTTTATTATGTGAAAAAATGAATAATTGCGCCCGTAGCTCAATTGGATAGAGCGTTTGACTACGGATCAAAAGGTTAGGGGTTCGACTCCTCTCGGGCGCGCCATATAAACGGGAAGTAGCTCAGCTTGGTAGAGCACTTGGTTTGGGACCAAGGGGTCGCAGGTTCGAATCCTGTCTTCCCGATCTTCTAATAACTTACTGATAAAACGGGGCCTTAGCTCAGCTGGGAGAGCGCCTGCTTTGCACGCAGGAGGTCAGCGGTTCGATCCCGCTAGGCTCCACCATTTATTCGAAGTGCCGGTTTAAAATTTATCTATCCGGTTGTTAGTTTTTATTGCAACGGAGGAATACCCAAGTCTGGCTGAAGGGATCGGTCTTGAAAACCGACAGGCGGGTCAAACCGCGCAGGGGTTCGAATCCCCTTTCCTCCTCCATTATTTTTAATTATGACAAGATCTCGAAATTAGAAGTTTAAGTTGCACACTGCCAAGAGGTATTGACAAAATTATAAATTGGTCCGGTAGTTCAGTTGGTTAGAATGCCTGCCTGTCACGCAGGAGGTCGCGGGTTCGAGTCCCGTCCGGACCGCCATTTAATTTCCCTTAACCAATTCAGTGGATAGCGTACACAAAAATGTACACCATTGCACTGCTTTAAGCGCAGAATAAAAGTATCATAGTAGTTTTGTTATTAAGGCTCAGTAGCTCAGTTGGTAGAGCAAAGGACTGAAAATCCTTGTGTCGGCGGTTCGAATCCGTCCTGAGCCACCATTTTAATTATGGCGGCTATGGCGAAGTGGTTAACGCATCGGATTGTGGCTCCGACACTCGTGGGTTCGATTCCCATTAGTCGCCCCATTTTTTTGTCTTTGCGGGTGTAGTTTAATGGTAAAACCTCAGCCTTCCAAGCTGATGTCGTGGGTTCGATTCCCATCACCCGCTCCATTTATATTATAATGGGCCTGTAGCTCAGCTGGTTAGAGCGCACGCCTGATAAGCGTGAGGTCGATGGTTCGAGTCCATTCAGGCCCATTATTCTCCGGTTCCTAAAGCAGATGATATAACATTTGTATAGTTACAGGATTATTCCTCTTATGAATTATAACCTTCATAGGAGTATTTAATATGGAGGGGTAGCGAAGTGGCTAAACGCGGCGGACTGTAAATCCGCTCCTTCGGGTTCGGCAGTTCGAATCTGCCCCCCTCCACCATCTTTCAATATGGAAACAATTGAGACTGCTATTTTTCTCAATTAAGTATTGCCGGTGTGGCGGAATTGGCAGACGCGCTGGACTCAAAATCCAGTTCCTTCACGGGAGTGCCGGTTCGACCCCGGCCACCGGTATATAAAATACCTTTCGGCTAGACCTTCGACAAAATGTTGAGGGTCTTTTTTGTATCCACTTACTTTTAGCAAGTGGGTCAAATGATAAACGTTTCCAAGAAGTAATAGGAAAGAAAGGAGTAATGATTTGGATAATGAAAAAAGGTTAGGATGAATTCCTAACCTTTTTCAATTCCTTTTGTTAATCCACCATCTGATTATAATTACTTGTATCTCGTTTTCATCAGGCGTAACGAGTTTAAAACGACGAGCAATGTAGATCCCACATCTGCGAAGATTGCAAGCCAAAGTGTCAGCCAGCCTGGAATAATCAGCAGCAATGCCAGTAACTTTAAACCAAAAGCAAAGGCGATATTTTGTTTAATCACAATAAGTGTTTTACGGCTTAGGGCAATGGTATACGGTAATTTTTCTAAATCATCCGCCATTAGCGCAATATCGGCTGTCTCCAGCGCCGTATCGGTTCCAGCTCCGCCCATTGCAATCCCAACTGTCGCGCTTGCCAGCGCAGGGGCATCATTAATGCCATCTCCTATCATCGCGACTTTACCGTTCTGCTCCCGAAGTGATTTGATACATTCGAGCTTATCCTTCGGCATTAACTCAGCTTTAACTTCACTTAATCCCAGCTGGGTGCCGATTGCATTTCCGGTTGCTTTATTGTCACCGGTCAACATAACGGTTTTCTCAATGCCAAGCTTACGCAGTTTTTGAATAATAGATAGGCTGCTTTTCCGCACCTGATCTGCTACTGCAATGCAGCCTTTAATTTCTTCCTGTGTTCCAACCAGCATGACTGTTTTTCCTTGAGATTGAAGGCGGTTAATTTGATTTTGAACATTCGGAGGGATGGACAGCATTTCTTCAAATAGTTTAGGGCTGCCGATACAATAAACGGTTTTATTTATGACGGCTTTCGCTCCTTTTCCTGTAAATGATTGGAAATCATCAGCCGTGTACGCTGCTGCTTTTTTCTTAGCTGCTTTACGAAGAATAGCTGATGCTAAAGGATGCTGCGAGAATGTTTCAATCGCGGCAGAGATGGCCAAAACTTCATTTTCACTCATATTCGACAAGGAGACAATGTTTGTAACTTCTGGCTTTCCTTCTGTCAGCGTACCGGTTTTATCAAAAGCAATGACTTTCAAACGACCTGTTTCTTCTAAATGAATACCGCCTTTGATCAACACCCCATTTTTGGCCGCATTTCCGATCGCTGTGACAATCGCAACAGGGGTGGAGATGACGAGTGCACAAGGGCAGCCAACGACAAGTACTGCCAGACCGCGGTAAATCCATTCTGCCCAATCGCCCCCTATAAATAGAGGAGGGATCACGGAAACTAGAAGCGCGATAATCATTATGGAGGGTGTGTAGTATTTTGCAAATTTATCGACAAATTGCTGAGAAGGGGCGCGCTCTGCCTGTGCTTCTTCCACTAGATGAATGATTTTGGCGATGGTTGTGTCCTCGGCAAGTTTCGTTACCCTCACTTCCAAAAATCCATCTTCATTTAAAGATCCGGCGAATACTTCATCTCCTATTTCTTTATGGACAGGAATCGATTCTCCTGTGATCGCCGCCTGGGTTATGGACGATTGGCCGCGCAAAACTTGGCCATCCATCGCCACTTTTTGCCCCGGCTTAATGACCATGATATCGCCGACCTGTATATCTTCGACTGCGATTTCAAATTCATCTTTTCCGCGCTTAATAATCGCGGTGTCCGGTGCAATATCCATTAAAGATCGTATGGACTGGCGTGCTTTATCCATTGAATAACCCTCTAATGCTTCACTTAAAGCAAATAGGAAGACGACAACTGCTCCTTCACCCCATTCTCCAATAATAGTTGCCCCAATAATGGCTACTGTCATAAGCGTTTTCATATCAAATTCAAACCGGGTTAAATTTTTCAAACCCACTTTGAATAGATCGTAACCGCCTATGAGGATGGAAAGAGCGAATACCGCGATCGTTGCGGGACTGCTTTCACCGATTGTAAAACTGGAGATATAACCGAAAATCAAAAAGAACAGGGAAACCACTGTGAGTTTATTTGCACGCTTTTGCCAAAAAGGGGCTTTTTCTTCTGTATATTTTTGTCGTTCTGGAAGGACTTTAATGCCGTCAAATGCACCGGCTGCTTCTAATTGTTCTACAGAGGCCTCACCGACGATGGAGATTTTTGAAGCGCCAAAATTCAGCTGCACGTCCTCCACGGTATCGATGTCTCGTACATTCTTTTCAAACTTTGCTGCACAGTTGGTGCAGGAAAGTCCTTGCAGACGATAGACATGTTTTATTTCGCTCATCGTTTTCAATCCTCTCTGGAATGTTCAAGCGCAATGCGGACTAACTGATGGATGTGATCGTCTTTTACAGAGTAATAGACCATTTTTCCTTCTTTACGATATTTAGCTAATCCCATATTTCGTAAAAGACGCAAATGATGGGAGGCCGTAGCTGTTGTGGAGCCAATAATTTGAGCTACATCACACACACACAATTCTTCTTCTAAAGTTAAAGCGTACACAATTTTCAAACGTGTGGCATCGGACATTGCTTTGAACAGTAATTCAACGCCGTTTACATTATCCATTTTTGGCTGCACACGTATTACTACTTCCTCATTAAAACATGTTGTTTCACATGTGTCGGCAGCTTGTTTAATCTTTTTATCAGCCATATATATCCCCTTCATTCAAATACTTGTTTGATTGTATTGTTTTAGTGTATGATGGGTTTGAAAAATTGTCAATTGTACATTCAAATGATTATTTTATTGTTTTATCTTGCTTGGTACAATAGGAAGAAAACCCCCTGGGAAATGTTGAAGGGTGTAACAAAAGAAGAGAAATAAGTACATAGGAAACGAATTAAAAGAAGATGGACAAGTCATCGATGGAAACGAGTTGTTAATGAACTTTAAAAATGAGGGGTATGAAGGTTTAGACGAGGCAGATGAACAGGTTTAGAAAATGAATAAGCAGCTGGTCCAAAAAGTGTGTCTGGAAGTCAGCTGCCGATGCTTTTTAAGAATCAACTGTGTTTCTTTAATAAAAAGTCCCACAAAGCGGTAAAGAGTAAAAAGCCAATAGCGATACCGAAAATGACCCCATTAAACCTTAAAGGTACAGCCATAGATTGTCCTATGTTTGAAAAAACAAGAAAGGTGCCCGACAAAAGAATGCTGGTGATAAAAAAGAGCAGAAAGGGAAGGCGTTCTCCTACTGAAAGAAGTAAAGAAGCCATTATTGCTAAACCTTCCGGGATTTGATGAAGAAGTAGGGCTGCGATGAAGGATGCTGATAGTAATTCATTATCCAGAGCCGTGCCAATGGCTAAACCAGCCGGGATATTATGAACCGCAATCCCGACGATGATAAATAAAGACGGCTGATAGGCTTTAGATGGCGATAGGCGTTCAAACAAACCGTGAAGGAATAAACAGATCAGCACACCCAATGAGGCGCCAAACAAAACGCTTATCAATCCATATTCCTGCGTTGCATGGGGAATCAACTCTAGAACAAGTAAGGCAATTAAAACGAAACCGCAAAGAAAATACAAGTGCTGCGCTTTCAGCTTAGGAATCTTATAAAGAACAAAAGCAGTAAGCGCTCCAATGTTTATCCCAAGGAAGAGATAGAAGCTTAGTAAAAAAGGCAATCCGATCATCGTAACACCCCTAACAACAAGAGTTACTTCATTTGTATTCGTTACGTCAAACAAATAGTAAACAGGTAGTATGGATTTGCATGTCTCGTTGAAGAAGATAGGAGTTGTTTGTATGTACCAGACAGTGATTATCGGTGGAGGACAGGCAGGACTGGCAATAGGATATTATCTGAAACGATTAAATCAATCTTTTATCATTTTAGATAAAAATGAACATGTTGGGGATGAATGGAGGAAGCGATATGACTCTTTGGCTTTGTTTACACCAAGAATGTATAGTTCATTGCCCGGCCTGCAACTGGAAGGAGATCCAAACGGGTTCCCGGTAAAAGATGAAATCGCTCATTATTTAAAGAAGTATGCAGAGTTGTTTCAGCTGCCGATTCAGCACCAGACGGAAGTAACACGCCTCTGGAGAGAACACAGCCGTTTTCAGATTGAGACGAATACTAAAATGTATGAAGCGGAGCATGTCATCATCGCATCCGGTCCTTTTCAGAAGCCCTATATTCCGGATATAGCCCGAAATGTATCACCAGAAATCCTGCAGCTGCATTCTTCAGCCAGGAACCCTGGTGATCTTATAGAAGGGAATGTATTAGTCATAGGGGGCGGCAACAGCGGGGCACAAATATCCCTGGAATTGTCCAATAAACGGGAAACGTACTTATCAACTAGTCAAAAAATAAAGTTTTTACCATTGAAAATCGGCAGTAAGAGTATTTTTTGGTGGTTTGACAAGGCCGGTATTTATAAAGCCCCACGCGATTCGTGGATTGGAAAAAGGATTCGGGCAAGTAGTGATCCAATTATCGGTACCGAATTGAAAGATGCACTAGCCAGCGGGGCAGTGGTGCAAAAGAAAAGGGTTGTTGAAGGAAAAGACTCAATGATCCGGTTTCAGGATCAGTCAATGCTTGAAGTCCAAAATATTATCTGGTGCACAGGTTTTGTTTTGGATTACGAGTGGATGGAAATGGAAGGAGCGCTGGATGATGCGGGGCAGCCCATACATAAAAGAGGGGTTTCACAAATAGAAGGGTTATATTACTTAGGCCTGCCATGGCAGTACCGGCGCGGTTCCGCCCTTCTTCTAGGTGTTGGAGAAGATGCTGAATATATTGCCAAACATATAGAGAAAAGTGGAGGTAGATTATGAAAAACAGTAAAAAAGTCGTGATTTCGACGCTTATTCTTTTTGCAGCGGTCGTTGGGCTTGTTTTATTTTTGAACAGGGAGGATGAAACAGGTCAGAAAACGGATCAAACAATGAGCAGTAAGGGGCATCCTCCTATTGAGGGACAGCCGACTTTGGGAGATGCCGGTGCACCTGTTTCGATTGTGGAGTTTGGCGATTATAAATGTCCATCATGCAAACAGTGGGGAGAAACGGTATATCCTAAATTGATCGAAGACTATGTAGACACGGGAAAAGCGAAATTTTCATATATCAATGTGTTATTTCACGGAGAAGAATCGATTATCGCATCTCTAGCTTCCGAGTCCGTCTACAATCAAGATCCTGAAAATTTTTGGACATTCCATAAAGCAGTATTTGACGCGCAGCCTGCTACACAGGAACAAGATAACGCGTGGGTGACAGTAGATAAGATGAAAGAAATAGCAGCAGAAACAGCACCGAATGTTGACCTTGCTCAGCTGGAAGCAGATTTAAATACTGAAGGTACATCTGTAGCTGAAGATGTCAGCAAAGATGATGGTTTAGTACAGGAGTTTAATGTTCCGTTTACGCCAACTATCATTATTGACGGGGTTATGCTTGAAGATCCGTTTGATTATGAAAAAATTGAATCTTTGATTGAAGAAGGATCAAGGAACGATGAGTAATCCATCAAAAGACTCCTTTATTCAAAAATATGCTTTATACGCCGCTTGGATCGTTTCGGTTGCCGCTACGCTGGGAAGTTTGTATTTCAGTCAGATAAAAGGTTTTGTTCCATGCGAACTATGCTGGGTTCAGCGGATCTTTATATATCCTTTAGCGATAATTTTAGGAATAGCGGCATTTTACAACGACATTCATCTAAAAAAGTATGTACTTCCGTTGTCTCTTATTGGAGGTTCAATCTCTTTCTATCATTACCTTGTACAAAAGGTGCCGGGTTTTGCGGAAGTGAAGCCATGTGTTCAAGGTGTTCCATGTAATGTGCAGTACATTAATTGGTTTGGCTTTGTCACGATTCCGTTTTTAGCGCTAACAGCTTTTACACTGATCAGCATTTTTATGGTGCTTTTGCATTTAAAGGCTCGAAAAAAATAAAGGAGAATAAGATGGGGTATGATGTTTTTTTCTTGTATTCCACTTTGAAGAAGTAAAAAGGAGTGTAAGCGATTATGGGTCATTCTCATTCGCATAGCCACGGTCATCACCACCACGGCAGCAGCAACAAGTCCGCTTTAAAATGGGCATTCATGTTAATCAGTACATACATGATTGTAGAATTTATTGGCGGTCTTATGACAAACAGTCTGGCTTTGCTATCCGATGCCGGACACATGTTAAGTGATGCTGCTGCTTTGGGTCTTAGCTACGCTGCATTAACGGTTGGGAAAAAAGCTGCATCCAACAAAAAAACGTATGGTTATAAACGATTTGAGATACTTGCTGCATTTATAAATGGAATTACACTCATTGCGATATCACTCTATATCTTTTTTGAAGCGTACCAGCGAATAATGAATCCACCAGAGGTTGTCAGCACGGGGATGCTGGTGATTTCTACTATCGGATTGATTGTGAATATTGCGGCTGCATTTATTCTCATGAGAGGGGATAAAAATGAGAATTTAAATGTGAGAAGTGCTTTCTTGCACGTTATAGGAGATATGCTCGGATCTGTTGGAGCCATCATCGCAGCGCTGCTCATTATGTTTTTTGGATGGTATCTTGCAGACCCGATTGCGAGTATGGTTGTCGCGTTCTTGATTATTATTAGTGGTTACCGTGTAACAAGAGATTCCTTTCATATTTTAATGGAAGGTGCTCCCTTGAATATGGATGCTCAACAAGTTAAGGACCGCCTCCTATCGCTAACTGAAGTGAAAGGTGTTCATGATTTACACATATGGTCTATTACATCCGACTTTCCAGCCTTAAGCTGTCATTTAGTGGTCGCGCAGGACGAAAATGAACAATCCGTATTATCAAAAGCAAAAAAACTACTCCACGTTGAATTCCATCTTCATCACGTCACGATCCAAATTGACAAGGAAGGGGAAGAAGAGTGTTCAGGTGGCAGCCATTGTAATTAATTAGGAAGCGGAATGGTGAAATGGGAGAAACCAATAGGCTGGTTTCTCCCATTTATGGATTTTTTTCATGTTTTCCCACATGTTTAGTGAGCTGCGGATTCATCTATACAAAACCTCCTTAAAACCTTCATACTTTTCTCACATTTAAAACGTAAACTTGAATACTAAGAGGGGTTATTTACCCAAAAGGAGTATATCATGTTCGCCGACAAAATAGAAAGAGGTTCATTACTATGAAAAAGTCATTATTTGTTTTATTCTTTTTCCTGTCCGCTTTTACGTCTTCCGTATCTGCACATACGGGATTAGATAGTTCTTCTCCATCAAATGGACAAACGGTTACAAAGGACATTCAAGACATTACGCTGGAATTTGAAACTGTAATAGAGGAGGGAAGCTCACTTTCATTACAGGCTGAAGGTGAAAATGAAATTCCTCTAGAGGATATTCGATTGGATGGCAACACATTAAGCGGTGTGACACCAGAACCGTTAGAAAACGGGAACTACACTGTTAATTGGGAAATTATTGGGGAAGATGGGCATCTTATTGATGGTGAATATAAGTTTACTGTATCGATAGTGAAAACAGATGAAGAAAGTATAGATCCTGAAATCGGGGTAAAAGAAACGAATCCATCGCCAACGGCAGAAGAATCTAAAGTAGATCAATCACCAAGTAAAGATGAGGCAACAAAAACGAGCGATTCAAGTTTTAGCCCGAACACGGTACTGGTTATTGGGATTTTGGTACTGGCTGCCATCATCATCATGATCTTGTTAGGCAGAAAAGGGAAAAAATGATTTACACGCTATATCTTACGGAAACATTATTATATGTCTGTTTTTCTTTTTTAATGGGAACATTTCTCATACAATTGATTCCGTCGACTAAAAAACCATCCATTTATATTCATAAATGCTTCGTTCAGCTACCGATATTCGGCATCATCATATTCTCATGCATGCCGGTTGCTTATTTGGCCTCTGCGCTCTTTAGCAACGGGGGGATTTCTTTACAAATACAAGATATTTTATTTACCTTTGAAATCGGGAAGGCGTGGATATTCACATTCATTATTTCGATTTTCTTTTTATTGTTCGTTTCACTCTTCCCTGTTTTAAATAGTAAACGGCAGTCAACCGTTTCCATTGTAATCATTCTTATTCTCATCTTTACAATTGGATGGGCCAGCCACCCTGCGTCCGCAGCTGGGTGGATTGGTTTTATGGGTCATTCTATTCACTTCACAGCCGTAAGTGCATGGATGGGAATCCTAATGATTGTCAGCTGGTTTTCAAAGGATCAAGAAAATTGGCTAGCGTTCTTAAAATGGTTTTCACCCGTAGCGATGGTTTGTTTCGGACTGACAATGTTATCCGGTTTTCTGATGATGACCAATATTTTTGATCTAAAGGATTACGCAAACTCATGGATGCTGAACTATGGTCAAGCGTTGTTAGTAAAGCACATTGCCGTTTTTCCTATTTTGATTTTTGCCTTTATAAATGGGTATTGGACGAAAACACGAATGCAAAAAGAGGGAGGCTTTCGCCCGATACCTTGGGTTCGAGCTGAAAGTCTTGTATTATTGCTAATTTTTTCAGTTACTGCTTTTCTAGGGCAGCAAGAGCCTCCTCAAGAAGTTGAAGCTACAGTAAAAAATAATGGCGTTTCTCCATTGTTTCATTATTTCTTTGGTGGAACAGCACCGGCCATGCCTGTTCAGTTTGAGTTAAATTTTATGAACATTTCTTTATTTACTATATCAGCTGTGTTCTTGCTCCTTATTTTTTGGTCATTTTTCAAAAAAGCAGCGGCAGTTTCATTCGTCTTGAGCGTACTCCTCATTATTTCCATCTATTTTGCACTAATGGCGGGTATTCAATAGGTAGAATAAACGCCTGTTGTTTTCACATACGTTGCATCACTAAGGTTCATACTATGGACATCTTGAATTTTTCAATAGAAGGAAGGTCAAGTCTATGTCAATTGCTATTACCGGTGCAACGGGTCAGCTGGGAAGCCGTGTGATTCAACATCTTTTAAATAAACATGTAGCGGCGGATGACATCATCGCCGTTGTCCGCGATAAAGAAAAAGCTTCATCACTCGTTGATATTGGAGTGGAAGTACGCCATGGGGATTATGACCATCCAGATACGCTGGAGAATGTATTTGCCGGTGTGGATAAACTATTTTTTGTCTCGAGCCCGTACAATGATGATACACGACGGATCGTGCAGCATGCGAACGTTGTGAAAGCAGCGAGAGACGCAGGTGTGAAACATATTGTTTATACGAGCTATGCCTTCGCGGAAGAGTCAACCATTGCACTTGCTCACGTCCATCTGGCGACAGAACAAGCGATTCGGACAACAGCGATCCCTTTTACATTTCTTCGCAACTCTCTGTATACAGAAATCTTTGTTAATCCTGCTCTTGGTGCATCAGTAGAAAACGGAGCTGTTGTGACGAATACAGGGAAAGGACGGCTAAATACGGTAACAAGGAACGATTTGGCACTTGCCGCGGCAACGGTTTTAGTCGAAGATGGGCATGAAAATAAGACGTATACACTCGTTGCTCATAAAACGTGGAGTTTTGATACTCTTGCTCAAATTCTTTCAGATATTGCTGGGAAAACAATTGTCCACAAAGCGGTTTCTTTAGAGGAAGAAATAGAAATTCTTAAAAAAGCGGGTCTTCCTGAACATCTGGTGTTCATGTTTTCAGGTATCTATCAAGCGATTTCTGAAGGAGAGATATCAAGAACGTCAGAAGATCTTCAAAAGCTCATCGGAACACCGACCCCTCTTGAAGAAACGGTTAAACGGTCTTTACTGTCTGAAGAATAAGGAAAGATTGAGAAAAACCCCTTATCGATCAATTTTTTAGTTGTGGAGTGACCCCTAAAAGTTAGACACGGTTATTTCATTAGGCAG
>NZ_MSFI01000035.1 GCF_001975785.1 Domibacillus epiphyticus | reverse complement strand
GGCCTGCCGCAACGCTTTTGCGGCCTGCTTGGCAGGTCCAAGGGATTCATCCCTCAAAACTGAACAAAATCAAACGCCACGTTTTTTGCGAGAACCGCTTCTCGCATTCCGTAAATATCCTTAGAAAGGAGGTGATCCAGCCGCACCTTCCGATACGGCTACCTTGTTACGACTTCACCCCAATCATCTGCCCCACCTTCGGCGGCTGGCTCCCGTAAGGGTTACCCCACCGACTTCGGGTGTTGCAAACTCTCGTGGTGTGACGGGCGGTGTGTACAAGGCCCGGGAACGTATTCACCGCGGCATGCTGATCCGCGATTACTAGCGATTCCGGCTTCATGCAGGCGAGTTGCAGCCTGCAATCCGAACTGAGAATGGTTTTATGGGATTGGCTAAACCTCGCGGTCTTGCAGCCCTTTGTACCATCCATTGTAGCACGTGTGTAGCCCAGGTCATAAGGGGCATGATGATTTGACGTCATCCCCACCTTCCTCCGGTTTGTCACCGGCAGTCACCTTAGAGTGCCCAACTGAATGCTGGCAACTAAGATCAAGGGTTGCGCTCGTTGCGGGACTTAACCCAACATCTCACGACACGAGCTGACGACAACCATGCACCACCTGTCACCGCTGTCCCCGAAGGGAAAGGCATATCTCTATGCCGGGCAGCGGGATGTCAAGACCTGGTAAGGTTCTTCGCGTTGCTTCGAATTAAACCACATGCTCCACCGCTTGTGCGGGCCCCCGTCAATTCCTTTGAGTTTCAGCCTTGCGGCCGTACTCCCCAGGCGGAGTGCTTAATGCGTTAGCTGCAGCACTGAGGGGCGGAAACCCCCCAACACTTAGCACTCATCGTTTACGGCGTGGACTACCAGGGTATCTAATCCTGTTCGCTCCCCACGCTTTCGCGCCTCAGCGTCAGTTACAGACCAAAGAGCCGCCTTCGCCACTGGTGTTCCTCCACATCTCTACGCATTTCACCGCTACACGTGGAATTCCGCTCTTCTCTTCTGCACTCAAGTCTTCCAGTTTCCAATGACCCTCCACGGTTGAGCCGTGGGCTTTCACATCAGACTTAAAAGACCGCCTGCGCGCGCTTTACGCCCAATAATTCCGGACAACGCTTGCCACCTACGTATTACCGCGGCTGCTGGCACGTAGTTAGCCGTGGCTTTCTGGCCAGGTACCGTCAAGGTACGGACAGTTACTCCCGTACTTGTTCTTCCCTGACAACAGAGTTTTACGATCCGAAAACCTTCTTCACTCACGCGGCGTTGCTCCGTCAGACTTTCGTCCATTGCGGAAGATTCCCTACTGCTGCCTCCCGTAGGAGTCTGGGCCGTGTCTCAGTCCCAGTGTGGCCGATCACCCTCTCAGGTCGGCTACGCATCGTCGCCTTGGTGAGCCGTTACCTCACCAACTAGCTAATGCGCCGCGGGCCCATCCTGCAGTGACAGCAAAACCGTCTTTCAAAAGAAGATCATGAGATCTTCTATATTATTCGGTATTAGCCCCGGTTTCCCGGAGTTATCCCAATCTGCAGGGCAGGTTGCCCACGTGTTACTCACCCGTCCGCCGCTAACTTGAACAGAGCAAGCTCTGTCAAGTCCGCTCGACTTGCATGTATTAGGCACGCCGCCAGCGTTCGTCCTGAGCCAGGATCAAACTCTCCAAAAAGTAGTTCGATTGCTCAGTTGTTTTCAATTGAAATGACGGGCATTTCAAGTGAAAGTTTAATTCAAAACGTTGACGTTTTTATTGATTTTGTACAG
>NZ_MSFI01000034.1 GCF_001975785.1 Domibacillus epiphyticus | reverse complement strand
TGAACTGCACCCCAATTGTTAGACACCATCTGACAATTGGAGGTGCAGTTTTTCTATGGCTAAATTTTCTGCAGAAGATAAATTACAAGCAGTTGTGCGTTATTTAAATGGAAATGAGAGTTCAAATGAAATAGCGAAATCGTTAAGGACTGATCATAAGGCAATCCTTAAATGGGTCAAACAATACGAATACAATGGTGTTGAAGCTTTTCTTAAGCCTTGTACAAATTACACACAACAGTTTAAACTAGACGTACTAAATTACATGATTGAACATGGTACGTCCTTAAACGAAACGGCAGCTATTTTTAAAATACCTGCCCCTTCAACAATTATTGCTTGGAGAAAACGATTTGAAACACAAGGAATAGATGCCCTTCAATCAAAGAAAAAGGGGCGTCCATCCATGAAAAAAGAATTCAATCAACAACCAAAACAAGCACCTGTCAAAGGCTCTACTGAAGCACTTGAAGCGCGTATTAAACAACTAGAGATGGAAAACGAATATTTAAAAAAGTTGAATGCCTTAGTTCAAAACAAGGAAAAGTCACCAAACAAGACAAAACGCAAGTAGTCTATGAATTAAGGCATAAATATCCGGTGAAAGCACTCGTAAAGCTCGCTGGCCTTCCACGTAGCACTTACTATGATTTAGTGAAACGTATGAATCGTCCAGATCCTGATGCCGATCTAAAAGCGGAAATAAAGGCTATTTATGAAGAACATGAAGGGCGTTATGGTTATCGCCGCATTCGTGATGAACTTGCGAATCGTGGGCAAAAAGTGAATCACAAGAAGGTTCAACGGATTATGAAAAAACTAGGGTTAAAGTGTATTGTACGCATGAAAAAATACAAATCTTATAAAGGTTCGGTTGGTAAAATTGCGCCGAATATTTTAGACCGCCATTTTACGGCAAATACCCCAAATGAAAAGTGGGTAACAGACATTACAGAATTTAAAATATTTGGTGAGAAACTTTATCTATCGCCTGTCCTAGATTTATTTAATGGGGAGATAATCACGTACACAATTGGTTCTAGACCAACCTATTCTCTTGTTTCAGATATGTTGGAGAAGGCTTTCGAACGTTTACCTGCGATCCACCAGCTACTTCTGCATTCCGATCAAGGCTGGCATTATCAAATGAAGAAATATCGTCACGCACTTGAATCAAAAGGGATAGTTCAAAGTATGTCTCGTAAAGGAAACTGTTACGACAACTCTGTTATGGAAAACTTCTTTGGAATTATGAAATCTGAGTTTCTCTACATGAGAGAATTTGAAAGTGTAGAGCATTTTAAAATAGATTTAGAAAAATACATCGATTACTACAATACGAAGCGAATAAAGGCAAAATTAAAAATGAGTCCGGTTCAATACCGAAATCATTTTACCAAAGCAGCCTAATGAAATAACCGTGTCTAACTTTTAGGGGTCACTCCATTCAGTAACTTCG
>NZ_MSFI01000033.1 GCF_001975785.1 Domibacillus epiphyticus | reverse complement strand
CGCTGCCCGGAACCGAGCACGCGCGGTCAAGTCCGCTCGACTTGCATGTATTAGGCCCGCCGCCAGCGTTCGTCCTGAGGCAGGATCAAACTCTCCAAAAAGTAGTTCGATTGCTCATTTATTTTCATTTAAAATGACGGGCATTTCAAATGAAAAGTCTAATTCAAAACGTTGACGTTTTATTGATTTTGTTCAGTTTTCAAAGATCAATTTCATTCGCCATCATTATCGACAGCTAATTAATAATACCATTATCAAAGATTAAAGTCAACTGCTTTATTTAATCTAAGAATAACTATAACTATTTGATAGACTGCTGCTATCCTTGACTATCTTTAACATTAGATACACCTTTTTATGGGCGTATTAATATGATACAGATAGAAAGTCAATATTTTTTGTGAAATAATTTTTGTAAATAATTTATTATACTTTCAAATCAATACGATTTTTCATAAAGCCACTGTATTTAGCGGCGGATTAACAATATAACATTTTACCGAATGGAAATCTATATGGTTTCAACAAAAGATTTATTTACCAAATATACATACTCTCCTTCATTTCTCAACAGGTGGAGGGGGTTCTTGCTGCCTTGCAACATAATAGCATTTATATTGTATTAGACATATAGAAAATTCTTCAGATTTAAAAATCTGAAGGCTTTTTTTAGGTTGTAAGTTTTGAATTTACCTTGTAAAGTTAAATTCCTTAAAAGGAGAATATATAAAAGTATGACTACTGGAGGTCGCCTATGGAAATTACATTTTATGTTCTAAAATGCGGCGAGCAATATGTGCGAACAAATGCAATAAGATCAGGCTCTGTTCACTTAACTAATCGCCTAGCAGATGCGGATCGTTTCGGCAGCGAAGAATTCGCCAAAAATTTTTTTCAATCTCTAATGATCAATTCTAAAGATTATATGATTGATTCTAGTATTAAAATGGATACCGTTAAGATCGTCAGCGAAATCTTGAAAATTGAAGATAATTTTAAAAATTTGTGAACCTAAGCTAATAGATATTCACTTCATGTAAGACTGTTCCTTTAAGGTTTTACTGCTTAGACTACACCGGCGAATCTGAAGCAAATAATCGCCCCTTTAAGGGAGCGATTATTTTTGATGTAACATAATAGAAATTTTGTTTCATTATAAGTTCAAATTTATATTTAACTTTCTTGAACTAACTCAAGGATTATTTCAAGAAGAAATATAACTCTATCAATAATAATTTCCAGAGGCAAACGTGTAAATTCGATAATTGTTTTTCCCGTTTTTCTTAGCTTGATACATTGCTACATCAGCATATTTAAGTAATTTTTCGGATTTATCAACATCATCCTTTGCAAATACATTTCCTATACTCGATGTCACCATTATTTCGTAATCACAAATAATATAAGGACTTTGAAGCTTTTTAATAATTGTTTCTGCAGCCAATATCGTCTCTTCATAATTTGTTGAGGGTAATAACACAGAAAATTCATCACCTGCTAGTCTCGATACAGTATCTTTTTCCTGAACACAAACTTTTAGTCGATGAGCAACTGCTTGCAACAGCACATCCCCTACGTCATGACCAAAACTATCATTTACATTCTTAAAACCGTCCAAATCAATTAATAAGATCGCTGTGTCATTTTCAGTTAAATTCTCTTTTAATGCTTGTTCTATTCGTTCAAAAAATTGCATTCTATTTGGTAAACCTGTTAGAGAATCATGATTCGCCAAATAATAATATCGTTTTTCACTTTCTATTAACTTTTTCAGGAGTTTTTCTTCCCTTAATAATGCCCAAACGAATAATATTATAATTAAATAAGCTCCTCCATCATTTATCAATTTTTCCCCAATGCTATTTTGACGTATATCAAAAAATTGAATTATCTCATCCTCCACCAATTCTTTCAATATTTCTAAAATTGTAAGGGCTAGAATTAATCTTAGAACTGATTTCATATTGTCCCCCTGGAAACCCAATTTTCGTAATAGCGCATACCTTAGATTTGTAGCATGAACCCCTCATCTTTCAATATATTCACTTTTCACGCAAGATAATAGTCCTAGACTAAATTTACTATAAACCTAAGGATATATATACAAAAAAACCATATAAAACCTGAAAAAAATATTATAAAATTACCTTGTTACTCTAATAAGACATATTACAAAAGCTCCTCCGACTACTCACAAGAAAAATAAATAAATATTTAGTTAAGTTGCGAACAACCAGAAAACGCCCCAGATCTTTTAAAGGGACTGACCTCATAGGGCGAGACAAATAAAAACACCTTTAAGTTGAAAAACGGGTATGGAATACCTAAATACAACTTGGGAGTGTTTTTTCTATGAGGACAAGAGTCAGTTATCCAGCAGAAGTGAAAATGAAGGCAGTTGAAATGCGATTAGCAGGGGCGCCTGTTAAAGAAGTGATGGAACAACTAAACATTCGAAACGATACACAACTGAAAACATGGCTGCGTTGGTATAAAAATGGTGAATTCCATCGTTTTGAACAACCAGTGGGAAAGCAATATTCCTACCGGAAAGGCCCGGAGTATAGAGATGAGACGGCGAAATTACAAGCAGAAATTCGTTATTTAAAGCAACAGATTGAGGTTTTAAAAAAGTACAAAGAGTTGGAGAGGAAGTGGTACCGGAAAAAGTAGTAACACTAGTCGAAGAATTAAAAATGACAATGCCTATCTGGAAAATTTGCCAGCACCTTGGCGTTCCAAGATCCACTTATTATCGCTGGAAAACGAATCGTCCAAATGGCTCATCTAAACAAGCGATAGAACGGAAAATTGGCGAACTGTGCAGGGGCAATAAATTTAGATATGGCTATCGCAAAATAACAGCCTTATTGAATGAGAAAATCCAACATTAACCATAAAGCCGTGCGGCGTGTTATGCAAAAATACGGCTGGCAATGCCGGGTGAAAGTAGAGAAACGCAAACAGACGGGGCAGCCTTATCACATTGCCGGCAATCTGTTGAAACGGAAATTCCAGGCAGACCGGCCACTCCAAAAACTTGTACTTGCCTTTTGGCCAGAAACAATTATATCTTTCAAGTATACAAGATTTATTTAAAGCTCCCCAGTCTGCCCAAAGGATGTACGCTTCACGATCAGGGATCCGTTCCGTTTATACATCCTATGTTTACCAGAGGGAAGTCAAAGAAAAAGGCATGATCATAAGCATGTCCCGTAAAGGAACGCCCGCTGATAATGCCCCCATCGAATCGTTTCATGCCTCGCTAAAGTCTGAAACGTTCTACCTCGACAATTTGAGAAACACTACGACAGCCATCGTAGAGCAAACTGTCGAGAACTATATTAATCATTGTAACCATACCCGTATTCAAACGAAACTAAACAACCTGTCGCCGGTACAATATCGGCAACAGGCTGTTTAAAAGGTGTTTTGATCCCTGTCTCAAAAACGGGGTTCAGTCCCTAAAATCCGGGGCGTTTTCAATGCAATTTATGTTGCATTTTGAATTAAATTTTATCGTGAGTTGCATTTAGGCTTTTATGCTGCTGCATCGTATCACGGGCAATTAGCCAGGAAAGCATATCACGTACACCACGGTCATTCGTCATTTCATAAAGTCTGCAGACCTGTAGCCTTCCTTGTGAATATGCCGTCAAGTTTGCCATAAAGTAAGCTGAAAGATTGCCACTGGCTATAATGTAATCAGCCTTCCAGCGGTTTCCCTAACTATCAGCAGGCAAAGACCGAGCCCAGAAACAATAACTTGCTAGGACTCATTGCACCGATTATAGGATCTTTTACAGCCTCTTCCCAACCGGTGCTCCATCAAGCAGCCTTGCAATCATGGTCGCAGCATTTCAATGTGAGCCAGCTCTTCTGTGCCGGTATCTATAAGCAGGTCTTTATATTTTCCATCTCCTCTGACATTCCAGCCTTGAAACAAGGATTGAAGCGCTACAGATATCTCACCAAACGGTCCCCCTAAAACTTCTTGTAGCTTTCTTGCAAATACTGGATCAGGACGTTCTGGTCGCTTGATACTGTAGTTCTTTAATGTGATAAGACATCGCTCACTATTAAGTAGTTACTATTCACCACCTTATGCGAAACTTAGATGGAGTGATTTTAATACCTAGTCAATGTCTCTTTATTCAAAATTACGCCTAATATTTCTAATGAAACAAAATTCTAGTTATGTTGCATTTAAAACTATAGAACATTTTAGGTTAACAAAAATTCGTCTATTTCCTTACCTCATCTTTCAAGATGCCTCTAATTTTTCTGTATACAACAAAATTACATTTATGGTGCACTCCCCTGCTTTTTATTCCTTCATTTTTAGTATATACCGGCTGTTAGATCAAATTTTTGGCTTCTAATTCTTCCGTTTTACTTTATACATGTGACTGTCAGCAATACTTATTAATTCATTTAGTGTTCTTGCTTCATCTGGATATACAGCCATTCCTATTGCTATACCTAAATCAGACGTAATTTTCGGACATTTTCCCAATTCTTTTGTTACTGCAAATTCAATGATCTTTGCTTGATCTTTATAAACATCAGATGGAGATACAATGACAAACTCATCTCCACCCCATCTTGCAATGATTTCTGATTTATTTTGATTGGCGAGAAGAGTATTAGACACTGCTTTTAAGACAGCATCTCCCTCTTCATGACCATAAGTATCATTTATCTTCTTGAAGTTATTTATGTCTATAAGCAAGATGTTGATCTTCCTATTACTCTTTTTTGATTGACTGACCATTTTTGAGAATGATTTATAAACAAACCTTCTGTTATAAACTTCAGTTAAAGGATCCTTTTCAGAAAAAAACTTGGCTCTATCATACTGTTTGCCAAACCACCAGGCAATAGAAACCATTACCGGCAATCCTATTTTTTCAATGATTTCTACATGTCCATTTACTATAAAATAATAGCTTATATATGAACAGTTAATGATAAAGACTAACGTTGCTGTTATTATTCTTCCGGTATATTTCATTATGATCACCTTGTTATTGTTTATAGTAAAATATACCTCTAAACCCACTACTTGTATAGAGCACCTTTCAGTACTGCCAAAACCTGCACCATTTAATATAAGCAGCAGAAAAAAACGATTCTAAAAATTGGGAGTGTTGTAAAATACAACAAAACATCATTTATATTGCATCTAACTTCAAAAAAAAAACAATCTTTAAAATTTAATACTTGGTCTTTGTTATTTACTATGAGGTTTTTAGAAAGAAGAGTTCCTGAAGAATTTATTCCAACGGAATTAAAAGAACGTGCGGAAAAAGAAAAGGAGCAATACCAAAACCCTATTTAAAATAGGGCGGAAATAAACAAAGAAATTATTCGATTTGGAATCTGCAAAGGCAGAAGTCCATTTTAAAGCGACAGGTATTGGTTATCCTGTCGCTTCTTTTAGTGTTATTCTTGTAGGAAAAGACCGTTATCACCTTAATACAAGTACATTTCTATTGTATAGACTTCTTCTTTTTATTGAAAATGCACCAAGCGTATTCAAGGTACTTGGGATCTAGCTCGTGAACTATGTTTAATGAGGCTTGGTGATAAGGTTCATCTTCTTCAAAAATACAATGAACTGCCCTTGTTTCAAGGTCAATGGCAAAGTAAAAATCATCAAATTGCGAATGACAATTTGGACATAAGACGATTAAATTACGGGTTATCATCGCCTTTGTGCAGTTTATTGTACGGTTGTATATGATGTGCTTCAGCCATATATTAACCATTTGATTTTCTAACACGATAGCTATATAACTGGCATTCGTGATTATATTTTTCTTTTAGTTGTCTAGCGATATGAGAATCTCTGACTAACCTTTGGATCGTCACTTTTGTTTCGGCGTGTTGTCTGTTGTTTTCCATTATGAAATGCTAAGGTCGTTTTCAGGCGAATATTCTACAAATTCAATTGCATCCGTGTATTGAGTTTCATCTGTTGTATTCGTTGCTTCATTTTCGTTATCATCCTGAAGTTCTAAAGGACTTATTTTTCGTTCTTCCATATATTTATAGGATACATTATCACTAAAAATCATCCTCCAGAAAATAATCCAACATTGCTAGCCAGCTCATTGAAGATCGCTATAACATGTTCAAGAATCAAGGCTTGTTTTAATAGTGCAACATTCGCCGATGAACTCTTCGTGTGGCGTGCGCCAGTCAAGATATTTTCTTGGTCGGTTGTGGAGCAGCTGGAGAGCCCGGCCTAGCTCGTCACCTGTCACCTTGTTAAAATCGGTGCCTTTTGAAAACAAGATTAACCAGGAGATTATAGAATTTTATTAAATGTTCTAAAACTTTGTCAATGTTTGTCGAAAAAACTAATATAAAGATTAGGGTAAACTGGAGTTGAGGATGTTTTATGACAATGAAAAAAATCCTGTGTGTTACATGGAAGTTATTAGGTATATGTGCGGCAGCAGCAATGATTCTGGCCCTGGTTTTTGGAAAAGAACCATTTTTTAGCCTTCAGCTGCTTCTCTTCACCTTACTATTCGGCTTGGTGCCTTATACTGTTTTACACCACTTTTTAAACGAAGAGACACAGCGGCGGTTCTTCGGGTTAAGCGCTACAATTATTATTGCGCTAATTTATTACAGCACCCCTGTTCTTGGTATTTCCTTGTTTTTCATCCCGCCCATTTTTGGCATGTTGTTTAAAAAGAAAGTCTATCTTTTATACTCGTACATAACGACGTTGCTCTGCTATTTGCTAGTCACATGGCTCCATCCAGAAATAGTTTTTGACTATGTGGAGGTCATCAGCTACTCAACACTGTTTTTGATTTATTTAACACTACTCTACTATGCAACGGTCATGATGACGAATGAGGAGAAGAAAAATAGCTTGTTTACGAAAACCATGCAGGCCTTAATCATTGCCGTTGAGGCAAAAGATGCCTATACCGAGGGGCATTCTCTTCGAGTATCTGCTTACTCTCTTTCATTGGCTGAGAGGTTAAATCAAAATGGGTATAAAATTAATATTGAAGAACTTCGGGTCGCTTCTATCCTGCATGACATTGGGAAAATCAACATTCCGAGTGAAATACTCCAAAAAGAAGATCGGCTCACAGATGAAGAATACGACATTATAAAATCCCATTCAGTTTTAGGATATAACCTTGCTCGCGAGATGGAATTCCCTCAACAAATTTGGGAAGCGATTCTTTATCACCACGAAAGGATGGATGGGAAAGGGTACCCCCATCAGTTGAAAGGGAACGAAATTCCTTTGTATGCCCGAATTATTTCAATTGCTGATACATTTGATGCGTTAACCACTACTCGTGCATACCGGTCTGCGTTCTCACCAGCAAAAGCAAAGGATATAATGATCGAAAATGATGGTACACAATTTGATTCAAAGTTATTGAGACATTTTATTGATATAATTCCATTACTCATGTAATCAAACCGAGCTTCTCTTTAATAAGACAGGTCCATCCAGATACCGACACATCGGCGGAGCAGAAGCAGTCATCAAAATCTTTGGTTTTAAAACAGTCATTGATTCTGGACAAGACCATACTACGTTAACTTATTTAACTGCCTTGCAGTCATTCAAGAAGCTGGAGCCTCTTTTAAGATAGCACATGGACAGGAGCATCTCGCCTGATCCATCTTCACGTTTATACCGATAACGTTTAAGGTTTATGATGAATTGTTTGATGGGATGAATCGGGGAATTATAACTGCGCTATCGCAATCGGCATTGCACAAGGATTGAAAATTTTAACGACAAGAAGCTGACAGGGAAGTGGGACTTAATCCAGGCTTTAACAACGGGGGTATGCCAAGTTCGCACTCTGCGGGTGTGACGGCGCTGGCACCTTATATAGCAGTGAATAAAGGTTGGCGGCATACGGAGACATCACTTGCAACCTTGTTTAGAGCGTAATTGTAATGTATGATGCACAGGGAATTCCACACCATACAGGTGAAATTGCGAAGATAGTGAACGATCTTGAAGATATATGGTGAAATTTTCTGGTGAATTTCCAAGCTTTGAGTATGTGGAGCGGGGAAAAGAGCTGTACGAACTCCTTGGCCATCAACCTGTGGTAGTTGGAGTTGGTGCATTTCTTGGCGTTGTACTGGGGCTTGTTTCAGCGAAAATCTAAAATGGCGAGAATGGCGTACCAACCTAAAGTAAACCCATGATAGTTAAAATATATCACTCTTGTAAAGTTGAACTTTCCGTTTTCGATTTAAAGAGCATGCTTCAAAAACACAGCGACCTTTTCGTTTACAAGGAACACGCCCGACGATAGGACTCGAACGGGTACAGAAAAATTATTTCGACACTTTTTGCTTTCAGATTTAAAATCTGGCGGCTTTTTTGTATTGGCTATTTCTTTCTTCATAATAAAGGTCTCCTTATCCGCTATTATCCTAACCGTCGATGTGGACTCTTGGGGGAGAGAGATAAGCCAGTTGAGCGATGACCCTTCATGCCGAACCCCGGATCACATATTCCGACTTTTGTCGCTCGGCCTTGCAGGTCTCGCAGCCCAGCTCCCTTGTGCCTATTCTTGCTAATGATTTCCAACCATACAATGATCATTGGCGCCTCCGTTACATTTAGAAGACTAAGTGATTTTTTTTAAAGCCACTATGTTTAGCGGAGGGAGGATTTACAATATAACATGAGGAAAATTAAATCAAATGATTGCACATATTTTCTTTATTTGATATTCGTTGAGTTAAAATGAGAACTATTATTTTAAAATTTACGTAAAATACAAATGGCTTCATACAAACACTTATTAATAAAAACATCTGTTGTTTATGCAAATGCTTAATTCTCCAAATGCCCAAAGACATAGTAAACGCCGCTACCATCCCTGCTACGCCTTCTAGTTGCAAATGACCATAAAGATTCCCCGTTACCACTGGTTAATAAAAGAAATAATATCCCTTATTATTATTTAAAAGCATTAGAGTTCGTTAAAAGCCTATAACAAAGATCATTAAGGTGACTCTCCGATTTTCCCGTCTAAAACCAGTGCATTTCACCAATTGCTCTTCACGTTAATTAATTTGCATTCCCTTATCTTTGATAACTTCTTGGACTACCCTTAAAGAATTCAAAGCACGAGGATAACCAACATACGCAGTACATTGTATGATAACTTCTAGTATTTCATTAGGCTTTAACCCAACGTGTAAAGCTGTATGTGTATGAGCTTTAAGTTGTTCATACGCCCCTTGTGTTATAAGCGCCGTTAACGTAACGATTGCTCTTTGCTTTTTCTCTAGACCTGATCGTGAATAAATATCAGAATAACCTATCATTACTAAATTCGCCACATCAGGATGTAGCTGTTTTAGTTGCTCATAAATATCTGACCCACTAGCTCCCATCATTTCCTTCATTGTTTCGATACCTTGATTAATACGTTCATCCCTATGTTTTTCAGACATTCCTCTTTTTCCTTTCTAGCCCCGCTTCATAGTTGGGGGAATTTCATATGGGTCAACCATAATTTCTACAATTGTGGAGCGATTTGCTTGAATAGCAAAGTCTAAAGCATCATGAATCTCCTCAATAGTTGAACAGCGAAATCCATGCGCACCAAGGGATTTCCCAAATAAGGCTCCATTAACTGGAATATCATACGATGTTCCTACTGCTTTACCTAAGTGAGCTGCCATTCCTTTATCCACCATATCCAATCTCTTATTGTTTAAAACCACAAAAATAACTGGGAAATTATAATTTACAGAAGTGGATATTTCAGTCCCATGCATTAAAAGACATCCGTCTCCTGTTAAGCATACAATGTTACGATCCGGACTTGCTGCCTTGGCACCAATTGAATACCCTATCCCATGACCCATGGCACCAAAATAACTATCGAAGATAAATGTACCCGGTTGATGGATATCTAAGTCACGTATAGCAAAAAATGTATGGCTTCCACAGTCACCAAAAATCAACGATTCTTCTGGAATTCTAGATTGAATAGTTTTAATCGCCAATCCAGAAGATATATATGGCTCTGTATAATAATGATTTGGATTTGACTGTATTCTATTAATAATAGAACTTTTTTTAGGCGTTCGATCGCTTGTTAATTCTAAAATTTTTTCAACGTTTGCTCGGAGATCTCCTAAAACAGCAATAGTGGGGACCGGAATGCTCTTTCCAATGAAAGTAACATCCATATCGAAATGAATGATCTTTTTTGGGTACATTTCCTTTGTGACGCCAGCAAGACTCATATCTGACAATCGAGTACCTATAACAACCATAACATCTACATTTTGTTTGGCGAAGTTATCTGCTTCATGTGTTCCCCCCAATCCAAAACCACCTAATGAAAGATCATGTTTTGTCGGAAATGTTCCTTTTCCACTTGGAGTAGTCATTACAGGGATATTCCAGCGATCGGCAAATTCCTGTACTTGCTTATAGGCTCTAGTTGAATGTACCCCTTTCCCTAAAAATAATAAAGGATTTTTCGCTTGATCTAGTATCCTAACAACTTCGCTTAAATTTGACGAAATCATTGGTTGAACACTATTTGGTAATGGAAGATCAAAAGGTTCTATTTCTTCCATTAACACATCTGCCGGGATGTTTAAGTGCACTGGTCCTTTAATTCCTGTAAAAGCTTGTTCTACAGCATGACGTAGGTAAGTATGTAACATATCCCCTCGTTCTACTGAATGACTAAATTTCGTTACGGGTTCAAATAATCGAACAATGTCATTTCCAAAACCTGAAGAATCCTGTCCAAGGGCTTTTCCTGTTGCTTTTACTGTTGGATGCCCCGTGATAAATAATACCGGAGCATGAGAAGCCTTTGCTTGTGCGGCGGATGTTATCATATTGGTTCCTCCAGGTCCTGAAGTTCCAATAGCTACGCCTAATGTCTGTGAAACAAGTGCAAATCCAGCAGCTTCAAACCCTGCTCCTCCCTCATGCTTACTTAATACATACTGAATATGTTGGTTGTCCAACTCAACAATCAGGGGAGTGACGGCTTTTCCTGGCACCCCAAATACATGTGAAACTCCCCATTTTTTTAAGTGTTTAGTAATAATAGATGAAACTGTAATCATTTTTGTAACCTTCCTTAACCATGAATATTTGAAGTGCTCTTCGAATTGTTATTTCTAAAGAATTTATTTTCGAATTGCATAGAGGTAACAGGTTCACTATACAAGAACCCTTGGCATTCATCACAATGGTTACTAATGAGAAATTCCAATTGCTCTACCGATTCTACCCCCTCAGCAATTACAATTAATCCTAATTTATGGGCCATAGTTATAATGGTGTCAACTATATTGGCATCACTAGTGTTCTTTGTAATATCCTTAATAAATGAACGATCTATTTTTAAACGGTTAATAGAAAAGCTTTTTAAATAACTTAAGGAACTGTACCCCGTTCCGAAATCATCAATTGAAATTTGGATACCTACTTCGTGCAGCTCATTTAGTATACGAATTGAATGGTTGGCATCCATCATCATACTTTCTGTTATTTCTAAATCAAGGAATTCTGGTGCCAATCCTGTTTCTGTCAATATTTGATTTACTTGGTCAACTAATTCTTGAGAGAACTGTTTGCCTGATAAATTTACAGAGACTTTTATAGGAGGATACCCGGCCTCTTGCCATTGTTTATTTTGACGGCATGCCTCTCTAAGTACCCATTCCCCTATAGGAATAATTATACCGGTTTCCTCACTTAATGGAATGAATTCCTCGGGTCCCACTAAACCGAGTTGAGGATGCTTCCACCTCACTAGAGCTTCGACACCAACTAGTTGACCAGTCCTTGTGTTTATTTGAGGTTGATAAAACAATAAAAGTTCATTATTTTCAATAGATTTCCTCAAGGCATTTTCCATGAGTAGCTTTTTTTGAGAATTAGAATACATAACAGGATTAAACACTTGGAGGTTATTTCCACCGTTTGACTTAGCTTTATACATTGCGCTATCAGCATAAATCATCAGGTTTTCTATATCCGTACCGTCATCTGGAAAAACCGCTATACCGAAGCTGGCTGATATGTACAGATCTAAACCATTTATCAAAAATGGTTGGTCGAAACTAGAGAAAATAGACTGTGCATGATTCTGTATGGACTCTCTAGAGCCCTTTTTCGGTAAGAGAAATACAAATTCATCCCCCCCCATACGCGCAACCATTTCTCTATCTGAGTAAAGACATCTCTTTAGCCGTTCAGAAACTTGTTGAAGTAATCTGTCCCCTTCGGTATGACCAAAAGTGTCATTAACATATTTAAAGCGATCAAGGTCTAGAAATACAATAGCAAGCTTTTCATTGGGATCTCTTATGACATCGATTTCATGCAAAAGTTGCTTCTTAATTAGTCTACGATTAGGCAACCCTGTTAGTTCATCATGATAAGCCATATAATTAATTTTTTTTTCAGCTTCAAACCGCTCAGTAATATCTCGAAACTGCCCTAATGCACCAATTAATTTTCCCTTATAATCATAAATCGGCAGAGCATCGAAAAGGCACACTATTTCTTTATTATTTTCAGGGCTATGGAATACAAGTTGTTTGTCTTCAAATTTTTCATCCTCTTTTAACACCTTTTCTATAAATTTATTTAACTTATTTAGACAGGAAATATGTTTACCCAGTACTTCTTCTTTACGGAAATTTGTTATTTGTTCAGCACATCTATTAAATTCTAGGATTACTCCATTCGTATCTGTAGCGACAATAGCATTTCGTGTTGTATCAATTAGATTTTGATTTAAGACTTCCAATCTAGTATTTTGCATACGCAAAAGTAACTCACGCTCTATAGAATCAACCATTGTAATGAGCATCGCTAGGAAAAATGGATGTTTATACTCTATAGCAGTCATTATGGAGATAGTTCCTAGTAGACTATCTGGTTTGTTATAATAAAAAGGGACTGAATAACAGGCAGAATTATGAAAAAAATGATGATAATGATCATCACCCACCAGTTCTATTGGTGAACGATATTTCAATGCTAGGTTTACTACGTTTGTTCCGGCCCAAGTATCAGAAAAATGAATTCCAACTTTAAAACCTGCGTCATTCATCATGTCTTTAATCTCTTGGTCTCCATTAATTTGAAGTATGACACCGTCATCGTTACTTATTGAAATTAATAAGGGTATCCCTTTACCTTTTATGGATTCTAGAAACTGATTCATAAAGAAGCCAGTGATAGAAAGAATTTCCTCGTAAATAGTCAATTTTTTTTCAAGCTCTTCGCTTGGTATAGACTTAAAAGTAGGAACCACTGTTGGTTCTAAACCAAGCTGTTTACAATACTGTTTAGAATTTCGGACAATAGTTGGCAGGTCAACAAAATGAAGCATGTTTTCTTCCTCCGTGTTACGTTACTAAATAAATCATTACGGTTGATAATTTATATACTTATGTTAACTACATTATCATGTCAGTAAGTCATATACTAGTCGAATATTGTTATAACTAGTCGAATATCATTGAGAGCATACAATATGATGTGTAAATGAATAAATAGAAAAAGGAAGACCTTTTCTTGTAGAATTGAATCACCACAAGACAATTCACAGAAAAGAGGTCTTCCCTATGAATCAGTTTACAACAGATATCGTTAACACTCTAGTGAAAAAACAAGATATTGCCGAAGTATTCCGTAGAAACAGCCGTCAATACGCTGCTGGCGACTGAATTAACTGCGTTTTTATATTACGAGAAATATGATCGAATGGGCTTTAACTCAGGCAATTTTCGCCACGGTGCGTGTTCCCGGACGCTACACAAAGAATACGGTGATTTGGAGAGTAAGATCCCACGTGACCGCAACGGCGAGTTTAAGCAACGGACGGTGGCGCCTTACCGGCGCACGAATGGATACGCTGGACTCCTTTGTGATCCACATGTTTCAGAAAGGGTCATGATGAGCGAAATCTCCGATCTGATCGAGAAAATGTACAGCCCTCTCTTCACACCACAGATGATTTCGAATATGACAAAAGCGATGGCTGAACAGGTTGAAGCCTTCAAGCAGTGTGCGCTCAGCCCACGCTATGTCTATGTTTACCTGAATGCAACCTATTATCATGCCGTCAAGCGAGAAACCGTCTCGAAAATAGGCTGTCTATCTGTCTGTCGGCATCCGGGAAGGTGGCTCATGGGACGTGCTGGCATACACCCTTGCCCCTACAGAGTCGGAGTTTCAAATTACTGAAAAGCGCTTTAAACGTTGATAAATCAGTCTGGAAAGAGCTGCTTCTGGATATCAAGGAGCGTGGGGCAGCTGAAGTCCTTTTGTTTATTTCCGATGACCTGAAAGGGCCAGCCGACAGTATTTTTAGCGCCTATCCAGACGCCCAATACCAGACGTGCCTAGTCCATCTTGCCCGCACGATTGCCCACAAAGTACGTGTGGCAGAACGTGCTGAAATCTGTGGCGGCTTCAAGTCTGTCTACCGCGTGGAAAGCGCAGAGGATGGAAAAAACACTAAATGCATTCAAGTGCCAAATGGCAAAGCGCTTATCCAAAAGTTACGAAGTCGCTTAAAGACAACTCAAACTTTTTACGTTCTACAGCTTTTCGAAATCCATCTGGAGAAGCCCGTACTCAACAAATTGATCGTGTCGTTTAACAAGATGATCAAGAAATACATAAAACGCAAAGAACAGTTTGAAGAAGCGCTGAAGAGATTTCTAGCTTCACAAGTGTTAGGTGAGTTGGATAGAAATACCAACTCATTAGGAATGAAAATCTCCTAACCGATAACGCATTTGTCTTTTAGTTTAAAATTTAATAATATAGCTTAATTCAATTTCTTAGGAGGTTTATAACTACAGCAAGGCAAAGGTTTACATGATATACTCTCGCTGAAGCAGATTCATCCCCTGTATAACTGCTAAAAATGCTAGGCTTATATACCGATTAGCTAGGGTGAATTGTTTGTCACTTGTAAAGTCTTTTTTTCTTAGTTAAAAAAAAGGAAAAAGACCTAAATTGGTCTTTTTTAAATTTCATATTTAGTTGCTAATATACTTTCTATTTCTTCTGCTGGTAAAGGGCGCGAAAATAAAAATCCTTGTCCCATTTGGCATTGATTATGTACCAAAAAACCAACCTGTTCTCTATTTTCTATTCCTTCAGCAATGAGCATAAAATTCATACTATGCCCCATTTGAATAATTGTTTTTACAATCGCCTCTGTATTAGTACTACTCAACACATCTTTAATAAATGACTGGTCAATCTTAAGATAATCAATGGGTAATTGATTTAGAACATTTAGCGAAGAATATCCTGTACCAAAATCATCTATTGAAATTTTAACCCCAATCTCTTTTAATTTCCTAATAATAGGCAATACTTTTTTTACATCTTGCATAATGCTTTCAGTAATTTCTAATTCAAGATATTGGGGTGCTAATCGATTTTCACGTAGTATTTCTTTAACATCTTCTATGAAACTAGCATTTTGAAATTGAACACTAGATACGTTAACCGCAATACGTAAACAAGGAAGACCTGATTTTTCCCAGAGTTTATTTTGTTGACACACAGTATTCAGAACCCATTTCCCAATGGGATTAATACGACCTGTTTCTTCTGCTAAAGGGATGAATTCGGCAGGAGAAATTAAACCAAATTCGGGGTGATTCCATCGAAGTAATGCTTCTACCGCTATTATGTCACCTGTCTTGAGATCGATTTGTGGTTGATAGTATATCCTAAACTCATTATTAGAAAGGGCTGTTCTTAAGCCATTTTCGAGTTTTAATCTCCGATCATTTTTGGAAGAAAAAAAATGATATGAGTTTTTCCTTTCTTTTGAAGTATACATGGCTGTGTCTGCGTTTTTAATAAGTGAGTCAACGTTAGCTCCATCATCTGGAAACATACTAATCCCGATACTTGGGGTTATTACATATTCTTCATTCTTTAAAATGAAAGGAACTGAAAATTTGTCCAGAATGCGTTCGGCCACTTGTTTTACCTCATCCTTCCCAATTACATCAAGCATGATGATAAATTCGTCTCCCCCTTGCCGAGCAACAACATCTCCCTTACGGACAGTCGAAATCAATCGTTCTGTCACTTGTACTAGTAAAACATCACCAACCGAATGTCCTAATGTATCATTAATTAATTTAAATCGATCCAGGTCAAGAAACATTACAGCTATTTTTTGTTTATGTTGTTCATATCGAGACAAAGCTTTATTTAGGTGTTTATAGAGCATATTTCGGTTAGGTAAACCTGTTAATGAATCATGATAAGCCATCGCTTTAAGATGTTTAGACCTTTTCTTTAACTTTTTATTCAAAAACTCAAGTTCCAATTGTTTTTGAGAAATCCTTCTGTGTTGATAAATTGATACAATTGTAAATATTACTTTAATAATTGATACCATTAAAAATATTTCTACATCATAAGAGTTCCATTCTCCCTTATAACTCTCCTCTGTAATGGTTCGTATTAAATGGATCGCTATTGAGATTAAACAAATAATAATTCCACCGTAACTTTTTAAATGCGTAATAATCAAATGAATTGATATTAATTGTATAAGCCACGCGGTCTCGAAGGTTTTATATAAGTCAATTACCAACGGGATAAATAAAAAGAAGGCAGCAATTAACCAAATTCTTATAGGTATTTCTCTTAAATCCTTCATCCTTCTCCTCCTTACAACAAAAAAATCCAGCCACTAAAAATTTGAAAAAGGGGTATATAATCTTGCTCTGGGGCATTAAACCTTGGTCAAGAAGACTTGTCTAAAGTGTACCAAAATTTAAATAATTCAATTCATTTCAATTGTACTTAAATTTCCCTTTTAGCAGTTTTTTATATTTTCCATGCTCTTAATGAAAAATTAATTAAATAGAGCTAATAATCCATCACAATTAGCACTAATTTTCGTTTTGTTCAACAACGATATCGTATTTGTTCTGAAAGAAATGTTGAACCTGTACAGAAAGATCTTTACTCTTATATAAGAGGATTTGTAACCTCTTATTCTGCTTCACTAATAAAATCAATAATTTAAATCCAACCTTCATTAAACACTTCTTCTAAGACATAGTTGTAGTTTAAATTCAAAGAAGCCAAACCTTTTCTCGCTCAGGGTAAGGATTATAACACTACATCAATTATCCTAATTGTAATCGCATTTAAATACCATAATGAGCGAAGCTATATATTAGGGGCTGCCTATACTTACGAAGATAAGGGGGATGGTGGACCACATCTAGCGAAGTAAATAATATTCAATGCTTTTAGTGCATGTTTAAAAGATGATCTACACTTTCCTATTCATTCCTCAAGGCATATAAAATATGAAGACGCATGGTTTTAAGCAACCTACATCAGAGGTAGGAATTGCATGCTAAGAATGACTTACCAAGATACCTTTAAATCCGAGCAAAAAGAAAAGCCTTGAAACCATAAGGATCAAGGGGTTCAGCTTGTTAATACAAAATTGCATGTACTGCTTGAGCTCCCAAGGTGAACTTGTCTGTGAAACAGACTATATACCAATTTCAATATTCTTCTCAATGAGCGGTCATTAGAAAATTATAAAAAAAGGCAAAATTGAAAAGAAGTAAAATCCTTTACTCTGGTTTTGATGAGAAGTAACTGTGATTTAAGCTCTAATATAAATATATTATTGCTCACCTGATGTAACTTTATAGTCTGGTTTTGTTAGGGAAGCTACTGATTGAATGTATCCCATATTAGCGGATACAATCTCAACACCATAAACATAATTGGTCATCTCTTTTCTTTTCCAAGCAAGAGTCCCTACTAGTTGATTTTTCATACCGAATATTTCGAAGTCCATAGACACAGTCAGCTCTTTTGTCACAGGGAATTTCAGACGTGATGAAAAACGCAATCCATTTAAACTAATGTTTTCTACCTGGATGAAGGCATTGTGATCTGATATATATTCATTTTTGAATTTATGGATTTTAACAGTTCCTTTGACGGGAATGTTTAAATCTTTCCTTGTACTTCTTCGATTCCTTACCAAAATATTCCCCTCCTTTATAGTATAATATAACTAATTTGAAAATCTTTCAATTATTTATTTAGCTTATTTTTGATGTCTAATTTAGATATTATCACCGCAAAACTGTTAAATATATTTCTTATTTATGGCGGCTATCTGAATTCAAAAGTCCCGTTTGTCGACCTGGACTTTCCTATTCTTCATATGGCCTATTGAATTATCCGCCTATTTTTGAGATACAAATTAAAAAAGAAATGCTAGTTTAAATATGAACGCTCTCGCTTGAATAAATATAACAATTTTAATTGGATTCCTCATACTAATCCTGATGTGATTAGTATTTATGTGACACCCTAAAACTATTAATGAAGAACCTAAAAACGTTGATCGACGAACCATTGAAGAGTATTTAGACGGCTTTTCACCGAAAATAAAACATCCAGAAAAGATGTCTATTACGAGGTTATTGCGGCTCTTCTATCAGAAGAATCCAAGAAGGTTTTTTACTATAAGCGTATTCTTTGGCAATACTTGACCGATAACCACAGGTTAAAGAGCAGTCTGCCTTTCGCGCCTATCAAGCGAAAGCCAGAGTTTGAATCATACTTCTGTTTGAAACACGTGAAGGGAAAAAAGTAGAAGTGAATGTGACCATGTTGCTTCTTTCTTACTCAAGATTCGGGACTTTTCACCTGAGTATTTCGAAGTCACGTCCTGCTTTCTTTTTTAACGGAGGCGTTTGAATCGTTCGGTCCGCGATTTTGGTTTCCGGGTCCAGCCCTGCATCGCAGGACGGCCAAAGACAAAAGGAAAAGTAGAAGCGCCAATGAAATTGCTGGATGATATCCATGCCTATCAAGGGAAATTTAGTGTGGAAGAGCTTCATCAGTTTATTCAACAATTCCTGCCTTCAGTTTCTCAGTTTTACTTTAATTTGTTCTACACTTCTTCAACTAGTACCACGACCAATAATACAAAAAAACACCACTAAGTTATTTTAGGTATTCCATACCCGTTTTTAACTAAAGTTTTTTTATTTGTCTCACTATGAGGTCAATCCTTTAGAATCCGGGGTGCCTACTACATAATTACTTTTTGATTGCGTCAACGAATGTCTGATCCTTTTTAAAATTTCTTTTAGTTAGCATCTCCTTTATTTTCTAATCTTTTTAAAAATATACGTGCGACTCCTGGGGCAAATTGAGTATCTATAGTTTTGCGAATTTCATAATTTCTTTTCACTTCGGTAATCACATTTAGAGTCAGCGCATCATTAAATCAGCTACCTCCTAATTTGGGCACATAAACACACAATTACAACTGAACTCTTATAAGCAAAAGTTAGGACTTTTTTATTTTGAAGTATATTCAGGAGGACCAGTTTGTTCATTTAAACAAGATTATTTTATTTGAGAGCTATCTCATATCTTTTGGCTTACTTATCAGGACCAATAAAAACTGGCTATTAGTTGAATAAATTATACATGTGGGCGGGGAAATATATTAATTACTCTAAAAGTTTGTTGAAGTTTGCCGAAAGTACTGTTATACGGGTATTAATAGTTAGAGTTTAAAGAATGAGTATTAAAGAAATTCTTAATTAGCAATTAGATTGACATAGCAGATTGTATCTTTTTTTGAAGTCACAGAGCAGATAGTAAATTAGAAAGAGAATTTAATTGAAGCCGTCAACAGTAGGAAACCTGTTTTATAGCATACAACGGATACGAAGCTTTTTATATTTTTCTAATAATTACAAAAATCGAAGTCTATTAAGATCCTTAGTCACTGAGAATTTTTATAGGCACAAGGAGACTGTTAATGGAGGACACAATTCATATTCACAGTGAGCATAATCTACTCTTGGTTATCTTGTCAATCTTCATTGCTATCTTTTCATCATATACGGCTCTTTATCTTAATAGCAGGTTAGAGTCATTGGAAAAATGTATCGTGAAAAAATATTGGTTTGTAGCTGCTTCCATTTCAATGGGAAGTGGAATTTGGGCTATGCATTTTATTGGAATCCTAGCATTAGAACTAAAAATGGTCGTAAATTATAATCCATTTTTAGTTCTTGTATCTATGATTTTACCAGTTATAACGTCTAGTTTAGCTTTTTTTATGCTAAGTCGAGAGGTAAATAAGAAACTGTTAGTTTTAGGTGGCACTGTTTTAGGAATAGGTATTTTGTTGATGCACTATATTGGAATGGAAGCGATGATAATGAACGCAGATATTAGGTATGATCCATTCTGGCTTTCATTATCTATCCTTATTGCAATCCTTGCTACTAATCTAGCTGTTCAAATATTGATGGCATTTAAGGACAAAAGAAAGAAAATATGGTTAAGATTCTTGGCGGCTTACATACTTGGGATTACAATCTCTAGTGTGCATTACGCAGGAATGAAAGCAACGATCTTTCTAACTGAATTTGATTTACACCAAAAAAATCCACAAGACTCAGAAAACATTGCGTTAGCAATAAGTATCGGGATTACAATTTTTTTTATACAACTATTTATTTATATAAGTCTTTATATGGACCAACAAACCTCCATGAAAATAAAAGAAAGTGAAGAACGCTATCGTCAATTAGTTGAACTATCACCTATTGCCATAGGTATTCACAAATACGGAGAGGTAACGTATATCAATCCTGCTGGAATGAAACTTTTGGGTGCAAATGCTGCGGAGGATGTTATAGGTAAAAATATATTAACCTTTATCCTTCCAGATTATCATGACACAATTAAAAAACGTTGGAAAATAATGAACCAGAATAATAAACATGTAGCATTTTTAGAAGAAAAAATGCTGCGGTTAGATAATCAAATAGTTGATATTGAAATTTTGGCCTTGCCAACAATGATTAACGGAAAGGAGTATGTCCAAATTTTATTTCAAGATATAACCGAACGAAAAAAGATGGAAGAAATGATTCATAGATTAGCATATCATGATACGTTAACCGGATTGCCAAATAGGCGCTTGTTTGAAGAACGTCTCCATAAATCCTTACTAGTTGAACCATCTGACTTTAAAGTGACTGCGGTCATGTTTATTGATCTGGACGGATTTAAGCAAGTCAATGATATATATGGCCATGATACTGGGGACATATTATTAATTAATGTTTCAAAGAGGTTAAAAAATTGTGTTCGTGAAAATGATACAGTAGCTCGATTATCAGGAGATGAATTTACGATTTTGCTAACAGACATTACTGAGAGTGATGTTGTTCATATAGCAAAAAAAATAATTAAGGCGTTAGGAACTAATTTCAAAATAAACGATGATAACATCTATGTTACCCCAAGTATTGGAATTTCCCTCTGTTCTGATCATGAGAAACATGGTAAGTCACTCATCAAAAAAGCTGATATAGCGATGTATCAAGCGAAACAATTGGGTAAAAACAATTATCAATTTTACCGTTAATTTATGGAAATACAAACAAATAGTTCCGTTCGTGTTATACCCGTGACGCCTACAACGATTTAAATCAACTGATCACTTATTAAATACATTCCAGTCGATTGTCATGTTAGCCATGTTGTTTACTGCTTTATTATGCATCTCCTGAGTATATAAACTTTCAGAATTAAACACACAATCGTATCGGTTATGACTCCAATACTTTTCTCTGCGTTATGAATGACACTAGTTGAAGGGATTTTGCCTTGTGTGTTCGAATTTTTCACCACGTGATTATCAGAACCAGATTGACAAATCCCTGGCTAGTACTTGTTACTTCGTTTTAATCGATTATATTTTATTCTATTAAGCTTAACATGACCAAGTGTTGTTTTTGTCACTTTTTATTCCTACTGTGTTATTAAAAAGTGTATTTATTGTGTGGCATATAGCACCTTTTTTTCTACATAAAAATAGCACCCGTAATGGATGCTACAACATGATGTATTTGTTTACCAACTATTTGTTCCAACGTTTGTCTCGAAATTAAAAATGAATAACACTGATTAGTCTTTATCTACAATTATTAACTGCATATCCATTGCATCTAATATATTTATGACTGTTTTTAAAGTCGGATTTACTCTCATTGTTTCCAATCTCCCAATAGAAGCTTGATCTAACCTTGTCATTTTCGCAAGGTCAACTTGGGTAAGTCCTTTTTTCTTTCTTACATAAATAAGGTTTTGAATAAATCTACTTTCTTGTTTTGAGATTCTCTGTCTTATGGCGGGTTTGCTGGTTTTTACTAATAATGGTTCTTGTTCTCTTATTCCCATTATTAATTTCTCTTTCTAGGCTTATTTCTAGCCAAAATAGAGCAAGTACTTCCATTATCAAATATATTACAAAAATTACCGTTACCCCACTTTAACGGGATAAAAAATCCTCTTATGATGTTTTGCGACACAAAATATTTCCCCCTATAAAAAAATTGTACGGACATCATATTCGATAACTGGCTAGCGTAGCAGAGTCACCTTAGCCCCTTCAGTTTTGCGTCATCACTTTTCAGCAACTTTGCCTTTTCGTACAATATATGGGTACATTTCCATTATAAACTGATATGTCTACTTTTTGAATATATTTGTTCGAAAAATTGTTACAAAAATAGCGCTCCGATTACGAAGCGCTTCCTCACCATTATGGTTTTTCCTTTTACAAAAGAAATAAAAAAATAGCTATTATCCATCGATTTAGGAACATATATTCGTAATACAACGATACATTAAAAATCAGCCAGTGACAAAACAAGACAAGATACTTTTCTGAAGGAATTTTTTCACTATTTTATTTATATTGAGGCAGTTTCGCTGGTCTGCATAATAACTGCATATAACATTCTCTTACCCATGAAAATGTCAAGGGGATATAAAAAAGAACAGCTTCCGCTGCTCTTTTTGTTTGCCTGGCGGCGTCCTGCTCTCACAGGGGGAAACCCCCAACT
>NZ_MSFI01000032.1 GCF_001975785.1 Domibacillus epiphyticus | reverse complement strand
GCCGCGGACTTGAACAGAGCAAGCGCTGTCAAGTCCGCTCGACTTGCATGTATTAGGCACGCCGCCAGCGTTCGTCCTGAGCCAGGATCAAACTCTCCAAAAAGTAGTTCGATTGCTCATTTGTTTTCAATTGAAATGACGGGCATTTCAATTGAAAGTTTAATCAAAACGTTGACGTTTTTATTGATTTTGTTCAGTTTTCAAAGATCAATTTCCTTACTGTCGTTGGTGACAGCTAAATAATAATATCATTTAACCATAATAAAAGTCAAATGTTTTTTTATTTTTCAAAGATAATGACACAAGCCGCTTTTGCCGTATTCATATAAGAAAGTTTTAAACCACCACTTCTCCAAGTGGGTGTTCACAAAAGCATTCCTGCGTGTCCTCCTTGTCATATAGACAGAGTTTTGTCATTCCTGCTTTAATTTTTAACTCCCTTTTACAGCATAAAGGTTAAAACTTAATTATTCATTACGAACAATGCAGCTCGTATGACTATATTACTTTAAATAGATTCGTTATTCAATGGTAATTGTTTCATTCTGCAGCAATATATGAAAGCAGTTAAGATTATCATTTTAAAATGATAATCTTACTTCGTTTGCACGTTAGTTGCATCCGTTTGCCTAACAAAAGAAAGAGAGGAGAAATTCATCCCCTCACAATTAGTCTTCCTCTATACTTGCGGCTTCAAATGCAGCAGACACCTTTTCAAATTCCTCGTCATCCTCGATGATGGACAATTCCTCATCCTCGTCAACTCGTAAAAAGAAGACATCTATGTCTACATCTTCTTCGCCTTGAATTTCTTCCACAAAACCAACTGCAGCATATTCTGCCCCTTCAATGTTCATTACACCGAGAACTTCGATTTCCTGCTCCTCGTCATTTTCACCCAGTAAGGTAATGATTTCGCCAACTTCGATTTTTTCCATGTTTTCCCCTTCTTTCCTACTTAAGTTCAAAATGAATCAGTTGTTATTTTCCCACTGAAAAACAAATTTCATGCCCATTTTTTTACCCATTTCGAGAACTGTGTTATCAAGTAATGTTCAGACAAAAATAAAACAGACTCAAAATATCGAGTCTGTTTTTTCCAATCCTTAATTTAATCAACTTTAAATTCCTGTACAAGTGTATTTAACTTGCTCGACATTTCAGATAAGGACGTGGCTGCGTCATTAATTTCATTAATAACATGTAATTGTTCATTAGAAGAATTTGATACACGCTGAGCGCTTTGAGATGCAATTTGCGCAGTACCGGCCATTTCTTGAACGGATGCCGCCACCTGCTCAGTACTTGCCGACATTTCTTCTGAAACAGCCGACATGTCTTCAATTTTGACTGTCACTTCACTTATCGCCTTTAAAATTTCATTGAACTTTTGTCCAACTTCATTGATTCTCTCTCTTCCTTTGTTCACATCATCAGTCCCCGCTTCAATAGAGGTAACGGACTTTTTTGTATTATATTGAATGTTTTCAATTAATTTTTGAATTTGGCTGGCTGAATTTGTCGTTTGATCCGCCAGCTTACGGATTTCATCTGCAACCACTGAAAATCCTCTTCCCGCTTCCCCAGCCCTGGCTGCTTCAATGGCCGCATTTAACGCCAGTAAGTTCGTTTGTCCCGAAATGTTGGTTATGACTGTAATGATTTGACCAATTTCCCGCGAATCATTTTCCAATAACCGAATCGATGATCTCGTTTCATCTGTTCCTTTTTGAATATCATTCATTTGGTCAATGGCTGATTGGACAAATGTATATCCTGACTTTGCGTTTTCATTCATTGCAGAAGAAGATGAAGCGATCAAAGATGCTGACTCAGCAACATGTTGAATCCCCTGTGACAATTCTTCCATTGCTCTGGCACTTTCTTCAGCGCTTTGTACCTGTACAGCTGAACCTTGGTCAACCTCTCGAATGGAATCGTTTATGTCAATGGCCATGTCGGATGCCAGCCTTGCACTTTCATTCATCAATTGAGAAGAGTGTAATACTTGTTCGGAACCATTTCTCACTTGCACAATCATGCTTTTCATACTATCTGAAATTTGATGAAACACATTGGCCAGTATTCCGACTTCATCCTTCCTTCTTATTAATTTATCAGGAACAGGATGTGTAAAATCATTCTTGCTCATATATTCACCCAGTTTTGTCACAGTGATGATTGGTTTCGTAATATTTCGAGAAATGAAAGAAATTACAGCCAAACCAATTAGCAATATAATTCCAGTCGCAATTATCATAAAGGTTCGGAGATTTTTAAGCGGAGCTAATATTTCATCTTGTTCTACTCCGACTCCAATAGCCCAATCGGTCCCATCAATAGGTGAAAAGCCAAGATATTGGGTAGTGCCGTTTAATTGAAATTCAGTTACTCCGTGATTTTCTTCTGTCATCAACGCTGTTGCCTTCGCTAATTCAGCATACGATTCATCTTTTTTTGCTAATTCTATATAATTAACTTGATCAATGACCGTTTGGCGATCCGGATTCGCTACCATCATTCCTGTTTTATTCACAATAAATGCGGTACCTGAATCCCCATGTTTAATATCATCGATCATTCTACTTAAAAATTCGGCATCCATTCTAGCGACCAGTGCGCCAATCACTTTATCTCCATCTTTGATTGGGGATGTGATCATGACGACCGGTAAGTTTGTAGCACGGCTAATAATGACATCTGAAACATTAGACTCTCCTTCAAATGCCCGCTTCACATAATCGCGGTCGCCAAGTTCCAATGTACTTTCATCCAAATATCGGGCTTTGCCATCTGGAGTTACAACTGCAAAAGCTAAGTAATCAAGCCGTTCAAAATCTTGCTGTAAAGCGAGTTTTTGAACTTTCCAATCCATTGTTTTAACCGTGTTTCTTGAGGTAATTGCATTAATTTCAGCGAGGCTTGTTGCTAGCCGTTCCTGTACGAGCAAAGCGCTGTCGTCTGCCTTAGTTAAGATCGCTCGTTCTACTTCCTTCGTTAATATTGATGAAGTATTCATATAAGTAATTGTTCCTAAGGAAAGACTTATTAAAAGCAATAAAACACCAAATGATAATAACAGTTTTCTACCGATGCTTCTCACATTCATTCTCCTTTTTTGTACTATTTGATTATTTTTTACAATAATCACCATTAATCCCCATGATAACAAAAAAGAACAAAAAAGAGTACATTTTTCTGGTTATTCAGTAGTTCAAATTTACCAATTATTTATGGTGAATTGAAACAGTGGCAATTAACTTCCGAAGCTTGTATAGATGATCGGAGAGAAATTCGTCTTATTTCCACTACAAATTTCTTTAGGGAAAAAATAAACCAGGTATGAACATACCCGGCTTTTTCATCTTTATATTAATCTTTTATATATGCTCGACCGAAATTTTTGTTGTCAATATTTTTTCTTCATTTGGCTTCAATCGATAGAGACCCGTCATTTCATCCGGAAAATCTAAATTCGGCGCATTGGTCACCCAGGAATACGGTTCGATTGCCAGTAGATCTTCTTGTCCTCCGGCTGTAAATACTACCCAATGGGTAAATCCAGTTACCGCTTCATACGTTACAGTTACTCCATGCTCAGGATGCTCAATGATGGCTTTATGGTCTTCAGTTAGACGGAATACATCATCGAATGCATGCCCTTTCATATTCATACCATTTTTCAGTTCATTTTTAAAAGGTACATCTAACAGCTTCCCCGTTGGCAAATGTCGTTCATTCAATTCCCAGTATGTATCAACATCCATGTAAAGCTTTGAATCCTCAATCGGAAAATGAAATGTTGTATGATAACCAATCCCGACCGGCATTGTTTCGTCGCTTTCATTCCTGACTTTTAATGACTGTATGATCCCTGAATCGGTTAGCTCGATTGTCATTTCCAGAACAAAAGAATGTGGAAACTGTTTTAAAATGGACGGAAAATCATTGGACTGTATTTGAGTCAATAAAATATTGTTCTTATGATCCACTCTGATGACTTTCCATTTTTTATCATGAACCCATCCATGTATATGGACGTTTTCTTTTGCTCTGTTCATCTCCAAATGGTAAGTGCGTTGTTCAAACTTAAATACAGCATCTTCTATTCGATTCGGTGGAAATAAAACAGGTGTACCATATAACATCCTGCGGTTTTCATATTCCTCTTTTGTTTTTGGCACCCGCAGCACTTCCATTTGTTTCTTTTTATCAAAAAAAGAGATAATGTTACTCCCTTCATCTGGAATAACGATTACTTTAAAGAATTCATTTTCCAACTCGTACGCTTCTTTTCCGATAAATTTTATTTTTCGTATGCTCATAACGATTCCTCCTGTAGCCGGTAATGTATTTCTATAACCGATTAAATTCTTAGCATTTTATAGTAAAGAATTATTCATTTTATCATACATGAAAAATCCGGATTCATCATTTTTCATGGGCGAATGAAAAAATACGAACTGGATATGTTAAAAAAAGAACCAACTTTTTTATCTAAATACATATAATGTGCTCTATATGTGACAGTTCTCCTCCTTACCGGAATAAAAGCGGGTCAGAAAAACAAAGGAATACGTTCATTAATCTAGAAGTAACTGATAGCCATATTCTCACTTACTGTTTGCCCCCTTTAAAGATATGAACATTACGGAGTGAAACCTTCCTATTCAAAGCGTACGTCATACCTTTAGCAGTAAAACATTAAATAAAGGAGAAACCTGTTATGTTTAAAATTGGTGCAAGGGATCTTGGAATTGACTTAGGGACAGCAAATACGGTTGTTTATGTAAAAGGGAAAGGGATTGTTGTGCGCGAGCCATCCGTGGTTGCCATAGAAAAAGGGTCAAATCGTATTATCGCTGTCGGAAATGCGGCGAAAGAAATGATCGGCCGTACACCGGAAAATGTGATTGCCCTTCGTCCCATGAAAGACGGTGTCATTGCGGATTATGATACAACTACCGCAATGATGAGACATTTTATAAAGGAAGCCCAAAAAAAGGGGGCTTTTGGGAGCAAGCCGTATGTGATGGTTTGTGTACCATCCGGGATTACTCCCGTTGAACGGAGAGCTGTTATTGATGCGGCGAAAGAAGCAGGCGCACGGGATGCCTATCCGATTGAAGAATCACTGGCAGCAGCAATTGGAGCTGATTTACCTGTATGGGAGCCGACTGGGAGCATGATTGTAGATATCGGAGGCGGAACGACAGAAGTCGCCGTCATTTCTCTCGGCGGCATTGTCACTAGTCATTCCATCCGGATTGCCGGAGATGAAATGGATCGGGCAATTATCCATTACGTTCGAAGGCATTATAGCTTATTGATAGGCGATCGAACCGCTGAAAGCGTTAAAATGGTGATCGGCTCATCTACAGATACAGAAGAGATCTCCACGATTGATATTCGCGGCCGTGATATGTTGACAGGCCTGCCAAAAATAATTGAAATGCCGAGAGAAGAAATAAGCAATGCCTTGAAAGATAAGATTGATTACATTGTCGAAACAGTGATCAAAACATTGGAAACAACACCACCGGAGCTTGCTTCTGATATTATGGAAAGAGGTATTGTACTAACCGGCGGCGGTGCTCTATTAAAAAATTTAAACAATATATTGCATGAAGAAACAAAAATCCCCGTTTTCGTTGCAGAAAATCCACTGGACTGTGTTGCGATTGGCACTGGAAAAGCCTTAGATCAGATTCATTTATTTAAAACGGCGTCAAAATAAGTAAAACAGCAATACAGTTGAAAATGAATCTGGTGAATAATTAGTTACGTATAAAGTCCCGCAAGAAAAATCCCGAGTGATTCGTTATAAATTTGAGAAAATTGTTTGATAGGGAGAGGATTTATTCCCCCGCCAAGCTCAATGGTAAATCCAGGTTTCCTCCATTCTTGTATAAACCAGTCTTTGTATCCGGCATAGCTTTCGATTGTTTGGACCGGTTGGTAGCCGCTGACCCGTCCAAACTCTTTGACAATAAGAGAGGATTCCGGAGGTTCCATCTCTCCAAATCCCCAGTAAATGACTTTTCCCTGTGTATGAAACGCTAGCACCCTGGAAAAGTCCCTTTTTCTTGTCAGTGCTGCCATCGCACTCGCTTCAGGCTCAGATAAAGGCCTTTCACCTCCATAATCTCTAGGCCCATGTTTTTTTGGATTGTTTGCCCGCTCTTCTTCCCACTTTGCCGGAAATTGATCATTTAAGTCCACACCGCGAATGTTGGCTTTCCATCCCGAAAAGTCTGTACTTCCTTCATTTAATTCAACAACCTGGCTGCGCCACGGTTCATCAGCGGGCGGACCATTCAAAACGAGGTTCACACCGTCAGGATTCACCATTGGCACAATGGATAACGTGCATTGCTCGTAAAAAGGATAAGCTGTACATCCGAATAACATTGTTCCATTGGTTATAGATAATAAGTAGTCATTTAAAAACGTCATGACCACTGTTGTTGTAATCCATTCGTTCGCGTGAAAGGAAGCATTATAATGAACCCGTTTCCCACCATGACCAATTAAGACTTCGGATATACTTTTTCCCATAACGGAATGGCCAATCGAAGGAACGCGTATAAATGGATATACCGTTTGTAGCTGGCTTAGATCATTCATCATTTCACCGTAATCGTATGATCGATTTGCCTGCACAATCGGCCAAGTAACCCGAAGCGGAACTTGAATTGTCTCACCTGATTGAAAATGGTTCGATGTAAGTCCAGGATTGACGAGAAAGAGAGAATAAATTGGGATATTCCTAGTTTTAGAGATTTTCCATAATGAGTCTCCATCCTGCCATTTATGTTCACCAATCACGTAACCCGGAATTTTCACCGTTTGTCCAATCGTAAGGTGATCCGTTTGAAGATCACGATTCGAATCTTTTATAAGCTGAATATGGATGTTAAACAATTGGCTGTAGCTCCATATTGAATCCCCCGGCCTAACGACAATATCCATGTGGTTCCCCCTGTTAATTTAAAATGGATGCGGAAAAAGGTTTAATTAGTATAGGCGTTACCGAAATTCTATATAACCCATTAAAAATAGAGGAACAATCCCCCCCTTACATTATGCAATTTACATCACAATTTTCGAACGATGAATGTATCTCCAAGTAGTGCCCAGTTTTGGGGAAATGGATATCCAAGAACCCAATAACTGAGACCTCTAAGGTTATACGTCTTGACCAGATCGAACTTCGCCTTTGCACTGCGAGCGTCTTCAAACCAGACTTCGTGTGAACGTCCTTGATTGTCTATATACGTAAAAAACGGGGACTGCGTTCTTTGGTCATATTTTATTTCCGAGTTATAATTTATGGCCCGCCTGATCGCTTCCTGCATATCAAAAGTCTCTGCCTCCTGTCCTTCTCTATGCGGAACAATCCAGTCGCGTGCATAAATTTGAAAGCCCAGTAAAATTTTCTCTCTAGGGATGACGGTTACTGCATAGTCAAGCACCCGCTTGATTTGATCAATCGGTGATATAGCTTGAGGGGGCCCTTTACGATAGCCCCATTCGTACGTCATTAACACAACAAAATCGAGAATACGTCCATGAGCCGGATAATCATGCGCCTCTACTAGCAGACCCTTTTCTTCACCGCTTGTTTTCGGAGCAAGTGAAGAGGAAACAAAAAAACCTTCTGGATGCAGTCTGTCAACCGATCTTTGGAGAAAACGATTGTAGAACTCACGATCTGCCGGTGCTACATTTTCAAAATCGATATTTAGCCCGCTGTACCCTCTTCTTTTCATCGTATTGATAATATTCGTTAATAAAGTTTCGACTAATTCTTGACTGGAAAGAATCGTATGGGCAAGTTCTGTTCCTGCTTCAGTACTCGAAAAATTGGTGATTGCCATCATCGGCACAACATTTGTGGACCTTGCAGCCTGTATCGTCGGCACATCATCGATTGATTCCAGGCTTCCATCTTCTTTCATTCTGTATCCAAACGGACTTACATATGTCAGATCATAAGCAACCTCACGCAATTGTTGTGCACCTGGCTGTCCAAAAGTGTACGAAAACGCGTTCACTTCAATTGTTGGCTTTTGTCCAGTTGGTATTCTCAGTCTCTGGCCTATATAAAGAAGAGACTGAGGGGGAATACGATTCTCCTTTACAATCGCCTGAACAGTCGTTCCATAACGGGTGGCAATTTCATAAAGTGAATCCCCCGCTCTTACAGTATGAAAAATGACCGGAATGAAAAGGATTTGTCCGGGATAAATGCTGTCGGGATTTGTTATTCGATTCGTCTGCATGATTTCTTGCACAGTGATCCCATATTGATTAGCAATTTGTGAAAGAGTATCTCCAACCCGCACCGTATACGGAAGATACGGTTCTGGAATAACCAGCGCCATCCCATTAAGCAGCTTATCAGGCTGTTCAAGACCGTTCGCCTCCACGATGCGGTTTGTGCTTATTCCGTATTGCCGGGAGATTCGCCATAACGTATCTCCTCTCCTTACAACATGAATTTTCACATTTACAGCCCCGCTTTCATTCTCATTTTCCTTTCATCCTATTCCGTGAATCTGTCATTTATGAACACTTGCCTCCAGAGGTTATTCACTGTTCTTTTTTTGAAATAAAAAACACGCCCGGCAAAGGCGTGTGATCATATTTCCGACAGAAAGTTTTTAACGGGCTTCCCTATCCTTTTTTTCCCAAACCTTCAAAGAAGGGTATGGATCATAGGCCCACTCTGTTCGTCCGTTATATTTATACGTACCGTAATGAAGATGGGGAGGGAAGCGGCCGGACGTTCCTTTTTTCCCGTACCCCGAACTGCCAACATATCCAATCACCGTTCCAGGTTCAATGATATCGCCCTTTTTAATTTCTTTAGTAAAATAAGCAAGGTGAGCAAAATAATGATACACATTGTGAATATCACGAATGCCAATGCGCCAGCCGCCAAATTTATTCCAACCTTTTATTTCAACTATACCGTAAGACGTAGATCGCACTGGTACACCATATGAAGCAAACAAATCTGTTCCTTCGTGCATTCGGTGTCCTCCCCATCCTCTGCTCGCACCCCAAGTTCCACGGTAACTAAAGTTGTGTTCAATCGGGATGGGAAAAGCATGCTTATCTAGGTCGAGCGTTTGATATTTCTTATATATTCTTGCGATGGTTATGATTTGGTTAACAGTTTCTTTTCGTTTGTAATAATTCTTTAGCGCTTTTTTAAAGTCTTTTTCTGTATTTCCGTTCTGACTTAAATAACCTGCCATTGTATACATTACATCGTCATCATTATTCGGATCCGCAATTCCATCCTGATTGCCATCACGGCCTATACCGCCAAATAGCAGGATGGATTCTGGAACAGTATCTTTTTTATTTGGATTTTGGACACCTGCCCATTTCCCCTCCGGAAATTGAATCGCGATAACCCCTTTTTTCTCGGGTATATCAGTCCGCACCTGCTGAATGTTGCGTTCAAACTGATCGACAGCAGCTAAATAATACCATGGCAGTGTTAAATTTTCATATTTTATATAGTAGCTCATTCGTGCCTCTAATCGTTCCTCTTTTGTTAACTCCTCATTCGCAGAGGCTATAGAGGAAAAAAGAAACAAGCATGCAATTAAAGAAGACGTTAAGCAAACCAAATGCCGCACACGTAAAACCTCCCTGTTATTCATCCTTTATATAGAGTTCCCCATTCGAAATTTTTCATAAATGTTTTTATCGCACAAGAAAACCCCTCAAACATATTTGAGGGGGAATCATCTCATGATAAGAGTATGTTTTTATTGATCTTTTTCAGAAACGTTTTTGGCATGATATTAATCCGTTTTATTTTATCGGTTTGAATATAATGTGTTTCGTAATTTTGTGGGATTTCAAGCCATACCGAACTGGTTTTTAATTCCTCAACAATTTCTTGTTCATCGGTGTTTTTAAATTGATATACACGACTATCGCCATTCATCATTTCAACTACCACTTGAAAATCTTCCACGCCATCTTCCTCCTTTATGTCTATATTATCGGACACCCAGGAGGATCATTTCTACAACTTTCCTTCGTCTTTTTCCGACATGCTAATAACTTTGAGATCGATTTTCAGCATCTATTCGCCTTGTGCCCACTCCCCTAAATAGTGCCGAGTGACAGGATTATTCCTTGCATCGAATTGGTCTCCTTCAATTTCTTCACAAAGATTTTTTGGTATACTGCGCTGGTTCCGTCGCTCGTAGGCAGGCCAAATAACACTATACTCCTCTCGTCCATTATCCATTACATGAAACGTCTCGTTTAAATTTTGTTCATACCACTTATTATAAACTGGGCTGGTGCGGACTATTTTCACCAGTTTGATCGTCATTCTACCTCAGCCTTCCTTTCCTCTTTAAGTTTTTTCTTTACTTTCGTTATGCCCGGAAAGGAAATGACTCATACGTTGACCATAAGATTTCTTGCTAAATTAATCATGAAATTAAAGACGAGAAACAGCCTCATAACATAAATCTAAATGTGACAAGTTGATTCCGTCATTGAATACGTAAAGGTACCAGAAACAGTCACTGTTGAATTAAAAGGAAAACAGCCCTCCACTTAAAAGAAGGACTGTATTTTCCTTTTTATAAATTTTTTACTATCCTATTATACTGCTGCGTTTACATGATTTTAATGTAAACCGGGTACACGTAAGGGTCCTCTGGTTCCGTTATCGTGTTCCATGATGTAACTTTTAGCAGCGGCATAATCGATCCCTCGTAATTTGTCACTTCTAATTTCCCTTCTACTTCGAGCCATGTGTCCTGATCCAATTTAGCCGCTCCATCCAACTCCGTTAAAAACCCAATACTGCTCGCATCAGCAATACAATGCGTAACTAAAAATCGGGTCAGTGCAAGCTGATTCGATTGAAATCCATCTTCTTTATACACAAAACCAGTCATCTTCACTGTTCTGCCTCGATATTTTTCAGGATTTGCATTGATTTGACTGTAATACGTTTCAAACACTTCATCTTTTAAATAAATTATTTCCGCATTGTTAAGGTCTTTTAGCGTTTTGTCGTATTCATCCTTCCCGATTTCTTTCCGATCGACGGCGACTTGTTCATGATCGCTAAGTGAAGCACCAATCATCACCTCTTGAGACGCTGCAGCATTCCCTGTTAAAACAGTTCCTTTTTGTGCCGCAATGGATGCATCTAATGTTTTAGGCGGAAGGACAAAACCAGTAATCAGCGGAAAAAGCAAAATAGAGTAGGAAACCACCTTTTTTAGAGCGGAATCGTGGCGTTCATGTTGACATCCATGATGAAAATGTTCATTATGCTTGTGCTCCCTCCCCCAAATTCTGAAAAACTGAATAAAAAATAAACAAAAAAACAAGACAGCTGCCGATTGACTCAATATCCCATATTTTGGATTAATATATTTTGCGATATCCCCATTGAAATGAATATGGGCCAAAAATAAAGAAAAGGCGATTAAAACAACAGCCCGAAATGCTTGCTGTGCATGAAAAACCATTAGCGTCCTCTCCCTTCTTTAAAGCCAGTTAACGAAGCTGACGCACCCAAAGACGATGACGGAGATAAGGATAATTAACGTGAAGACAAATCTCTTTTTAAAGACACTTGCGAGCATCAATGTATTTTTCAAATCAATCATCGGTCCGTAAATTAAAAATGCAAGGATAGACGTCGATGGAAACATGCTGCGAAAAGAAGCACCGATGAATGCGTCAGCTTCCGAGCAAAGGGATAAAATGAAGGCCAGCGCCATCATGACAAGTGTAGAGGAAACCCATCCTTCTCCGACCTGCAAAAGCGATTGGGCAGATACGTACGTTTGCACAAAAGCCGCAAAAAAAGCACCCAGAATTAAATATTTTCCCATATCAAAAAATTCATCAATCGAATGCTTAAGCATGTCCCAAATTCGAAAAAAGAATAAGGATTTCCCGCGGGACTCCTGGATTAATTCTTGATTTGCCTGTCCTTTCAGCTGACTCTTTTTAAAAAATAGACTTACAATTAGTGCAATTATCATTGCGGCTGCAAACCCTACCCCCATCCGCATTAAAGCCATATTCCAATTATCCCCGAATGCGATATATGTGGAAAAGATAACGATCGGATTAATAAGGGGACCGGTTAACAAAAAACCGACACCGGCATATATTGGCACTCCTTTTGCAACTAACCGACGGACAATCGGAACAATGCCGCACTCGCATGCTGGAAAACAGGACCCCACGATACAGCTCATTGTCACCGCCGCCAATCGATTTTTCGGTATCCACCTTCGGATTTGCTCATCACTGATAAAAACTTGGATAAACCCGGCCATCAACACCCCAATTAAAACAAACGGAACAGCCTCAATAAAAATACTTAAAAAAATCGTGTTTAACTGCAAAAAAGAAGGAGGGATTTGAATGGTCATTCCGTTCCCTTTCATCACTTCACTTGTAAAAAAAACGTACATTGCCACTGCTATTGCCATAAACACCGCCACATCCAGTAAGTAAGTCCGGAACGATCGACTCATACCAGCCCCCATTTCGACGATACATTGAAGGTATACCTTCTTACAGTATGTTTTTTAAACCGGTATTATTACGATTTGTTCTTCAACCCACATAAGATTCGAGCGTTTCATTGTTCATTTAAAATTGGATATGTATGTTTTCTATTAATCAAATGTTACTATGTTAATAAGGAGGGATTTTTTGATTACATATGAAGAACTGCATCATGTTGGCATCAACGTAACCAACCTTGAAAAAGCAAAACAATTTTATCGTGAAATCCTCTGTCTTGAAGAATTGGAGCGCCCGCCGTTTGATTTTGAAGGTGCCTGGTTTGCTGTCGGCAATCAGCAAATTCACCTCCTAGTCATTCCGGAATCTCAAACAATTCGCAGGGATAAACGGTTAAGCAGTAGAGAAGGTCATTTTGCCCTTCGCGTGAAAGATTACGAAGGAACGCTTCAATGGCTGAAAAAAAATAACATTGACGTCCTTGAAAAACCTGACAGCACGAGCGGATTTGCCCAAATTTTTTGCGCGGATCCGGATGGTAATTTAATTGAGCTGCATGTCGAACGGACATAAAAATAGAGGCGCCACTATATTTTTCAATAAAATACACTCATACCTATTAAAGCGTGTAAGTCTAGAATGAAAATTTCAAATCTCCTTTTGACAGTATTATTTTTCTTATCCTGGAAATAATATAATCATGAAATATGACTAGAGGAGGAGTTAGATGGAGACTAGTATGAGTGTTGAAGAAGTGGTAAATCAAATCTCTAAGTTGATTCAACAACAAGATGGGCTGCCTCGTAAGAAACAAATAAAGAAATCGAATCCGGAACTGATGAAAAACGCATTGTTTTATTTCCCTAGTTGGGAAACTGCAGTAGAACAAAGCAAGAGTTCGTAATTCAGGGGAAATATGATCAAAAGCAACATTACATTATGCTGCCTGGCTGCCAACGACTAATGGCGCCAGGCAGTTTAGTTTCGCCTGTATTCGTTTTTACCACATGTAATGCCTCAAACGATTCAGGGGGGTGTTTTTTCCTTGTCTCACTTCACTATATCACCTGGGATAATCCCTTTTCAGCTTTTAGTCCAGGCTTTTATCGGTTGTTAATTTCAAAAGAAATGCCCAATCCGCTTCTTTTGCTATTTTCTCAAGATCGTCTCCGGACGATATATGGCCGTCTTCATTGGCAGTATATCCCCAGATGGCTTCTTCAGCTCCTTCTTTAAACTGAATGGGTTCATCCAGCTCCAAATGACCATTTGCTCGTGATGGATCGAATTTCGGAATTGAAAAAGCCGCCGAATTATAGCCATTTTCTTCTGAAGCAAATACGACTGTCACCAAGAAGTCACTTTCTTTATCCGGATCATTTTTTAAAGAAACCGTCACTTCTTCCAGTGCATCTTCAGTAATTTCCATGCCAAGCGCCCGTCCTGAATTCACCAATTTCCCATCTTCCCAGATTTCATATTTTGTATTCATCGCATGATGAGAACCCGAATACGAGACTTTTACCGCTCCGCCCATGATTTCTAGATGCGGCTCTAATCTCTTTGCATCCCCCTGAAACAACTTCGATGGCTCAACCGTCACAAACTGATCACTCTTATCTGATTCATCAGCACAAGCACTCAAAAGAAGAACAAAGAGAAATAGTAATATAAAAGGTCTTTTCATGTGTAACCTCCAATGATTTTTCATTTGAGTATAAGTACTCGCAAATTAGAAGACATTTACATCCTGGTTTTTTCCGCTTCCTTTTTCATTACTTCTTCAATTACATAAATCAGTCAACCATTATCGCCATGGTCATGGTTAACTTATACTCAATATGATCCAATTACTTTCCTCTATGCTGAAACAGTATCGAGATCAAAAGTTTTAAAAAAGATCACAATTTTTAATTTTGTACTCAAATTCAAGAATTTTAGGACAAGCAACCACATTTTGTGTATACGTCCATAGTTCGTCCATTGTCGTTTGAATAGCAGACTGAACATAACAGTTTTTGTCTATTCATTTTCAATTCACACCCTAGAAATCTTTTCCCCGAGTTTCCTTAACGTTACATAGTAATTAAAACACCAAAACCCTTTTTTTAATTAATGAGAAGGATTATAAAAAAATTTATAAAAATAGGAAGCAAGAGACCAGTAGAATTTTGGTCTCTTGCTTCCTAAAGTTCGCTTTCGTCTTATTTGGCGTTCAAAGCGTTGTAAATGCCGACAGTGAACGCTTCACGTGTCGCTTTATGTGTCCCATAAAACTTTTCCCCAGTAAAAAACCCTGTTTTATCAATGGACGCCATTGTCACGATTCCTTCATACGCCCAGTGGCTTGTACTGATGTCTTTGTAATTGACGCTCGCCGCAGCGGTTTGTGACATCGTTAAATGAAATGCACGCTGGATAATGGAAGCCATTTCATTACGGGTCATTTCTTCATCGGGACGGAATGTTTTATCATCAAATCCATTCATAATACCCGCTTCACGTATGGCTGCAATATCATAAGCAAACCGTTTTGTTTTTGGAACATCAGTAAAGTGGCTCATCACTTCCGGTTTGATATTCAGTACTCGATTAATAATGGCAGCCGCCTGTCCACGTGTTACTTTTTCATTGGGACGGAACGTGTAATCTTCAAACCCTGTAATGATTTTTTGATCTGACATTGTTTTAATGGCCGTGTATGTATTCGCTGAGTTGTCTACATCTGTAAACCAATCCGGTGTCTTTGCCTCTTGAATCACACGTTTCGCACCTGCATATCTCGGTCCCCAATATGAATCATTCATAGAGACAAGTGCGATTCCATTGCTTGATGTTGCGTTTAACACCATATTCTCGCCGGCATACACACCAACGTGTGAAATGCCTGGTTTATATGTGTTAGCGTAGAATACAAGATCTCCAAGCTGCAAATCGCTCTTCGCTACAGCTGTGCCTACTTTATACTGCTCAACACTTGTACGCGGCAGAGAAATACCGGCCGCCTGTTTGTATATATACTGTACGAATCCGGAACAATCAAAGCCATTTGGTGTCGTTCCTCCAAACACGTATTCAACTCCTAAAAACTTTTCCCCATATGTTACGACTGATTGACCAATTGAAGATGCCTCCGTTTTAAACGATGCCAAAGGAGCGAATGTTAACAAAAGAATTGCGGCGATAAACGTAATAACGACTTTTTTATAACTATTCACCATAACCCTCCCGGATTTTTTTTCTATTTTTTTATATTTTTTCTATAAATCCGATTTTACCAAAATAAAACATTACATAGTTTTACGTTGTAATTACAAATTACGTCATCTTTGTAACAAAAGAAGAATTATTTACCAAATAAAATTAAAGTTTTTTTGAATTTTGCACAATGTTTTTATTGATATTTTTTTGCATGAAACCAACCACGAAAAGCCGGTATAAAATGAATTTTAATTGGTTATTTTAAAAAATGACTGAAAGGAGGCGCGTTTTTTTGAAAAATTTTTCCGTCCTGTCTTTATTTTTTTTGCTCCTTATTTCACTTGCAGGATGTAATTTAGATCGTTGGGAAGGAGCCTCAAACAATGAAAATAATGAGAGAGCTAGAAATATGGCGTATCAAGAAAATAATCAAGAAAATCGCGTAACGGATGAATATACGACAAGAACAGGTGATCATACTCAATTAGACGCAGTAAATGATGCGGCAGAACAGCTTGCTGCATTAAAAGAAGTGGAACGTGCAAATGTTCTTGTCACAAACGGAAATGCGTATGTTGCAGTTGTCCTAGAAGATGAACAGAATGGAGAGGTCTCTAATGGCCTAAAGAAAAGAATTACTGACGAAGTTAAAGCTGCTGACAAAGATATTAAGCAGGTATTTGTTTCCTCCGATCCTGTTTTTGTAAAACAAATGAATGATTATGGAGAAAAAATCACTGAAGGCCAGCCCGTAACTGGATTGGTTGATGAATTTAATAAAATGGTTCAAAATGTGTTCACGACTCCAAATTCATAAAAATTTTGAACATAAACAGCCTGGAATGGTCTTTAAAAATGCGTTTCAAAAAAGAAAGAGAGACCGAGGTCTCTCTTGATTATCCTTACATATTTGATAGATTCGATCCTTACTTTATCGAGTAAAACGAATCAACCTTGTAGCCTTTTGCCTTATAGTAATCTAAGATGCCATCGTATATCGCTTTTGCCATCACGGTCTGCCAGTAGTCTGATTTCAGCTTTTGATTTTCGCTTTTATTGGTGATAAAACCAAGTTCCGCAAGGGCAGCCGGCACGCTATTATTATTTAGAACCCCGAGGCTTCTGCCCAGTTGTCTCGTACTTTTAATCCCCCGGTTGCTCAGTCTCCATGCTTTCACCATACGATCTTGAATTTTGGCGGCAAGCAGTTTGCTATCTGCTCCGTGCGGATTAGCAGCTGAATAATATATGGTCTCCGTTCCTTTTGCGCCAGGTGACGATGACGCATTAGCATGTATGCTGACAAATACGCTGCCGCCATTTTTTCTAGCAAAAGATGAACGCTGATTGATTGTGATAAAACGGTCATCCGAACGTGTCATTTTTACTTTAAATGGAGTTTGTTTCAACAAGTTGTTCACTTTCAAACCAGTCGAGAGCACCACATCTTTTTCCCTTACCCCAAATCCGACAGCTCCTGGATCGCTCCCGCCATGTCCAGGGTCCAAAATAATGGTCTGTCCGGCAATTCGTTTATCCACTTCAGCGGGGGGGCGTTCAGCCTTCAAGATTTCGGTGTCGCGTAAATAGGCAGTGCTCACAAAACCGGTTAGTCGGCCGGATTTTATATACGTCCATCCTGCAATGCTATGCGCGCCGATCACTTTCACATCTTTTGCCAGTTTTCCTACCGAAGCATAAGAAACAGATGGACCCGTACGGACGTTTAAGTCACCGGTATTGGTCCATAATGTTTTCTTATAACTTGAAAAAGCTTTTGTTCGTAATTCTGGATTAATCGCCCTTGCAAGGAAAACAGCAAAATCAGAACGTTTAATGTACTGATCCGCGCCAAAAGTACCGTCTGACAATCCTTTCGCTATACCTCTTGTTGTTAAAGCGTTCGCCGCACCAGAGAGTTTCCCGCCAAATTGATAGCCAAATGCTTTTGAGAGCATAACCGCCATTTCACCGCGCGTTACTTCCTTGTAAGGTAAAAAACGTCCTCCGTCATAGCCTGACAGAATTCCTGTTTCAACAGCAGATTGTATATACCCTGAAGCAAAAATACCCGAACCAACATCCTTGAAGTTTGTATTACGTTTCTTTCCGTTTAGCTGAAGCGCCCGTCCAATGAAAGCGGCCGCTTCCATCCGTGTCACTTTTTTCTCTGCACCGAACGTCGTCGCCGAAGATCCGTGGGCAATTCCTCCGGTCGATAAATACTGTACTTCTTTCGATGCCCGCGAAGGGACATCTATAAATTCCGCATGAACGGATCTATTCACTCCAAAAAGAGAAACAATCACAAAAACCGCTAGAACGACAATAATCGAACTTTTTTTCACTCTTTTTCCTCCACTTGTTAAATTAACTATTACATTCTAGCATATATTAGCATATTATCCTCAAATTTAAAACATATGTTATTAACTGTCACAAATTAGTTGATATTTGGTGAGTTTTCTACAAATTAAAATGATTCAGTCAACTCTTTAATATTATAAAGTGGATTATTATACTAGTTTTTACTTTGATTTTAATATGATAAAAGATGTTTAGGCTTATAAATATATTTAAATTCCTGTTTACCAGTTATAAATATTCAGATTCATTAAAAACAATTTGTAAAATAGCTTGAATGGACCGCTTTACAGATACTAAGTTTTTGGAACTTCTAATTCGAACTTCCTTTTTTGTTCAATAGATCAAATGAATTTAGGCATCAAATGAAAAGATTCCTATTTAATGAATAATTCCATAATCATCGTGGTATAAATTATAAGAGATGGCCAATAAGAAAGAAGGAGTGGTGGATAATGGAGCAGGTTTTTATTATTTCAGCAGTCAAAGCAGGAATGAAACCCGGACAAACATCCATTGTTCTCGAATTATCCTCAGACCAAGATGGAAAAAGCGCTTATCGATACATCCGAAAACAGTTGCCAAAAGCTAGTTTAGGTGTTTTTGTATCAAAAGGAGAAGAGCCATTTAGAAGGTCGCAGCGACCGTTAAAACATTCCCGTCTCGTTTATAACATTTCCGATTTTCTTCATTTCGCTCATACTAATGAGAGGAAAAAGGTAATGTAAGTTTATTCTAATTCCCTCGTATTATAAGCCTAAATTTAAATCCGAACCTATTTTGGTTCGGTTTTTTCACGCTCTCTGAATAGGCCCCCTTTTATGAAAGAAAAAAATTAACAAACTTCTTTTTATGCATGAACTAAAACCCAGGATATAATTGCCTGCAGCGGGAAATGTAGGTATATGTCGGTATGTGTCGATCAATTTCTGTTACTTTTTCCCCCGGAAAATGGTTATAATAGGATAAAGGTATTATAAGGGAGGAATACTAATTGATCTCATATCAGCCCGACATTGCTCGTTTGACACATGATGATTTAGTGTTACTTCAGAAGGTACATCCCGTGGTTGTTCAACACGTGGATGGGATGATTGAATCATTTACTGGAAATTTGACAAAAACAGACAAGTTTCTTAATGATGCTCACTTATCACAAAAGGAATTTAAAAGGATACTGAAGACTCATATTCCACGTTTGTTCGAGGGTGTACTGGACGAGGATTTTCTAGCGGAGTGGCGGAAAACAGCCCTCCTTTTAATTGAAATGGGTATTGACATAAAGGAATATTTTTTTGCGTTGCATCATTTGCTCGATTCCATTATGACCATTGTGGAAGAGACTAGCCACTCGCGGCAGTCAAGCATCATTCGTGTTGCATCTAAAATGATTCATCTTGAACAGCAGATTGTTCTGGCCGCTTCCGAACGGGCAGTTGAAACGGATGATCTAACAATCCTGATTGGCGAAGCAGCTGCATCGCTTCAGTACGTCAGTAGGGAATCGGCTTCGATTTTACAGACGGCAGAGGAGAGCAAATTATTCGCGGATCAATCAGTTGAAAAGTCCCTGGTCGGTCGTAACCTATTGATGAATCAAGTAGAACGCTGGTCTGAACTTCAGGAAATGATCGATGAATTGAAAATAATGACTGCAGGCACAGAATTCTTTTCCTTAATCGAACAGCTTAGCCAATTTGCATTAGAAGGACTCGAAACAATGCCAATCTGTGCTGAAAAAATAAACTGTCTGTTTGAGCTGGTCACCAAAACAAAATTCCGAAACGAACAGCTTGAAGATATCCTTAAGCAAGTTTTTGACGTTATTTCCGCAGCAGAATCCACTTCAAATGAATTAGCCCGTTCGCTTAGCAAGAATCTCCACTATACAGAATAAAGGAATCCGAACGAACAGAGCCAATCGGCGCTGACCGTTCGGATTTTTTAATACATTCCCGGGTTTAAGGCATAACAAATGATATAGACAGCGTGCATTTAAGATTTGACTTTTTTTATCAGCCTTCTCCACCCTTACATAAAAGTTTTAAAATGCAGGAAATTAAATGTGGTATACTAATGGTTTGTGAGGAGTGAGGAACTTGATAGAAACAGTGACAACGGGCGCGAAGGTGCGACAATTTTTATATATTTTAGTGCCGATTTTAGTGACGCAGATTGCCATGTTTTCGATGACATTTTTTGATACAATTATGTCGGGTCGTTACAGCGCGGAAGATCTCGCAGGCGTTGCAGTCGGGTCGTCTCTCTGGCTGCCGGTCTATACGGGGTTGAGTGGAATTTTAATGTCGATTACGCCAATTATCGGTCATTTAATCGGCGGCGGCGAACAAAAAAAAGTATCGTTTTCAGTTATGCAGGGAGTGTATGTGGCGCTTTTTATTGCGGCGGTTACATATGTGCTTGGACTGTTATGTTTAGGCCCTATTTTAGGTGCGATGAATCTTGAGGAAAATGTTCGCCGTATTGCGTTTGAATATGTGATCGGATTGTCTTTCGGGATTATTCCGTTATTTTTGACGGCTGTATTGCGCGGTTTTATTGATGCGCTAGGAATGACCCGAACGTCGATGGTTATTACATTACTGTCGCTGCCGCTAAATGTTTTGTTTAACTATTTATTAATTTACGGAAAATGGGGGTTCCCTGAGCTCGGAGGTGTCGGGTCCGGTTACGCGACGGCGATTACATACTGGATTATTTTCTTTTTAGCCGTTTGGATTATCCACCGGCATGAACCGTTTTCGATGTATCGTCTGTTTCACACTCTCCCTAAAGCGTCTTTTATAAAATGGAAGGAAATTTTCTTGTTGGGCCTGCCAATCGGGCTGTCCATTTTTTTTGAAACGAGTATTTTCTCCGCTGTCACGTTATTCATGAGTGAATACAATACAAATGTCATCGCGGCGCATCAGGCCGCATTAAACTTTGCCTCATTAACGTATATGATACCGCTAAGTGTGTCGATGGCACTCACTATCGTGATTGGTTTCGAAGCGGGAGCGAATCGTTGGAAAGACGCACGTCAATATAGTTTAATCGGTGTGTCGATCGCGGTCAGTATCTCGTTATTATGTACAGCTGGCATTTTCTTTTTCAGGGAGCAAGTCGCCTATCTTTATTCAACAGATTCAGAAGTGTTGAAACTGACAGCTGGATTCCTTATGTTCGCAGCATTATTTCAATTGTCTGATGCAGTCCAGGCACCTGTTCAAGGAGCATTGCGTGGATATAAAGACGTCAATGTAACATTTATGATGACAATGATCAGCTACTGGGTCATTGGCCTCCCTCTTGGATGGGCACTCGCGGCGTTTACCGACAGCGGTCCGTACGGGTACTGGATTGGCCTCATTATTGGTTTGACTTGCGGTGCAATAACACTATCTTTACGGCTGAGATTCGTACAAAAACGAAAATCAGCACTCCCCGCATGATAAAAAATTCATTTACATGAAAAAACGATAAAAGGAATAAAAAAAGGGAAAAGGCAAATGTTATGGATGGTTTTTCATTTTTCAAATAGGGAGAGTGAAACATGCCAAAACATACATTCCGTCCTATTCAGCAAGTACGTAGACGACAGCAGACCCCCCTTTTTCCGCCACGTGTCCGTAATGAGGAATTTGGCAGCCTCTCGAATCTGGAGGCGATCATGCAGCCAGGATTTGCCGGAACAGATCCGGCTGAAGTTCAAAAGGAAATTGCTTCAGATCTAGCCCGGGGTGACGGTGATATCACCTCTCGGGAAGCAGGTGGCTATCGCTTTCGAAGACTCTGACAGTGGCAAGCAGCACACCTCATTTGAGGATAAAGTGCTGCTTTTTTAAAAATTACATTCTTATTCCAGAACCTCCCTGATTGACCACCCTCAGACGAACTTTTTCGTTAATGCAACATTCCCCTTGCCTTTTCCTTCAAGTGCTTTCCCAGTACATCCTGCCCCCCTGTTACAGGGATTACCGCTCCGGTAATAAACGACGACTCATCGGATGCTAAAAACGCGACAACTCGGGCGATATCCTCGCCAGTCCCCGGGCGGCCAACCGGTACAAGAGGTGAATCTACACCCACGGCATCTACAACGCTTCGTTCTTTCCAGCTTCCGATAATATCACCGGGACAGACCATATTGGCTGTCACTCCACTTGCAGCTTCTTCGGCTGCAAGTGTTTTCGTCAACGATGCCAGCCCTGTTTTCGCCGCGGCAAATGCAGAACGATTCACCCAGGCTGGTGCCGTTTCTACACGATCAAATCCAAATGTGATAATGCGCCCCCATCCGTTTTCCCTCATAGACGGCAGCAACAATTTCGTTAAATAAAATACGGACGTTACATTTCCATTTATTAAATGATTCCAGTCATCCCAGCTATAATCACCCATTCGTTTACGTTCATGTATGTAAGGTCCTGCATTGTGCACAAGAATATCCACTCTCCCAAATTCTTGCAAAACGGAAGCTGAAAGCCGCTCACAATCTTCTTTTTTTGAAACATCACCCAAGATAGAAAGCGCTTTCACATCAAATGAAGTTTCAACACCCTTCACAAAACTTTCTGCATATTCTTGGTCTGAGCGGTAATTGACAATGACATTGCATCCCGAGAGTGCCAGCAATTCTACTGTTTTTCTCCCTATCCCTTTTGAACCGCCAGTAACAAGAGCTGTTTTTACCATTTGGAACCTCCTTTCAACTTCTACCTCTTCATTATATGTTAATCACTGTTACAATATGATTGCAAGTTTAAAAAGCCGGTACGATTGTACCGGCTTAACTCGTTTCACTCATGCAGATAAACCCTTTGACTTGAATACCATATTTTTTCAATAGCCGCACGGAAAAATTGCGTTCCACTGCGGTCGTTGCAGCAATGTATACTTCTTGACCGCCATATTCACCGGCACAGCGCGGAATATAACCACATGGAATATGAACAGCACCTGTGAGCGGCACATGATTTGCTTCCTGCCAATCTCGCACATCTATGACCGGATGACCTGCTGCCTCACTAGGAGAAATTCGTTTCACATTCACCGGCCAGTACCGATTATATACAATCAACAATGCAGCCATTACAACCAACGCTGCAATGATGAGATAAACCATCATTCATTCCTCCTTCATACCATACATTTATTTTATACACCAAGGGGTACTATTTCAATCATTTTCTTTCAATTTTTCCATACAGGTTATATAGGCTGAGATGAGCTCTAATTTTTCTGCATCTGTCAGCTCCGATGCATTCACTCTCCGAACGGATTCAAAAAACTTCAATTCAACCTTTTTCCTAAGCCTTGGATGGTTCATTTTATCAAGGAGCTCGTTTTCCATTGCTTCCTCAATATTGGCAATTGATCTGCCTTTCCAAAGCCGAACGTATGCCTCTTTCCAGTTCGTCACAAAGTATCCTCCTTTTATCCCGTTTATCATTTTATGACGAAATTCCTCTTTTGAACAGACACAAACAAAAGTTCCGATGATATAATGACGGAAAGACAGTTGAAAGTAGGGGATTTTATGGGGATCGGCCGTCTGCCGGATCAACTCAGTGCACTCACTGTGTTAAAACATATAAAGGAAACAATCATTATACTCGATGACAGCCAGAACATTATCTGGATGAACGACATAGCCTGCAATACGCTAGATTCAATGCTTCAGCTATATGGCCTTAACTCTGTCGAAGAGGCTGTCGGAAAATCAATTGACCATTTCCGGTCAATCAAGGATCATAATCCTCATGCAATAGACTTTCAATCCGGTTTTCGCAGCCGTGTCACTATTCAAGACCGTTACACTGCAGAAGCGATCATCAGTCCGGTACCCGTGCCGGACAATAAAGTCCTTTATATCATTATTTTGGTCGATGTAACCTCTCATGCACAGGAAGAAGAAGAACGCTCTGAACTCCTTGCCAGTTTAACAACCCCTCATTTGAAAATTTGGGACGGAATTTTGGCGATTCCGATCACCGGATTACTAACTGACGAGCGGGCAGAAAAGTTAAAGGAAGTCGTGCTATATATTGCATTAAAGGAAAAAGCGGATTATTTGCTGTTTAATGTCTCCGCACTAAGTAAAACAGATGACCGTACAAGCTTCTATTTGACGCAAATATCAGATGCACTTCGTTTGATGGGTGTGAACGTTTATTTTGTCGGCGTATCCCCTCAGCTCGCCATGAATGCTTCTGCTTCCATCGCAGAATGGCGTACGTTTCAAACAGCAAAAGACGCGTTATTATACATTATGGATTTACATGGTGTTAAAATTACCGGTAACGCATAAGTTCGCGTTAAACCCAAAAAAAGGCTGTTCCCGCAAAGACGGAACAGCCTTTTGATTATTTCAATTTTGATTTTACAGACTCAATAGCCTTTAATAACTGCGTGTCGTTTTCCTGCAGCTTGATACGGAGCTGTTCCATCAGTTTTGTGGTGGAGGCGCCCGTTAAAACGCCAGTTGGTTCAATGCCCGATTCCTCCTGGAATTCCTCGATGGCACTTTCTGTATGTTCATCAAAGTAACCATCTGCTTTACCTGGATCATAGCCAAGTGCAGTGAGCATTTGTTCTGCTGTTTTTACTTCATCAGATAACGTCTCAAGTATCAATTTGGATTCCGGATTAATGTAGGATAGGCTAGCATATTCCGGAAGTTTAACGACCGAGTCCGGCTGGATCCCTTTTTCATGAATCCATGTGCCATTTGGTGTCAGCCATTTCGCCGTTGTTAGCTTCAAGTTAGACTTGTCACTAAAATCTTCTGCGGACTGAACCGTTCCTTTTCCAAACGTTTTTTCCCCAAATAGCGGAATGCCAGCAGATTCATTTAAAGCAGCTGCTAGTATTTCTGATGCACTCGCACTTCCGCTGTCAATTAACACAGCAGCAGGAAGCTTGATTTTTTCGCCGCCTTCTGCTTTAAATACTTGCACCTCGCCGTTGCTGTTTTCTACCTGTAAAATATTCTTTCCTTCTGGCACAAATAAGTTCGCCATTTTGATCGCTTGATCAAGAAGACCTCCGGGATTTTGGCGAAGGTCAAGAACGATGCCTTCCATCCCCTTCGCTTCCATATCTTTGAGCGCCTTCGTTAATTCTTCTGCTGTATGCTCAGAAAAACTGGTAATTTGAATGTGGGCGATTTTATTATCCCCTATTTCGGAATATACAGTTTCAATTGGAATTTCATCGCGTACAATCGTGATTTCCTGTGTTTTTTCCGATCCAGCTTTCTGTACTTCAAGTTTTACTTTTGTGCCTTTTTCACCACGGATTAGCAGCACTGCTTCGGATGCACTCATCCCTTGTATGCTTTTGTTATCAACAGACAAAATCATGTCGTTTGGCTTCAAGCCCGCTTTTTCTGCAGGGGATCCTTTAATCGGTGATACGACCATGATAAAGCCGTCCTGCTCTTGAACTTCCGCACCGATTCCCTGGAAAGAACTTGATACATCTTCATGGAACTGTGATGCTTCCTCTTTATTCATATAATCTGAATACGGATCCTCAAGTGCGTCGATCATGCCATTAATTGCTCCGTTGACAAGTTTTTCCTGGTCAACATCTTTGAAATACTGACTTTCAATTGTGTCATACGCTTCATACAATTTATTAAACTCGGACCGTGCCGGTGCACCAACCTCAACCGCTTTTTCGTCACCGAAAGCGAGCGTAATTGTTGTCACCGCAGCGGTCACGAACACAAGCGCAAAGACAATCATAATAAATTGAAATCGTTTTATCCTTATGTAATGCCCCTGCTCCGGCTTTTCCTCTTCCATGCTGTTCCCCGCTTTCTATTGCTATGTACACTTATCTTTTCATTTTACCAGTATTCATTGATTTTTGAAAAGAATAAACCCCGTAGACATCGTATGGGTTTATTTATTATTTGTCAAATTAGATCGCGGCCGCTCCCTTAACAAAATTTGGTTCCACTTCTTATTAATAAAAAAAACCGGCGATTATTCAGCCGGTTTTACTTTGTCAAAGTATTCTTCGAGCGTCCAGTCATTTTCCGCAATAACTGCAGCTGTTTCCTTTCCTACGTAGCGAAAATGCCATGGCTCGTATATATAGCGGGTGATGTCTTCTTTGCCCTTTGGATAGCGTAAAATAAATCCATACTCATGGGCGTGTTCTTTTAGCCATTTTCCTTCTTCCGTCAATTCAAATTCCTGATTCAACTCAAAGCTGTTGCTTTCTGAAGAAATATCCATCGCAAGTCCGGATTGATGTTCACTCATGCCCGGCGGAGCAATGGATTCGAGCGCTTTTTCTTCCCCGTTCGCTGCTGCTCCTGCTGCTAAGATTTCTTCTTGGCGTTCATATGAACGGTAGCCGGATACAGCAAATAAAAAGAGGCCATCTTGTTTCGCTCCAGCAAATAATTTTTCAAGTGCAGCGGCTGCATCTTTCCTCATGTAGCTCTTTTCAATATCTTGGTCTCCAAATGAGTACATAACGTTTGGCCGCACAAGATCCGGCGGCGAATAATCGGACGGAAGTGCAAATTCTTTATTCACGAGCACCATCGGATTTTCCGGGTTTTGAATAACCTCTTTACCGTCCATCACTTTCACCTCATTAAAATAGGATGCATCTAGGACAGGACCAGATTCTTCTCTTGCGGCCGGTTCTTGTGCTGGCGATGTTGTTTCTTGTTTTTCTTTTACAGAATCATTATTAAAGCTGCAGCCGCCAAGTAAGACAGCGGCCGTCAAAAGACATACAGCGGATCTTTTCATTGTGATTTTACCGCCGCTTCTAATGCCACTTCGATCATTTCGTTAAATGTTGTCTGTCTTTCTTCAGATGTTGTTTCTTCACCCGTTACAATATGGTCACTTACTGTCAGGACAGATAATGCTCGACGGCCGTATTTGGCTGCAAGTGTATAAAGCGCCGCCGTTTCCATTTCAATGGCTAAAATACCGTATTGCGCCCATTTCGCAAGGTCGGCATTTTCATTGTAAAATTGGTCCGCGGTAAAAACGTTCCCGACTTTCAGCTGCAGCCCCTTTTCTGTCCCTGCGTCAAACGCATCTTTGAGCAATTCCCAATTTGCTGTCGGTGCAAAATCAATTCCATTAAACGTTTGGCGGTTCATACTTGAATCTGTTGAAGCAGTCATCGCTAAAATAACATCCCTTACTTTTACATCTTTTTGAATGGCACCACATGTGCCAACACGAATCAAGTTTTTTACATCATAACTTTGCATCAGCTCATTTACATAAATCGAAATGGATGGAACACCCATTCCTGTGCCCTGCACCGATACTTTCTTTCCTTTATAAATGCCTGTAAACCCGAGCATGCCGCGAACTTCGTTATAACATACCGGTTTTTCTAAAAACGTTTCCGCGATGTATTTTGCGCGCAGTGGATCACCTGGAAGCAGGATTGTTTCAGCGATCTCGCCTTCTTTGGCACCGATGTGTACACTCATATCTATTCCTCCAATTAGTCCAATATCCATCCGTTATTTTATGCTTTTTCAGCGGGTACTGCAACCACTCAGGAAAATTGACTGATCGATCGATTTAATTTCGATTCAAGTGTCGGGAGATCAACCTTGTTTACGCGCAGGCGGACATTCTTTTCATCCGTCCCCATCGCTTCCGACAGCAATCCGCCAAGACCTCTTGCCTTTTTGTCTACCTGAAGCAGAATCGTCACTTCATCCTTTGACTGCGTCAAAAAAGTGACTTCCAGTTCATCAAGTTTCCCCTTATATGAACCACTCACCGGCACAAACTCAAATTCCTGAACAAACGGATATTTCCCGCGTACAAGTCGTGATGCCTGCTGACATTCTACCTCACGAAGGCGGAATCCGAGCGAGCGTACCGTATTTAGTACTGCTTCGGCAATCGGCGTAGCCCGCACCTCAATGTAATCTGTATCACCTGGATCAACTGCCTGCTTAATATCAAGACCTGTTTCCACCCATATACGGGTTTTCCCTAGTGTCACTGGTGTCTCATGGGGCAGTTCAAGATCAAATTGAAATTCACGCTTCTCATCCGCACCAATTGTAAATGGTTCATTTAACTTGCGTTTAAATACGGCTGTCTGGTCGGTTACCTTTTTATCGTCCATTTCCCGCGTATATGTGGTCATCACCGACAAATAAATGGAATCAATTTGCTGCTCAACCGTGCCTCCGGTTACTTCGACCACACCACTCATAATTTCTCCCGCAGTATAACTCGCCTTTTCCAGTTTTGTATCCACCTTCGCGTTCCCTATCCCTATACTTGCAAGCACTTTATGAAATAATGCCATATTGAACCACTCCCATCAAGGTTTGTGATTCAATGTACGCACCGTTTTGAAAAAGGTTTCAAATATTTAGTTCATCCTGTTCATATTTTTCCCAGGCAGCATCAAACACAGTCATAGAGGCTATATAATCAACATCCATTTCTAAATAGCGGCTCAATGTATCATAATCATCCGCACCTTTCGGAAACGAATGATCCGCAAAAGCATGATTCGCAAACGCTGCGAGTTCATCACGGGGTGGTTCCTCTCGATATTTCATTAAATAGTGATAAAACGATTTATGCATTGTTTTCTCCTCCAAAAAAAGACCTTAAAAAAGGTCTTTAAATTCGCCGTATCCTTCCTCTTCGAGATCTTCTTTCCGAATGAAGCGAAGCGAGGCTGAGTTGATGCAGTAGCGCAAGCCTCCCGCATCACGCGGTCCGTCCGGGAAAACGTGACCCAAATGGGCATCTGCTGTTTTGCTGCGCACTTCAGTACGAATCATGCCGTGAGAGAAATCCTGCTTTTCAAGAACTTCTTCTACTTGAATAGGCTTTGTGAAGCTTGGCCATCCACATCCGGCATCGTATTTGTCTTTTGATGAAAATAACGGTTTTCCGGAAATGATATCGACATAAATACCCTCCTCAAACTCTTTCCAATATTCATTATGAAAAGGTGGTTCAGTTCCATTTTCCTGTGTAACGTTATATTGCATAGGTGTTAATTTCTTTTTTAGTTCTTCTTTATTCATTCTGCATTCCCCCAATGTTTTTGAATAAAACCTGCGCGGCCTGAGCCCGTTTGATACGCTTCATAATGAGCTTTGTTTTTCCGGTAATATTGCTGATGATACTCTTCTGCAGCATAAAATGGCTCAGCCGGTAAAATTTGAACGGCAATTGGCGCAGCAAACCGGCCGCTTTCATTGAGAGCCTGCTTTGACGCTTCCGCTTTGTCTTTCTGTTCTTCTGTTGTGTAAAAAATAGCCGGCATATATGAACGGCCCCTGTCGTAAAACTGTCCTCCAGCGTCTGTTGGGTCGATTTGCATCCAATAAACATCCACCAATTTATCATACGGGAACACATTTGGATCAAAAGTAATTTCAACCGCTTCAATGTGGCCTGTTGTACCAGAGCAAACTTCTTCATAAGTCGGATTTTCTGTGTTCCCAGCTGTGTAGCCGGAAACAACTGAGTGAATGCCAGGCTGTTCGTCAAAAGGTTTTACCATGCACCAGAAACAGCCGCCTGCAAAAATTGCTTTCTCCATTTTATCTCCTCCTATTGTGCTTCTTTTTCCGGAAGCAACACAGCAAACTGAATGTCGTCCTTTTCCAGGTTAAATGATTCGGCTTTCACACGCATGCCGTTGTCAAGTTCCATGTCAGCAAGTGATACGTATATTAGTTCTTCATTCGGCACGACACGAACCCAATCCGGAAATGCACCAGTGTTTTCAGCTGTTTTCAGCACATATGAAGCCGGCACTTCCAGCAGACCGACGCGCAGTCCTTCCTGCCGCAACACAATATTCCCGTTTTGAAGAGCTTCCGGTTCAAACGTCATGTGATAATCAATATCTGTTGAAAACACGGGGATTGAGCCGTACAATTCGACTTCATTGCCGATGTAAACATCGTAATCAAACGGCGCACTACCGGATTCTTTTTCTAAATAATAGGAAACAAGTTTATTTAATTCCGCTTTTGACGATGTTACGTGAAAGGCAGTTTCTCCTTCAATTTCCCTCATTGCCGGTTTTTCGACATCAGATGGCAAAAAAAGCAAGGCAAGGAGAGTGCCGACGGCTGCAATCACCGCAAAAAGTAATAAAAAAAAAGCCACTTTCCATTTCGTCAATTTGATCCCTCATTCGCAAAAACAATTTTTTGATTTGTCAGTCTTTCGAGCGGTGTACCGTTAATCGTATCAAATATTCGTTCCGCTATTTGTTCATAACCGAGATCATTCGGATGAAACTGGTCTTCGAAAAAAAGACCGTCACTTCCTTCTGTAAATATATTTTCAATGCTGACAAATGCCGTTTGGTCAAACTCAGCAGCAACTGCTTCACCTGTCTCGTTCCACGAGCGGACGATTTCTTCATCCTCCTCCGTTTCGACAAATATTTTGCCAAACGGATTATATATGCCGACGAGCACAATTCCTGCATCATCATTTAGATTCCGTATTTCAGTTAATATGGCATGAAGCCGTTCACCATATCCTATCTCTTCCTGCTCAAAATTCTCGATCGTTAAATTGGACCAGTTTTCTTTCATAACTTTAACGACATCGTTGCCGCCGATTGTGATCATGACGATATCTGCTTTTTCAATCTCCGCCTGTATTTCCTCTGTTTGCAGGCGTTTCAACAATTGATCCGTTCTGTTTCCTTTTTTCCCAAAATTAACGAACGATACCTCATCAATTTCATCGAGCGATTCGAGCTGCTGTTCTAAATAAGGGACATAGCCGCCAGAGTTTGTACTATCGCCTACACCTTCTGTCAGTGAATCACCGATCGATACAACATCAACATTTTGTGGTACAGGAGCGGCCGTTTCTTGTGCTCCATTTCCACACCCTGCTATTCCAACAATAAGGAAGAGACCCGCTAGTACTCTTTTCAATGCGGTCACCTCTTTTTTTCTTTATAAAATCGTATCATGCTGCAGCTTTGGTTAAAAGCAATTTGTTTACATTATATGATTATATCATGTAAAGACATTCTGCAAAGATGCTGCAGGACAGCACATCAAGCCATATACAAAAAAGTCACCGGACAAAAACCTGTCCGGTGTTTTCATCTATTTTACTTCGCCTGATACATGATACCGACCGCACCGGGACCTGCATGCGCGGAAATGATCGGTGCCGTGACACATATGTCAATATCCTTAAATCCCGTTATTTCTGTTATTTTCGCACTTAAATTTTGGGAAAATTCATGACTGTTTCGTCCGGCATGACAAATAGAAAATCGGACCAGTTCACGCCCTTTTAATTCTTCGCTAATTTGATCAACAAAAAACTTGATCCCTTTTGCATGACTTCGAACTTTTGTCACCGGAGATAATGCCCCGATGTCAAGATTTGCGATGGGCTTAATATTAAGCAATGATCCGATAAACCCCTGTGCTTTACCGATTCGGCCGCCTTTAATTAAATTCTCAAGTGTATCAACCATAATGTACAACTTCGTTTCTGATCTTACTTCTTCCAGCCGTGCCACAATTTCGTCTACTGTATTCCCGGCATCTGCCATGCGGGCCGCTTCAAGAACCTGATAGGAAAGTGCTCTTGAAATATAGCGGGAATCTACAACCGTCACATCTGATGTCGACATTTCCGCTGCCTGCTTTGCGGATTGATATGTACCGCTCATGCCGCCTGTCATATGAATTGAAATGATCTGGGTGCCATCTTTTCCGAGTTCATCATACACTTCTAGAAATTTTCCGACTGGCGGTTGCGATGTTTTTGGCATTTCTTTTGATTGATCCATTTTTATTAAAAATTCTTCCGCTGAAATTTCAACGCTGTCTAAATACGTTTTACCATCTACATAAACAGTCAGCGGTACCATCGTTATGCCCATCTTTTGCAATTCATCGCTCGTCATATCCAGCGCCGAATCTGTCACAATTTTAATTTTGCTCATTTGAAATCCCTTCTTTCTTGCCAATCCATTCTCTTCACTCATTTTACTATTCTTTAACCGTTCTTCCTACTGAATTAACGTTTTTACATAAAAAAAGAAGAAGACACAGGGCCTTCTTCCTTTTTACGATAATAGAGAACGGTCACTAAGTCCGCTGCCACCTTTAATTTTTTGAAATTCAGCAAGGAGCTTTTCAACGGTTAAATCCGATTTTGCATCTCCATCAGCCGAGAAAATAATCTGCCCTTTATCCATCATAATTAAACGGTTCCCCAAATCTAGCGCCTGCTGCATATTATGCGTGACCATCAGAGTCGTAAGCCCAAGTTTCGCCACAATCTCTTTCGTCAAATTCGTGATCAATTCCGCACGTGATGGATCAAGTGCCGCTGTATGCTCGTCGAGCAGCAAAATTTTCGGATCGGTAAAAGTGGCCATCAATAAAGATAAAGCCTGCCGCTCCCCGCCAGATAATAAGCCGACTTTCGCCTGCAGGCGGTCTTCCAAGCCTAAATGAAGCATTTCAAGCTTTTCACGGTAAAAATCACGCCGTTTTTTCGTCACACCGAAACTTAATGTGCGCTTCTTTGTCCTGTTATACGCAAGTGCCAAATTTTCTTCAATCGTCATTGTCGGTGCAGTCCCTGCCATCGGGTCCTGGAATACACGTCCAATTTTCACCGCCCGTTTGTGTTCCGCCAGTGATGTCATGTTGGCGCCATCGATCATTACCGTACCCATATCCGGAACAAGCTTTCCGGATATGACATTCATAAGCGTCGATTTTCCGGCTCCGTTACTGCCGATGACCGTCACAAAATCCCCCTGCTTCATTGACAAATTCAATTTGTTAAGGGCAATTTTCTCATCCGGTGTCCCTTCATAAAATACTTTGAAAATTTGAGTCAATTCAAGCAACAGGGCCACCTCCATCCGCGTTCAACTGTGCGAGCCGTTTTTTCTTTCGGGACGCTGCTTTTTGTTTATCAATTACTTTCGGCATAATAAGCGCAATAATCACGATAATCGCCGTAATCAGTTTCATATCGCCAGTATCCAAAAACTCGATGCGGAGTGCAAGCGTCACAATAATTCGATATAAAACCGCACCGACGACAACCGCTAGTGTCGCGCGGGCAATTTTTGAATCGCCAATCACAGCTTCCCCGATAATGACCGATGCAAGACCGATCACGATCATCCCAATCCCCATGCCTACATCGCTGAATCCATTATACTGGGCGATTAATGCGCCCGAAAACGCAACAAGCGCATTTGATAAACCAAGACCGAGAACTTTCATCCAGCCTGCATTTGCTGAAAAACTGCGAATCATTCCTTCGTTATCACCGACTGCACGCAAGCTTAATCCGACTTCCGTTTTCAAAAATAAATCCGTCACAAATTTTATAACAAGCGTTAAAACAAGCATAAATACTAGAATGCCCCATGTTGAAGGGAACCATGTGTCAATTTTTGTCATAACCGTTTCTTCTGCCAGCAGGGGCACATTCGGTTTACCCATGATTCGGAGATTAATTGAATAAAGGGCAATCATCATTAGAATCCCTGAAAGGAGCGGGTTAATCCCGCCTTTTGTATGCAAAATGCCGGTTAAACAGCCTGCCAAAAAACCGGCAAACAGCGCGGCAAACGTTGAAATAAATGGATCATATCCTGTCGTAATCATAATGGATGCAACGGCACCCCCAGTGACGAAACTGCCATCCACCGTTAAATCCGGAAAATCGAGCACCCGGAATGATATATACACGCCGAGTGCCATTATCGCGTAAATGACGCCGGATTCCACGGCGCCAAACATCGCTGTCATCATAAAAAAGTCCTCCTATATGCACGAAAAGAGCGCCTAATTAAAGGCGCACTTTTTTATTATTTTACAAACTCAGCTTCTTTTTTCCACTCTTCTTTAATCGTGATATTCATTTCTTTTGCTGCTGTCTCGTTGATAACAAGCTTCAAGTCTTGTGGTGGAAGAACTGGCAATTCACCTGCTTCTTTTTCACCTTTTAAGATTTCGGCAGCCATTTTTCCAGCTTCATAGCCAATGTCATCGTAATTAAAACCATATGCCGCAAAACCACCGCGGGCAACGGAATCTTTTTCACCGACAAACAATGGAAGGTCTTCATTATTTGCAACTTGAATAACTGACTCAAGTGCGGATACAACTGTGTTATCTGTGAAAATATAGAACATATCAACTTTTCCGATTAATGATTCAGCTGCCTGTTTCACTTCAGAAGATGTTGAAACAGTAACCGGCACCATTTTCAAGTCGTTATCTGTCAGCACTTTTTCCACTGCCTCTGCCTGCGCAACAGAATTTTGTTCACCCGCATTGTATATGACGCCTACGTTTTTGCCTTCAAACTGATCAGCCATAAATTTCACCGTGCTGGCAATGGCATCCGGATGCAAGTCCACTGTACCTGTCACGTTGCCGCCCGGATTTTCCGTATCTTTCACAAGGCCTGCCGAAACAGGATCCGTCACAGATGTAAACACAATTGGGATGTCTTTCGTTGCGTTCAATGCCGCTGTTGCACTTGGAGTTGAGTTTGCGAAGATTAAGTCTACACCGTCACTCACGAAGTTATTTGCGATCGTTTGGTTGTTATTTGGATCGCCTTGTGCGATTTGCTCATTATATTCCGCCGTAATTCCTGCTTCTTCCAACCCTTTTTTGAATCCTTCGTATGCTTTATCCAAAGATGGATGTTCCACAATCTGTGTTACCCCAATATTATACGTTTCGCCGCCGTTTTTGCCGCCTGTTTCTTTTGTTTCTTCTTCTCCGCCTCCGCAGCCTGCGAGAACCATAGCTGCAGCACCCGAGATGAGCCATCCTTTTGTCCATTTGTTCATAAAAACGCCCCCCCTGTTATACGTAAACGCTTTTCAGTAATAAAGTTATTTATATTATCTTTGAATAATAACAGAAAAGCAAGCCTTTTTCATGTAAAAAAAACCGGAAAGAATCCGGTTACGACATTTTCACCAGCTGCTTTTCAATTGTTTCTTTTACTTCGGCCGCTTTCCGTTTTAAGTCCGACTGAATGTAATCAGCCGGCATAAGCGGCGGCAAAACAGCAACATCAATTCGGGATGCCGTCAGCTTTTTTCGTCCATTCTTTTCAAACACGTCAGCGCTGCCTTTAATCGCGACAGGAACAATCGGTACTCCTGCGTCTTTCGCCATCCGAAAAGCTCCAGTCTTAAATGGTTTCAGCTCTCCGCCTTTGTTGCGCGTTCCTTCCGGAAAAATAAAGAGCGAATGTCCTTTTTCCAGTATGGCAGCCCCATCGCGAAGCATTTTTACTGCGTCTCTGCGGTCGTTACGGTTAATAAACAGGCAGTGAATTAATGACATCCATGTACTCAATAGCGGGATTTTTTTCATTTCTGTTTTCGCAACAAATCCAAAAGGCTTGTCCAAATAACCGAGCATCGCCGGCACATCAAAATCTCCCTCATGATTGCTGACAAGCATGACCGGACCATCCGGCACATGTTCTTCCCCTGATACGCATACTGTTGCTCCTGCCATTTTAATAACAGAACGGTTCCATTTTTTCACTGCCGGATGTACTATCCGGTCACGCTCTTCTGCCGGAAGTTCCGGATCAATGTTTTTATTACGGAGCATAACCGGAATTAATGCAGTTAGCGAAATAAATAAATAGAGGAAAAAAAATAATAACCGGATCATTGGCTTACCCGATGATACAGGCAAAACTCATACTTGTAAGGATTACGTTCATCAGTCAATCCTGGCGTACAGCTCCCCTTCTCAAAGTCATCCCACTGAATGGAACGGAAATATGTATCACCTTCAAACACATGATGAATGTGCGTCACATATAATCGGTCAACATGCGGCAAAAATGCCTTGAACACACCCGCTCCCCCGGTTACAAATACTTCTTCATTCTTTGCTTTATCCAATACATCTTCTACAGAATGCACAATTGTACAGCCTTCCGCTTTATACAACGGGTCACCGGTCAAAATGATATTTTCACGCCCGGGCAGCGGCCGGCCGATTGATTCATACGTTTTCCGTCCCATAACGATCGGGTGTCCAAGCGTTGTTTTTTTAAAAAATTTCAAGTCTTCCGGTAAATGCCACGGCAGACTATTGTCTTTGCCGATTAATCCATTTTCATCCTGTGCCCAAATAAATGAAATCATTGTGATTCTCCTTTTATCCTGAATAATGGGCATCAAAAACATGCCCGTTCACCCTGATTGATTCGGAACGCCAAGAATACACTCTTGATAAAGTTTTAACTTATACTGCGACAGGTGCTTTAATTGTAGGGTGAGGTTCATATCCGGTTAATGTCATATCAGACAATTCCATGTCAAACAGCGGCTTTCCTTTTGTTAGATGAAGCTGTGGAAGCGGTCTCGGATCACGTGCGAGCTGTGTTTTCACTTGCTCAAGGTGGTTTGTATAAATATGCGCATCACCCATTGTGTGCACAAATTCACCTGGTTCCAGCCCGCATTCATTTGCAATTAAATGTGTCAAAAGTGCATATCCTGCAATGTTAAATGGAATACCGAGAAATACATCACCACTCCGTTGATAAAGCTGACACGACAATTTCCCGTCTGCCACATAAAACTGAAACATCGTGTGACATGGCGGCAATGCCATTGTCGGTACGTCTTCAGGGTTCCATGCAGAAACAATCAGACGGCGGGAATCCGGTGTTTTTTTGATCATGTTGATGACATCCCCCAGCTGATCGATCGTTTCTCCCCTCGACGTTTTCCATCCTCTCCATTGACGGCCGTATACATCGCCAAGTTCACCGTATTTCGCCGCGAATGTTTCATCATCCAGCACAAGCTGTTTAAACGATTCCATCTGTTCATTGTATTGCTCCGCAAATTTTTCATCTTTTAAAGCCCTTCGGCCAAAATCGTTCATATCCGGACCCGCATACTCATCGCTTTCCACCCAGCGCTTAAACGCCCATTCATTCCAGATATTGTTGTTATGCTGTAACAAATATCGAATATTCGTGTCGCCCTTAATAAACCAAATCATTTCCGATGCAATCAATTTAAACGGCACCCGCTTCGTTGTTAATAAAGGAAAGCCATCATCTAAATTGAATCTCATTTGCCGGCCAAAGACAGAGATTGTCCCTGTTCCAGTCCGGTCATCTTTTCGATTGCCGTTTTCTAAAATATCCCTGCATAAATCAAGATATTGCTGTTCACTCCCGCTCACTGTTCCCCCTGCTTTCTATCGTTCCAAAATGAAATTTTGCCGTTTTCCGAATGTGCTGCTGAAAACCAAGTTCAGCAAAACGTTCGGAGCGAAAATGGTCTTTCAAAACTACGCGTTTTCTCGCAATGCGCTTCGCTTCATTTACCGCTTCCGTTGTTAAATCCGAATAGGATGCAAACGAACGGAGCGGCGCAATGCCATCAGAATCAATCGTTTCTTCAAACATTGGATCAAAATATACAACGTCAAACGAATTGTCCGGCACAGACTGTAAATACGTATGGTAATCCGCCGCCTTTACCTGAATCCTGCGCATCGCTTGAAGTAAATCCGCCGGTCCTTCTTCCCACTTCGACAATCCGTCTTGTACAATTTTCGCCACTGGTTCGTTTGATTCAATCGACTGTACATGCCCTTTCTCACCGACCGCAAACGATGCCGTAATGCTGTCCGCAGCCGGGCCCATCGTACAGTCTAAAAACGACATGCCAGGGCGCAAACCGGAAACTTGGACAAAAGCGTCCTGATCGCCATTCATTAGCCGCTTCACACGGAACATTGCGGACCCCGGATGGAAAAAGAACGGGGATCGTCCAGATTCATCATACAATTCCATTCTCTCTTCTGTCACAAGTAAAACCGGACATTCGTAAAAAGCAGCCAGTTTCGCGACCGACTGCTTTCCTCTTTCCACATACGGCACATTAAACGAAACCGCTTGTTGTTCTGCTCTTTTTTTTACGTCGCTGCCTGCCCGCTGTGATGTCGTAACAATCACTGACAGTGAGTATTAAACGCCGCGGTTAAATTGCCGATAATGGCACCGAGGTCGTGCCCTTCAATTTCATGACGCGGCACGAAATGAACGACTTTATTTCCTTTTAAAAGCGCCATTGATGGAGAAGATGGTTCAAATTCTGGCATCCATGCCCTCATTGCCGCTGTGGCTTCACGGTCTTGTCCGGCAAAAACGGTGACTAGGCGATCCGGGGCATGTTCGTTCATTGACGCCTGTACGGCTGCCGGACGGGCAAGACCCGCCGCACAACCACATACTGAATTAATAACGACAAGTGTTGTTCCTTCAGCATGTTCCATAAATTCATTTACTTCTTCTTCCGTTGTCAATTCCAGAAAACCGGCATTTGTAAGCTCAGCCCGCATTGGCACAACCATCTGTTTCATATATTCTTCATATGCGTTCATTCAATATTCCTCCTTTTTATTTACGCGCTTCTGTCATCTGCTTCCAAACAGAACCCTTTGCTTCTTCTCCGCCTTCAATACGTTCAATTGCCATCAACACTTGCATCTTCACTTCGAATTCTGGATCGTCAGCCGCTTCTTTTAATGCCGGCAGAGCGGCATCATCGGCTGTTTCATATAAAAACATTGCCGCGCGCCAGCGGACAATTTTGCTTTTATCTTTTAGTGCATGAATCATTTCCGGCACTGCTTCTGCAAAGCCAAGATCTGACAAACAATCCCCAGCGGTCCGTCGAACGGTTACAACCGGATCTTTTAATGCTTTATACAGCACAGGTAAAATACGCGTATCTTGAATCATGCCGGCATACACAACTGCCAGACGACGAATCGCCGCTTTTTCATCGTTTAATGCTGCATCTAAGAGGGGCATATCAGACAGTTCTGGATCAGGCATCTGCTCCAGCATTTGATATCGTTTTCGCCAATCAGATTCTGAAATCCATTCGTTTACATCCGGCTTCGTACCATGTTCCTTATGCTGGATAAGAGGGCCGCCTTTTCCCGCAGCTTCAACGATACGATCAATACGTTCTTTTGGATATGCTGCCATGACTTCTTCCAAAAGTTCCGGGGCAATCTCGTCCAGTTCACCGTAACGTATTCCGAACTCCTGCCATTTTCGCTCTAAAATATAATTATCTCCATCAGCGGCTAGTTTTCTGAATGCTTCCTGGCAATAATCAGGCAATGCCAACCGTTTTTCCTCTTCCGCAGAGACCAGCTTTAATTGAAGAGGCACCCCTTTGTATACTTGGATAAACGTTTCGACTTCGCCGAAATGGTCAAGCTCCAGTCCTGACACAGCTGATTCTTCTTCTCCTTCACCGAACGCCGCTCGTACTTTCGGCAAAATTTCCTGCCAGTCATAGCGCCCATTTCGTTCAAGCGCAATAAAATCCGCTACGTGATACACGCCTTTAACGCCTTCAATTGCCAGAATTGCCTTGATGACATCCGGAGCTCCGTCTGCTGATTCTAAATTATAGTTTGTGCTTTTACCTGCTGCCAGTTCTTCGTCCAAAATAACTTTCATCGTATTCGGACTCGGCGTCGGTTCTATTTTTAAAATCTTCATGGTGGACTCCTCCTCCCTTTGTAAAAAAACCGCCCGTACCGCGGACGGGTTATTCTTTATTTCGCATCTGTATTTCTTTTAGCGCTGTCATACGCGCCGGATCCTCTTCAAAAAATTCCATTAAATCCGCAATACGGTTAATTGAATCCCAGCTTAAATGATGCTCAATTCCTTCAACATCATTGTAAACGTGCTCTTCTTTCACCCCGATCACCGACAAAAACCGTTCGAGCAGATCGTGACGTTCGACTAAACGCCGGCCAACTTTCTGGCCTTTTGCCGTCAATACTAGCCCACGGTACCGCTCATACACGAGGTATTCATCTTTATCAAGCTTCTGAACCATTTTCGTCACAGAAGACGGGTGGACAGACAGCGCCTCAGCGATATCCGATACACGCGCATAGCCTTTCGTATCAATCAGCAAATAAATCTGTTCTATGTAATCCTCCATACTCGGTGTCGGCATGTGGATACCCCCTGACATTACTCATCATTAAAATTCTACTATAAGAGCGCAGTGCGGACAAGGAAAAAGCCGGAACAGGTCCGGCTTATGATAACTTATCTCCATACTGCTTTAACTTTTCACCAACTGTGCATTCGGTAATACAAAATTTATGAGCAGCAAGCTTGCCTTTTTCTTTCCGCAGCGCTGCTTTAACGAGACAGTCATTGCAATACGTATTTAATAAATCCTCCACTTCAAGCAATAGCTCAATTCGGCTCAACGTCCCTTTCCACCTTTCCATTATGTCCCGATTTCAGTGTGACTGTGTATATCCACTCCATCAATCGCCTGACGGGCAAGCTGGTCAGCCTCTTTATTGTGCCTTCTATCGATCGGTTTGTAAAGTGGCTTGATTTTCATTTCGGAAAATTTTTCCTCTATACGCACAAGCCAGCGGGCATGAGCCTCCTCATAACACGGCCATTCACCGCTGAGCTGGTTCAATACAGTGAGCGAGTCGCCTGATATTGTAACAGGCTGACTGCTTACTCCTATTTCTTTTAGGATATTCACCGCGAATGAAAGCGCCGCATATTCTGCCTCGTTATTCGTCTCCAGCTCATCCATGGGCGCGTTTTCACGTATGCGGTATCGTTTTCCGCTTTTGGTGTAATAAATAGCCGCGCCGACTCCTGCCTGCCCTGATTCCACGTCAAAACTTCCATCAAATAAAACAGTTATTTTTTCCGGCTCTTCATCCATTTTCTGATTTAGTTTTTTAAATTCTTTCAGCGTCCATTCATTCCCTATCTCATCTACAACTGATATTTCTTTTGCACGTCCTGTTTTCAAGAGGTCATCCGCTGTTTTGAGAACGATATCCCTATCCACAGGCTCTGATTCAAATGTCATCTGAACGCCTTTAAAGCTATATACAAAACGAATTGTCATTTGCATTTCGAACCCTCCGTCCAATAAAATAGAGGCAAGATTGGGGGAAATAATTATGTTTGAAGTATACACAGACGGCGCATCTACTGGTGATCCAGGTTTAGCCGGAGCCGGCATCGTCATTCGCCATGACGGAAAAACAGAGCGGTTTTCCATTCCACTCGGAGAATGTGATACACATGAAGCAGAATTTACCGCAGTGATTAAAGCTCTTGAAATATGCAAACAAATGGGGGCGGGAACAGTTTCACTTCGCAGTGATTCACAAACCGTTGTCGCAGCAATTGAAAAGGAATATATACATAAAGAACGTTATAAACCACTGCTGCAGACGATTTTAACGTTAGCAGAAGAGTTTCCCCTTTTTTTTGTAAAATGGATACCATCCAAACAAAATAAAGCAGATCATGAAGCAAAAAAAGCAATACGGGAAAACCGGTAAACAAGCCGGTTTTCTTCTCTATCTTATTTACCTTATTTATCTTCAAAATAACAGTAAATATGCATTCTGTTAATGTTTTATGACGGAACGCGGCGGTCTTAAACCGTTTATCGTTCAATTCTGCCGCGTTCCTGCGGAATATTTTTTATAAAATATATGCCGGCCGGGTACTATATAAGAGTAAATGGATCTTGCGTGATAAATCCAGTATGCCGGGCGAATCGGGAAAGACCTGTCATGCCATTTGCAGAGATGAAATTGTTCGCTTTTTCATCTGCACCTGTATACAGTGCGGCATCAAGCGACCAGTTAAGCGGGACGTCACAATGTATGGCGGCCAGCTTTTCAGACAATCTAAGCATCTCTACGCCGTCCAATATTTTTTTTCTGACAGAGGGAGTTAGTTCATCCAGTCCGTTCATAACACCATCAATTGTATCGAATTGCTGAATCAGTTTAAGCGCAGTTTTTTCACCGATTCCCTTTACACCCGGATAACCGTCTGCTGTATCACCCATTAATGCTTTGACATAATGAAACTGCGCCGGTTCAATGCCGTACTCTTCGATAAATATTTGTTGATCGTACGTTTTCCAATTGCCGTAACCCGTCTGCAAGAGCCATACGAAATTCGTACCGTTTAACAGCTGAAGCAAATCGCGGTCGCCTGTTAAAATATAGGTCTCTATCCCATTTGCAAGCTTTGAAATAGTACCGATGCAGTCATCCGCTTCAAAGCCCTTCACACCGGCATTATTCAGGGAAAAGGCTTCTGTCGCCTCACGTGCAAGTTCAAACTGCGGGATAAGTTCTGTCGGGGGAGCGGGGCGGTGCGCTTTGTATGAATCAAACATCTCAGTCCGGAACGTGTCTTTTCCCATGTCCCAGCAAATAGTTATATGTGTCGGCTTTATTTTTTCCGCTGCCGCAAATAAATGACGGATTAATCCATGCACTGCGTTCGTCGGAATTTGGTGCTCGTTATACATAAACCGCCCTGATGGAGCTGTTTGAAAAAAAGATCGGAATAATAGGGCCATTCCGTCGACAAGAAGCAATCGTTTAGTTTCCATGGAGGTCATGTCCTTCTGTTTCAATCGGTCGTGTTTCATCACTTGACCACTCGCTGTAGCTGCCCGGATATAGTTTTACATTCTGAAAGCCTGCCATTTTCAATGCAATTATATTTGGTGTGGCCGAGACGCCGGACCCACAATAGACAATGACTGGCTCATCTTTTTGAATGTTTTCAAAACGTGCTTCCTGCTGTGCTGCCGCTTTCCACTTCGTTCCATCCAATCCTTCAGCAAAAAAGCGGTTAATAGCGCCTGGAATATGACCGGGAACACGATCAAGGGGTTCTGTTTCACCAAGGTATCGTTCTGGCGCGCGCGAATCAATTAATAGACTGGTTCCTTTTTCAGACGCTTCTTTTACGTCTTCAATTGTTGCCGCCATCTCATTTTGTATATTCATCTGATAAGTCGTGCTTTGTCTTATTGGACGTTCTGTTGTAACGGGATACCCTTTTTCTGTCCACTCCGTAAACCCGCCGTCTAGTATAAATGCGTTTTCGTGGCCCGCATATTTAAGAAGCCACCATAGCCGGCCAGCAAACATGGACACGCCGTCATCATAAGCCACGACAATTGAGTCATTTGACACGCCACGGCTTTCTAAAAACGCCTTCCAGACTTGTACATCTGGCAATGGATGACGGCCGCCTTTGCCTTTTTGTCCTGATAAATGGTGGTCAAGATGCGCGTAAGCCGCATTCGGAATATGGCTTTTTTCATAAAGCCTCGCACCCTCTACTGGATTCGCCAGATTGAAACGGCAGTCAAAGATGATAATGTTTTTTTCATCTAAGCGTTCGTAAAGCCATTTAGTTGATACGATCATGTTTATCTTCTTCCTTTTCAATTAATTTCTTAACGTTTTCTTTCGGATCCCAGCAATTAAACCGGTAGCCCGGATTCGTTTCGAATCCGAGCCGGCGGCATGTATACTTCATTTTTCCTGCCGTTTTCAGCGCCTGAAAATGACGGCATGTTGCACATGCGTGAAAACGAGTATTAAGATGCTGATTTGATGTCATTAAGAATCAATTCCCATTCCTCAATGTTTTCGCTATGATCGAGGACATCAAGCCAGGCTGTAAACTGTTCATTCACATCAAGATAAACAGCTTCTTTTACTTCTTCAGTACCTTTTTCAATTAACCCAAATGCACTTTTTTGCAATGTTTCTTTTTGAGAGGCTAAATACGTATCCGCCATGCCTTCAAAAATTGTCTGAAGTTCCTGCATCATGATCTGTTTTTCATTTTTTTCAAAAAATGATCGTGCATTTTTAAAGAGCGAAAGCGCCTTTACAAAAGGCTCGCGCGATGCATCAGTAAACGCTGTTTCAAATTCAGGTACAGCGAGTTTTGGTGCGTCTTGATCGGACAGCAGCAATTCCGGTTCAATCAATGCCGCTTTATTTGTCAGACGCAATTGCTTTTCTTGAATCAGTTTCACACCATGATTTTCCACACGAATTGATGTCGCCCGCATTTCCTGTGCCAGGTCATATCCGACTGACTCAAGCAGTTCATCCAGCGATTTCTGGAGCTGCTGTTTCACGTCTGAATGTCCGCTTAACGTCGCAGGGTTAAAAGATTCTTTAAAAAAGTCCGAGAACCGATAAAAAACGCGCTGTTTAATGTAATACACAAGTTCATCCAGTTCCTGCGCCATCCGCTTCTTCTCAACATCTGTCTGTTCTGAATCGATTGCGGTTTTCATCCGGCTCCATTTCTCTTCCAGTTCCGCTTTTTTCTGTGTTCGATTGTCCCGGTTGTCTTTCGCCGTTTCAATTAATTTTTCAAGCTGCATAACGCCCCGCTCGAATTCCGCTTCTGCGGACTGAACCGCCATGGATGCGAGGTCATTTGATAAAAATTTGCTGAATGGCTCTTTAAATTGTTTCATGCCGGACAGCGGATAATCCCACTCTCCGCGGGATGCTTCTTCTACTGCGAGCATACTGGATACACCATGCAAACGCGGGAAACGGATGCCGTATTGAAGCAGCTGATCGCGCACATACGCCTTCACTTCATTTAGTTCATCCTCATTTGCCGCAAGGTCAATAGCATTAATAATGAAAAACATTTTATCAAGCTCAAACGCATCTTTCACACGACCGAGCTGGATCAAAAATTCGCGATCCGCTTTAGAAAACGCATGATTGTAATACGTGACAAATAAAATCGCATCGGAATTTTTAATGTATTCAAACGCAACACCTGTATGCCTGGCATTGATAGAATCTGCTCCAGGCGTATCCACCAGTGTAATGCCAAGACGGGTAAAATCGCAATCGTAATATAAATCAATCGAATCAACAAAACAACTTTTCTGCTCATTCGCGACATACTCTTTAAACGTATTCAAATCGACATTAATCGTTTCACCGGACTGTCCTTTGTAATCCTGATAACCGGCATGAAACGCACGCAGAAACGATAAATGTATTTTTTCTTTTCCTTCTCCTTCATTTACTGAAAGAACATCAGGAACTGCATCAAATGCATCATCGAGAGACCCTGCATGACGCCCGAAAAGACTGAGAGACGAGTTAACGTCCGCCAGCATCATTACACTTGATTTCAAATGGACATCTGCTGTCCGGTGTTCTTTCCCGTCTGCTACCGGGTGAATGCGGTTTACAGCAGCAGTCGTCGGATTCGGGGATACCGGCAGCACTTTTTCTCCTAAAAGTGCATTGGCAAATGATGATTTCCCTGCAGAAAACGCGCCGAACAGGGCAATCGTATACGTTCGATTTGCAAGCCGGTCTGCTTTTTGTATTGCACCATCAATAAACCTGCCAAATCCGGGTACTCCTTCAAGACGTGCTGCGAGATTACGCAGCTTTTTTACGGTCATTTCTGGATCTTCCGCTTTTTCTGTCTCATGAGGAGCTTCTTCTTCAAAAAATTGCTCTTCTTTCCGCACTTCTTCCATTTCTTGCTGACCTGTAAAGATGGCTACATTTTGAGATTCTATCTGCCATCTCTCAATCAGTTCATCCATAAGCGGCGGCATATCAGGATCCTCGATTTGCAGTGAGTGATTTAGTTCTATCTCACGTGCGTTTCGTTCTGATTCGAGCAATGCAAGCTCTTTTTTTGCTGATAAACGCTTCTTCCAGATTCGATGATCCTCGGCAAACTTTTTAAATTCTCCCTCGAACTGGCCTGTCAATATCGGTGCCGCTTCTTCTTTCCATTCTTCCGATACAGTACGGGCACGCCGTTTAATTAGACTCGCAACATCTTCACAATAATTCAAAACAGCATCGCCCGTTACACCGGCACCTGGTTTTACAGCATCCGTAATAACAGTCAAATCAACTGGTACAGTCAGTTCTTCAGCCCGTAAGGCCAGCGACGGATCATCCAGCCCGCTCTCTTTCAGCCATGATGCCGTCACCTGCCGCACATGCCATTCCAAGTGCGCTTCCGTCTGCTTTTGTAGGTCTGCCAGCAAGGTTTTCAGACGGTTTTCCCGCTCCTCATCTGTTTTCTTTTTCGCAAATAACACGCCTACTTTAAAGTCGGGACGGGTCGATTCTAGATAGCTGCGGGCAAGCTCACGTGTAGAAGCTGGCATTAAAATGGCGTTTTTTAACACATCATCACGTTTTTGTTCATACTGTTTCAGCCAAAACTCGGGATCACGCTTTTCCATTTCCTTTCGCAAAACTGCTTCCTTTTCTTCAATCGATTGATTACCCGCTTCGGATATGACTGCTTCAAATGCCGTTTTCTTTTCTTTCTGCTGCTCTGAAAGCCATTCCATATGTTCATGGACAAGTCGGTTCATCATCGTTTGCGCTGACTGCTCAGATAGCATTTCCCTATTCGCCATGCTGTCGTGAATAAGCTGTTTCACTTCATCAAAATCGTTATATGGCAAATCCCGATTGCGCAAGCTTGTAAAGAAAAACGCTTCCGGTTCTACATTCCAAGTCGAAAATGATTCGTATACAGACTGTCGAAATGCATCAAACGACAACTCTTCTTGTTTATGCTTATCAATCTGGTTGATAATTAAATAGAGTTTTACCCCATGTGACAGCAATTCTTTCGTATAAATAAAATTCAATTCTGACTGAACATGATTATAATCCATTACGTAAAAAACCATGTCAGCTAAATGAAGTGCGGATTCCGTGGAAATGCGGTGTGCATCATCAGTGGAATCTACACCCGGTGTATCCATTACAGTCACATCAGCTGGCAAATTAGATCCGGCATGTCCAATTTCAATCGATGCGACTTCATCGCCATCTTTCGCAAACCTTTTTACATGCGCGATGTCATATGGCGCGTTAAACACGAGCGGACGGCCATTATGATAATTGATCTGTGCGAAGTCTTTCTCTGCTGGTTTTATTTTAACGAGATTTGCACTCGTCGGAATCGGACTTGACGGCAAAAGCGCCTCTCCCGTTAATTCGTTGATCATTGTTGATTTCCCGGCAGAAAAGTGGCCGCAAAACGCCACAATAAATTCATTGTCATGCATCTTCCGCAAAAAGAGTGCTGCTTTATCGGCACGTTCTGTATCTTTATTATGTATAAATTGTTCATATAAATGTGCTGTGCGCGCACGGATGGTTTCCATCGTGCGACTTGCTGTCGACGTTTCCATAATTATTCCATCCCTTCGATGAGACACCTGTTTTCATTATTGTAAACGATTTTTCATAAATAAAAAAGGATACAATGAAACGTATGCTCACCACGTTTCATTGTATCCTGTTTATTTATTATTTTTTTAACAATGGCGTGCCTGATTGGTTTGCCGTACGATCCAGAACATATTTCATAACCCCGCCATACGTTAATACTGTCACCGATACAAACAACCAGATCATTTTTGAACGCCTTCTTTCTTTAATTGATAATGATTTTCATCCTTAATGATATATTACCACCCATTTTCTTGTTTGACAACAAAAAAAAGATGCCTGAATCAGCATCTTACTCAATATTTAATACTAACCTGAATTCTCCGGTATCCTGAAAAATAATCGGCATTTCAATCGCTTCTTTAAATCCGGAAATTTTCGAGTCACCAACAATAATTGTCGGTGGGGTTATATCGATTGTAATCCCTTTAGCAAACAAGTTCGAACCCATATTGCCCGCGATCATATTCACGACTTCCCCTGCAAAGGATTCAACCATTTCTCCTTCGATCGGCATGCCAAACATTTTTGTTCCCAAGTTTGAAAATGCATCTGCCGGTCCATCTAAAATAACACGGCCTGGCAGGTCCCCGGTAATTCCGATGAAGACACCAATCGCGTGATGATGAAACGAGCCAGTTAATAAGGAAGGACGGCCGACCTGGGCTTCCACTGGAATCACCGTCCGGATGGATTCAATTGTGCAATTTAAAATTTCTTTAATGACGGTATTTTTATCTTGTTGTGTATTTTCCATTATGCCCTCCATTTTTCTTTTTATTTTACAGCAAAAAATACCATTTGTCAGTACATTTTACTATATCTTTTGTACCAAAAAAAACCTTTGAAGCTGCTATGCTTCAAAGACTTCAAGTTTTAGAGTTCGATCCATTCTTTTCCTTTTTATTCAGTTCGGCGAGGCGGGCGTTTACCCCAATATTGATAGTAATCGCAGCGAATAAAGCCGTTAAATAGCTTTCGCTTCTTTGTCGCTGGTTTTCCATATACCTCTTCAAACTGTTCGTAGGACGTGAGCATGTAAATGGACCATGTATTTAAAGGCTCAAAAGCTCGGCCAAGCTCTGAATACAATTTTTCGACAGCCGGACGGTCACTTAAGCGCTCACCGTAAGGCGGATTTCCTACGATGACACCATATTCCTTATCTGTTATAAACTCTTCTGCATTACCGGGACGGAATTTTATTAAATCACCGAGTCCTGCCTCAAACGCATTGCTGCTGGCAATATTAATCATATTCGGATCCTTATCAAGCCCTTCTATATCAAGCGGCTGGTCGTAATTCGCTTTATCTTCTGCTTCCATGCGGGCATCATCCCAAACCTTTTCTCCTGTCCATGGCCATTGTTCCGAAATAAAATCACGGTTAAACCCAGGTGCAATGTTTTGCCCGATTAGCGCAGCTTCAATTGGAATGGTACCAGACCCACAAAACGGATCCACAAACGGTTTATCCGGATACCAGTTGGTTAGCTGCACCAACGCTGCCGCAAGTGTTTCTTTTAGAGGTGCTTCTCCCTGCGCAGTGCGGTACCCCCGCTTATGCAAGCCTGCACCACTCGTATCGAGGGTAATGGTCACTTTATCTTTTAACAGCGCGACTTCAAGCGGAAAAAGAGCGCCTGTTTCCGGCAGCCATGTTTCCAGCTTATAGGCCCTCTTTAATCGTTCAGCAATGGCTTTCTTCACGATCGCCTGACAGTCAGATACACTGAACAAGGTTGATTTGACCGATTTCCCCTGTACCGGGAACGATGCATCCTTCGGTAAAAACTGTTCCCATTCAATTGCTTTCGTTTTTTCAAACAGCTCATCAAACGTTCTTGCATAAAATTCAGCTGCCACGACCTTCACACGGTCCGCAGTACGAAGCCACATATTGCAGCGGGCAATGGCCGCGTCATCTCCTTCAAAATATACTTTCCCGTTTTCCGTCCGCGGTGCATAACCAAGTTCCTTTATTTCTTTTGCAACAAGAGCCTCCAGGCCCATAGCGGCGGTCGCAATTAATGTATACGTCATAACGCCCTCTTTTCATGTTTCATTCGTTTTGTTAAGTTTTATTTTAACCTATTTTTCATATTCATTCACAATATTCATTGGCAAATCTACTTTTAAATAGAACAAAAGCCCTCCTGAAAAGGAGAGCCGTGTGTCGTGTTTTATACCCTGAATAACGTTCTGTAAGCCATGTTTTGTTCCATCGTACTACAAACGGCCAGGGTATGGCCTCGTACTCCGGCGGCAATCATCTATCTGCAAGAAGCAGTTGCTTCCGCCTTTCCATTCGTTCAGTTCCGTCTGGAAAGTGCCCCTACCAAAATTTGGGTTGCTCACTCACGGGGTTTACCTCGTTCCACCTTTACTATTTCTAATAAAGCTCCGTCACTGTGGCACTTTCAAAGTAGTCACACCATATCCAAAAGGACGTAGGTGTTTTCCTTGCCGTCAGCTTGATAAGCTGCCCTGGCTTATGGTTTCGCCAGGCGTGATCACTACAGGCATCTCAGCACTGTGCGAGCATGGACTTTCCTCTGCAGTAAAAATACTGCAGCGATTACCCGAACGCTATTCATTTACCGTTCTTTATTATAAGAGAAAAACGTCTTTTGCGCAATGGTAGATTATTCTTTATGAAGACGATCCCCAAACACATGACGCTCTAAATTCGAAAGACGTTTCAAAATATCAAAGTTGGTCGATCCCGTTGCCGGCTGCTGCGCACGAATAGGCGGCTCAGGCTGCCGCTGCCGGGAGGCGATGGAACTGTTCTCTTTTTTCAAGCGGAGATTTTCCTGCTGTAATTCTTCTATCGCCTGCTGAAAGACATCGTAATCTTTAATGATTAGATCTAAAAATTGATCCACTTCATCTGGATTATATCCGCGCATGGAGGTTTTAAATTCTTTTTCTAAAATATCTTTACCTGTCAATTTAATTTTATCTGATAACATTGCCTTGCACCCACCTTCATCGAATCCTGTTTTCATACATTAATTGTTTCAAAAACAGGGTTGTTTGTCAATTGGAAAGCAGGAAGCGTATAGGCTTTTTCCAGTTTTACAAAAAAGCGTAAAAACTATCTTTTAAATTCGTCAAAACAAACGGTGTTAATCCAACAAACACGAAAAATAGAAGAAAAATTGCCCGATACAAGCCGTCATTCACCCCAAAGTTATATAGATTTTCTGTGTTAAATTCCCATTCATTATTTTACTTTGTTTACAGAAAAATTACAACAAGATGACATTAATTTTCGTTAAAAATCGACATTTTTCTTTTCAATCGTGTTAACCGGTGTTCCACCTCTCTTTTTTTCACTGAATCATTTGTCAGTTCTAATGCCTGTTCCGCTGCTTCTATTGCTTGTCCAACCTGCTTCCACCTGTGTTCATACAGTTTGGCTAATTCAATCGCGGCATCGAAAGCTCTGGTGCTTTTTGACTTGCTGACGCGCTCTAATAATGAAGCAGCTTCACTGTATGATTTTTCTCGCTTCAACTGTATTGCTAGTCTGTAAGCTGCATCATTTGAAATTTCGCCTTCGCCACGTTTGACCGACGTCTCAAACGCGGTGCGTGCTGCCGCATGATTTCCAGAGGATTCAAACCATTTCGCTATTTCAAATGCGGTACGGTCATCACTTCGGAGTGATTCATCTAACACAAGCCGGCTAATATGGGTGTACAGTGTAATTAAGCTGAGAATATCACGCTCATTATGCTTCATTACCTGCAGCACACCTTCTGGATCCCCACGCTCTACGTAATCAAAGTAAATAATTGGCGCAAGATGCCCCGGCACATCACCCGTTCGTTCAATGCCAAGAATATTTTTTTCCACATTGACGAGCTTGACCGAATCCATTGTATGCTTGAATAAACGACGTGATGCATGATACAAATCAAAATGGCCAAATGAAGGCAACGACGGCACCCGTTCACGTACAAAAGTATGGCGTGATTTTACCTGCGGCCAATCAAAGGATTTTCCATTATATGTTACCAGTGTTGTGTAATCTGTTTCCTTCAAAAATTTTGCATAAAGCGCTGTTTCATTTCCAGGCGATGGAAGAAAATATTGATTTACGGTTACGCGGCTGCCGTTTAAACGGGCCGTTCCAAGCAGAAAAATAACACTTCCTGTCCCGCTCAGACCTGTCGTTTCAATATCGAAAAAAAACAAATCTGACGGTAAAAAACCTTTCGCTGACAACGGGTGATTGCCGTTAAACGCCGCCCAGTCATGAATGGTTTTTTCCGCATCTGCAAATGTATAATGACCATGCTTATATTCAAGTGAATAATTCATTTCCCTTGTAATGCAATATTCATCTTCAAAATGAAATAACTTTGCTCCTGCTGCTTCCCATGCATCCCAGCAGCGGATTTTTTTGTCAGGTTTCACAATGGGTTCTAGTTTCTCTTCACGTACAATATGCTTTTTCATCCGCTGAAGTTTTTTTGCCATACTCACGGCTGTTCACCTGCAAATAAACGAAGAACTTTTTTCGCATCGCTTTTTACATGATCAGCAAAAACATCTGTGCCAGTGCAGGAAGGACAGCCATTTTCACAAGGGCAGTCGTCAATGATATCAATCGCCGCGTCAATCACTGCAGACATGTTTTTATAAAGATGTTCCGCAAGACCTATGCCTCCCGCATAATGATCGTACATAAAAACGGTCGGCTGCTCGTTATGTTCCGCTTTTAATTTCGGTACGACATGAAGATCTTTCGGGTCACACATCGCATAAAGGGGTGCAACTGATTGAATGGCATTCGATGCACCAATCAATCCCTGCTCAATTCGATCTTCCGCCCAATCGTGCAGCCCTTCATTTATTGTCATCCAAGCGGCATTCGTATGAATTTCTACTTCCGGCAGATGAATTGGTCCTGAACCGATATTATCATGCGTTTCAAATTTTATCTTTTTAAAAATCGTCGCCATTGCATGGACCGCTACATCACCGTAATGATAAGAGGCAAAGCCAGAAGCTTTTTCTTTATCTTCTTCAAGCACCTGCAGCTGGACAGCTAAATTTGCATCTGTAAAATAATCGACATCAACTTCCCTTACGTACGCTTTTTTCTCTTCCCAGTCCAGCTCCTCTACTTGATATTGAATGCCTTGGTGCAAATAAATCGCTTCTTCATGGAGTAACGTCATCGCGCTGAAACGGTCCATTTCACCGATTACTCTTCGATTGGCCGTTTCAGATAAATCAATGATAACGACATTTTCTTGTGAAGCGGAACGCAGACTAATGTTATGAGCAGGAAACTGATCGCTCATCCAGTGAAACTTCCCATTCAACTCTTTTAGAACACGCTCATCCACCATAAACTCCAGCACATCTTCTATGTCAATTCCGCCGAACGTCTCTCCTCGTTTAAAC
>NZ_MSFI01000031.1 GCF_001975785.1 Domibacillus epiphyticus | reverse complement strand
CAGAACCAAAGTCCCCGCCAGCAGGAGAGCCCGAACCAGAATCCCCGCCAGCAGGAGAATCAGAACCAGTGTCCCCCTCAGAAGGTTGGCCTTCTTCTGAAGAAGGATTACCGATTTCAATCTCTAAAACAACTTCTCCTACAACTGGGACTTTTATGTCAACTCCAACACCTAAATCAAGAAGTGTTTTCGTTTTCCCTTCAACGGTATGCGCTTCCATATTGGAGCTAATTATGTTTGATTTTTCAGTAGTAACATTTAATTCAGAAGCTTCAGCCTTGCTGGCATAACCAAGAGAAGTGGTGCTTGCCAAAAGTAAAAGAATAAATCCAAATGATTCAAAAGCTTTTTTTATTGTGACAGTCCCGTGGTTTTGTTTTTTTATACTTGGTGTTTTATGTTCCAAGTTAATTCCCCCTTTAAAGTAAGAAGCAACGACAAGCTTGAATTTACCACAATATAAATAATGAATCCATAATTTATAAAAAAATCCTTAATTTTCATTCTTATTTCACATGATGTTTGAATCAATATAGCCCTGATATAATGAAATAAATGGAAGATTATTAGGAGTAATGGGATTCTTTCAGTAAGAAGGGGAGGAGTAAAAGTGTTCAACTTCCCCCTGGGGAGCCAAGCATGGAGTGACTATAAGACATGGATTTTACAGCTTACTACATTAGAAGTTGAAGATCCGACCAGTTTCAACAATACCCGCGTTATATTAATAACGAATAAATATACTGCCATGTACATCAGTTAAATGCCAAATACAATGATCTAACCACCTCTAGAAATTTTAAATGCTATATTATATATAGTATCAACATATAAGAAACAGTTATTCAGAAACAAGAGGAGAGCATTTCAAAAAAAGTTAGGAACAATACTTTATGGAATTTATGAATGTGCGAATTTTATAATATGGAACTACTATCGGGTGGCGATAGGTTCTTTAATACACATCCACTTTTCGAAACGGTATTTGATTACCATTATTCATTTGGAATTGCAGAACATCTTTAAATTAAGTTATCTTAATTATAAAGGTGATGAAAATGAAAAAGGTCTTTCAGTAACATCGGGGTTTATGTGCTTCCTATAACCCGAAAAGGTGGAGTTAATATTGCTGTGATCACAGAGGTAAAGGGATAGGAAAACAGTTATTGAACGATGTGATTTAAAAGCAAGGTTCAAAGGGTGCAAAACCATTAATATTGGCATAGGAAATTTTAGTGTAGGTCAACTGGTATCAAAAATATGGATTTAGAATCATTGGTGTTGACAGAGATTTTTTCATTAGGCACTACTCAGAAGAAATTTTTTGAAAACGGAATACAGTGTCGGGAAGGATACCTTTATCCCAAGATTTATCAAGATGGCAGTTAATGATTCGATGTCTAATAATCGTCTAATCATCAAATGAAAGAATTAAAAAAACCGGGAAGCCCCGGTAAATAAAAACTTGACAGTTAATGGAGTTGTAAGTACTGTACTTACAAAAATAGAATACCCTTTCCAATGATTTTTATACACGAGCGAGTGGGTTTTTTATCAATTGTAACTGGAAGTTCTTTTACCCTGTGAAAAACCTTTATTTTGTAAATCAAGTGTTTTCAATACAAAAAAACAACCAGGAATTGCCTCGACTCAATTGGAGTTTAAATAAAAAAGATTATTCACCAATGTATTTTTTAAAATCATCTTTTGAATTGATATTCGTGAATAGACGTTCTTGATGATCATACTGAATCGTTTTGAATTTTACTTGATTCAGCAATGCCATCATACTGCGTTTATTTTCCATTATAAGCGTATTCATCATAGGCAAGCAGCTGCAATGGTAGAGAGCGAGTAGAGGATTCAGTTTGTTTCCCTGCCTAGGAACAACGGCTTGAAAACCAGGTTGAATGAGCTCGATCATTTCGGAAATAAAATCAGCTGTTATGAAAGGTATATCAGCGGATAATACAAAAAACCACTCTGGTCCGGGTGTATGACTCATTACATTATGAAGTGCAAAAAGGGGGCCGTTATGAAACTGAGTTTCAATAAGAAGCGTTGCACGTGAGTCATGAAAGGCTGTTGCGAGCAGTTCATTTGTTGAAATAATAATTGGAGACAAATGATTTTGCGCGAGTGCATTGACACTGTATTGATAAAACGGTTTACCATTGTACTGTTCAAACATCTTCGGCTCACCATAGCGGGACGATTGTCCGCCGGCGAGCACAACTCCTGCAATAGTCATCAAATTCACACTCCCATTTCTATTATAACGTCGGAGGAATAAAAAATGAAAAAGATTTTTCAAGTCGTCGGGTATCAAAATAGCGGTAAAACTACATTAATGGAAAAACTCATTTATACTGCGTCAGTTAATGGCTTTCATGTAGCGTCCATTAAACATCATGGGCACGGCGGAAAGCCGGATACAAAAGACAGCACGCGCCACCAGAAGGCTGGTGCAATCATCGCAGGTGTAGAAGGGGACGGAACACTGCAGCTAAACATAAAGCGAGATAGTTGGACGCTTAAGGAGATTCTTGCGATGTACGAGTCATTTCCCGTTGATCTTATTTTAGTGGAAGGGTACAAAAAAGAAATGTATCCCAAAGTCGTGCTAATCCGGACTGAACAGGATATGCCGCTCCTTGAACTTGAAAATATTCAATGCATAATCAGTTGGGTGGAGTTAAATAAAGTTGAGTATCCCGTTTTCAACATTCATGATGAGGGGAAATATATCAATTTCCTGCTTGAATTACTAAAAAACAAATCGTTTGATTAAAAGAATAGATAAGAAAAGAGGGGCTTCTGGATATCAGAAGCCCCTTTTCTTTACCTTAAAAAGTAATATTTTATTCGTTTAAGCCTTTCCCCATACCTTTTAAGAAATGAAGACCGAATCCAATTGCGCGGTTAATGTCCGGATCCTTTAATGACTTTGCGAGATCAAATACACTTGTTTTTTGATCGGTTTGTAAAAAGTCAATTCCTTCATTAATTCCTTTTTCCATACTGCCGACGAGTTTTGTCGTTAATTCTGGATCTATTCTCGTCGCTACAGCACTTGCATTCATTAAATGATTAATGAGGTTTGTTACAGGTTCACGAGAAACTTGTCCCAGCGCGATATGAGCGATTTTTTCTTTCGCTTGAATCATCGAATCTGCTGCATCGAGGATCCCGATACTGTTTAATTCACCGGCAATGCCGAGAATCTTTTGGATGGCCTCATCGTTATCGGCCAGTAGCGTCTGAAGTTCAGCAAGCTTTTGCTGCTGCTGTTCTTCAGGAGTTAGTACTTGTTTTGTAATTGATGTAATTGGTGCTGCCATGGTTTTACCTCCTTATATTATTTTGTTGTTAAATGTTCATACCCTGGACGGTTCCATTTACGATTGACCTCTACGCCATTTTGCGGGTGGCGTTTTTTATTACGAGGATTCGTTTTTGGAAGTGGATTTTCACCGCCGTCTTTAATCAATACTTCCATGCGTACTTTTGTTTGTTTATAGGCAGGCGTATTTGTCCGTTGATCAACGGCAGGGCCTGTTAAGAAATTGATTGCTGAATCTTTATCGACCGAGTTCATTGGAAGGAACAATTCATTTGCCTTCACGCGATCAGTGACTAACGCTGGTAATTTCAATGCGCCGAAAGGAGAGATTAAGCGTACGATTGATCCATCCTTCACGCCACGTTCCTTAGCGAGTTCAGGTGAAACTTCAACGAAAATTTCAGGCACTTTCGACTGAATACCTTTAGATTTATTTGTCATGTTTCCTTCATGGAAATGCTCAAGCATACGGCCATTGTTAATATGAAGGTCAAATTCCTCATCGAATTCAGCAGGAAGAACCCAATCCGCAAGGGCAAAACGTGCTTTTTTATCAGGGAAATTAAATCCGTCTACATAAAGTAGCGGTGTGCTTTCTCCTGTATGGCTGCCCCAAAGGAAGCTGTTCCAGCCTTCAAGCACTTCATAGTTAGCACCTGAGAATATTGGTGACAAGCTTGCCATTTCTGCATAAATTTCGCTTGGATGGCTGTAATTCCAGTTTTGACCTAGACGGTTTGCAACTTCCTGGATGATCCACCAGTCTTGTTTTGCATCCCCAAGTTCAGGAAGTACTTGATACAATCTTTGAACGCGGCGTTCTGTATTCGTAAATGTTCCATTTTTCTCAAGTGAAGGAACACCTGGTAATACAACGTCAGCGTATTGAGCTGTTCTAGAAAGGAAGATATCTTGAACAACAAAGAAGTCAAGTTTTGATAATACATCATGTACGTGGTTTGAATTTGAATCGACAAGTGCCATATCCTCACCAACAAGGTACATAGCTCTCATCTTGCCTTCATCAATTGATTGAAGCATTTGGATGTTATCAAGACCTGGTTTACCTTCGATTTTGACACCGTACGCTTTTTCAAACTTCGCACGTGCCTCGTCATCTGTAATATGCTGATAGCCTGGAAGCCAGCCTGGAAGAGTACCCATATCGCAAGCGCCTTGTACGTTATTATGGCCGCGAAGAGGGTAGGCACCAGCACCTGGACGGCGGTAGTTTCCTGTTGCTAGAAGCAAGTTGGAAATAGCAGCTGATGTATCAGAACCACCTGTATTTTGTGTTACGCCCATTCCCCAAAGAATACATGTACCATCTGCATCGCGAACCATTTTCGCAATTTCAATTATCGTTTCTTTTGAAAGACCTGTAATTTCTTCAGCGTATTCAAGCGTATATTTCTCAAGAACTGTTTTGTAATCATCAAAGAAATTCACATTTTCATCAATAAATTTCTGATCATGCCAGCCTTGGTCGATGATGTATTTCGTTACAGCCATTAGCCATACTTGGTCTGTTCCTTGTTTTGGACTAATGAAGATATCAGAACGCTCAGCCATCTCGTTTCTGCGAAGATCGGCAACAATTAGTTTTTGATCATGAAGCTTATGAGCGCGCTTAACGCGTGTAGCTAATACAGGGTGGCCTTCAGCTGGGTTTGCACCAACGATTATAACAAGGCCTGCTTGTGCAATATCCTTAATTGTACCAGCATCACCGCCCATACCAACTGTGCGGAACAAGCCGTCTGTAGCAGGTGATTGACAGTAACGAGAGCAGTTGTCGACATCGTTTGTTTCAAATACTTGACGTGCTAATTTTTGAATCACATAGTTTTCTTCATTTGTAATCTTTGAAGAAGAGATAAAGCCAACAGAACCTTTGCCGTGCTGTTGTTTAATTGAACCTAATTTACTTGCTACTAGGTCAAGCGCTTCTTCCCATGATGATTCAACAAATTCTCCGTTTTTACGGATTAATGGCTTCGTAATACGTTTTTCACTGTTGACGAAATCCCAGCCGAATTTACCTTTAACACATGTCGAAATCGCATTAACAGGCGCGTCTGAAACTGGTTGTACTTTTAAAATTTTACGATCTTTTGTCCATACTTCGAATGAACAGCCGACACCACAGAATGTGCAGACCGTTTTCGTTTTTTCCGTGCGTGTGTCACGCATTGCTGCTTCCACTTCTGACACGGCGAAGATGCCGCTGTAACCAGGCTCAACTTCTTTAATAAGATCGATCATTGGATCAAGCATGTCTTGTTTTAGGCCAGTCATAAAGCCAGCTTCACCAAGCATTGATTTTTCCATTAGTGCATTACATGGGCATACTGTGACACATTGGCCGCAGCTGACGCATGAAGAGTCATTAATTGCAACGCCATCATCCCAAATAACGCGTGGTCTTTCAGCTTCCCAATCGATAGAAAGTGTTTCGTTAACTTGAAGATTTTGACATACTTCTACGCATTGACCGCAGGCAATACATTGATTCGGATCATAGCGGTAAAACGGGTGGGACATGTCCACTGCATTGACATCACATTTAGGTTCATACGGATATTTTTGATGTTCAATTCCCATCAATTCCGCTGTATTATGTAATGTACAGTTACCATTGTTGTTATCGCACACTGTGCAGTAAAGTAAATGGTTTTCCAATAGACGGTCCATCGCTTCTGTTTGTGCTTCTTTCGCACGTGGAGAGTTTAATAGGACATTCATTCCATCAGTTACTTTTGTTGAACAAGCCCGGACAAGTTCACCGTTCACTTCCACGATACACGTATCGCACGTTTGGATCGGATCAACTTCCGGAACATAACAAATTTGCGGATGGGCAATTTCGTTTTGATTAATAATTTCTAAGATTGTTGAATTAGCTGTTGCTTCGTGCTGTTTGCCGTTTATACTAATTGTCATCAGCTTTTCGGACATAATGCACCCTCCTTTTTTTAAGTAAACACACAAAAAAAATCCACCTTGAAGACACATAGCTGTATAATAAGCAGTGTGTAGTCATGGTGGAAATAGTTTTTTAGTAGATCATACTAAATAACCAGCCCATGTTTATAAGTAGAGATAGGATCATAACATGCTTTGCTACAATTCCATCAATGCTATTATAGTAGTAACCGACAGAATAAACAATATCTTGTGAGGAAATTGTATGAATTTTGAAGAATGGAGAGACTTTTTGTATGTCAAAAAAGATTCATGAATTTAATGACATGATTAGAAAGCTGCGCAAAGATCTGCTTGGAAAGGGTCCGGAACGTATACACAGCGTGTTTGTTGAGAATATGGCGATCGCTACATTGTATGGAAACTTAACACCAACGGAAAAGTTTATTGCACAGACGCCGGAAGGAAGGGAAATGGTTCATGCGGCAAGGACAAAACTGATTCAGGATGTTTATTCAAAAGCTCCCCCAGAAGGAATGGAAGAGTTAATTGGGGCAAAATTAATCAATTTATTTTCAGATATAAAGGTGGAGGAAGATATTGCCGTTTCCGTCTTTGTATTCGATAAAAATATTACGTGATGGATGGAGAAAATAGAGATGAATAAGTCAGAAGTGAAAAGAGAGATACTTCATTATACAAATGGGAAAGCCGAATATAAAGAAGACCGGATTGTTACCGAGTATCCGGTGACAATTAAAATCAACGGTGATGAGTTTGTTACAATGGTGTGCACACCGGAATACATCGAAGATATGGCAGTCGGTTACTTGGCATCAGAGGGGGTCATTCGCAAGTATGACGAGATCGATGATTTATGGGTGCAGGAAGACGAAGGGTTTGTCCATATTAAAACAGAGAAACCGAATCCATATTATGCAAAATTCCAAAATAAACGATATATTACATCATGCTGCGGGGCAAGCAGACAAGGATTTGTTTTTGTAAATGATAAATTGACAGCAAAAAAAATGAACGATGTTCGTGTAGCACTATCACCGGAAGATTGTTTTCGATTGATGCGTGAGATGCAGGAATCGGCGGAGACGTTCCAGCAAACTGGAGGCGTTCATAATGCGGCACTATGCGACCGGAATGGTATTGTATTAATGAGAATGGATATCGGACGGCATAATGCTCTTGATAAAATATATGGATACTGTTTGAAAAATGAGATCTCAATCCGCGATAAAGTGCTTGTTTTCAGTGGACGAATTTCATCTGAAATTTTATTGAAAGTTGCCAAAATCGGCTGTGAGATGGTCCTGTCAAAATCGGCTCCGACAGAACTTGCGCTTCAATTGGCGGGAGAACTCGGAATTACGACGGTTGGCTTTATACGGAATGATTCTTTAAACGTGTATACCCATCCAGAGCGCATTTTAGTAAATAATTAAACATTTGAGTTTGTATATGGGAAGCCTTAAGGCTGTCCAGAAATATTTTTTAACTTGAAAATCATATAGGAAGGAGGTTTTTAAGTGGATAATAGATTTGCAAAACAGCAAAAGTATTCTCCAATTGGCAAAGAAGGACAGAAACAGCTTTCTTCTTCAACAGTTGCGATTATTGGATGCGGCGCACTAGGTTCGGCTGCTGCAGATATGCTTGCGAGGGCAGGGGTCGGAACATTGCTGATCGTAGACCGGGATTATGTCGAAGCATCAAATTTACACCGACAGCCTCTTTATACGGAGCAAGATGCCATTGATATGGTTCCTAAGGTGATCGCGGCGAAGAGAAGATTGTTGAAAGTGAATAGCAGTGTAAATGTGGAAACATGGATGGATCATGCGGATGCGGCTTTGATTGAGAAGCTTGCGGCCATTAGTGATATCATAATTGATGGGACTGATAATTTTGAAACACGCCTAACCATCAATGACGCGAGTCTAAAACATAATGTTCCCTGGGTGTATGGGGCGTGTGTCGGGGGAACGAGTGTAGTGATGCCTTTTATTCCTGACGAAGGTCCGTGCTTTCGCTGTTTGCTGCCGGTGCTGCCGTCGTCAGCTGAAACGTGTGATACAGCAGGTGTGATCGCACCTGCTGTACACATTACGGCATCTTATCAATGTGCTGAAGTTATCAAATGGCTGACGGGAAACCAAAATGCGATGAGAAAAGAACTGCTCCGCGTTGACGTGTGGATGAATGAAATGAACCAGTTCGGCATGAACAAAATGAAGCGTCCGGACTGTCCCTCTTGCGGGGGAAACCGTGCATATCCATCATTAAATCAATCAGAAGAAACAAAAGCAGTTGTATTGTGCGGTCGAAATACCATACAATTAACCCCGTTGGCTGGAAGGTCAATAACGCTGGATGACGCTGAAAAGATGGCTGAAAAACGCCAGCTAAAGCGAACACGAACACCATACTTTTTACAACTAGAGTATGAGGACAGCCGAATTGTATTATTTGAAAACGGCCGGCTTTTTTTTCATGAGATGCACGATGTAAACAAAGCGATAAAATTGTATAACCAATTATTTAGCTAAATCGGAGGGGCATTCATATGTCAGTCGAATTTTCCGGTGAACTTTCGTTTTCAGCCGCCGTGCTGACCGTAAGTGATACTCGAACAAATCTAACGGATAAAAGTGGTGCTCATATTATAGAATTATTGGAGCAGGCGGGGCATACAGTAATCCATTATGCGATTGTGCCAGATGATCAGGCTGCAATTGGCGGACAAATTCGTGAATGGATAGCGGATGGTGAGGTCGATCTTATTATTGCGACTGGCGGGACAGGGATTGCGCCTCGTGATGTGACGATTGAAACGGTAAAACCTTTTCTGCAAAAAGAAATACCAGGTTTTGGTGAATTTTTCCGCTATTTAAGCTTAACAGAAGATATAGGGACAAGGGCGATGCTTTCACGAGCAATTGCGGGAACGATTACCGGACGTAAACTCCTTTTTGCTTTACCCGGTTCACGTGGTGCCGTGAGTCTCGCGATGAGGAAACTTATTTTGCCAGAAGCAGCGCATCTTCTTAATGAAGCGAGAAAGTAATGAAAAAAGCAATCATTCTAATTGCATTCTCCTTTATATTTATCACCGGGTTTATTGCTCAGACAAGAGCACAAGATGAATCGCTGCTCATTGTCGGTGCGGCGGCAAGCTTCAATCCGGTGCTGACTGAACTAGAGAGGGCATTTGAACAACGTTATCCGAACGTAGACCTTCGCTTTCATACAGGCGGATCGGGTATGATCGCGCGCCAAGTGGAGGCACATGCGCCGATTGACGTCGTTATGCTTGCTTCAAAAAAAGAAGCGGATTCTCTTCAAAAACAGAGGCTTATTGATATGGAGTATCCAACTGGTTTTTTAACGAATCGCCTCGTCGTTGTGCAGCCGGTTCAGGAGAAAAAAATATGGATGGATGCAGAAACTCTTGTGATGGGAACACCTGGAGCAGTACCGGTAGGAACCTATGCAGAACAAGCCTTGCGTGAGAGTAACTGGACAGGGACACGTGTTTATGCAAAGGATGCATCTTCAGTTTTAATGTGGGTGTCATCTGGTGAAGCAGATGCGGGTATTCTATATGAAACAGATGCAAAATCATCTGAAGAGATTCGTATTTCCTATGTATTCCCAGAACATTCCCATGATGAAATCGTCTATAATGCAGGAACAGTCGTTCAATCAAATCATTCAACTGCGAAAACATTTGAGGCGTTTTTAACGTCAGAAACAGCAATCCGTCTATTTAAACAGTACGGGTTTGACGCAGGTGGTGAATCTTTTAAATGACATTTTTTGAACCGATTTTATTATCTATTTTTGTCACAGCTTCGGCATCATTCGTTGTTTTTTTTACCGCTATTATCTTTGCTTTTTTATTCACAAATTATAATATTCCTGTAAAGTGGTTGTGGGAAACGTTATTTATGCTGCCAATTGTGCTGTCGCCAATGGTTATTGGTTTTTTACTTGTAAAGTTGTTCGGCAGGACAGGCTTGATTGGCACCTTTTTATATGAACAGCTGAATATTTCGTTCATGTTTACAGTAACAGCAGCGGTTATGGCAGCCATTGTTGTTGCCTTTCCACTAATGTACCAAGCTGCAAAAGCAGGATTTTTAGCTGTGCCGGAAAGTTATGTAGAAGTGACGAAGCAATATACAAACAATCCGATTGATTTGCTGCGCTACACATACATTCCAGCAGCTCGTTATGGACTCATTTCAGGCTTCACGCTAAGCTTTGCAAGAGGACTAGGGGAATTCGGAGCAACCCTTATGTTTGCCGGAAATATCCCGGGTGTAACGCTGACAATGCCGACAGCGATTTATACCGCATTTGAAAAAGGGGAAGACTTGACCGCGTGGATGTACGTGATGATCAGTGTGATCATTTCAGCGCTTTTTTTATATGTTCTCACATATGCAGACAAACGAAAACACGCCGCTTAATCGCGTGCGCGTTCGTAGTCGCCATTTTTCCCGCCTGATTTTTTCATTAAGTAGGTTGGACCGATGACCATCTCTTTTCCAGCGGCTTTACACATATCATAAATGGTCAAAGCCGCAGCCGATGCAGCCGTTAATGCTTCCATTTCTACGCCTGTGACGCCTTTCGTTTTTGCTTCTGCCTGTATGTAAATGACGTAATGGCCGTCTTTAGAATTTATATCCCATTCAAACATAATGTTTACACCTGTGAGTGGAATGGGATGGCACATCGGAATAATGGATGATGTTTGCTTGGCTGCCATAACGCCTGCAACTTGTGCGACAGCGAAGACATCTCCTTTTTTATTCGTGCCGGAAGCAATTTGATTATAAATGGTTTCATTCACTTCAATTGATGAGTGTGCAATAGCTGTCCGTACAGTTTCAGATTTATTGGAGACATCGACCATTTTAGCTCGTCCCTGCTCGTTAAAATGTGTTAATTCAGACATAAAAGTCATCCTTTCAAGTAGAAGATGCATTTAGTATATCATGAAAAGAAAGGAGGCGTTTTAGTATGGTAGAAAAACGCCAGCCGATTCCCGTAAAGGAAGCCATAGAGAGAGTGATGGAACGGGCCAGACCGTTAAATAGTGAAATTGTCCCGCTCGATCTCGCTTACGGACGCATTTTAGCTGAATCGATTATTGCAAGTCATTCTGTACCCCCTTTTGATCGGTCTCCATACGATGGCTTTGCAGTACGTTCTATAGATACGAATGGTGCCTCTGGAGACTCTCGCATATCTTTTAAAGTTGTCGACCATATTGGCGCAGGCACTGTATCGATGCATACGATAGGAGAACGGGAAGCCGTTCGCATTATGACGGGTGCACCGCTTCCGGATGGGGCAGATGCAGTAGTGATGCTGGAACAGACCGTGATTGATGGAGACACATTCACAATCCGCAAGTCATTCTCTCCGCTTGAAAATGTATCATTAAAAGGAGAAGATGCAAAAGAGGGTGAAATGATTGTCGAAGCAGGGACATACATACACCCTGGTATCATCGCCGTAATGGCTACGTTCGGTTATGCGAAAGTGAGCGTGTCAAAAAAACCAGTAGTGGGTCTTCTTGCAACAGGTACTGAGTTGTTAGAAGTAAGCGATCCGCTTGAACCAGGTAAAATTCGCAATTCAAACGGACCGATGATAGCGGCACAGCTCGCCCGTATGGGAATTGAATATCGGCTCCTCGGCACATTGCCTGATGATGAGGAAGCTTGTTATGAACTGGTCAAAAAAGCGGTTGATGAATGCGATGCCGTCATCACAACAGGCGGGGTTTCAGTCGGGGATTTTGATTTCCTGCCGGCTATTTACAAACGGCTGGGTGCAGATGTGTTATTTAATAAAGTTGCAATGCGCCCTGGCAGTGTGACAACTGTTGCACATGTAAATAATACATTCTTATTCGGTTTATCAGGCAATCCTTCCGCCTGTTTTACAGGCTTTGAGCTTTTTGCACGTCCGGCTTTTCTTTTGATGATGGGCTGTGATAAGCCATATTTGCCATATGAAAAAGCCATTTTGACAGAAGATTTTACAAAAGCCAATCCATTTAGCCGTTTTATCCGGGCGGTTTACGAATCAACACCGAACGGCGCCTTTGTAAAGCCGGCCGGTTTTAATAAATCAAATGCAGTCACATCCATTGCACGCGGAAATTCGTTTATCGTCTTGCCGGGAGGTACGCGAGGTTTTCAAAAAGGTGATGAAGTCGATGTGCTGCTATTGGGAACAGAAGAAGGAGTGGAACAATGGATGCTGGATTAATAAAACCATTTGAAGTGACGAAAAAGCCTCTTGAACCAGCTCGTTACATGGAATATGTAACTCACCCTGGAGCGGGAGCTGTAACATTGTTTGCCGGAACCGTTCGTGAGTGGACGAACGGAAAGCGGACAATGCATTTAGAGTATGAGGCGTACGAACCGATGGCGGAAAAAAAACTGGCTGAGATCGGATCAGAAATTGAAGAGAAGTGGCCAAACTCTCGTGTGGCAATTGTTCACCGTATTGGAGCGCTGGCCATTTCGGATATAGCGGTTGTGATTGCCGTTTCATCGCCACATCGGAAAGCAGCATATGAAGCAAATGAATATGCAATTGAACAGATCAAAAGGGTTGTCCCGATATGGAAAAAAGAAATATGGGAAGATGGGGAAGAATGGATAGGAGACCAAGCGTATAAACCAGGAGGTGAGCAATATTGATTCATCTTCATTATTTTGCAGGAATTAAAGAAGTGGCAGGGAAAGCGGAAGAAGACATTGACTGGGTAGATGGAACAGCAGCAGATGTACTGAAATGGGCGAAAAAATCGTATCCATCCTTTGATTTTTCAAGTGTGCAGATTGCAATCAACGAAGAGTATGTTCTTGAAACAGAACCCGTGAAACCGGGTGATCATGTTGCGTTTATTCCACCTGTCAGCGGAGGATAAAATTATTTTAAAAAGGACTGATAGCAATGACCAATCATCATGTAACCGACTTGCTTAAGCGTCCTTTGCGCGATTTGCGTATTTCGGTCACAGACCGGTGCAATTTTCGCTGTACGTATTGCATGCCGAAAGAAATATTTGGTGATGATTATGAATTTATGCCAAAAAGCGAGTTGCTTTCATTTGAAGAAATGACAAGATTTGCGAAGATCTTTGTTTCATTCGGTGTGAAAAAAATACGCATAACGGGTGGAGAGCCGCTTCTTCGCAGAGATTTGCCAGATTTGATTCGTATGCTTTGTGAAATTGACGGTCTTGAAGATATTGGTTTGACGACAAACGGCTTACTGTTGAAGCAACATGGCAAAGCACTGTATGACGCTGGTTTGCGCCGTTTGAATGTGAGCCTTGATTCACTGTCCAAAGAGACGTTTGGCAAAATGAACGGACGAGGTATTGGACCAGAATTGATTTTAAGCAATATTGATTACGCAAAATCGATCGGTTTTCAAGTGAAGGTTAACATGGTCGTTCAAAAAGGTGTGAACGATCATGAAGTCGTTCAGATGGCCTCTTATTTTAAGGAGCGCGGTATCACGCTTCGATTCATTGAATTTATGGATGTCGGGAATGACAATGGGTGGAGTTTTCAGCAGGTTGTAACGAAAAAAGAGATTTTAGAAAAACTTCAGGAAAATCATAAGCTTGTTCCGGTTGGTGCGGATTATTTCGGTGAAGTGGCCGGCCGCTATCGATATGAGGATGAGGGAGCGGAAGTCGGATTCATCACGTCTGTTTCAGAGTCTTTTTGTTCATCATGCACGCGAGCCCGTCTATCATCAGACGGAAAATTTTACACATGCTTGTTTGCGGCATCTGGATACGATCTTCGGAAACTCATCAGATCAAATGCACAAGACGCAGAACTTGCTTCTGTTATTCGAGACGTGTGGGAAAAGCGCCAAGACCGTTATTCGGACGAACGGACCGAGCAAACGGTGCGGAATCGTACAAAAATTGATATGTCATACATTGGCGGCTAATGGTTCATAAAAATAACGGATCATCCATTTTTGGTATGTTAATTGCGGAGCGGGAGGATGATCCTCCTGCTTTTTTTATTAAACGGTGTTTGGTCAGGCACTCATGACTGCCTTTATGTGTCAAGAATAATGATCATTCATGAAAGGAGCAGAACGATGTTTACTATTACCGATAAAGCTCAAGAGAAAATTAGAGAAATGATAACTAAAGCAGGTGGAGAATCATTTTTGAGATATGGTATTAAAAGTGAATGCTGTAGTGAATTAAAATATGAATTAAGTATATCTGCAAATAAAAACGATCAGGATATTGCGATTGATTTTGATGGCTTTAGTGTATTAATTAATCCAGCTGACACTCATCTAATTAAAAACACGGATATTGATTTTAAAGACGATCAATTTGAATACGGTTTTATCATTCATAATCAAAATCCTTTAGTCTCCTTTTAATTTAATATGGTACAAGCTATATAACAGTACTTAAAAACTTATTTAAGTTTTTAAGTGCTGTTTTTTTATGTCCAGCCAATTGTCAGGGCAATAAGTACACTTCATGGTGGGGAGGTTTAGACATTTTCTCTTTTTTTAAGCGTCCTTCCTTTACCAATTCGTTTAACCCTTGATCAATTTCAGATGGATCTACGCCAAAAAGGTCAGCTGTTTTCACAGTGGATATGGTCATATATTTAGGATTTTTACTAGATGACATAATCATGGATTGTGCACGGCTTAATAATTTTTCTTTATCCAATGGGATCCCTCTTTCTTTAATAAAGATTCGTAACATGAAATAATTTTCCCCAAAAAGGTAAATAATATTGCATGAAAAGATTAGGAGGGGTCATCAATGGGCTATCATCCCCCGAAAAAAATGGCGAATTTGGCGGTAGAAGCTGGTAAAACCAAAGCGGAACTCCCGCTGCAAAGCATGCTTCTTCTTGGATTTCTTGGAGGCGCATTTATTGCGATCGGCTATCTCTTGGCGATTAGGGTCACGGGTAATTTGCCGGAGGATTGGGGGTCATTCGGAACATTTTTAGGTGCAGCAGTATTTCCACTAGGTCTAATTTTAGTCGTCGTTGCTGGCGCGGAACTGTTAACGGGCAATATGGTGGCTGTTACGATCGCTTGTTTGGCTAAAAAAGTGAGGGTACATAAACTGCTTGCCAACTGGTTCTGGATTACAGTTAGTAATTTTATTGGCGCTCTCTTTGTCGCTTATGTTTTTGGACATTTAGTTGGGCTGACAGAAACTGATCCATACTTAACAAAGACCATTGCCACAGCAGAACATAAATTAGAGGAAAATTTCTGGCAATGTTTCTTTTCTGGTATCGGTTGTAATTGGCTTGTTGGATTGGCTGTCTGGCTTTCATATGGTTCAGAGGATATAAGTGGGAAAATATTGGCGATTTGGTTTCCGATTATGGGCTTTGTAGCCATTGGTTTTCAGCATGTCATTGCGAATATGTTTATCATTCCTGCAGCGATTTTTGCAGGACATGGAAACTGGATGGATTATTTCCAGAACTTCATTCCTGTTTTTTTAGGGAATGCGGTCGGCGGATCTTTATTTGTCGCCATGATTTACTGGATCGCATATTTGAAGGCCGATTCGCCAACCTTATCAAATAAAAAAGCAACATACAAAGCATAATATTCAAATAGAAAAATGGAGGCGATAGAATGAATGAATCATCTTTCTCAATTGAGATTAATGGAAAGACATATAGCGCTATGCCAGGGCAAACAATCCTGGATGTTGCAAGGGCGAGTGATGTCTTTATACCTGGAATTTGTTATACACCTAACCTTGGCAGCATTCAAACATGTGACACCTGCTACGTGAATGCGGGAGGCGAATTGGTTAGATCTTGTGTGACAAAGGCAATACCGGGTTTGGTCGTCGACACGGAATCACCACTTGTGCAAGAAGCGCAATATGAAGGAATGTCTCGCATTTTAAAAAATCACGAACTCTATTGTACGGTTTGCGATAATAATAACGGAAATTGTACGGTTCACAATACAGTGGAGCATATGGGTCTTGCTCATCAAAAATATCCGTTTGAAGCAAAACCATATGCACCTGACAATTCTCACCCTTTTTACCGATATGAACCTGACCAATGCATACTATGCGGCAGATGCGTAGAAGCATGTCAGGACTTACAGGTAAACGAAACGTTAACGATTGATTGGAGCAGGGAAGTCCCAAGGGTAATTTGGGACAACGACGTGCCTATTAATGAATCATCCTGTGTTTCATGCGGCCATTGTGTAAATGTATGCCCATGCAATGCATTAATGGAAAAATCAATGCTCGGAGAGGCGGGGTATTTAACAGGAATACCGCCAAAGATTCTTGGGCCTATGATCGATATGACGAAAGAGGTTGAGCCGGGTTATAAAGAAATTTTTGCAATTTCTGAAGTGGAAGCGGCCATGAGGAAGTCACGAATTAAGCGCACAAAAACGGTTTGTACGTATTGCGGAGTTGGCTGCAGTTTTGAAATGTGGACAAAGGGCCGGGATATTTTACGGGTTCAGCCGCTTGAAGAGGCGCCAGTGAATGGAATTTCCACTTGCGTTAAAGGAAAATGGGGGTGGGATTACGTCAATCATGAGGAGCGTTTAACAAAACCATTAATCCGTAAAGGAGACGAATTTGTAGAGGCGACGTGGGAAGAAGCACTTGATCTTGTTGCTGAAAAACTTGGCGGCATTAAAGAGAAGTATGGTCCTGATTCAATTGGATATATTGCGTCGTCCAAATGTTCCAACGAAGAAAACTATTTATTCCAGAAATTCGCACGCGGCATCATGGGGACTAACAACGTAGATAACTGTTCACGCTATTGTCAATCTCCTGCAACAGCTGGCTTAATGAGGACGGTTGGCCATGGAGGAGACGCGGGAACGATCCATGATATTGCCTCCTCAGAACTTATCATTGTTATCGGGGCAAACCCGGCTGAGTCTCACCCGGTTCTTGCCACACGTGTGAAACGTGCGCACAAGCTGAATGGGCAAAAATTAATAGTCGTCGATTTAAGGGAAAATGAACTGGCGCAGCGGGCTGATCTACTTGTTCATCCTAAGCCAAGTACGGATCTTATCTGGATTAGTGCGGTAACAAAGTATATTCTTGACAATGGATGGGAAGCAAAAGAGTTTTTGCAGAACAGGGTCAATGGATTTGAGGATTTTGCAAAGTCATTAGATAAATTCACGTTACAATATGCGGAAGAAAAAACCGGTATATCACAGGAAGTATTAATTCAAATCGCAACAATGATACATGAAGCGAAATCGGTTTGTGTTCTTTGGGCAATGGGCATTACGCAGCATAAGGGTGCAACGGATGCAAGCACGTCTATTTCCAATCTCTTGTTAATTACAGGAAATTACGGCCGCAAGGGCACAGGAGCTTATCCTCTGCGCGGACATAACAATGTTCAAGGGGCTTGTGATTTTGGAACGATGCCGGCATGGTTCCCAGGGTATGAACCTGTACAGGATCCAAAGGTGCGTGAACGGTATGAAAAATCGTGGGGAACAAAGCTCCCAACAGAACCAGGGCATGATAACCACCACATGGTGGAAGCGATGCATGATGACAGACTAAAAGCACTTTATCTCTTTGGAGAAGAAATGGCGTTAGTGGATGCCAATTCAAATTTCGTTCAAGCTGCCTTTGAAAAATTGGAGTTCTTTGTTGTCCAGGACATTTTCTTCAGCAAAACGGCGCAATACGCGGATGTGATTTTGCCGGCCGCTCCGAGCTTGGAGAAAGATGGAACGTTTGTGAATACTGAACGGAGGATTCAGCGTTTCTATAAGGTCCTTGAGCCTCTAGGTGATTCTAAACCGGACTGGGAAATTTTTCAGGAGCTGGCAAATCGGTTTGGGGCAAAATGGAATTACAAACACCCGAGTGAAATCATGGATGAAGTTGCTAGTCTCGCTTCATTATTTGCAGGTGTAAGTTATGAGCGGCTGGAAGGGTTTAAATCACTTGTATGGCCTGTTTCTGCTGATGGCAAAGATACGCCTTTATTGTATACAGAGAAGTTTGCATTTCCAGATGGAAAGGCAAGGCTCGTACCAGTAGACTGGACACCTCCATTTGAGGCGGGTCCTGAATATGATTTACACCTGAACAATGGACGCATATTGGAACACTTCCATGAGGGCAATATGACGTATCGGAATGAGGGGCTGACTCATAAAGTACCGGAAGTATGGTTGGAGGTTTCACATGAGCTTGCCAAAGAACGCAATCTTGAAGACGGAACGTTAGTTGGGCTGACTTCACCATACGGATATGTGGAAGTAAAGGTGATTGTCACAGACCGGGTTAAAGGAAATGAACTATACTTGCCAATGAATACACGCGAGGATAATGAAGCTGTGAACTACTTAACGAGCAGCTATCATGATCTCATTACTCATACACCGGCTTATAAAGAAATGGGAGTAAAAATGGAAGTGCTTGAGCAAAAAGGCGAACCGCCGCTTCCAAAACATAACCACCGGTATGGGAATAGGGTTCCACAAATAAGCGTTAAGGTAGAGGAAAAATGGAACCGTCCAGACTTTACTTCGATTAATGAATTGCTCGAACAAAAGGAGGATGAAAATGGCACAGGCTATCAGGAAAATCAAAAAAGAAGTTCCTAATCAAAAAGAAGAACAGGATCAGGCCACGGCAGAAATTATGAAGGAATTGTCGAATAATAAAGATGCGGTGATCGCCGCTATTCAGTTGATGAAGGGTATGCAGGAAATGGGGATATATGATGCGGTAAGAGGCATGTTAGATAACCGTACTGAGGTAGGGGCAATTGCCATCCAGCAAATGAATCAGCCGGCGATGCATAATGTCATTAAAAATGGCATGAGCGGTGTAAAATTTCTCGGTGCTCTCCAGCCCGGGCAAATGGATACGATCATGGCTGGTGTGGGACTAGGTCTTAAACGGCTGTCGGAAACGGGTCAACAAGTAGAAAAGCAAAGCATTTGGAAAATGAGAAAAAGGCTTCAAAGTCCGGAAATTAGAGCCGCCATGACAACTATGATTGATTTCATGGAAGGGATGGGAGAAGCTTTTTTAAAAAACCGGAACAAAAGCCAGTAATGGAAGGATGATCGAAGTGGAATCTGGCGTAATCGTAGTGAAAGGCATGAATAACCAGCAAGATGCGGACAAAGTATTGGATGCATTGCTCGGCGTATGGGGTATTGGCAGAGCAGAAATAAACTTAAAAAAAAGCGAAGCATTGATTACTTATGATGAACGTATGGCCTCTTCCCATGATTTCGAGCAAGCGGTCCTGGATTCGGGTTTTGGGATTGACTTTAACGATAGCATTTCAAAAGATCCATTAAATTTATCAAAAGAGGTGAACCAGAATGAAGGTATGTGAAATATGCGGCGCTATCGATGAATTGGATGAACAAGATGGGGAAATGAGCCATTCGAGAAGCCTCCATGTTTGTGAAAAATGCCGGGAGGACCGAAAGACAACGATAGAATGATTTTAGCATTTAACCTGATGAAAATTCATCAGGTTTTTTTTGTTTCAAACATAGTAATGAGAAACGCTGCCATTTTTAAAAAATTGCTCATATAAAACGATGGCAATCAATATAATGTTGCTTAGTAGTGCCAATCCATTAATGGGAGGAAACCATTTATGAAACAAGTTTCAGGGAAAATCAAACTGCCACCCGGGAAGAAAGTAGCGGTAAACATCGGTTCAGATTTCGATGCACATTCCGTGTGGATGGGATCACTTAATAAATTTTCTCCATCCTATTTGCATAGAGGGGAATTTGGGGCAGCAGTTGGGGCACCAAGATTACTCAAATTAATGGACAAGTACCATATTAAAGGAAACTGGTGTATTCCAGGTCATACGATTGATACGTTTTTTGATATTTGTAAAGAAGTTGTCGCACATGGGCATGAAATTACGCATCATGGATACGCACATGAAAACCCGACGAATATGAAATATAAAGAAGAAGAAGCGATCATGATTAAAGGATTGGAAGCATTAGATCGAATTGGAGTAAAGCCTCGAGGATATCGATCTCCTGCTTGGGATTACAGTCGGAATACACTTTCAATTCTTGAAAAGTATGGGTTTGAATATGACAGTAGTTTAATGGCGAACGATTTACATCCATACCGCCCGCGTCCAATCATCCCTCATATGGATAAAGCGAGTGAATATGGCGAGCCTAGTAGTATATTAGAAATACCGGTTTCCTGGTACTTAGATGATTTTCCAACACAAGAACTTGTATTTGGTTCGATGGATGGATTAGCAGATCCGGATGTAATGTTCCAGCGCTGGCAAGATATATTTAACTATGCGGTTGATCATGAAGAAGGTGCCTGTGTCGTCCTGACCACTCATCCGCAAACCATTGGGCGTGCGCATATGATTACAAGATTGGAAAAATTAATTAACCATATGGAATCTCGAGGTGCATGGTTCTGCACGCTAGGAGAAATCAATGATAATTTCGTAGAGGATCGTTCCTATAAAGGCACATCCTTTGAAGTTCAAATTTGATTATTCTTAATAAAGTAGAAGAATTGTACAAGTTTTTCACGGGCCGGGAAGCCTATAGCACATTTAGATAAATAAGGAGGCATCAGGCGTGCGAAACGTTAAAATATCCGCTTGTCAACTTAAGCTTAAACCGCTAACAAATTTTGAGGAATTTGCATCTCAAGTGAAGTCGATGATTAATCAAGTACCGGAAGAATCGGATTATGTCATATTTCCTGAGCTAGTTACGTTAGGTCTTTTAAATAGCTTTCCGAATTCAGATCAATTCGAAGCGAGTGACCTCGTAAGAGTCTCAGAGTATACAGACGACTATAAAAACTTGTTTAGGAATTTGGCCATCCAGAGAAAGCAAGTCATTATTGCGGGATCCCACCTGGAAAGAAGAGAGGATAAGTACTTTAATATTTGTTATGTGTTCGACAAAGACGGTCGTAATATTGAACATAAGAAAACGCACATTTTCCCGGCTGAAGCCGATTGGCAAACGAGCGAAGGCAATGAGCTGGAAGTGTATGATATAGGACCTGCAAAGATTGGGATCGCCATCTGTTATGAGGCTGAAATTCCTGAGATCTCAAGAATCTTGAGTTTAAAGGGCGCCGAAATTATTTTCTGCCCGTCTTATACGTTTTCAGAAGCAGGTTTTTGGAGAGTGCGCCATTGTGCGCAAGCGCGGAGCATTGAAAATCAAGTATATTTTGTTCATTGTCCTACAGTTGGTGATCCAGCTATTCCTGTATCGGCGGCTGGCTATGGCAGGGCTTCAATTTTGAGTCCTTGCGATCTAGCATTTCCATACAATGGAGTTGTTACAGAAGCGGGTACAAATCAAAATACGGTGATTACAGGAACAGTTGATATTGATGAGCTCTATAAAAATCGTAAGTCAGGAGCGGCAACAACATTTTACGACAGGACCCGGAGAGAAAGCATGTATGCGAAATATCCTCCTTTTCAAACGGCGGTCAAACAGTAACGGTATAACAACCCCATAAACGAATAATCCGCTGTCAACTCGACAGCGGATTATTCGTTTTCTTTGAGAGGTACTTTATAGAACTTGCTTTCATTATGTCTTGCTTAGATTTTTTAATTAACAAGCAGCATGATATGGCTCCAATGAAAAATGCATAAGGAGCTTCATGAAATCTTCATTTTCACTATTCAACAATTGATTGGCATAGCGCCATGCGTTTGTTTCAATTCGTAACGCGATCCGTTTTTTTTCCAATGGATCTACGGTCTTTTCCAGCTGTTCGGAAAGCGCGGTTAACTCCTTATCTTCCGCGTGGCCAAGTTCGTGGGCGAAGACAGCGGCGAGATGCTTTTCATACGGTTTAAGTGATCCATAAAGAATTTCGCATTGCTTTTGAATACCATCTAGATAAAGTGTAATACAGTTATTTGATAAACTATATTTTCCACCGGCAATTGTGTTTCGGTTAGGAGATCGCTCAATTTTAACTGAAACAGAACTGTCCGACTTGGCGAGCAAATGCTGAACAACGGCAGGAAGAGTGGATATGTTTTTTGGGGCAATTTCTACGTCGTGAACCGTACTCGTTAAATTTCTCTCCATTTTTTCTCCTCAATACTTAAATATATAAATTAGAAAAAGAATAGTACAACCCTATTATACACCACTTTTGGTAAATTAGCTTAGTAAGTTAATTGAATTAAAATAAATAATTATTGGGAAACTAATACTAAAATTTAAAAAAGAGTTTATTCTTTTTAGAATCGGGAATCCAACTAGTGTGTCACAATCATACTCACTAAGGAGGAATGTAAGATGGCAAACAGGAACGATAATGAAGGTAAAATGAGTCGCGAGGAAGCAGGTCGCATGGGCGGAGAAGCTACGTCAAAAAACCATGATAAAGAATTTTATCAAGAAATCGGTCAAAAAGGCGGAGAAGCTACATCCAGAAATCACGATAGAGAATTTTATGAGGAGATCGGCGAAAAAGGCGGAAGATCCAACAGTCGAAATAACAACTAAATAATGAATCAAGGATAATTATAGAATTTTAAGTAGACAGAAAAACTTTTATCTTTTATTAGGTAAAAGCTTTTCTGTCTTTTTTTTATAAGATTTTTAGTCCAATGAATTTTACAGAATGAGTGGTTTTGAAACGGAAATAGAAATATAGTTAATTGTACCTATTTACCAATAGACATAATGCCTAATTGAATGTATAATTGGTCGAAGGTTTTTTGTAATTAATTTTTATTAATAATAATTATAATATAAAATATTAGAGGAGTAGACAGATGAACATGATACAAAATTTAAAGATCGCACAAAAATTAATGGTTCTGATTCTTATTTCAGCAATTAGCGTCATTGTCGTTGGGTTTACAGCTATTAGTCAGGAACTTGCTATGCAAAAGAAACTAGAGGAGATGTATGATAGCAAATTAATTCCTATAGAGAAATTGCTGATGATTCAAGAGAATGAACAATCGGTTAAAGCAACTTTATTAGAGATGATGCTGACGAAAGAACAGAGTGAACATGATAGGTTGTTATCCGAAATTGAAAAGCTCGCAGAAGAGAACGGAGCTTTGAGAAGCCAGTACCAAACAGATAGTCCGTATGAATTAGAAAAGCTTAAGGAAATGGATCAAATTGTCGTTAAATACATAGCAATAAGAGATCAAGTAATCAAGTTAAGCGCGGATAGCAAAAACGAAGAAGCCTATCAAATTTATACAGAAGAAGTTTCGTCTTCAATAAATAAATTAGAAAACGTCATACAGGAGCTTGTGATATATAATTCCGATGATGCAAAACAAGTCAATAATGAGAATAAAGAGGATGTACAGAATTCAATTATTATTTTATCTAGCGTTACATTAGCTGGGATAATCGTATCAGTTGTAGTTGGAGGGCTTATTGTCAAAAGCATAGCAAACCCAGTGAAAGAAATAGAAGGATTAATGACGAAAGCTGCAGCTGGTGACCTGACCGCAAAAAGCAATTATCAATCGAATGATGAAATTGGTTCATTAAGCTTTTCTTTTAATAAGATGATTCAAGGACTGAAGGAAATAATTTCTACTGTGAACCATACGTCTGAACAAGTAGCAGCGTCATCAGAGCAATTAAATTCAAGCTCTGAACAAAGCAGTCAAGCAGCAGAAAACATTTCTTATACCATCCAAGAGTTAGCAGCAGGAGCCGAAAATCAAGTGCAAAGTGTACAAGAAAGCTCAAGAATTATACAAGAAATTTCAGCAAGTTCACAAAAAATTGCTGAAAACTCACTGGAAATTTCTGATAATTCAATAGAGGCCGCGAAGCAATCAGAAGAAGGAAGCCGTGCGATACAAGACTCCATTACACAGATGATTGCGATCAATAACAAAGTTACAAACTTATCAAGTGCTATACGGGGGCTTGGCGAACGTTCTAAGGAAATTGAACAAATTACGCAGGTGATTACCGCTATTTCCGATCAGACGAATTTATTGGCACTTAACGCTGCCATTGAAGCTGCTCGAGCAGGAGAGCATGGACTCGGATTTGCAGTAGTTGCTAATGAAGTGAGGAACTTGGCTGAACAGTCCTCTGCTTCAGCCAGCCATATTACAAATTTGATCTTGCAAATACAAGCAGATACGAATGACGTTATCGACTCAATGGCTTCTGCAACGGATGAAGTTGGAAATGGGATTCAAGTTGTAAATAGAGCGGGAGATACATTTACCCATATTCAAGAGGCCGTAAATGCTGTAACTGATCAAATGACAGAAATAACATCTGCCGTACAGCAGCTATCGGCTGGAATTGAACAAGTGTCTTACTCCATTCAGGATGTGAATAGGGTTGCTGAGCAATCTGCCTCTGGCGCACAAAATGTTTCGGCAGCGACGCAAGAACAATTGGCTTCTACAGAAGAAATCCATTCATCAGCGGGTGCTTTAGCTGTAACGGCAGAACAGCTGCAAAGTGTAGTCGGGAAATTTAAATTATAATTGTTTTGTCTTTTTGCCAGGGAAACCTGGCTTTTTTACTTTTTAACAACTGAAGTTGAGTTTTTTTGCAGGAAGACATCAGGTATGGAAATATGAAACCCTATGGCTGCTAACTGCATAAAAATAAATGCAGAATGACTGGCTATTGTTATCGTTGAAGATGTCATAGTTAAATTCCCTAGTGGGAAAAAGAAAACTTGATAAAAAAAGCCGGTTAGACCCGGCTCAAAAAATGATAGTGCCCATGGAAAGGGCTGGGAATCGAACAATAACAGTATGGCAAATTCAGAAAAATTTTATACAAAAATGGATTATCTTATGATAATTGCAGGGAAATAGTGTGATGAAATTATTAGATATGCGCACCATTATAAATGGTATAAGACCTGAACTTGCGGAGATAGCAATCCAGATTGACTTAAATATATGTTCCATACTAACAAAAGCAAATTGCATTTTTTGGTTGTTAGAAAACAACAATAGGCTAATCCAATACCATCCATCCAAGTTTCCTGATAAATGGAATAATTGTTCAATATGGATATACTGGCAGGGGCTTGCTGTGTACAGCTGGCGGTCTATTTTTGTATTAATATTTTAAAAGGGTAGATTTTTATGCCTGTCAGAACGAAGTCACTGCAAGGGGGCTGAACACCCCCCTGCGGAATGACTCCGAAATAATTCAATTGGTTTGCGGTTCGTTAATAACAATGTTGTCCGTTCAAGGGTATCGGCAATGAAGTATCAAAAGCTTATCGTTGTACCGTATGAAGTATAGTAGGAAGGAGTGTAAGGTTTATTTTTAGAAATCAATTATGTTGTTCGCAATTGACATTGATCACGCTGCTTAAAAGTAAAATATCCTGATGAATTCTTTCTCTAATTGTTTCGTCTGTACATTTTCCGTAATCTGTTAGTAACCTGCCAATTTCTTTAATAAGTAAAAACACCTCGATTTCTTCTAATTTTTTTATATCAATCGTGTCCAATCTCATATGTTAAATCCCCATTCTGGTTAAAAAGTAATGTCATAAGAATATTTTAATCAGGTCTTTCGTATATGTCCATTTTTTTCTGAATAAAAATACATCACTAAACATATTACGAGGTTTCCATATCTTATTTTGTTAACTCCTTTAGTTGAGTTACTACATTGTTAAATCGTTGTGTCTCTGCTGCTTCCCAAAAGGAACGAAAAGGATTTCCTTCGTTTTTTAATCGATCTAAAACAGCAGTCATTGTAAACAAATCCGGTTTTAACGAGCTATTTATTTCTTCCCAGTAAAGTGGTGTGGCAATAAGACCGCGTTTGTTACCTCTCGGAGAATAGGGCGCTATAATTGTCTTTCCTTCATCATGCTGGATATAGTCAAGATACAATTTGTTTTGACGGTTTTTCTTCAACCGCTCAGTCGTAAACGAATGTGGCTCCTGTTCACATAGGAAAGTACATACAAATTTTATGAAAAGACGTGTTTCTTCATACGAAAAAGTGTTTGCGGGTAATGGAATATAGACTTGCAGACCTTTTCCCCCGGAGGTTTTCACAAAAGATCGAAGTTCAAATTGATCAAAAATAGCTTTCATTTGCAAGGCTGCTTTGATGGCTAAAGGAAATTCGTTTACGGAAGGAGGATCCAAGTCAAAAACAATTTCCGTCGGATTAACGGTATGTCTAGTTTGATAAGGGATGTGAAACTCAAGTGCAAGTTGATTTCCCAGCCATAGCAGCGTTTCCATATCATTACATATAATGTAACGAATATCATCCACTTGTTCCGCTGTAACGAATTCAGGTGCATAATCCGGACAGCTTTTTTGATAAAAGTGTTCTTCCATGACGCCGTGTGGATATCGAATAACAGTAAGCAGTCTTTCATGTAAAAAGGGCAAAAGAGCCGGTGCTGCGTTTTGTAAATATAATAAATAATCGTTTTTTTGTATGTTTAGAATAGGCACAATCGGTTTTTCTGGATGTGTCACCGGTACTGTTTCCGGAAGAGGGAAGAGCTGACGCTGCATGTGCTGCCAATGACATTCTTCCGGTTCTATCTCAAAATTAAACGCATGAAATAAAGGTTCTCTAACTTGCACTCCATCAAAATCAATACAGGCGATATCGACACAAATAGACGGTTCAATCTCCCAGCTCATTTTGGTTACTTGTTTCCCTTTAGATTGAAACAATTGTTTTAATGTTTTTTCCTCTTCTTTCGTAAGACCATGCCGGAAGACAACAATCTCCTTAATGGTCGTTCCTTTATATATACCTCCATGAAAGAATCCATTTTTTTGATCATATTTTGTCAGGATGACAGTGACATATCGCCAATTTTTAATTTTTAACCAATGAATGGTTCTTTTATCAATGTTCCAGGTGCTTGCTTTTTTTTTGGCTACAATTCCTTCCCCATTGTTTACGGTAATATTCTTCCATATTCGTCTGCTGTCTTCATACACATTAATCGCTTGTAACCGCTTAGGATCTTCATAATTAACGTAAGATGGAAGACCAGCTGCTTTAAAAAGACTATTCAGCTTCTGCTTTCGTATTGTTAATGGAAAATCACTTAATTTCTGGCCTTTTAATGTTAAAAGATCAAAAATAACGTAATGGCAAGGAAATTTTTGAACATGATTTGTAATGACACTACGTTTTCGCATTCGGCCACGCAACTGAACCGTAGAAAAGTGACTTTGATAATTGTTTCGTAAAAACACCAATTCACCATCCAGCGATAATGGTAAAAAAGGGATCATTTTATCATAAATGTCATGGCAGAAGCTAATGATTTCAGGAAATGCATGATTAAGAATTTTTCCGTTCCTGCTCTTTAGAATGGGTGTGTTCTTTTCCCATTCCAGGACGCAGCGAAAACCGTCATATTTCGCTTCATACAGCCAGTCATTGCCTGTGGGGATCTCAGTTGCAGCAGTTAAAAGCATTGGCTTCAATCACATTAACCTTCTCTCCATATGTTTTGTATTTATGGTTTGATTATTTCTCGCTCCTATACATAAATATGAAGAAATCTTTGCATAGTAAAAGAAAAAAGTAGGTGGAGAAAATGCACACTGTATGGAAAGGAAGCATTAGCTTTGGACTTGTTAATATACCTGTAAAGCTGCACACTGCGACAGAAAATAAAGACATTAAACTGCGGCAGCTTCATAAAGAATGTCATACACCAATCAATTATCAAAAAGTTTGTCCTGGATGTGAAAAAGAAGTAAAAGATGAGCATATAGTTAAGGCCTTTGAGTATACAAAAGGAAAGTTTGTCGTGCTGGATGAAGATGATTTGGAAAAACTAAAAAAAGAAAATGAAGATAAAGCTGTTGAAATCATCGATTTCGTAAAACTGGAAGAAATTGATCCTATTTACTTTGAACGAAGCTATTTTTTAGCTCCAGATACTGGCGGAGGGAAAGCCTATTCGCTTTTAATGAAGGCACTAGTCGAATCTGGAAAAATAGGTGTTGCCAAAATCATGATTCGTTCAAAGGAGCAGCTTGCAGTTGTCCGGGTATATAAAGAGACGTTGTTAATGGAAACAATCCATTTTCCAGACGAGGTTCGGAATGTTCAAGATGTGCCGAATGTCCCGAGCAATCCATCGGTCAATAAAAAAGAGCTTGATACGGCTCTTATGTTAGTTGAACAGTTAACAACCACATTTGAACCTGAAAAATATCACGATGACTACCGAACGGCATTAATGGAATTAATCGAGGAGAAAAAAGCGGGCAAGGAAACGGTAACGTCGATTGGGAAACAGCCAGCAGCATCAAATGTTACCGATTTAATGGCAGCTCTTCAAGCTTCCCTTGACAAAACAAAGAAGAAAACTCCTGCCCCGAGAAAGCGGCAATCTAAAGCGAAGAAAAATGCATGATGCTCATCCATAAAACAGAAAATAAAGTAATCACATAAATACGACAGAGAAAAGGTTGGGAATGACATGCTGACAAAAGAACAACTATCAAATCTTCAGACTGAGTTACTTGAAAGGAAGAAAGAATTAGGGAACCGCTTTGAGGATAATGATCATTATAACTTACAAAGAAGCCTTTCTGATTCCATGAGAGAACTATCCGTTTATGACAACCACCCTGGAGACATTGGAACAGAGTTATATGAGAGGGAAAAAGATATCGCGCTAAATGAACATTCTATGCTGGAACTTCAAGAAATTGACAAAGCATTAGAAGCGATTAAAAATGGGAAATACGGAAAATGTCAAACATGCAATGAAGACATACCGCTTGAACGTTTAGAAGCAATTCCAACAGCACTTTTCTGTGTAAAGCATACATCGGATCAAGAAATCTCACGCCATCGCCCCATTGAAGAAGAGGTATTAACCCCTCCGTTTGGAAAGTTTGATTTAGATGAGGAAGACGAAAATGTAGCGTATGATTCTGAAGATTCGTGGCAGGATGTTGCAAATTATGGAACGTCTGAATCCCCTTCAGATTTTGCCGATCCGCCAAAGGAATATGATGACATGTATGTAGAGGCAGGAGAGAACGTTGGATATGTTGAAGATTTTGAGAACTTTGTTGGAGTAGATATAAACGGAAAAAATATTCGGGTTTATCCAAATAAACAACATGAACAGTATGAAGATGAATTGGATGAAGAAGGAATCATGACATCATATGGGGATCTGCCAGGATATGAACATGACCCGTATACGGATAAAGAAGAGAAAGAATAAAATGTAAGTACGTCCTGTTCAATTGAACGGGACTTTTTCATGAAAAAATCCACCCGGCAAGGGATGGATTTTAAAAAGAATCGTTAACGGTCACGGAGCTCTTGCTGAGCCATACGAATTAAACGCTTGGTAATTTCGCCACCGGTTGAACCGTTGCCACGGGCGGTTGTGTCTGCGCCTAGTGTCACTCCGAATTCTTCAGCTATTTCGAATTTGAATTGCTCAAGAACTCTTTCTGCCCCGGGGACAATCAATTGATTTCGGCTGCCTCGTGAGTTAGACATGATCTTCACCACCTCTGTTGTTTGTCTTTAATATTTGTCGATGGGTATAGAATCATTCAAATAAATCGCTTGAAAATTCTTTTTGTTCACTCAAAAAATAGACGCGAAGCCAATGGCTTCAATTTTATAAAATGATTGTCAGAAAAACGATGATAACGGAAGAGTTTACATATCAATAAAATGGGAATAGTCTCTTTAAAAAGGTTTAAAGGAGGAATAATAATGAAAACAGTATATGCAGAATTAACAGTTGATGAAATGAAACAATCTGGTGATATTGAAACGATTGTAAAAGAGGCACTACAAGAACATGGAATAAAAGTAAACGGGTTGACGAATAACCTTCCGGAACAAAACAAGATGCTGCAAGAAGGTGTGACAATCAAAAAGGCCGGTGTTCAGGTTCAATCTGATATTACTTCAACCGGATCTGGCGGAATGGTGTCCCCTGATTAAATAAAAATTTGTTAAAAAAACGAGAGAGGCTCGTTTTTAGGAAAATGAAAATGAAAGAATAAGATCTTTTTTGAGAAAAATGTATTAAAAAGCCGGGAGAATCCCGGCTTAAAGCTTGAAAGGCATCTGTTGGCAAGAGAAGCAGCTAACATAACCAATCAAGAAACAGTTTACCCGTTCGTGTAAAATAAATGCAAAGGTAGAAAACATTCGTTAATTAATGCTAACAGAAAGAGGTAAAAGCCTTTACCGTATAACTCGCTGGCGCTAACTTGCCTAGCAAGTTTTTTTATTTATAAATAATGAGATCTCTCTTGCAGCCAATATTTGCGCCTCATTTGGTGCATAATATGGTTGAGCTGAGAAGGAGAGAGGATGTTGGAAAAAAAATTTTCTGATATAAAGCGGATTGATGATATTCATTTGTTTCTTTCTTCACTTAAAGCGGACCAGCTCCCTTTATTGGAGGGCTCATGCTCTCTTTTTCACTACAGTAATGGAAATGGAGTAAAAAGTATTGTTGAAAATAGGGAAATATGGCTGTCAAAAAGTGAATTTTTAAATGACAAGCTGGAAAGAAAATATACGCTAGACCTCGTATTGTCCATAATACAGGAATTTTTGTCCCCTGAACCGAATAATGAAGAGCTGCTTTTTAGCAAATGGTTTAAACAAATGATGGAACAAGATTTATTTTCCTTTGAAATCTTTACCCTTTCTTTCAGCAGAAATGGTGATTCCAACCTTCTTTGGTCCAATTATTCAAATAATGATGGGTACAATATCGAGTTTAGCTACCCTGAGATTGGTAAAATTTTTATAGAGAATTTAAAAATGGTTTATCCCAATAAAGAATTTTCCGTTTATCCGTATTTTGTGATATACAACAAACAGGATCAAATTCATTTACTGAAAAGAGAAATCATTAATTTGTATAAATTGTTTCTCTACGACTATTGTAACGGCGAAAAACAATTTCAATTTCAAAAAGGGAAAAGAATTTTAGCCAATATCGTATGCTATTCCATTTTTTTTAAAGACCACAGTTTTCATCAGGAAGAAGAGTTCCGAATCGCTGTTTTTCATCCATATAAAAATGAAAAACCCCCATACCAATGCCGATTGAGCAACGGCGTTTTTATTCCATATATCAAAATTCCAATTTCAAACCACGGGACTAATATGCCGATTAAAGGGATAACGATTGGACCGAAAAACAGTCTCGATATAGCAGAAGAAGGGTTGAAACATTTTTTAATTCTTAACGGGCTATCTGATGTTTCCATAAGCAGGTCAAAGATTCCTTATCGGTATTAAAGGGAATTTAATTCTAATGTTTACTTCCTTTTCCATAAGGGCATGAATATTATAGAGATTTTCACTTTACACCTGGGAGGATAAACAATGGATAATGAAAAAAAAGACTACGGCAGCCGTAAAGGAACCGGGGAAAATGAAGAATCGTTAACAAATCGTCAAGGGCATCCGGTCACTGATAATCAAAATATAAGAACGGTGGGGAATCGTGGTCCAGGGACACTGGAGAATTACGATTTTTTGGAGAAAATTTCGCACTTTGACCGTGAACGGATTCCAGAACGTGTCGTCCATGCACGTGGAGCAGGTGCTCACGGCTATTTTGAAACATACGGGAAAGCGGGAGATGAAGATGTTTCGAAGTACACCCGTGCTAAGGTATTTCAAGGAGCTGGGAAAAAGACACCAGTATTTGTCCGTTTTTCAACTGTTGCTGGAGCGAAAGAATCTCCTGAAACTGCTCGTGATCCACGTGGATTTGCAGTGAAATTTTATACGGAAGATGGAAACTGGGATCTTGTAGGAAATAACTTAAAGATCTTTTTTATTCGTGATCCGCTGAAATTTCCAGATATGATTCATGCGTTCAAGCCTGATCCGGTGACGAATGTGCAGAATCCAGAACGAATGTTTGATTTTGTTTCACAGTCGCCGGAGACAACTCATATGATTACATTTCTATTCTCTCCTTGGGGCATCCCGGCCAACTATCGCCAAATGCAGGGTTCTGGAGTAAATACGTACAAATGGGTAAACGATAAAGGGGAAGCTGTTTTAGTCAAGTACCATTGGGAACCGCTAAAGCAGGGAATTCGAAATCTTACCCAAAAAGAAGCAAACGAGATTCAAGCGATAAATACGAGTCATGCCACTCAAGATCTATATGAGGCGATCGATAAAGGAGATTATCCTGAATGGGAGCTCTGTGTACAAATTATGAGTGATGAAGAACACCCAGAGCTTGATTTTGATCCATTGGATGACACAAAATTGTGGCCGACGGATAAGTTCCCGTTCCTTCCAGTAGGAAAAATGGTGCTAAATAAAAATCCGGAAAACTATTTTGCAGAAGTGGAGCAAGCTGCATTTGGAACGGGCGTCCTTGTAGATGGCCTTGATTTTTCGGATGATAAAATGCTCCAAGGCCGCACATTCTCATACTCCGATACACAGCGGTACCGTGTTGGAGCTAATTATTTACAGCTGCCGATAAACTCTCCTAAAAAACGAGTTGCAACCAACCAGCGTGATGGTCAAAGCGCGTATCGTGTAGACATGGCTCCTGGTCAAAATCCGCATGTGAATTATGAGCCTTCAATTCTTGGTGGCTTAAAGGAAGCTGAACAAATTGGAAAGGTACACCAGCCGCATTACAACGACAAGCTAGTTCGGGAACCAATCGACCGGAAGAATGAATTTGGTCAAGCCGGTGAAACATACCGCAATTTTGAAGAATGGGAAAAAGATGAATTGATCAGCAATCTGGTGGATGCTCTTAAAATTTGTGATCCCAGAATTCAGAATCAAATGATCGAAAATTTTACAAAAGCGGACAAAGAATATGGAAGACGTGTATCAGAAGGGCTCGCTAAAGCCAGGGAAGAGATGGGTTCTAATGAACACGTCAGCTCATTTGAAGCAGACAAAGCCGCTGATAAGGCTAGAAAAATGGGGCATGAAGCGGATCCATATTAAAAAAAATTGCATATAAAATATAGTTTGGAATAATGAAGGGACTTGCGGATGCAAGTCCCTTATTTTAGCAAGTTTTTAAAAGGATACGCTGTATGGTGGTTAACGCAAAAAAGGCCAGGCTGCCCTGGCTATAATAGGATCGGAAGGAATTACAGAGAGTTGAGAGATATTATCGAACAGTTATAGTTTAACCATCTTTGAATAAAATATACGAAAAAGTCGAAATGAATGTTAATCTTGCATAAGTTAAGCAAAGAAATTACTTTATTAACAATATTGATTTCCTGCGTTTTTATTACTCCGCATGAGGGAAACTCCATTCCGTAGCATTAGATTAACTGTAAAGGAGTGATACTGCATGTTTATGTTAAACGGTATGGGGACGTTTGCGTGGACGTTCTTTATCACTCTTCCATTGACTCTTTTCATTCATACAAGCGGACATGCATTTTTTGCCCTTGTTTTTGGGGAAAACCTCTTTAACAAACGGACACCGCAGCATGCTGGTTAAGATAAAAAGAATTGAAAACCGAAAGTTCTATTTTACAGACGCTTCATGTCGTTATAATAAAATTCGGCATGACCGGAGATGGAAACATGCACTAATGTAAGCGGTAGGACCGGCAATCAATATCTTGTCAATTTGTTGATAAACGGACTTATTCATGTAGGCTGCCTTCATGCGCATATCCTCTTCTACCTCTAGGTTTATTTTTTTAATCCCGGTTGATTATGGACATCCGAGTGATGGCAAAGCATTTATGAAGTGCTGAAATTTGGGAAAGTATATAAGGAATTTGATTAAGCAGGGCGGTCAAGTCTGGAACTCCGGTTAAATGGTTCGCCCCTTTTTTTAAAAAAAGACAGGGGGGTCTATGGAGATAAATGATTTAAAAAGTGGAGGGGAAGATAAATGATAATCATTAAAAATGGGAGATGATTGAACTGCGTGATTTAGTGAAGAACAGAAAAAGTGAAGTTCGTTACTGCGAATCATTAAGTAATGGTCAATCGCTTCACGTGTATTTTTGGCGCGAAAAACAAAGTGTTTCCAGTCGAGTAGTGTATGTGTGGAATGCAGGGATTATCATCACTGATTCTCGGAAAAAGGCAAACCGATGGAAAAATCACAATCCGAAAGGCAATAAGCAAATATCATCCGGTAAAGGGGGCCTCGAAGGCTTAAAGAAGGCTTTAGATATCATCCTTCAATTTAGATACCGGTTAAAGCCCAATGAGTACTTATTTGTTGGCTTCGATGACGAGAAAAGAAGAGAAGCCTATCGCTGGCTGGAACGGCATGGGTTTATGGAGTTTCATAAAAACGGTAAATTTCTAGCGTATGGAACATTTAATCCGTTGTATTGGGATTGGCGTGAATCAGATGTGTAAATGATACAAAACAAAAAGTAATACGACTATAAATAAGGTAAACATTCGTAAAAATAAGAACCCTTCATACAATAAAACAAAAACAAAATTGTTTTATTTGGAGGCGGTTTTATGAAGCCCAAAATCGATATATCTACCAAAAAACATCAATTAAAGGTGCTGGATGGGAATCGGCTGGTAAAAACATATCCGATTGCTGTAGGAAAAATAGTCACTGCTACACCTTTTGGCGTTTTTAAAATAATAAATAAACAGCTTTATCCCGGCGGTCCTTTTGGCGTATTATGGATGGGTTTATCGAAACCTCATTATGGCATACATGGAACGAATAATCCTTCGTCTATTGGTAAAGATGTATCACATGGATGTATCAGAATGTATAATAATGATGTTCTTGAACTTTCTTCCATGGCACCTGTTGGTACACCGGTTCAAATCCATAAATGATGACGAAGGCTCATGGAGATTCACAATAAAAAATATGAACAAAATGATAAGGGCTGCTCAATATGAGCGGCCCTATTTACACATAAAAGGTTCTTTTTCTAAAAGTTAATATATCTCGATGATTTGTGGCAACCGGAGCTGATGACCGGAAGTCCAGCCTCTTGCTTTCACTTTACAGGAAAAAGGAGGTGATTTAGAATACAATTCCGATTTTATCTCTTTTGTAAATCCATCCCATACAGTTCCAATATAGTTACTTTGTGAATCAAAAAGTTGTGCGGATAAAGGCCGAAGTGTGATTTTCTTAATAAAGACATCATGTTGAGTCCAACAGATAATATTCCGCCAATCAGGCGACCGGATACCTGGTAAATAAGGAGTCCCTTTTTTCTTCGCTATCATTCCTTCCATATTATTTTCTTTCATAACCGAAAACAATCGCTCTCCTTCTTCAGGTATATGCAGGATCTGTTTAATATAAGGGGAATTAATATCCCGTATTACTTTTGAAAGCAGCTCCTTTCGCCGTTCAATGGGAAGTGTCATAATCGAGGCATGATCTTGCTCTAATAAATCAAAAGCCATAAAGTAAATAGGCTGTTCCATATTGCCATGAAAACGAGAAGTAGAGCCAGCATGATTATCCGGCGCATTTGTACTTGGCGTTATTAATTCCCCATCCAACAAGACATCATAACCCAGATCGAATTGCAATTCAGGAAGGCGGGTCGTTGTAACGGTCCCAAACTTTGTATAAGAGTACTTATTTCCAACCAACAAGCGATAACCATCATATTTAGGTTCGAAAATCCAATCAGCATCAGAAAAAACGTTGTCATCAGATGTTAAAAGCATGGGCTTTATTATTTTCATTTTGCTTTCTTTTGAATCGCTACGCGTAAACAGCGTTTACCGCCAGCGCTATGTTTTGTTCTCGTTCGTTGCAATCCGGAAAAGATGGTTTGCATGTCATTCACCTCTTGTTTATTTTGTCGATGCGGTGACGAACCTATACAAAAATTCTTGATGAAAATGGATTCATTTGTTCACATAATTAAAAAACTATGTTTTGAAAGAAGAATATCAGAATCACCATTAAATACGACCTTCTTGTCCACGCATTTTCGTAAAAAAAGTGGCGTATGGAAAGTTTTTCTCGACAACAAGTATCACATCAGATTGAAATGTGACACGCAAATAAAAGAATTGCTATTTAATAGATAAAATTATGACGCAGACTGTAAGGTATAGTCGACATTTGTAAATATCTTTCAACACAAAAATAAGTTAAAATAAATTTGCGAATAACAATGATGAGTTGTTTATTAATTCTGAAAGCCCTTTAAATTAAGGAATAGGGCAAGCAGCTATTAAACATCAAAACTCAACTGAATTTCACGGAGGTATATGAGTGAGTATAAACTTCGAAGTAAAGCTGATTGATCATTATGAGAAATTAAAAGATGAGGATTTAGTAGAATTAGTTCACAATGGAGACAGGGAGTCATCGGAATTTTTAATTAACAAGTACCGGAATTTTGTACGTGCAAAGGCAAGTAGATATTTCTTAATTGGCGGAGATAAAGAAGATATTGTGCAAGAAGGGATGATTGGTCTTTATAAAGCCATTCGTGATTTCCGAGAAGAAAAGCTGATTTCTTTTATCGCTTTTGCGGAACTTTGTATCACAAGACAGATCATAACAGCGATCAAAACGGCAACACGGCAAAAACACACTCCTCTTAATTCTTACATTTCACTGGACAAGCCTATTTATGATGATGGATCAGACCAAACTTTGATGGACGTCATACCAGGAGCCAACGTAATGGATCCTGCAATATTAATCATTACCAGGGAAGAATCACTGGATATTGAAATGAAAATGACCGAGCTTCTCAGCGATTTAGAAAAAAGGGTATGGGCTTTATACGTGGAAGGCAGGTCCTATATCGAAATTTCAAAAGAATTAAACACGCATGTAAAGTCAATTGATAATGCCATTCAGCGTGTAAAAAGAAAATTAGAACAGTATTTGAGAAGAAGAGAAGTTACATTATAAACTGAAAAAACTACAAGGATAAGCTGCTGCTTGACAAAATATTTGCTAAAAACCTGCCGCCATGTGCAGGTTTTTTTAATGAAAGCGCCAGTGATATGTGGGTAAAAAGAAAAATATTGAACAAAATTCTTTATATGTTAAATTCAAATATTATTAGTTGAAAATGAGCAGTTATGTACTTATTGATAAGATGGACAGAGTAATTTTTAATTTATTAAGCCTCTGTATCCGCTCAAGCAGTCGCACAAGGTTACCCGTGAGCATTTACTGTTAATAACAGTGTTCAGATTTGAGGGGGGTATATTAACTGAAGTATAGGAGGAAACACGATGCTCAAAGCAGGGGACTGGGTACTTGTGGCGAATGGCTCAGATCGTATTATTGGATTTATAAGAGATTTTTCTCGATTACGTAATGAAGTATACATCGTTCAGGTATCGACTTATTTTAAAAGAAGGATCACTCGAATCACGCCGGTACTTGGTGTATTTGAAACTAGAAGTGTTGTTCCAATTGGACTAACGCTTGCAAAAGAGGATTGGGAAACAATGATCGATATGGCGATTGTAGCCAATGATGAAAAGTGGTTCCGTGAACTATCTGATCGGATGCCGGGTGATCCGTGAGCTAAATAAATGCTTGCGGGTCACTTTTTTAAATAGTCAGCATTTGTGGGCGCTATCATCCGCGGTAAAACCAATCATTGTCGAAATATATCTTAAATACACGGTTCATCACTAAATTATTTGTCGATGAAAACTTGCATAAAAATGGAGAGTAATGATTTATAATAAAGGTGTATTCTTCGAATTATGAGTAATAGCATTGCCTTTTAACACGGTAGTGCACAACGTTGGGTGTTATTTTAAATGTATAGACTATCCAATCGAAAAAGCATCCAAAATATTTATAAAGAGAGGGAGATTATATGCCATTGTATCAGATGAAGGAAGTTTGGACTCCATTAAAATTAGTAGGAATTAAGTTTTTTAAATTCCCGATATCTGGAGACTATTACATTAAGGTTAGGGAAAATCCATGGAAGAAAATAGAGTTTTTAGCAAACAATTAATCCTGCTTTCTAGTTTTAACATATCCAGTCAAGTTTTTATTCATAATTTCGGAAGAATGTATTTTATAAAATGACCTAATAGTTAAAATGTAAAGTAATCTGGCCAATGCTCAATAATGGAACTCGTCCTGTAAAGACTATTCCCCCTTGATTCAAGGGGTTTTCTCACAAAGAATGATCAAGAAGTTGATTGTACTATATCTGTAAATCTGTCTACAACAAAAAAACTCCTTGATTACGTAGTAACTCAAGGAATCAGTACAAAAAGTTTACCATAGGTGGAAATGACGTTTATTTCGATTTCTAAGTTCGTGACGCTTTCTTTCCTTTTTCTCTTCAGCATTGTTTTTTATGTCTTCATCCGGTTGAAGTCTACTTTTCGACTTATCGGCAATCAAAGTATTTGTTCGATCCTTCCCGTAATTAGGATTAATCCAGAGTCTCGATTCATCGTTAAGGTTAATTTTGACGCGCCCGTCTGGTCTATTCATCATAGGAAATATCCATCCTTTCTTAAAACCTTTATAAAAAAGTATCCGGTTAGCTATAGAATATGTAACTTCTCTTGTTGGGTATAGCCCGTTCACCTAATTTATAATTGAAAAAATAAATTCTATGGAATGAGTATGTTGAAAGTCCATAAAGGATAGCCGTATAAATAAAAAGCCCGTTTCGAAGTAGGTGAAAACGGGCTTTTTGTCGTTAGCGGGAAAAATATCTTGATTCGTTGTGATAAAATTTTGCGATTGTTCACTTAAATCCAGCTGATCGTCAGTAATGGACTGATAATCGGAAGCTGCCTCTTTTTCTTTGTCTAGAACAGGTTCAACATTTCCTCTGCAGCTTCTTCCTCAGCTGTTTAATCTATTACAGGTGCCGTTTCTTCAGAATTGCACGATGTAATGACCAGCATTATAACCGCAAAAACATAACAAATATAATCTTTTTCAAGATGAACAATCCTCATAGATGATTGTGAATAAGCGGTAATTGGTAATACAATTACTACTTCCTGCTCTGGTTATTACATTTAACGCACCACTGTTTATCCTTACATATACATATCCTATTTTTGTTTTTGCTGCACTTGTATGATCTGGCGAGTGTAAACCTTTGTTTGATTGTAATCTCGCTATCTTATTATGCAAATCTGCCTTCGAGAAAGAAGTATAAAGATATAAATGAGTAGATCGAAATAATATTTAAAATTAAACGAACATGTGCCATATAAGAGAACCGGTCGTTTAAATCAAAAAAAAATTAATCCATAATAATGAAATAAATTATCTCCTTACAACGAGATAAAGGGAAGGGTGGAAAAATGAAAAAACTAAATTTAAGTTTTGGGTGTTGGGATTATGATCGTATTCAATCATTAACGAATGGTACTGTCCAAGCGGAAGGAATTGATCTTAACTGGTTGAACATGCCTGTTGAAGAGACATTCTGGAGAATGATGCGCTACCAAGAGTTTGATATCTCGGAATTATCACTTTCTTCCTACCTGATTGCAAAAGACCGGGGATATCCAAACTTCACGGCAATTCCTGTATTCATGTCGCGCTTTTTTCGCCATTCCGGTATATATATTAATAAAAATTCCGGCATAAAAGAAGCAGCTGACTTGCGGGGGAAACGTGTCGGCATCCCAGAATACCAATTGACTGCATGTTTATGGATTCGTGGAATTTTGCATCATGATTATGGTGTTCATCCGAAAGAAATGAATTGGTTAACTGGTGGGCAAGAAGAGCCTGGACGAGTGGAGAAAATCAAGCTTTCTCTGCCGCCTGAAATAAATATTCAGCCAATTCAAAATGACCAGACATTAAATCAAATGCTTGAATATGGAGAAATTGATGCGTTAATTGCTCCGCGGGCGCCTTCCTGCTTTTTAAATGGATCGACCAACGTACAGCGGCTGTTTCCTGACTATGTATCTGTTGAAAAGGATTATTATGAGCGGACGGGCATTTTTCCAATTATGCATGTTGTAGCAATTAAAGATGAAATTTTAGAAGAGCATCCATGGGCAGCAGCCAATTTATATCAGGCTTTCGTAGAAGCTAAGCAAAAAGTATATGAAGGTTTTAATCAGACAGCGGCATTGAAAGTAACATTACCATGGTTCGTTTCTGAATTGGAAAATACGAAAAAACTAATGGGAGATGACTTCTGGCCATACGGATTGGAGAAGAATCGGAAAACATTAGAAGCTGCGGTTACCTATTCTTACGAGCAGGGAATGATCAAAAACAAATTAAGAATAGAAGATTTGTTTGCGGCTTCAACATTGGAAGAGTACACGCTCATCTAAAAGAAATGAACTGTATGAGGAGGAGTCAAGTTGGAACATAAAGTATTGTCGGCTGTGGCGGTAGGTGAAAAGCAAACAGAGCTTCAAGAATTTGAAATGCCGAATGTATCCTCTGAAGAAGGTATTTTACGGGTTGAAATAGTGGGCGTCTGTGGAACAGATGTCTCTTATTATCAGAAACGCCAAGAGTCTCGGATTCTCGGTCATCACATTGTTGGTCATATTGAGAAAATAGGTGAAGCTGCTGCAATCAAATGGAATGTCCGAGAGGGAGATCGAGTTGTTTTAGAGGAATATATTCCATGTGGCCAATGTGAACATTGTCGAACGGGTAATTATCGTGCATGTTTATACACCGACCCCAGAGTGGGTGGAATTCGCTATGGAGCAACCCCCGATTCATTAAAACCGTCATTATGGGGAGGTTTCAGCCAATATTTATATCTACATCCGAATTCAGTCGTGCATCGAATGGCTGATCATGTTCCAGCGGTGGAAGCTGCCTTAACACTTCCATTAGCTAATGGATTTGAATGGATGATAATTGAAGGAAATGCGAGGCCCGGAAAAATCGTGGTGATCCAAGGTCCAGGCCAGCAAGGATTGGCATGCGCACTGGCTGCAAAGGCAGCGGGTGCAGAAGTCATTGTCACTGGCCGGACGACAAGTCTTCGGCGTCTGGAGTTAGCCCGTGAACTGGGTGCTGACCATATTATCAATATTCAAACTGAGGATCTTGTTTCACGTATTCATGAAATCACGAATGGTAAAATGGCTGATATTGTATTGGATGTTACATCGGGGGGGACAGCTCCCATTACCTCATCTTTGGAAATTGCCAAAAAAGGCGGTATGGTGATCCTTGGCGCTTATAAATATCAGGATATTCCTCAATTTAATAGTGATTTAATCATCCAGAAAACATTGACGATAAAAGGAGTTCGCGGACATAGTTATCAATCGGTGAAAATGGCGGCTGATTTTATTTCATCTCAGAAATTTCCACTTCATAAGATGCATTCACACAATTATGGACTCCAGCAAGTCGATCAGGCACTAAAGACGGCAGGGGGAGAGGGAGAACCATCTCCGCTTTTAGTCACGGTATCACCATGGTTGTAAAATTAGATAGACCGTTAAAGCATAGAAAATGAAGTATGAAAGACAAGAAAAGCACCCTTATCGCAATAGTGAAAAACTATATCGGTGAAAAAGGGTGCTTTTTAGTGATAAATGGAGAAAAACAACGAAGTGAATTTTCATCATCATAAAAAACTATTTATTCTGAAAATATTTTATTTTCAGTATTGAATTCCTTTTTATACGATAGTATAATTAACTCCACAATACGGTATGCATTCCGTATCGTGAAACAAAGAGATTCATTAAAAGAAGAAGGGGGCTCTCATGGGCATAGTGGATAAAAATGTAGTGAAACTTGACGTTGCTAAAGCGGTACGAATGTTAGAAAAAATAGGTCTTCTTGATATGAACGGGCATGTCAGTTATCGGATAGCGGGGACAGACCAATTTTTCATTAATTCACGAAAGGCGAGCAGAGCATCGGTAACCGCAGCTGACATCGTGATGTGCGATATGGATGGCAGGCTTTTGGAGGGGGATTCAGAGCCTCCTAGTGAGTACCATATCCATACAGAAATTTTTAAAAGGCGCAGTGAAGTTTTATGTGTTATTCATAACCATCCACATTATCAAACCGTACTTGGAATTGCAGACGTTGCAATGAAGCCGGTATTTGGTATCGGTTCGTTTGTTAAAAACGTACCTGTTTATGAAAAATCCAGCTTAGTGAATACAGCAGAAATGGGCGCAGAATTAGCTGAATTACTTGGGGATGAAGTAACGATACAGCTGAGGCATCATGGAACCGTTACCGTAGGCGAAAGTGTAAAAGCTGCTTTTGCAAAATCAATTTTTCTCGAAGAAAATGCAAAAAAACAGTACGATGCCATGCTCTTGAGACATGATATCAGGGTGCTTAACGGAGAAAATTTGGTGCGGACAAGAGATACGGCCTGGCAGCCGAGCATTATACAAAAAGTTTGGACCTATCACGAAGAAAAAGCATTGAAGGAAGGTGCTCTAATCGGAATAGAAGGTGATCTGCAAGAAGAGTTGCTTCAATAACGATACATGGTTTTTCTAAATATCATTCTGAGCTTTAATTTGAGGAGGGGGAAATCAATATGATGAGCCAGGAGCAAAATAAACTGTTAACAAGTGTAGGACCAGGAACGCCAATGGGGAATCTTTTACGCCGGTATTGGATTCCGGTCGCTGCAACAAGTGAACTTGAAAAGAAAGCAACAAAGAAGGTGAGAATTCTTTGTGAGGATTTGGTTCTGTACCGGGATCTTTCCGGTAATCTTGGATTAATAAATGAGAAATGTCCGCACCGTAAAGTGTCACTTGTATACGGAATGCCGGAAAAAGATGGGTTGCGCTGCCAATATCATGGCTGGTGTTTCAATCAGCATGGACAATGTACAGAACAGCCAAATGAGCCAGAGACAAGTACATTTAAAAACCGAATTAAAACAAAGGCATATCCTGTTCAAGAAATGGGCGGACTTATATTTGCCTATATGGGACCGGATCCCGCACCTTTACTGCCCCGTTTTGACGGATTTGTCGTCGGCAATGCCGTTCGAATGATTGGAAATGCGGTTCTTCCCTGCAATTGGCTGCAAATTATGGAGAACTCATTAGATCCTATTCATACGGAATGGCTGCACGGTCATTATCACGCGTACGTAACAGGTTTAAAAGGAGAAACACAAGAGGTCGCATTTCAGAGAAAACATAACAAGATTGCGTTTGATTCGTTTGAGTATGGCATTGTGAAACGCCGGCTCCTGGAAGGTCAATCTGAAGATAGTGATGATTGGCGCATTGGACATCCTGTTGTCTTTCCATTTATGCTTGCCGTCGGCAGTGGTGGATTAGGGTCCTATCAGTTCCAAATTAGAGTCCCAATTGATGATGAAACAACATGGCATGTATGGTACATGGCATATGCTCCAGGTCCTGAGGTGGCAATACCGGACCACTTGAAAGAAATCCCTTTATATAACGTGCCTTATCGAGATGAGACCGGAGAATTTATTACGGATTATATTGATGGACAGGATATTATGTGCTGGCTTACACAGGGTTCCATTGCGGATCGAATGGATGAACGTCTTGGTACAACGGATAAGGGGATCATTTATTACCGGCAAATGCTAAAAAAAGAAATAGAAAAAGTAGAGCGCGGGGAAGACCCTATTGGCACGATACGGAATGAAAAGGATAACCAGTTCATTGTTCTGCCTTTAGAGCGGAAAAAGCACCATTTCAGCGATGGATTTGAAAGCGTGTTCAAAAGATTTCAGACGCGATTCTCTCCTATTATCGATGATGTCGTGGATCTGTTTGGTAAAGTGGGGGTTAAATAACATGACCGACAACAGGCAAATCAATGGCAATTTTGCGGTTGATTCCTCTCTCATTCGTAATGGTGAGGGAGGAGCTTCCTGGGCTTCTCCTGTTCATTTCTGCAATCGGTGCGGCCATTCGATGATTGATCCACGCAGTTTTATAGTGGAATATTGGAGTTCGGAACAATCCGTTTATTTTTGCTGGTGTCACTCTTGCGGATTCCGCTGGGAGTTGACTGAAATGAAAAATATTACGGCGATGGAACTTGAAGAAGGAGAGGAATGTAGTTGAATCAATTTAGAAAAGCAAAAAAGTAGTTGCAATTTTTGAAAGCGGTTTCCTTAAAATGAGTTGAAGTTTGTGCAGCAGTCTGTCCGCTTACTAGTACGGAGTGAAATGGAAAAAAGTCATCGTTTGATAGATGGATATATTTTGTGATCATCGTCTAGGTTTTTGAGGCACTATTAAGAACTCAAGGAGGAAAGCGCATGCGAAAAACAACAAAAATTTTATTAAACGTGTTGCTGGTTTTTACTTTTGGATTAACAGCTGCCGGATGCTCATCGCAAAGTACACCAGATAAAGTAGACTCTGCCAGCACATATCCCGAGAGAAATATTGAACTAGTTGTTGGATATAAGCCGGGTGGAGGGTTTAATGAATGGGCTCAGGCGATCGCTCCATTTATTGAAAAACATTTGCCGAATAAGGTGAATGTGACAGTAAGAAACATGCCGGGTGCGGGGGGCGTCATTGCCACGAGCCATATTCAAAAGGCTAAGCCGGATGGATATACAATTGGACTCTATGATGTGAACGGGCTTGCTCCTACTCAGCTTGCACGGCCGGATTCATTTGATTTGAAAAAGGTTTCATGGCTAGGAACAGTTGCAGTTGATAACAATGTAGGCTCGGTACAGGCAAAAGGCACGAATACAGCAGAAAATATGTTGAAACAGGAGAAGCCAAAATATATCGTTTCGACAAGAGGACTCGCTTCTAATGACTCGATAGTGGGTGCTATTAGCTTGACAGAGATGGGGGTAAAATGGGAGCCATTGAATCATGAAGCGACAAGTGAAGCGGTTTTGTCAGTTATTAGAGGTGATGCTGATATTTTATTTGGTTCCTATGAAAGCCAACAGAAATATATAGAGTCAGGAGATTTAAAACCGGCGATTTGGTTCGGAACAGAGAGAAATCCGAAGTACCCTGATGTACCCATTCCATCCGAATTAGGTCATCCTGAATTCGACCAAATCTTTGATACGTATAAAATGATCGGTGCACCTCCAGGGTTGCCAAAGGATGTCAGTGCCACGTTAGAAGAAGCGATCCAAAAGGCGATGGACGACCCAGAGTTTCATAAAGTCCTTGATAAAATGGATCGAACACCTTCCTATTTAAATGCAAAAGAGACAGAAGAACGGGTAGAAAAGTTATTGAATGATTACTCTCAGTATACCGATATTGTAAAAAATCTTTTCGACAAAGGGGAATAAAGAAAATATGAACCATCTACTGGAGGTGGATTAATGGGGTTTCTATCACAAGTAGAGAACGTGCTGCAAATTGATATGATGCTATTCTTGGTTGCGGGAGTTTTGTATGGGTTGATTATTGGGATATTGCCGGGTCTTGGAGGGAGTATAGCAATGGCGCTGCTGATCCCTCTTACATTTAATTTAACGCCTGAACAAGCAATCGTGCTACTCATCTCCGCTTACGGAGCAAGTAATTTTGGCGGTTCACTAACGTCGATTCTAATTAATACTCCCGGAGATGCTTCAAACGCTGCAACGGCTTTTGACGGCTTTCCGCTGGCGAAAAAAGGGAAGGCGGGAATGGCCATTGCAGCAGCGATGGTCGCTTCCGCACTTGGCGGATTAATTGGTTTAATCGTGTTGGATTTAATGATCCCCGTTGCGAGAAAGCTAATCCTTGCTTTTTCTTATCCTGAATTTTTCATGTTAGCGATTTTTGGTCTAACCATTATCGCAGTTGTTACCACAGGAAGCTTGTTTAAAGGTTTAATATCGGGTTTAATAGGATTAATGTTTGCTTATATTGGAACGGACCCGATTATGGGATCAGACCGTTTTACATTTGGAATGGATTATCTATGGGACGGAATTCCGCTTCTTGCTGTGATCATCGGTATGTTTGGGATTACGGAAGCATTTTCTTTGTTTACACAAAATACAGCTATTGCACATGATGTTCAAGTAAAAAAGGGAGGAACATGGCTGGGGATAAAATCCGTTTTTCAAAATTTTTGGCTTTTTTTACGTTCCTGTTTTATTGGTATATATTTGGGTATGATCCCAGGTGTTGGAGGTACTGTAGCCAGTTTTATGGCTTACGGAACAGCTGTGCAAATGGCTAAGGATAAAGAAAAGTTTGGAAAAGGGGCTATTGAAGGGGTAATCGCTGTAGAAGCGGCTAATGATTCAAAAGAAGGCGGCAACCTTTTGCCAACATTGGCATTTGGTATTCCTGGCGGAGCCTCGATGGCCGTGTTGATCGGCGGGCTCATGATTCACGGTCTGACACCTGGACCCGACATGCTCACAAATAATTTGGATATTACCTACTTTTTAATTGCAGCAGCTATTGTAGGGAAAATTGTTGCCATGCTGATTGGGTTACTGTTAGGACCTAAACTTGTTTTTGTCACCAAAATCCGTGGCTCAATCATGGCTCCTGCTATTATTACCGTTTCTTTGGTTGGAGCATATGGGACGGACGGAAAGTTTGGAGATATAATGGTTGCGTTACTGTTTGGATTAATTGGCTACTATATGGTGAAATACGGTTATTCAAGAATAGCCTTAATAATCGCATTGGTACTTGGCAAATTGATGGAGTCTTCCTACCATCAAACGATGGCTACATTTGGTCCGGAGGGGTTTGTCACTAGACCAATTGCGCTTACATTAGTGATATTGACCATAACGTCTCTTGTTTGGCATTTTATTAAAAAAATAAAAAAGAAAAATCAGATTAAAGGGGAGTTAGCAGCATGACTCGAATAAATGAGAAGAATGTATTCTCCATAGCGATTTTTCTATTTGGCCTTCTCATATTTAGCGCTACGCTTGAATTGAGAAATGATATCGCTCTAATTCCAAAAATTATGAGTATTTGTTTAGTCTTATTTTCTGGTTGGCAAATGGTATATGATTTGTTTCCGGGAATTAAGGAAAGATTAAAGAAGAAAGAGAAAAAAGAACAGATTTTACAAAATGATACGGTAGCTCGTGTAGAAGATGAAAGAGAGGAAAAAGAGATCGTTAAAAAGAGGTACCTATTTATCGGCTGGATGATCTTGTTTATCTCTCTGGTCTATGTCACAAGCATGATTTGGGGAATTCTCATTTCTATGTTCCTTTATTTAAAATGGATTTCAGGGGAAAGCTGGAAGATGACCGTTTTATACTCTGCTGGAGTGACGTTATTTATTTACTTAACGTTTGTTGTAGGGTTTGAAATCTACTATTTTCTGTAATGAAAGCGGGAGGCTAATTGATTTAAAAAACTAATTTTGAAGGAAACCAATTGATCTCGTTTTCTATCGGGATCATTTTTTAATGGCAGTCAGGAGTGAAGAGGACTTTGAAAAAGCGTTTACACATGGTAAGATACAATGTAACAAAAAGTCTGATATTAAATATCCAAATGCAGAAATTGAAAACATATTCCAAGATGTATTGGAAATGAAGGATAAGGGCTAAGATCAGGGGGCATTGATGAAAGATTCAACGCAAACAGTACAATCAGTGGAAAGAGCGTTAAGGATTATGGAGTGCTTTACTTTAGAAAAGCCTCAACAGACATTAGGGGAATTGGCAGCCCAAACGAATCTTTCAAAAAGTACGATTTATCGTCTATTGGCAACACTGGCACGATGCGGGTACATTAAGCAGGATGATGTAACGCAAAAGTACAGTCTTGGATTCAAATTATTTAATTTAGGAGCAGTGGTGGCGGGAAATATGTCACTTAGAGATACTGCCTTGCCATTTATGAAAAAGCTGTGTGACGAATTATCAGAAACAGTTGATCTTAATATTATCGAATCAGGGCAAAGAGTTTGTATTGAAATGGTAGAAAGTTCCGAACAAATTCGTAATATTGTGAAAGTAGGGCAGCGTAATGCTTTATGGGTAGGCGCTTCGGGGAAAATTCTTCTTGCTCATTTGGAAGAAACTGAACGTTGTCGAATTTTAGAAGATGCGAACAAGCTTCATCAGCTGCCGGTGGAGATCGGGGTTTTGGAAAAAGAGCTTGATGTCATCCGCAGCCAAGGGTATGTCCTTGCTATTGATGATCGTCTAAAAGGCTCATTTGCCATTGCCTCCCCTATCTTTAATCATATTGGGAAGTTAATAGGCGGTGTGACAGCAGCTGGACCGATCCATCGTTTATCAGAAGAGAGACGGCCTTTTATTATCCATTCAGTCATGTTTACGGCATATAAAATATCGGAAGCGATGGGAAACAGCGACGTTAACAGTCACTACCCTATGCTGAAAAGGTTGTAAAATAATTTTTGTAAAGCAAGCACACTAAACGCTACTTTGGCTTGTGTGCTTTCATTTTATTCAGAATATTTAAATAATGATATTGAAAATAAAAAGCAAAGGTGCTATAATTTCTTAAAACAAAAATGAAATGCATTCCGTATCATGAAATAAATAAAAATAAAACCTGTTGAATAAGGAGTGAAATGATGAATTATAATTCTCTTCAATTGAGAATAGGGATTATCGGTCTTGGCAACGCGGGGAGTGCGTTGCTGCCAAGCATCGCTAAACATGAGAATGTAATCGTGACAGCTGCAAGTGGAAGAAATAAAGAGAGGCTGGAGAAGTTTGCACATGATTATAATGCAGACTACCATTTGAGTGTAGAAGACTTATGCCGGAGTGAACAGGTAGATGCTGTTTACATTGCCAGCCCCACCGAATTACATGTTGAGCATGTGCAAATTGCCACTCATTTTAAGAAACATATCATTGTTGAAAAACCATTAGCGGTGTCAGTTGAGGAAGCAGACTTGCTAATTCACGCTGCTGAACGTGCGGGGATACATTTGATTGTTGGCCATTCGTTTAGTTTTGAACCTCCTATTCGAAAAATGAGAGAAATGATTGAGGAAGAAACGCTCGGAAAAGTACGCATGATCAACAACTGGTATTTTAATGATTGGATGTATCGCCCAAGAACGCCGGAAGAACTTGACACTTTATTGGGCGGTGGAGTCACGTATCGTCAAGGCTCCCATCAGTTTGATATTATTCGGTATATTGGCGGCGGCATGCTCAGAAGTGTTCGAGCCATGACAGGCCGGTGGGATGAATTGCGCCCGACGGAAGGAGCACATGCAGCTTTTTTGGAGTTTGAAGACGGGACTGCAGCGACAGCTGTATACAATGGTTACGATCATTTTCTTACTACTGAGCTTACGTTTGGGATCGGCGAAGGAGGTCCTTCCATAAAACCAAAAGGATACGCGGCTTCAAGAAAAGCAATTCAGAAATTAAAAAACAGTGATGAGGAAAGGACATTAAAAAGTCAAAAAGGGTATGGTGGAAATCAATCAAAAAACTACTTTGAAGAAAAACATCATCAGCCATTTTTTGGCTTGACGGTTGTGAGCTGTGAGCGTGGAGATATTCGTCAATCGCCCAATGGATTATTTGTTTATGGTGAAGATGAAAAATATGAAATTCAGCTTCCAAATGTGACGGGTCGAGATGTCATGATAGCTGAACTTTATGATGCCGTTGTTCTTGGCAAGCCTCCTGTACATGATGGAAGATGGGGAAAAGCAAATTTAGAAGTATGCCAGGCTGTCCTTGAATCAGCAAGGGAGCGAAAAGAAATATATTTGTCTCATCAAGTTGCTGCCGATCCATCTTTGCGCAGAGTATCCAAATAGTGTTTTTTACGATAAAAATAATAAATGAAAGTAACGGGCTTCAATACAGTTGGTATTGAAGCTTGTAATCTTTTATCCTTGTTCATTTAGGAGGAAGGAGTTTAAGTGGTTCTTACTTACTTTTTAGTCATTCAAACACTGTATTCAATCGCTGTACAGGGTACACGGCCAATCGTCTCTTTATTTGCTGATTCTCAAGGAGCATCAGTAGCGACGATTGGTTTTTTAGTATCTGCTTATGCATTTTTCCCAATGCTTTTAGCGGTAAAGGCTGGAAAATGGCTTGATGTTTATGGGGCTAGACATATGTGTCTTCTTGGAAGTATAGGCATGCTGGTGTCTATTGTAGGTCCAATGCTGTTCCCTTTTGTTTGGACACTCTTTTTTTCTCAATTATTAATGGGGTTTTGTCAAATTTGTGTCCTTGTTTCCTTGCAAAAAACGGTCGGAAACTTACCGGGGAACCGGGACAATTTAATTACGATGTTTAGCCTTACCGGGTCAATAGGAGAATTGATTGGCCCCATGGCAAGCGGGTTTGGCTACGAATATATGGGTTTTCGCTTTACTTTTGCGATGGCCGCAATCTGTGTCTTATTTCCATTGCTCAGCTGTATGATAGTACCAAAAGATTTTTGGAAAAGTGCAGCTGCTTCACAGATGAAAAAAAGGATGGATACATCATCTTCATGGAATATGTTAAAACACTCGAATCTTCGCAAGGCGCTTATCATCAGTGGGCTAGTTTTATACTCAAAAGACTTATTTGTCGCATATTTCCCTATTTTAGGCACGCAGGCAGGCATGAATGCGAGCGATATTGGACTTGTTTTATCTCTGGTGGCGGCTTCCTCTATTGTCGTTAGGATCATTCAGTTTCGTCTTGTTCAAATGTTTGGAAGGGGTGAGATTTTAACCGCGACTTTAGTGATCAGTGGAATTTCTTTTATCTGTATTCAATTAACCTCGATACCCATAGTTTTTGGCATAATCGCTTTATTTTTGGGTATCGGTCTAGGGCTCGGCCAGCCGCTTAGTCTCACCTATGCGATGAACGTAAGCCCTTTGGACAAGCAGGGTGAAGTATTGGGAATGCGGCTCACCTTTAATCGTTTTTCTCAATTTGTTTCCCCCTTTTTCTTTGGTGCCGTGGGAAGGGCTGCAGGTGTCTCGGCTATTTTCTGGTCAAGTGGAATCGTTCTCCTCTTGGGAGCATATTTTACCCGTATGAGAAAGATGGAAGCGGAATCGGTACACGCGACAGGAAGTCAAGGGCAGCATTCAGAGGAGCTGCCCGCTTTAGAAAAAGAAATAAACGATAGTACCCCGAAAAAAACAAACGAGATTCATTAAAAAACGAAAGGACCAATAACCACATTTGGTTGTGATGGTCCTTTCGTTTTGTATGTCAGTTAGGTCTATGATGGGTTTACCATATTTTCATCTTTTCTGTGAAAAGCTGATCGGCAATTTTTATCGATTCTGTTGGACATCCTTCAAATGCTTCATCTAAATCTTCCAATAAATCTTCCGGAATTTCCGCAGAGCCTTCATTGCTATCCAACAAAACAAATGCCACGCCTTCATCAGTATAATCGAAAATGTCTGGAGCGGCTGCACCGCAAGCACCGCAAGCAATACAAGTTTCTTGGTCTACCCATGTAAACTTCTTCATGCTGCACACCTCCTGAAAATTTATTTATAGGTTCATTGTAAATAGACGTGTACGCTATACAACCTGCATGTTCTTTTATATGAAATGACGTATCAAATAATGAGCTGATCTTTGTTTTTGCGAAATGAACCCAGCGCTATATTGAATCAATTATTTTTTTCTGTTAAATTTGAATTATTAGTATAATCTGAATTATATTTCAGAAATAAAAATTTTAATTTTACAGGGGGGGTTTTATGTCACAGAAAGTTGAGGTCTTGTCTTCCGTTCATAATGCAATTCGCATTTTACAAACATTCTCGTTATCAGAGCCTGAATTAGGGATCAGCGAGCTGAGTGTTCGTTTGGGCTTGGCAAAAAGTACGGTTTACCGCCTCATGAAAACATTGAACGAGTCTAATTTAGTTGAGCAAAATAAGGAGACACAAAAATATCATTTAGGCATTGCAGCATTTGAGTTAGGATTTACCGTATACCATTCAATGGAACTAAGACGTGTAGCCCTTCCTATATTAGAAAAGCTTTCATCTACACTTCGGAAAGTGGCAAGGCTTGCTGTTTATGATAATGGCGGAATTGTGTATTTGTGTAAGCGAGTTCATGATGATGACAATGGAACCGTTTCAAAAATTGGTGACAGGGCGCCAAGTCATTGTACGGCAATAGGGAAAATGCTGTTAGCAAATCAAAATGAACAAGAAATTAATCGGGTTTTGGAAGGCAGCTTACCTGCATATACAGACAAAACCATTACCTCTCCACTCCAATTAAAAAATCAAATACTTGAAATCCAGCAAAAAGGATATGCCATTACAAGAGAAGAACTTAGAGAAGGGATTTCTTCTGCCGCTGTACCGGTACATAATGATTTAGGAAAAATGATCGCAGCAATTAGTGTAACGGGTTCGAAGTTTCATTTTAAACCTGACCAGGTACAGCAATATGTAAGAGAGATGAGAAATTGCAGCCGATTAATTACAGAGCGGTTAGGAATGGGGTATTAATTTAAGTGGCCTCTTCATTCTTCCTGTAGACAATTTTGTCTGCAGGCTTTTTTGAGTTTATTTTCCTGTTTAATGAAAACTTATATTATCGTTCTGCATGAAAGAACGGGGATATTTTTATCCCCATTGTATGTGAGAAAATAAAAAAACAAATTTGATCATTCTATTACAAAGGGGGAGCGGCAATATGATTAAAAAGTTTCATTAAAATATTCTTTTTTAACGAAATTTAATTCAGTGCAGATGTAACTTATGACTCATTTCTGTCTTGTTTTTTTTAGTATTGCTTATAAAGGAATACAGTTCTTCTCATTTCAACTAATTGTGATACATTAAAATGCAATAATGAAAATTTTTGAATTACGCAGTCGTAAAAGAATCAAGATTGAAAGTCATGCAAAACTGTAAGCGGTTACTTAATCTCTGGAATGTAAGTGTCTTTTTAATAAGTAATTTGAATCATAAAGAAAAGAGGATCGGGAGGGGATAGGTTTATGAAGAATCATTTAAAGAAAAGAATTATTTCAAGTGCAGCTGCTTTTTTTCTTCTCTTTTTATTATTGATAAGCGGTTGCAGCGGAGCGAATAACGCGAAGCCAGAAAATGAAGTGAAAGAAGCTTCCGGAGAGAGTAAAGGGATGACGGCCATTAAAATGGGCCTTCCATCATCAAACGCTAGCTATCTTCCGTTATTTGTAGCTGATAAAAAGGGACTTTTTCAGAAACAAAATCTGGATGTTTCATTTTCCAAAGTTCAAGGAGGCGTAACCGCACTGCGGGGCTTACAGACGAATGATTTTCAAATCATCTCGAGTTTGCCTGAATCTGTCATCACAGGGGTGGCGCAAGGTGCAGATGTAAAGATGATTGGTACGCTGGATTACCAATCAATGTACAGTATATATAGTACACAGGATATTAAAAAACCAGAGGATTTAAAAGGGGAAGTGGTCGCGACCAATAGAACCGGAAATGGAACGGATATTCAATTACGCTGGTGGTTAAAAAATAATGGTTTAGAACCTGATAAGGACGTTCGCATTATTGAAGCAGGAGAAAATTCTACTCGTTTACAGTCATTACTTACGGGTCAGGCTAAGCTAACGATATTAAGTCAGCCGACTGATTTAAAAGCAGATGCATCTGGCATGAAAAAATTAGCCTTAATGCGCGATGAGTTAAAAACCTATAACCATAATATGCTGATGGCGAATGGTGAATTTTTGAAAAGCCAGCCTGAAGCCGCAAAAGGATTTATGAAGGCGATAGCTGAAGCCACAGAATACGCTAAAAAACCGGAAAATCGTGATGAAATGGTTCAACTGATTATGGAAGAACTGCAAATGGAACAAGCAGATGCTGAAGTATCTTTTGACTTTGTCTTGCCATCATTGGCCGATAAGGGAGAAATCAACATAGACGGTGTACAGTGGGCAATCGATACTACGAAAGAAACAGGCATGCTAAAAGGTGATGTGACAACAGATCAATTAATTGAGAATTTGACAGCTTCCAATTAAGAAACTGCTTGACCCTTAAATCTGAGAGAGGTGAGTTCAATGACTGAAACAATTGTAAAAACGAAAACCCCAATTCTACAATTTGATTCGCTCAATGTCATTTATAACGAAGGGCAGCCGAATCAAGTTCATGCATTGAAAGATGTTTCTGGAGAGATTCATGAAGGAGAATTTATTTCGATTATCGGTCCTAGCGGCTGTGGAAAAAGTACATTGCTTCATACGCTGGACGGTTTGCTTAAACCGACATCCGGGAGTATTTATGTAAATGGTTCACCAGTTAATGGGCCGGATGGGGATCGAGCAATGGTATTTCAAGATTTTGCTCTAATGCCTTGGCAAACAGTTTATCAAAATGTCGCGTTTGGATTGAGGCTTTCAGGAAAGCATGATAGAGAGATTCGTGATAAGGTGATGCACTATATAAAGCTCGTGGGATTGGACGGGTTTGAACAAAAATATCCTCATCAACTTTCTGGAGGAATGAAGCAGCGTGTGGGAATTGCGCGTGGGTTTGCCGTTGAACCAAAAGTATTGCTCATGGACGAACCGTTTTCTGCTATAGATGAACAAACTCGTGAAATCATGCAGGAGGAAGTTTTAAAGATTATGCTTCATGAGAAAAAGACGGTGATTTTTATTACTCACTCTATTGATGAAGCAGTATTTTTATCAACACGTATTTTCTTAATGTCGGTTCGGCCAGGACAAATTGTTGAAGAAGTAAAAATTGACATTCCTTACCCAAGAACATTGGAAACGAAAGCTTTGCCAGAATACCAGCATTATAAACAAATGATATGGGATCACCTTAAAGGAGAAGTGAGACGACAATACCGGAAAGGGGAAGCGTAATGGAAAAAGTACAAGCATCTGGAAATATGAAAATTTCTTCTGCCACTATAAAAAATGGAAGGAAGATCCCGCAAAGTATTTCTTATCCGTCAGTCACATTGGTTCTCATTCTAACTATTTGGGAGGCATGCGGACGGTTAAACTTAATCGATCCGTTTATGTTCAGCTGGCCAAGCAGAATTTTTATAGAAGCAAAGAATTTTTTCGTAAACGGAGAAGTATTCACACACTTGGCGGTTAGTGGAATGGAGGTGGGGTTTGGCTTTGCCATGGCACTCATCGGGATTCCTATAGGATTAATGATGGGGTATTGGAAAAAACTTGAACTTGCTTTTGATCCATTCGTTACTGCGCTCTATACGACGCCAATGATTGCGCTAACACCGTTGTTTGTATTATGGTTTGGATTAGAAACACTTTCAAAAGTCATGATGGTTTTTGCTTTATCTATATTCCCAATTTTAATTAATACGATGGCCGGAGTGAAAATGACGGAATTATCGTTAATTAAAGCAGCACGCTCATACGGAGCAAGTGAACGGCAAATGTTTAAGGAAGTCATTTTTCCTTCAGCGATTCCATTTATCATTACAGGTATCCGACTTGCAATAGGGCGGGCATTGATCGCTGTAGTGGTCGCGGAAATGCTCGCTGGGAATATTGGAATCGGATATGCGATCAGACATGCTTCAGAACTGTTCCAAACGGCCGAATATTTAGCGTATGTCGTCGTATTGATGGTGCTATCCGTTTTATTGACTGAATTATTAAAAATTTTTGAGAAAAAATTGGCACCTTGGCGGGAACAATAAAAAGAAGAGACGGTGCATTGCGGAGGGCACTGAAAAAGTCCATATAGTAAAAAAGCCAGGTATTCG